>JBJOKE010000041.1:0-31665 GCA_046046245.1 Pseudomonadota bacterium | reverse complement strand
GTAGCAGAAACATCTGCTGGGGGTCGTACGGCAGGTAGCTCGCGCTCATGCACTCAAACCTACCAAAAAACGCCTCGCTCAAGTCAGGCTTCGTGGCGCTCTGCCGCCCAGACTCCTAGCGTCCCGCGGACCGCGGGCGAGGATGCCGCCTCACGCGGGCGGCACCGCTTCGATGTCGCGCCCGGCGGGCAGCGCCGCGTCGTCGCGACCCGCGACGATCAGCAGCGGGTTGAGCTCGGTCAGCTCGCGCGCGGCATCCTCGCCGTAGCGCAGCGTGAGCGCGTGCCGGGCCTCGGCGAGCACCGGCGGGCGGTGGCGCAGGTTGTGGGCGTCGGTGGCGACGGCGGTCGCCCAGCCCGCGTCGAGGATTTCCTGCGCGGCGCGCTTCGCGGGTGCGCCGAACCAGCCGCAGACCGACGCGGCGGTGATCTGCACCAGGCAGCCCGCGTCGACGAAGGGCTCGAGCCGCGAGATGTCGCGCATGATCGAGCGGTTGCGCTCCGGGTGCGCGAGCATCGGCACCGCACCGTGCCGCCTCAGGATCTCCACGGCCTTCATCGCGCCCACCGGCACGCCGCCGTCGGGCAGCTCGAGCAGGATCACCCGCTTGCCCTCCCAGCGGCCCAGCACCGGCAGCTCGTCGACCTCGAGCAGCCCGAGCGAGGCAGGCATCAGGTGGACCTCGGCGCCGAGGTAGAGCTCGAGCGGGATGCCGGCGTCGTCGACGCTGCGGCGGAAGGCCTCGAACGCAGGCTCCAGCGTGCTACGCCGGTTGTCCCAGCGTCCCGCCATCACGTGCGGCGTCAGGACCGCGATCAGGATGCCGTTGTCGGCCGCCGCGCGGGCCAGGTTCAGCGCGGTCTCCAGGTCCGGGGCGCCGTCGTCGACGCCGGGCAGGTAATGGCAGTGCAGGTCGATCATCGGCCCGGCGCGCGCGAGGTCGCCGTGTCCGCGCGGCCGATCGCCGGCGGACCGGACCGGTGCGCGGTCCGCTCCAGCACCGTCAGCATCGACGCGGCGAGCGCCGTCCGGTCGTAGCCGCGCGCGGCGCGCGGGCCGTTCTCGCGCAGCCGCTCGCGCAGCGCGTCGTCGGTCGCGATCCGGCGCAGCGCGTCGCACAGCGCGTCGACGTTCTGCGGCTCGAAGGTCAGCCCCACGTCCTCGCGCTCGACGATGCCCGCGGACTCGCCCTGGACGCCGTGGAGCACGGGCACGCCCATGGCCATGCATTCGAACAGCTTCGACGGGATCACGGTCGTGAACAGCGGCGTGCGCTTCAGGTGGATGATCGAGGCGTCGAGCACCGACCACCACCGGACGACCTCGTCCTTCGGGACGGTGTCGACGAAGAGGACGTTGTCGAGGCCCTCGTTGCGGGCGCGCTCGACGAGCGCGGCCTTGTTCGCGCCGTCGCCCAGCAGCACGAAGCGGAAGATGTCGCCCCCGGGCGCCGCCTTCATCCGGGCGGCCGCGTCGAGCACCGTGTCGAGCGCGTGCGCCATCCCGTGCGTGCCGATGTAGCCGGCGACGAAACGGCCGGCGAGGCCGTGCCGCTCGACGAGCCCGGCGTCCTTCGCGCGCGGCGCGTAGCGCGTCAGGTCGGCGCCGTTGGTCACCACGTGGATCTTCCCGCCGTCGAAGCCGCGCTCGATCAGCGTGCCGCGGAACGCGTGCGTGACCGACACGATCGCGTCGGCGCTGCGGTAGAGGCTCTCCTCGAGGCGGCGCAGCAGGCCGAGCAGCGCGGGCCGGCGCACCGCGCCCACCGCGCCGATCGAGTCCGGCCACAGGTCGCGCAGCTCGAACACCCAGGGCACGCGCTTGAGCGCGCCGACGATGCGCGCGGCGCACGCGGTGAGCAGCTGCGGCGAGGTGCCGACCACGAGGTCGACGTCGCGCACGAAGGGCGACGCGAGCACCGCGGACACCATGTAGCTCGCGTAGTCGGCGATCCGCTTGGCGAAGCCCTCGTTCGCGGTGACGTAGGTCCAGACGCGCAGCACGCGGATGCCGTCCATCGTCTCCCACGACCAGGCGCGGTTCGAGTAGCCCTCGAAGATGCGCCCGGTCGGGAAGTTCGGCGCGCAGGTCACGACGGTGACGCGATGCCCGGCCCTCACCCACTCGCGACAGTGCTCGAAGGTGCGGCTCGCCGGCGCGTTCACTTCGGGCGGGAAGTTGTCGGTCAGGAAAAGGATGTGCATCGTCTCGCCCCCGAGAGCGGTGGCTCGCCGTCGCGCACGGCGTCGTGCCGGAGTGTTCCGGTCGTCGGGGCAGTCTAGGGAGCGCTTTCACGCCGCCGCGTGACGGATCTCACGACGGCATCGATACGTCCTGCGATGAGCGCCACCGCCGATTTCTTCCGTGGTCGCATCGATCAGATGATCGATCTTCGCCACCCGCTGGAGGTGCAGGGGTCGCGCACGCACTGGCAGGAGATCGCGGCGGCGTTGGCGCGGCAGTTCGCCCGCCGCGTGGCAAGGCGCACGAGGCAGAGCACGGTTTCGGCGCATGAGTTGGGGGCCCACGCGGGCACCCGCCTCGTGGCATTCAAGAAAAGCTCAACCTGCGGCTGGCCGAGGACGCGGTGTCTTGGGCGGTTGTCGGATATGCGGACTTCGGGATGCCGGGTGTTGCCCCATGCGGCGCGCTGTTCGCCGCAATGGTTGCTGCCCGAATGGCCCTTGCAGGAGTCACGGATGATCCGGTTGCTTCCCATGGCATATGGGCGCATGCCCGATATGTATACTGCCGCACCGAAGCCCACCTCTTGGGCGCCTTGGTCGTGTCGTGCGTTGACGTGATGAACGTACTCCTGGCCGCATCGGTTGCGGAGGTTGGCGGGAGATATGCACGGAGCACCCAGGAATGAATTTCCGATGAAGCGGATCCGTGCCGTCCATGAACCCGATGGCGAGTGCGTGCATCCATGCGTGCAGCGGACTGCCTCGAGGACGATGGGGGGAGTCATCGGAGTGTGAGGAGGCCGTTCCAGGTCAGCGCAGGGGCGAAAAGCTGCCCCGAATGCCGGGCTGACGAACTGCCCGCGCGGCAGAGGTCATGTCGCGGGGTTGAAGCCGTAGAAGCGAAGCGGATCCAAGGTGTATTGCAAGAATGAGGGTGCTGTATCTGGGTGAATCGTGGAACGGCTCGAGTGCACGGGCATTCCGGGAATCGTTGAGCAAAGTTCCTGGCGTAGATGTGCAGGACATTCCGGAAGACATCTTTCGCCCGTCCTATCGCAGCCTCGTCGCCAGGCTGTCAGTGCGACTGCTGAGGCCCGTCCTGGCTCGCGAGGTTTCCGCTGAAATCATGGCTCAAGCGGCAAACTTCCGTCCCGACGTGTTTGTTGCCTATAAAGGGTGGTCGCTGGCGGCGCGAACGGTGCAGGCGATCAACCGCCAGGGGATATTCACGGTCAATCTGTTTCCCGATGCATCGCCCGTGGTACACGGTCGTGAGTTGGCGCGATCAGTCGCGCACTATCGATTGATCGCTTCAACCAAGCCGTTGCATCTAGAGCACTGGGCTAGCAAGTTCGGGTACACAAACGAATGCATTTGCATTCCCCATGGCTTCGACCCGGCCCTGCATGTTCGCCCCACCCCGCCCGCAGCCCAGCCGGTTGATGTTCTGCTTGCCGCCACGTGGCGCACGGAATACGAAATCCTGATTCGCCGGACTGCGGAGTTGCTTGCCGGAGCGGGAATAGCGATCACGCTCGTCGGACACGGATGGGCTGATGCCGCGGCGCGCCTTCCGCGCAATTGCACCGTCTCCGAAGCCGCCACAGGGGTCGCCTACGTCGACACGATTCGATCGGCCAAGATCGTCATTGCTCCGGTTCAGCGTGAATACATGTGGAGAGGCGCGCGTCACGAAGGGGACGTTGATTCGACCCGCACCTATGAACTTGCCGCCGCGTACTGCTTCTTCCTGCACCGACGAACCCAGTATGTCGAGCAGATCTATTCGCCGGAACATGAGGTTCCGACGTGGGACTCACCCGAGGAGTTGGCGCAACTGATCATCCGCTTCCTGCCGGATGAAGCGTCGCGGCGCGCCTACGCCGAGCGAGCACACCGCCGTGCGGTTCCACACTACTCGCTGGACGCCAGGACGTGCGACTTCGTCAATGCAGTACGGTATCGGCTGGACCGGACGGCATGAGCCGGGCGGGGATCGGTCATCCGGGGTGCCGTGCATCGAAACGGGCAAGGCGAGAACGCCGTACGAGTTCGGCTCGAAGGCGGGCATCGCCACGACGCCGCGCGGCAGCCTGATCGTGGGGCGCGCGCCTCCGACGGCGAACCGTACGACGCGCACGCGCTGGCCGAGCAAATCGAGTAGATCGAGCAAGGCGACGATCCAGATGCGTGGCACCGGAGCCAAGCCGAGGACGGCGTGGGTCGACCTCGGCTGGCACGGAGTCGAGGACGAGAACCCCGAGATCGAAATCAAGCATCGCTGCGAGAAGACGCGCGTGAGTGAACGCGAGGTCGGGACGCTCAAGCGTCGCCAGGCGATCGAACCGGTGATCGAACACCTGACGAGCGATCCACGGTGGGGCGCTGCCGGTTGAAGGGCGCGCTCGGCGACACACTGCATGCGGTGCAATGCGCGGCGGACACAGCAACGCCGCGCGGATGGCGTGGATGATGGAGCGGATACCGGCCCCGGCGCGCTGGGCGCGGGTCCGGCGAGCATCACGCGTC
Source organism: Pseudomonadota bacterium (assembly GCA_046046245.1). Taxonomy (GTDB): domain Bacteria; phylum Pseudomonadota; class Gammaproteobacteria; order Burkholderiales; family Burkholderiaceae_E; genus UBA4615. The sequence goes on along the minus strand of JBJOKE010000041.1, from coordinate 26,950 downwards.
GCGTGTGTCCCCGCCGCCGTCTTCGCCCCAGCGCAGCGACAGCGACGAGCGGCCGTCGACCAGCGTCACCGTCAGGCAGCGGCTCGGCACGCTCCGACCGAAGCGCGGATGCCAGCTCGACGCCTCGACGGCGGCGCGACCGTGCCCGACCGACCACGCGAAGCGCCGGCCGTCGGGCAGCACGCCGGTGCCGGTGCCCGCATCCTCGCCGTGCTCGAGCACCACGTCCGGATGCAGGTGGAACCGGGCGACCGCGGGCAGCTCGGGCCGGTCGACCGCGTCGTCGATGCGCAGCGAGCCGGCGCCGACGGTCCAGGTCCGCGTGTGGGTCGGACGGCCGGGCAGCCGACGGTAGCCGTCGTGCGAGCCGGCGACGACTACGGCGTCGTCCCTCTGCGTAGCCGACACGCCATGCGGCCGCGCGCGCCGCGCGACGCGGAACCCACCCCAGACCTCCGAGGAGTCGGCGTCCGCGACGACGACGGTGCTGTGCGCGGCCGTGCCCCGCTGGCGCAGCCGCTCGGGCCCGCTGCCGTAGCACGAGGTGCCCGAGTTCACGATCACTCGCCGGCCGGCGAGCGACAGCTCGAAGCTCAGCGTGTCGGCGTGGGCGTGGCCGGGCAGGTAGTCGGGACCGACCGGCGCGACGTCGATGAGGAGCGCCGCACCGGGCGCGTCGACGCGGACGTAGCCGCTCTCGGCGAGCGCGGTCGCCGAGGGCCGGCGCGCGGCTGCCGGCGCATGTGCCGTGTCGTCCGCCGCGTCGGTGCCGAGCACGCGCGCGGCATAGGCCGCGAGCTCGTCGGGCGACGGCGCGATGCCGATCGCCGCGTCGTTGAAGAAGGCGATCTCGCCGTCGGGATGGCACATCGTCCGCAGCCAGCGCAGCATCGACCGCGCGACCGCCGGCAGGGCGGCCATCGTCGCCGCCCGCTCCGCCGTCAGCGCCCGGCGGCATGCGCCCGCCAGGTTGATCAGGTCGAGCACGTCCTCGAGCGCGAGCGCGTGGTACATCGGGCTGCGCTCGAAATGCCCGCCGTCGGCCAGCACCTGCTCGTCGAGCTCGCGCAGCACGAGCCGCATGCCCGCGTCGAACCAGCGGTCGCCCTCGGCGCCGCCGAAGTGCAGGCCGGCGAACGCCAGCGCCTTCGCGTTGGCGAAGAGGTGGTTGCCGAGCAGGTGGTGCTCGATGCGGCCCGACAGCCAGCGCGCCTGCACCGCGAGGCTGTGGGTCGCCGCGTCGTCGAGCGGCCGTCCGGCGCGGGCCCGCTTGATCCAGTTCACGATCCGCAGCGAGGTCGGATACGGATCCCAGCCGGGGCCGGCCGCCGGCGGGTTGTCGGCGATCCAGCGGCCGATCAGCGCGTCGTGCCAGTCCGACCGGGACGCGGCGTCGCGGGCGTTCAGGTCGTCGAAATAGTGCTGGTTGTAGCGCCAGAGCAGCTCGCGCGCCTCGCCGGTCCAGCCGTGTTCCGACAGGCGGCCCGGCACGCCGAGGAACACGAACGCGTCGGGCCCGGTCATCGAGGGCTCGCGCCGAGCCCAGGGCCGCACCGGCGCGACGCCGCCCCGCGGCACCGGCGGCGGCGCGGGGTCGACGCGCGGGCGCAGCCAGCGGTGGCGCGCGCGCGCGTGGAACTGCACCGGACGCAGGTGGCGCAGCGTGTGCCAGTAGCGCTGCGCCGTGCCGACCCAGGCGGTCACGGCGTGGTCATCGGCATCCGCGCCGCGGCGGACCGCCTCGAGCGGCGCGGCGGCCAGAGCACCGTCTCGAGCGCCGCGACGATCCGCGCGCCGCTCCGGCCGTCCCACAGCGGGGGCACGCCGCCGCGCGGCCACCGGCCCTCGAAGAGCCGGTCCATCGCGGGGCGGATCGCCGCCGGGTCGGTGCCCAGCAGCGCGTTCGTCCCGATCGTGACGGTCTCGGGCCGTTCGGTGGTGTCGCGCAGCGTCATGCAGGGCACGCCGAGCACCGTCGTCTCCTCGGTCACGCCGCCGGAATCGGTGACCACCGCGAGCGCGTGCCGGATCAGGTGGACGAATTCCAGGTAGGGCTGGGGCTCGACCGGCCGGACCGTGTCCGGCAGGGGCCCGAGCGCCTGCAGCGAGCGCGCGGTCCGCGGATGCACCGGGAACACCACGGTCCGGCCGCGCGTCGCGTCGGCGATCGCGCGCAGCATCCGCATCAGGTTCGCCGGGTCGTCGACGTTCGACGGACGGTGCAGCGTGGTGACCACGTACCCGCCCGGTTGCAGCGCGAGCGGGTCCCAGAACGCGGCGGGGCGCGAGCGGTCGAGGTTCGCCAGCAGCGTGTCGATCATCGTGTTGCCGACGAAGTGGATACGCTCCGGCGGGGCGCCCTCGCGGCGCAGGGTCTCGTTCGCGGTCTCGCTGGTGGTGAAGAACCAGTCGGAGATCGAATCGGTCACCAGCCGGTTGATCTCCTCGGGCATCGTCCGGTCGCCCGACCGGATGCCGGCCTCGACGTGCGCGACCGGCACGCCGAGCTTGCGGGCCGCGATCGCGCAGGCCATCGTCGAGGTGACGTCGCCGACCACGACGCACATCGCGCTGCGCCGCTCGAGCAGCAGCCGCTCGTAGCGGACCATGATCGCCGCGGCCTGCTCGGCCTGCGTGCCCGAGCCGGCCTCGAGGTTGACGTCGGGGTCGGGCAGGCCGAGCTGCTCGAAGAACGAACCCGACATCCGCGCGTCGTAGTGCTGGCCGGTATGGACCAGCCGCGGACGCAGCGGGCCGCCCTGTTCGCGGCGGCGGGCCATCTCGGCCAGGATCGCGGCGATCTTCACGAAGTTCGGCCGGGCGCCGGCCACGATGTCGACGATCATCGAGCTGCCTCCAGGCGGGCGGCGACGGCGTTCGTCACCCGCGTGACCTCCACGATCTCGGCGAACGGGATCGGCGCCTCGCCGCCGCGCGCGAGCGCCTCGACGAAGGCGCGCGAACAGGCCGCCTGGCCCTTGTCCTGCCGCCACAGAGCCATCCGGCGGAACCCGTTCCAGCCCCAGCCGCGCAGCACGCGGAAGTTGTCGAGCTGCAGCACGCGGCCGCCGCAGAACACCTCGAGCCGCTCCTTGGGGAAGCCCTTGTCGCCGTTGCCGAGGTAGTGGATCGTGCCCATCGAGCCGTCGCCGAATTCGAGCGTGATCGTCGCCTTGTCGTCGGTCGTCGCGAACGCCGGATGGCGGCCCACGCTCGTCGCCTGCCAGCGGACGATCGGCGCGCCCGCGAGGTGACGCAGCAGGTCGATGAAGTGGCAGGCCTCGCCGGCGATGCGGCCGCCGCCGACCTCGCGGTCCTGGGTCCAGTGCTCGGCCGGGATCGCGCCGGCGTTCACCGTCATCACGAAGCAGCGCGGCTCGGGCACCGGGTCGAGCAGCGCCTTCATCCGCTGCACGTGCGGCGCGAAGCGGCGGTTGAAGCCGACCATCACCCGCTGCGCGGGTCGGCGCGCGGCCTCGGCCTCGATCCGCCCGAGCTCGTCGTCGGTCAGGCACAGCGGCTTCTCGCAGAACACGTGCTTGCCGGCCTGCAGCGCGGCGAGCACCTGCGCGGCGTGGGCGTCGTGGCGCGTCGCCACCACCACCGCGTCGACCTGCGGGTCGTCGAGCGCGGCGAGCGGGTCGGTCGAAGCGGTCGAGAAGCCCTGGCGCTCGCCGTGGTGCACGGCGCTCACGCCGCCGCCGCTCACCACCGTGCGCAGGTCGGTGCCGGCCGCGCGGAACGCGGGCATCAGCACCCGGCCGGCGTAGTTGCCCGCGCCGAGGAACGCGACGCGGACCGCGCCGCCCGCCGCCCGCGGCGTCGGCGCCAGCGCGATGCGCCGCGCGGCCTCGGTCGGCGGCGCGAGGCCCTGGGGCGGCTCGGGGTAGCCGAGCAGGATGCCCATCGACGGCGCGCCCGAGGACAGCAGCGCGTAGGCCTCCTCGGCGCGGTCGAGCTCGAAGCGGTGCGAGATCAGCGGATCGACGTCGAGCCGGCGGTCGGCCAGCATGTCGAGCACCGCCTCGAAGTTGCGCTGCTCGGTCCAGCGCACGAAGCCCACCGGGTAGTCGTGGCCGCCTTCCTCGTACGCGGGGTCGTAGCGGCCCGGACCGTAGGAGCAGCTCACCTGGAAGCTGAGCTCCTTCTCGTAGAAGTCGGCGCGCGACAGCTCGAGGCCCGTGACGCCGACCAGCACGATGCGGCCGCGCTTGCGCGACATCCGTGCCGCCTGGCTGACCGGCTCGCTGCCGCGGGTCGACGCGGTGATCAGCACGGCGTCGACGCCGCGGCCGCGCGAGAACGCGTGCGTGGCCGACAGCACCGCGTCGGATTCCGCGCCGTCGACGGTCTCGGCGCCGAACGAGCGGGCCATCGCGAGGCGGGACGCGTCGAGATCCACCCCGAGCACCCGGCACCCCTGGGCGCGCAGCAGCTGCACGGTCATCAGGCCGATCAGACCGAGGCCGATCACCACCACGCATTCGCCGAGCGTCGGCGCCGCGAGGCGCACGCCCTGCAGCCCGATCGCGCCGAGCACGGTGAAGGCCGCGCGCTCGTCGGTGACCGCGTCGGGCACGCGCGCGCACAGGTTGCGCGGCACGCCGACCCATTCCGCGTGCTTGCCGTTGCTGACCACGCGGTCGCCCGGTTGCAGGCCGGTCACGCCGCGGCCGGTCTCGACGACGCGGCCGACGTTGCAGTAGCCGAGCGCCAGCGGCTGGTCGAGCTTCGAGCGGACCGCGTCGAGCGTGGTCGCCAAGCCGTCGGTGCGGATCTTCTCGAGCACCGCGCGGACCTTGTCCGGCTGCTGTCGCGCCTTGCCGACCCAGCCCGCCCGACCGAAGTCGACGAGCATCCGTTCGGTGCCGGCGGACACCAGCGAGACGCTGGTGCGGATCAGCACCTGGCCCGCGGCCGCGCGCGGCACGGGAACGTCGGCCAGCCGGGTGCGGCCGTCCTTGAGGCTCTGCAGGACTTGCTTCATGGTGCCGCCGACGGTACCGGCGCCGACACGATCCCGACGCGACTTATCGCACGCCGGGCCTCGCTTGGTGTCAACGTCCGTCGATGACGAGCCCCGCGCCCCGCATGTCGCGCACCGACACGCGGCGCAGCGTGACCAGCGAGCGCGCGCCCGCGGCGGCGGCCTCGGGCAGGTAGACGGGTCGCGCCTCGCGCAGGTCGGCGAGCACGCGGCGAAGCGCGTCCGCATCGACCGGACCGGCGCTCGGCATCCGCCGGTCGACCGACAGCGCGCCCGTGCCGCTGGTGCGGCCCGCGACGTTCAGCAGCGACGCGCTGCGGCCGACCCGCAGCGGCTCCGCCCGCGAGGTCGCGATCAGGATGCCGATCAGGCCGGCGTCCAGCGCGGGCGAGCCCGCGCCGCCCACCGTCCCCACGGTCCGCAGCGACACCAGGCCGACCCGCCCTGCGAAGTCGCCGAACTCGACCGCCGGATGGGTCGCGCTGTCGCGCTCGCGCTCGCCGGTGTCGTCCTCGGGCGCGACGTGCGAGGCCGCCATCGTGAACGACCCCGCGCCCTCGAGCCGGACGAACTGCTGCGTCGGTCCCTCGTACCACGAGCCGGTGACCAGCACCCGCGCCCCCGACCGTATCGCGTAGCTGTTGCCGTTCTCGAGGGTCAGCGCGCCGAACAGCCGCACGCCCGGCGACGCGGGACCGGTGCCGGTCACGCGCAGGCTGTCGTTCGACGGGTTGTCGACGTGATAGAGCGGATGGCCCTCGACCGTCGCGTGACGCAGCCCCTCGATGCGGACGTTCGCGTCGCGCGAGCGCTGCATCTCCGCCACCGCCGCCTGGTCGAGGCGCACCAGCGACCCCGGCTGGTCGATGCCGCGCACGCGGATCCCGTCGCCGGAGCCGTCGCCGCCGATCACGTCGAGCGACTCGATCGACACGCGTGCCGGACCGGCGATCTCGATCACCGGCGCGGGTCTGGCCCCGACCCAACGCAGCGTCGACGACGCGCCAGGGATCATGAAGCCCGCGCCCGCGATCCGGACGTCGGACCCGGGCCCGATGCGCACGGTCTCGGTGATCGGATGCACGCCGGGCGGCACGACCAGCACCGTCGGCGGCGAACCCGGCTCGGCCAGGCGCCGCAGCGCCGCGGCGATCGAGGCCGACGTCACCGGCGTGGCGAACTCGACGATCCGCCGGCCGCCGTGTGCGGCGAACGCGGGGCGGCCGGAGACGGGCATGGCCGGCAGCACGACGCCGAACGCGTCGTCGACCGACACGACCGACACCGCCCTGCCGGGCGCCGACGGACCCCAGGGCCGCGCCGCGGCGAACCGGTTGCCCACCGACACTAGGTCGCCGGGCGCGGAGCCCGCGAGCACGATCCGCTGGTCGTCGCGGGTACGGAACACGTTGTCGAGCAGCACCAGCGGGCCCGGGTTCTCGACCACCACCGGATCGGCGAGCGTCGCGTCGACGTGGTTGCGCAGCAGCAGCTGCTGCGCCGGCGACGAGATCGGGCCGTAGGCCCGCAGGAAGTGCTTCGAGCCGTGCGACAGGCTGTCGTTGACCGAGAAGGCCTGCGTGTTCCAGATCGACACGTCGGCCTCGCGCGAGGCGACGAAGACGCTGCGGTGCACATGGAAGTTGCCGGCGCCGGCGCCGGATGACGCGTCGCGTCCGAAGGTGTTGGTCACGCCGTGGCCGTTGCGCTCGAAGTAGGCGTCCCAGATCCACCAGTTCAGCGAGTTCCAGTCCTGGATCGACACGCCCGCCTGACGGCAGTCGAGGAAGTGGGCCCGCCGCACCACCGCCTCGGCGACGCCGCCCTTCATCCGGCCGGCCCGCATGCAGAAGTCCGCGTCGCGCAGCCGCAGGTCGGTGAACTCGAGGTGGGTCGGGAAGAACTCCTGCGTGCGGGCGCGGTTGTAGGACAGGTAGAGCAGGGTGCCCGCGCGGGCGCGACCGTCGAGCGTGAGCCGGCCGACCGCGGAGTAGGAGACGCCGCGGACGTCGAGCAGCGTGCCCCCGGCCCGGCCGTCCCAGTCGATCGACGTGGTCTCGGGATGCTCGCCCACGATCCGCACGCCGCGCCGCTCACCCAGGTTCAGCGTGCGCGTGATCCGGTAGCGGCCGGCGGGCAGGTAGAGCGTGGTGCGAGTCGCGTCGGTGCCGAGCGCGTCGAGCGCGCGCTGCAGCGCGGCGGTGTCGTCGGCCTGGCCGTCACCGCGCGCGCCGTGGTCGCGACGCGCGTCGATCCAGTGCGCGAACGGGCCGTCGAACGTCTCGGCGGTGCGCAGGCCGCGCTGCAGGTCGGCGAGCTCGGCGTGGCGCGGGCGGGCCGCGTCGTCGGCGGCGGCGCGCGCGGCGGCGGATGCGGGCGCGGCGGATGCCTGAGCCGCGGAGGCGGCGGATGCCGCGTTCGCGACGGACGCGCCCGCGACCGCGAGGACGACGAGGGCCGTCGCGACCGCGACGGACGCGACCGATGCGACGCATGCCGCCTGCCGCATGGCCGGGTCCCCCGCGCTCAGGCCGACCGGCCGCCGGCGCGGCCGAGCAGGCGGTCGTAGACGCGCTCGAACGACGCGAACGCGGCCTCGTTGGAGAACCGCGCGAGCACCGTCCGACGGGCCGCGCGGCCCATCGCCGCGTTGCGCTCGCGGTCGGTCGTCAGCATGGCGATCCGTGCGCCCAGCGTCGCGGCGTCGCCGACGTCGACGAGGAAGCCGTCCACGCCGTCCTCGACGATGCCCTCGGGCCCGCCGCAGCGGGTCGCGACCACCGGTACGCCCGAGGCCATCGCCTCGGTCACCACGATGCCGAAGCCCTCCTCGTCCGAGCTCAGCGCGAAGCAGCTCGCATCGCGGTAGAGCGCGGCCAGCTGCGCCTGCGACGGCGCGACGTGCACGGTGATCGCGTCGGCCATGCCGAGCCCGCGGGCGGCCTCGAGGAAGGCCTCGCCCGGCGCCGTCGATCCGGCCAGCACCAGCCTGAGGTCCGTGCCGGTGAGGCGCCGCGCCTCGGCCACGCCCCGCAGCAGCATCGACGCGTTCTTGCGCGGATCGGCGAACCGGCCGACGCCGAGCACGTAGGGCGCCGCGTCGAAGCGGCGGCCCGGGTCGTCGTGGGGCCGGAAGACCGAGACGTCGACGCCCGGCACGCCGTACTCGACGATGCGCGCCGGGTCGGGCTCGACGGTCCGAGCGAACTCGAGCATCCGCGGGTTCTCGACCATCACCGCGTCGGCGACCGCGATCGCGGCGCGCTCGAGGCGGCCGGTGAGCGCGGTCATCGCGCGGTTCCACGCGCGGCGCGGCCCGGTGTCCGCGCGCAGCGCGGCCACGCGCTCGGCCGCGACCGTGGTCGCCACCTGCAGCACGACCGGCTTGCTGCAGCCGCGCAGCGCGTAGCCGGGCGCGGGCGACCCGCAGACGACCTGCACGATGTCCACGTCGCGCAGCACGCGCGCCACCGCCGGGCGCGGTCGGTAGCGCTGGAACTCGAGCTCGGAGGCCATCGCGCCGATCTCCACCGCAGGCACGCCGCACCACTCGGTCTCGCGGGTGCCCGGCGACAGCGCCCAGCTGCGCGGCGACGCGAGCCGCACCGACGACGGCGAACGCGACGACATCGGCAGACCGACCGCGAGCGTGCAGCGGTAGCCGGCCGATCGGTTGATCTGCCCGAGCAGGAAGCGCGCGACCGAGTCGACGCCGCCGGTCTCGCCCAGCCCCTGGACGACCAGCGCGACGCGCGCCACCGACGCGATCCCCCGCGCGGGGCGGTTCGGCAACGCGCTCACGCCGTCACCCGTCGGGCCGTCGGCCGCGGTGAAGGGGCGGCCTCCCGCACCGAGCTCAGCAGCGCGAAGAGCGCCTGCGCCGCGCCCGAGCGCTCGACCGACTCGCGCGCGAAGGCCCGCGCCGCGAGCCGTGCGGCGAGCCGCTCGGTGGGCGGCGTCGCGGCCAGCCGCTCGATGGCCGCCGCCTGCGCCGCGTGGTCGGACGGATCGATCGCCCAGCCCGCGCCGGCCTCGCCGACCCCGGTCCAGGGGGTGCGGTCCGAGATCAGCACCGGCACCCCGTTGCCCAGCGCCTCGAAGATCGCGTGGCCGAAGTTCTCGCCGTGGGTCGGGCAGTAGAAGAGGTCGTAGCGGCGCAGCAGCGCATGCACGTCGGCCGGATCGCAGGGCCCGTGCCAGCGAACGCGCACGTTCGGCGGTAGCCGGCCGATCGCCGCCTCGCAGTCGCGCCAGTGGTCGGGCTCGCTCACCGGCCCGTGGATGTCGAAGTCGACCCGGGCCCGGACCTCGCGGAGCGCGGCGAGCGCGTCGGCCAGCCCCTTGATCCGCGCGATCCGGCCGAGGAAGACCACGCGCAGCGCGCCGTCGCCGTCCTCGCCCTCGCGTGGCCCGGCGTCGCCGTCGGGCAGCAGGCCGAGGTCGGGCACCAGCGACGACGGGTCGGCGTGCACGCCCAGCACGCGCGCGAGGTCGTCGCGCTCGCCGTCGCAGGTGACCTGGAAGCGCACGCCCTCGAAGAGCCCGAGCGCGCGCGCGAGCGCGAGGTAGACCCGCTTGCGCCGCGGCTTGATCGCCAGCGCCGCCGCGCCGAACTCGCCGCGCGGCGCGACCACCACCGCCGACCCGCGCAGCAGGCCGAGGCGGTTCAGCAGCAGCGGCAGCATCGAGTAGGGACGGCTGAAGATGCTGTTCAGGTAGATCACGTCGCCGCGCGCCCGCATGCAGGTCCGCGCGACCAGCAGCGCGCCGCGGACCGTGCTCGGCACGTACATCGCGCGCGCCCGCCCGAAGCGCGTCCAGCGCGCGGCCGGCAGCGCGTCCATCGCCGGGTTCGGGCCGTCGTCGGCGTGGCTCGCCAGCACGCGGAACCGCATCCGGTCGCCGAGCGCCCGCACGGTGTTGGTCAGCACGCGGACCGGGCCGCCGGTGTACTTCGCCGGCCAGAAGTAGTCGGTGAGCAGCAGCACGCGCGGTGGGGCGTCGATGAACTGCGGCTCGGACGTGGCGGCGGGCGCGGGGCGCAGGGGGCGATCGGTCGGTGTCATCGGTCGACGAAGCGGCGGCACCAGAGCTCGATGCACAGCATCGAGAACAGCGTGTAGGCGGTGTCCCGGGTGCCCGCGTCGAGCTCCTGGAACATCCGGCGGGTGGTGGCGGGGTCGAAGATACCGCGCGAGCGGACGCTGGGCTCGGACAGCAGGTCGGCGGCCATCTCGCGCAGATCCTCGCGCATCCAGCGGCGCAGCGGCGCGCCGAAGCCGGTCTTCGGACGGTGGACCACGTCGGACGGCAGGAACGGCGTCATCGCCTCCTTCAGCACCCACTTGCCGGTGCGGCCGTGCTGCAGCAGCCGCATCGACAGGCCTGCGGCGAACTCCATCAGGTCCGGGTCGAGGAAGGGCACGCGCACCTCGACGCCGGCGGCCATCGACATCCGGTCGGTGTAGAGCAGGTTGTGGTCGGCGAGGAAGAAGCGCTGCTCGAGCGCGAGCATCCGCTCGAGCGGCTCGGCGGGCCGGTCGAAGCCGCGGAGGTAGTCGAGCATCGGACCGCGCAGCGCCGTCTCGGAGACCCGCGCGCGGAAGTCCGCGGACAGCAGGCTCGACAGGTGCGTCGCGTCGTCCCAGAGGAAGTACTGGACCAGACGGTCGTCGCCCGTCAGCGGCATCGAGGTCGCGAGCTTGGCCAACCGGCGCGACAGCGCGGTGCTCGTCCCGAAGCTCGACGCGGCCGACGCCAGCCAGCGCCGCTGCGTCGCAGGCAGCCAGGTCCACATGCGCTCGAGCCCGAGCGCGCGGTGCCGGCGGTAGCCGGTGAACACGTCGTCGCCGCCCGCGCCCGACAGCAGCACCTTGATACCCTGCTCCCGCGCGGCACGGCTGATGTGGAAGACGTGAAGCGCCGCCGGATCGGCGATCGGCTCGTCGAGCTGCGAGATCATCCGCTCGAGATCGGCCGCCATCGTCGACGACTCGACGACCACCGTCTCCAGACTCACACCCAGGTGCTTCGCGACGGCGACCGCGTAGGGCAGGTCGTCGGGCGCGCCGGGATCGCGCAGCGCGCGGGTGTCGATGGTGAAGCACCGGATGTCGGGCTGGGCCTCGCGCGCGAACGCGACGATCGAGCTCGAATCGAGCCCGCCCGACAGGAACGCGCCCACCGGTGCGTCCGATACCAGCTGCCGGCGCACCGCCTGCCGCAGCAGGCGTCCGGTCTCGGCGACCGCCTCGGCGGCGCCGAGACCGCTGGCCTGGCGGCGCATCAGCGGCAGCGTGTACCAGGTGTGGCGCCGCTCGATCCGGCCGTCGCGGATGCGCACGCTCTCGCCTGGGGCCAGCCGCGTGATCGCGCGCAGCGGCGTGCCGGTGCCGGGGGCGTGCAGGAAGCCGAGGTAGCGCAGAACCGCGTCGGCGTCGAGGTCGGTCTCCAGCCGCGCGAGCCGCCGGACCCCCTTGAGCTCGCTGCCGAAGGCGACGCCCGACGGCGTCTCGGCGACGTACAGCGGCTTCACGCCCAGGCCGTCGCGGGCGAGCAGCACCGACCCGTCCCGCGCGTCCCACAGCGCGAACGCGAAGATGCCGTTGAGCATCGGCAGCATCGTCTCGCCGTGCTCGAGGTAGAGCCGCAGCAGCACCTCGGTGTCGGAGTCGCCGGTGAACACGTGGCCGCGCTCGCGCAGCGTCCCGCGCAGCTCGATGAAGTTGTAGATCTCGCCGTTGTAGGCGAGCGTGACCATGCCGTCCGCGTCGCTCATCGGCTGGTGGCCGGCCGGCGTCGGATCGAGGATGGACAGCCGGACGTGGCCGAGCGCGATGCCGCGCCCGGCGTCGACGAACAGCCCGCTGTCGTCGGGCCCGCGATGCCGGATGGCGTCGAGCGCCTCGCGCAGCGCTTCGGCGTCGACGCCGCCGGCCAGACCTACGAAGCCGCACATTGGGCGCATTCCCCGGGTTCGGTGGAGACCGGGCGCTTACCGGCGGCGCCGCCGTCGGTCGCGCGTTCGAGCAGCAGCACCCGCGTGACGAACCGCGACAGCGGCACGCCGGACAGGCGGGACTTCAGCGGCGCCTCCTCGTCGAGGCCGAACGGCACCTCGACGCGGCGGGCGTCGGGACCGAGGCGGCGCGCGGCGCGCTCGACGAAGGCCTCGGGCAGGCCGTCGCTCGACGAATGCCCGATCACGAGGACGATGCGGTCGGTCTCCGGGCAGCGTGCGGCCTGCTCGTCCGTCTCGGCGACGCAGGCGTGGGGCAGCCGGCCGCGCGCGGCCCGCGCGATCGCAGGGTCGATCGACCAGATCGACGCGTGCTGCGCGCCGTTGGCCTCGAGCAGGCCGAGGACGTTCTCCACCGGCACCGTGGTGCTGCGCTTGTACGGCGTGTCGTTGCCGCGCAGGTTCGGCAGCGCGACGAGCTGGACCATCACGAGCATCGCGATCGCGGCCGACCGCGTCGCGGGGCGCAGGTCGCGCGCGGCGAGCAGCATCGCGGCGAGGATCCCCGCGAACAGCGGCGCGAGGTACATCACGCTGCGCGGCTTCCACAGGCCTGCGAGGGTGAGCGCCACCGCCACCGCGAACAGCGCGGCGACGAGCTGCCATGCGAAGTCGCCGGCGACCGCCCGCCACGCCTGCCGGCGTGCGAGCACGACGAGCGCGGCCAGCGCGACGGTCACCGGCACCGACTGCACGAGGCCGAGCGACTGGCCGCCGACGAAGCCGGTGACCATCAGCGTGACCGCCCTGGGCAGCGATACCAGGTTGTCGGCGCCCATGCCCTTGTGGAGCACGACCGCGAGGTTGATCGCGCCCGGCAGCGCGGCCACCGCGAACGGAGGCAGCATCGCGAGCGCACGGCGCAGGCCGCCCTCGCGCGGGCAGGTCGCCACGACCAGCGCGATCGCGGCGAAGTCGACGAAGCCGATCACGTTGACCGACGCGCTCGCGCCGAGCAGCAGCCCGGCGGTGCGGTGCGCGCCGCGCAGCAGCAGCGTCACCGAGGCGAGCGTCAGCAGCGCGAACAGCGGGTACCAGCGCAGCACGTCGCCCTGCGCGACGAGCAGCGGGGCGAGGCCCGTCGCGAGCGCGAGCAGCGTGCCTTCGGCCGTCGACGGTGCCCGGCCTAGCAGCCGCTCGGCCAGCCGCATCACGATCGCGGCGGCGAGCGCGGCGGCCGCGGCCGAGACGACGAGGCTCGCCGCGTGCAGGCCCCAGTCGGGCAGGCCGAGCGCGCGCAGCAGCGCGAACGGCACGTAGGCGCCGAGCGGGTGGACGTCCAGGCCGGTGACCGCCGCGCGCGAGATCTCGCCCACCGTCGCGCCGTCGACGAGGTTCAGCGTGTAGACCTCGTCGTCGAAGGGCTGACGCAGCACGCGCCCCGAATAGAGGGACACGAGGACGAAGGCGAGCGGGGCGAGGAGCGCGGGCGACATGTCGGGCTCAGGCGGGCGCGGCCGCGCCCGCCGGCTCGCGCCGGTCGAGCGAGCGGCGCGCGACGAGGGTCGCGACGACCAGGCGCAGCACGTTGGCCGCGACGATGCAGCCGGCGAAGCCGGGCAGACCGAAGGAGGCCGGCACGGTGGCCAGGCCGGCGAGCAGCGCGGCGGTCGTGCCCACGTCGAGCGCGCCGACCCAGCCGGTACGCCCGAGCGCGTACAGCACGCGGACCGGCACGAAGGCGAGCGCGTGGATCGAGAAGCCCAGCAGGGCCAGCGGCAGCACCTCGCGCGCCGATCCCCGGAACTCGGCCGGGAACAGCACCGTGATCACCGGGTCGATCAGCAGCGCGAGCAGCAGGTTGCCGGCCGCGAGCAGCGCCGCCAGTGTCATCGCCCAGCGCACGAGCGCGCGGCGCAGCGCGGCGTCGTCGCCGTGCTCGATCGCCTCGTAGACGGCGGGCCGGAACCAGGTCTCGGTCATCGAGCCGGCGAGCAGCGCGCAGCGGCCGCCGAGCGCGACGCCGGCGACGTAGGCGCCGACGGTCGCCAGCGGCGCCTTCAGGCCGACGATGTAGCGGTCGGCGTTGGCGGCCGACCATCCGAGCGCGCCGCTGGCGGCGAGCGGGGCGACATAGGCGCCGATCTGCCCGAGGCAGGCCCGCGACGGCCGCGTGGGCGCGGCCCCGGCGGCGGCGCGCCACAGGCCGAACACGGCGCCGGTCAGCGCGCCGCCGGCGTAGCCGCCGAGCAGCGCGATCTCGGGCGCGCAGCCCGCCCGGTGCAGCACCAGCACGAGGGTGACGCGGGTGAGGCTGTCGAGCACCGCGACGACGAACGCGCTGCGGAACCGGCGCTGGATGGTCAGCCAGCCGGCGGCCACCGCGTGCAGCGCCTCGCCGACGAAGGCCGGCACGAGCAGCGCGACGTGGACCGCTGCGGCGTCGGAGCCGGTGTGCTCGATCAGCCGGCCCGCGATGGCGCCGCCGACGGCGACCAGCGGCACCGAGCCGGCCACGATCGCGAGCGACGCGCCGAGCAGCTCGCCCGGACGCTCGCGGAACGCCGCGGCGTGGGTGAAGCGGGCCACCGCCTGCGACACCGGCACCGCGAGCGTCGAGACGAAGACCAGCGCCACGCCGTACCAGAGCATGCCCGCGCCGTAGCCGGCCGGCCCGAGCGCCTCGCCGACCAGGCGGAAGCCGACTAGGCCGAGCACTGCCTCGACCCCGGCGAGCAGCGGGATCCAGAGCGCCGACGACGGGCCGAAGCGGTCACGCATGCGCGAGCCTCGGACGCAGCACCGACGCGATCCCCAGGAAGCCGACCAGCAGCCCGGCGGCGACGATCGCCTGGCCGATGTAGTCGACCAGCAGCCAGCCGTCGATGCGCAGACCCATCATCACCGCGACGAACATCAGCGGGTACATCAGCAGCGACTCGCCCTCGAGCACGCCCCAGGCGATCTCGGAGACCAGCCGCAGCGCGAACCCGACGATCAGGATCGCCACGCAGAACCCGATCCAGCCCGCGTTGTAGTACCCGTCGACGAAGACGCCGATCCCGGTCGACGAAAACCGGTGCCCGTCGATCTTCTCGTGCAGGTCGACGCCCGCGGTGCTCATCACCGGCTTGGACGGCACCAGCAGCCGCGGCACGACCAGCCACTTCACCAACGCGGCGTCGGTGCCGCCGTTGCCGCGGTCGTAGAAACGCATGGCGTGGGCCTGGTCGGGCAGGTAGTTGAGCCGCTGCCAGGTCTCGCCGGGCACCCGGTAGCTGCCGTCGGACGTGAAGCGCGAATACTCCTGCAGGATCCGCGCGCGCTCGGACAGGGTCGCCGGTGCCTGGCCCTCGCCGGGGTTCAGGTGGGTGAGCCGGTCGCGCCCGAAGGTCACGTACGGCGAGATGAAGGAGAACAGCGTCACGCCGATCACGCCGCCGATCACCAGCACCGTGAGGCGGCGGCAGCCCATGAAGGCGCCCAGCGTGGCGGCGATCACGGTGGCCAGCAGGTCGGTCTTGTTGAACATCAGCCCCGCGGTGACGATCTCGACGCTGGCGGCCAGCAGCGCCAGCGGCAGCGCGCCCGGCCGGCGCGCCGCCACCTGCGACCAGAGCACCATCACCACCACCGTGGTCATCCGCGCGAGTTCGCGCTCGGGCGCCGACGCCGGCCGCGAGGTCAGCAGCACCTCGTAGGGCACGACCGACAGGAACTTCGCCGAGAAACCGGCGATCGCCACCGCCGCGAGCAGCCGCGACGCGGGCACGCGGGCCAGTTCGTGAGACGCGGAGCGGGCCGCCTCGGCGATCGGGCGCCATTGAAGCGCGCCGAACAGGCGCAGCGTGAGCATCGCGCCGAGCAGGTTCATCGCGGTGATCGAGAACGCGGTGTGCGGATCGACCGGCCGTTCGGCCATCGTGTAGGCGCGCACCTCCTCCGAGGCCAGCACGTAGATCAGCGGCCCGCCGCAGAAGTACACCGACGCCGCGAACGCGAGGTAGATCGAGCCGTCGAAGAACAGCGCCTGGGGTTCGTCGCGCAGCCGGGTCAGCACGTAGCGGCCGAACAGCGCCGCGCCCGCGAGGCAGAGCACGGCGACCGGCCACCAGGACGCGAGGCGCGCCGGCCCGGCGTTCGCGACGACGAGGCACGAGAACGCGGCGAGGATCGCCGCCCAGGGCACGAGGACCTGCATCACCGGGTGTACAGGGTCACGCCGCGGCCCTCGTGGCGTAGTCGTACTGGGCCTGCGCGGCGGTCTCGCCGTAGTAGCGGCCGGCGCGGGTGAAGTCGTGGGCGTTCATCACCACGCCGAGCAGCGGCGCGTCCGCGCCGCGCAGCCGTGCGAGCCCGCGCTCGACCATCGCGACCGGGGTCTCGGCGGCGCGGGCGACGTAGGCGATGCCGTCGGACTGGCGCGCGATCAGCAGCGCGTCGGAGAACAGCTCGACCGGCGGCGTGTCGATGACGATCAGGTCGTAGTAGCGGCGCAGGTCGCGCAGCGCCTGCGGGAAGCGCGGGTGCGCGAGCAGGTCGAGCGCGTTCTGCGAGCGACGTGCCGACGGCAGCACGTCGAGCTGCGTCTCCGGGATCCGGTGGATGCATTCGCCGACGGTGCGGCCGCGGACCAGCTCGCGCACGCCCGGCAGCTTGCCCGGCATGCCGAGCATGGTGGCGATGCTCGGGCGTCGCAGGTCGGCATCGATCAGCAGCACGCGCCGGGTGCGCGACTGCTCGAGCGCGAACGCCACCGCGAAGGTCGACTTGCCCTCGCCCGGCACCGACGAGGTCACCGCGACGACCGCGTGCTGGAAGTCGGCCAGCGCCAGCTGCACGCCGGTGACGGCGGTGCGGACCGCCTCGCCGTAGCCGGGTTCGCGCAGCATCGCGCGGGCGCGGGCCAGGCCCTTCGCCGCCGAGGCCGCCGGCGCCGACACGACCGGCATCGCGGTGAGCAGCGGCACGTCCAGCAGCCGCTCGACGTCGTCGCTCGTCTTCAGCACCATCCGGCTGCGCTCGCGGTAGATCGCCGCGGCCGCGCCGAGCGCCAGGCTCACCAGCAGCGAGAGCGCAAGTAGCGGCATGCGCGCCGGGCGGACCGGCGTACCGGGCACGATCGCCGGGTCGATCACGCGCGCCACCGGCGAGCGGAAATCCGAGGTCGCCGAGGTCTCCTTCACCCGTGCGAGGAAGGTCTGGTAGAGCTGCCGGTCACTCGCGGCCTCGCGCTCGAGGGCCTCGAGCTCGACCTCCTTGCGCGTCGTGTCGCGGATCGCGCCGCGCGAGCGCGACAGCGAGGCCTCGAGCGCCTGCTCGGTCGCCCGCGCGGTCTGGAACTCCTTGCGCAGGCTCGCGATGACCGACTCGGCCTGCCGCCGGGTGTCGCGCTGCGCGGCCTCGAGCTCGGACTGCGCCGCCGCGTACTGCGGATGCGCGGGACCCACCCGGTCCTTGAGCTCGGCCAGCTTGCGCTCGGCCACCGCCTCGGCCTCTCGGGCGCGGGCCACCGACGCGTTGTTGAACACCGCCGGGACCTCGAAGCGGTCGGGCGTGCCCGCCCCGACCTGGCCGACCACCTGCTCGAGCTGCGAGCGCTCGATGCGCGCCTGCACCAGCCGCTGGGTCACCTCCTCGAGCTGCCTCGCGTTGCCCGCGTCGGGGGCCGTACGGCTGCCGACCAGGCCGGTGGCGTCGCGGTAGGCCTGCAGCTTGCGCTCCGACGCGTCGACCTTCTGGCGCAGCGAATCCAGCTGGCCGTTCAGCCAGCTCACCGCCGTCTGCGTCATGCGCAGCCGCGCGTCGAGCTCGGCGCGGATGTAGGCCTCGGCGGTGGCGTTCGCGACGTCGCGGGCGAGCGTCGGGTCGGGCGACTCGTAGCTCACCTGGATCAGCTGGCTCATCCGCACCGGCGACACGTCGAGATCGGCCTGAACGCGCGAGACCGCCTGTGCCTCGACCTCCTCGTCGGACGGCACGCGTGGCGCGGGCAGGCCCGGCACGAGCGCCTTCACCCGTGCGACCAGGCCCGGAGCCCGCTGCCGCGGGTCGAAGGCCGGATGTTCGTCGAGCCGCAGGTCCCGGACCACGCGCGCGGCCACGTCGCGCGACTTCAGGAACTCCGCCTGCGTCTGGAAGTACTCGCGGTTGCCGGTCGCCGCGCCGTAGACCTCGTCGATCGCGACCGCCTTCGCGCGCGCGGCCTCGACCAGCACGGTCGAGGTGGCGCGATAGATCGGGGTCATCGTCAGCACCCACGCCGCCAGCGGCACGAAGGTCGCGGCCGCGACGCCGGCGAACAGCGTCTTGCGGGCCAGCACCGTGCGGGCGTGCGCCATCAGCGGCGGCGTCGATCGCAGCGCGAGGCGGGCGAGACCGCGTGCGACGCCGCCATCGTTGGCGGCGTTCGACGCGTGGAAACGCGAGCCCTGCTTCGGTGTGTTCATCCCGAGTGTGTCCGAGTGGGAGCGGGCCGTGTCGGCCGGATCGAGGAGTGCGCCGACTGTAGCCGGCCGACCCGCGCGGGTTCAGCGTAGGACTTCACGGTCACGCGCGATGAATCGGGGCGATCGACGGCGGCGCGACCGCCGAATGGCCGATCTTGGCCGACGCGTGACATTCGGCGCATTCGTGCGCCGGATGTGTCAATACGATCCGTCGCTCCAGACAGGAGAGCCGATGTTCTCAACCTCCCTGGCCTGGGCCGGATCCGGTCCGGTTCTCGCCCTCGCCGCCTTCGCCACCGGTGTCCTCGTCGCCCCCGCGATGATCGTGCTGTGCCGTCAGATGGGCTGGATGGACCGCCCCACCGAGCGCAAGCGCCACGAGGGCGCGGTGCCGCTCGCCGGCGGCCTGCTGATCGCGGTGAGCATGTTCGTCTCGCTGATGCTCGTGCGGCCCGACGCGGTCCACGCGGTCCACTTCTGGGCGGGCGCCGGGATGGTCGCGGTCGTGGGCTTCATCGACGACCGCTTCCCGCTGCGCGCCCGCTACCGCTTCCTCGCGCAGTGCATCGCGACGCTGCTGTTCGTGCTCACCGGCGACGTGATGCTGACCCGCCTCGACGGCGTCTTCGGTCCCTTCCCCCTGCCGCTCGGTGCGATGGCGATCCCGCTGACCATCGTCGGCATCGTCGGCGTCACCAACGCGATCAACCTCGCCGACGGCCTCGACGGGCTGGCCGCAGGCCTCGCGGCCATCGCCGCGGGCTTCACGCTCGTCGCGTTCCTGATGATCGCCGGGGACCTGCCCGGCTCTGCCGCCGGGCCGCGCGCGGCCGCATCCGAGGCCGCCGAGGTCGCGGCGATCGGGGTCGGTGCGATGCTGGCCTTCCTGCTGTTCAACCAGCGCACGCCGTGGCGCCGCCGCGCCTCGATGTTCCTCGGCGACGGCGGAAGCATGGCGATCGGCTTCCTGGTGGGCGCGCTGCTGGTCTACGCGAGCGCGGCGTTCGGCGAGCGTGGCCTGTCGCCGGTCGCGGCGGTCTGGTTCGTCGCGGTCCCGCTGATCGACACGCTCGCCTGCATGCTGCGGCGCGTCCTCGCGGGCACGACGCCGATGACGCCCGACCGTCGCCACCTGCACCACCTGCTGCTCGAGCTGGGGCTGTCGCCGGGGCGCGCGGTCGCGGCGCTGCACGTCACCGCGGTCGCGCTCGGCCTGGCGGGACTGGCGGGCTGGATCCTGCGGGTGCCGCAGTACGCGATGCTGTGGCTGCTGGTGGCGGTGTTCTTCGCGTACTTCGCGGCATCGCAGCGGGTGTGGCGGCGCCTCGACGCCGCCGGCGCGGCGCGATGAGGCACGGCGCGGGAGCGGTCCGGCGATGGACCTGCTGACGAAGCTGCGGGCGGCGGCCCGCCTGCCGACGCTGCTGCGGCTCGGCCGCGAGCTCGACGCGCGGCGCGGCTGGAGCGCGGCGCAGATGCACGCGTTCCGGACCGAACGCCTGCTCGGGACGATCCGGTTCTGCGGCCGGCACGTGCCGTTCTACCGTCGGAAATGGGCCGAGCACGGCGTGTTGCCGAGCCAGATCCAGGACGAGTCCGACCTCGCGCGCCTGCCCTTCACGACCAAGGACGAGCTGCGCGCCGACCCCGCCGCCCTCGTGCCGGACGCGCTCCGGCGCGATGCGCTGGTGACGCTCAACACCAGCGGCAGCACCAGCCGGATGTTCAGCCTGGCGTCGACGCTCGACGGCGTGCTGCTCGAGCGGGCCTTCTTCCACCGGTACTGGGGTCACTGGGGCATGTCGTACACGCGGGACCCGCTCGCGCTCTTCACCGGTTCGATCGACCGGCCGCGCCGCGACGTCGCCTGGGAACCGCCGCGCGTGGTCCGGCTGTCGCCGTTCGACCTCGACGACGTCCGGCTGCTGCGCTACGCGAGGGTGCTGCGCGACCGCCGGATCGCCTTCCTGCTGACCTACGCGTCGCTCGCCGACCGTCTCGCATCCGTCGTCGAGGCGACGCCCGAGCTGCGCGGGCGGCTGTCGCTGCGCGGCGTGTTCCTGGGCTCCGAGCGGCCGATGCCCGGCCTGCGCCGGCGTGTCGAGGCCGGCCTGGGCTGCCCCACGCACGCGCACTACGGGATGACCGAGGCGGTGGCGCTGTTCCAGGAGTTCGGGCACGGCGGCTACTCGGTCGTGCCCGACTACGCTCAGGTCGAGTTCGTGCCCGACGCCGAGGGCACCGGGCTGCACGAGATCGTCGGGACCGGCTTCAACAACCGAGCCGGCCTGCTCGTCCGCTACCGCACCGGCGACTACGCGGTCGTCGCGCGGGACCAGTCGTCGGCGTCGCGCTGGCCCTACGGCACGGCGGTCGAGGACGTGGTCGGACGGGACGCGGACATGATCGTCACGCCCTCGGGCCGGTACGTCGCGATCAACCACCTCGAGTGGGCGATGGACCGCGTGACCCCGCCGTTCAGGGAGTGCCAGTTCCGCCAGGACGCGCTCGACCACGTCACGCTGCTCGCGATCCCCGATGCGGACTACGACGACGCACGCGCCCGCCGCTTCGTCGACGAGGTCCGCGCGCGGATCGGTGACGGCGTCGAGCTCGAGCTGCGCCTGGTCGACGCGATCCCGCGCGGCGGGCGCCAGAAGCTGCGGATCATCGAGTCGCCCTTCGGCGCGCGACTGCGCGAGCGTCAGGCGGTCGCGCCGTAGCCGCGCTCCCACAGATCGATCACCAGCTCGGCGTAGCGCTCGTGGCTCATCGGTCCGTCGGGCCGCAGCCACGCGAAGGTGAAGTTGATCATGCCGAACAGCGCCATGGTGGCGGGCTTGCGCTCGTCCGGCCCGAAGCGGCCCGGTGCGACACGCTGCAGGGTGTCGGCCACCGCGTCGACCACCGCGCGCTGCTGCGCGCGCACCTGCTCGCGCTGCCCGGGTGCGAGGAACTTCACGTCGTTGAGCAGCGCGACGTGCCGCTCGCGCGAGTCGCGGTACTCGACCATCAGCGTGCGGACCAGCTCGGCCAGCTCCTCGCGCGGCGGCAGTCCCCGGGCGCGCACGGCCTCGACCCGCTCGAGCAGCCGCCGCGTGTAGCGGTCGAGCGACTCGAACAGCAGCGATTCCTTGCTCGGGAAGTAGTGGTAGAGCCGGGCCTTCGAGGTGCCGCAGGCCTGCGCGAGCTGCGCCATCGACGCGCTCGGGTAGCCGAGCTCGGCGAACGCGGCCGTGGCCAGCGCGAGGATGTGGTCGCGCTGCGCGTCGTAGTCGGCGGCCTTCGGTCGCGCCACCGGCTCAGCGCTCGTCGTAGCTGACGACCACCCGCTCGCTGACCGGATGCGCCTGGCAGGTCAGCACGAAGCCCTGGGCCACCTCGTGCGGCTCGAGGGTGTAGTTCTTGTCCATCCGGACCTCGCCCTCCAGCACCTTCGCGCGGCAGGTGCAGCAGACGCCGCCCTTGCACGCGTAGGGCAGCGACGCGCCGGCCGCGAGACCCGCGTCGAGGATCGCCTGACCGTCGAAGGGCACCCGCAGGTGGCGCTCCTTGCCGTCGACGATCATCACCACCTTCGCCGCGGGCGCATCGGCCGCCACGGGCCTGGGGGCGCCCGACGGCGCCGGTGTGCCGAAGCGCTCGACGTGGATCCGCTCGCGCGCCACGCCCGCCTCGAGCAGCGCGGTCTCGGCCGCGTCCATCATCGGCGCGGGGCCGCAGACGAAGGCCTCGTCGATCGCGTCGTCGGCCAGCAGCGTCGCGAGCAGCGTCCGGCAGCGCGGCGCGTCGAGCAGGCCCGACAGCAGCTCGACCTCCTGCGGCTCGTCGGACAGCACATGGACCAGGCGCAGCCGATCGATGTACGTGTTCTTGAGCTCCTCGAGTCGCTCGAGGAACATGATCGACGACACCGTGCGGTTGCCGTAGACCAGCGTGAAGCGGCTGCGCGGCTCGGTCGACAGGATCGTCTCGATCAGCGACAGCATCGGCGTGATGCCCGAGCCGCCCGCGAAGCCCGCGTAGTGCCGCGCGCGCGCGGGATCGAGTTCGGTGGTGAAGCGCCCGTCGGGCGTCATCACGTCGATCTCGCGGCCGGGCTTCAGCGCCCCGGCCGCCCAGTTCGAGAAGCGGCCGCCGGCCACGCGCTTGATCGCGACGCGCAGTTCGCCGCGTCGCTCGTAGTCGGGCACGCCGACGCAGACCGAGTACGAGCGCCGCACGTCCTCGCCGTCGAGGGTCTCGCGCAGCGTCAGGAACTGGCCGTGGCGGAAGCGGTAGGCATCGCGCAGCGCGGGCGGCACGTCGAACGCGACCGAGATCGCATCGGCGGTCTCGGGCCGCACGTCGCGGATGGTCAGCCGGTGGAATTGCGGGACGGCCATGGCTCGCTCCGGAGGCTCAGTAGGGCTTGAAGTAGTCGAAGGGTTCGCGACAGGCAACGCAGCGCCAGAGCGCCTTGCACGGCGTGGAGCCGTACTCGGACAGCCGCTCGACGTCCGTCGAGCCGCAGCGCGGGCAGGCGATCGATTCGACGGCGGGCGTCGGCGCGACCGCATCGGCCGCGGCCGATGCGGCGAAGGGGCGGGCGACGCCGGTGCCCGCCGCGCCGCGCGGCACGAACCGCAGCACGGTCGCGCCGCCCGCCGGCGCGTTCCCGCCCGGTGGCGCGATGCCGTACTCGCGCAGCTTGCGGCGGCCGTCGGCGCTGATCCAGTCGGTGGTCCACGGCGGCGACAGCACCGTCCGGACCTCCGCGTCGGCCACTCCCGCGTCGGCGAGCGCGCGGCGCACGTCGTCGGCGATGACCTGCGTGGCGGGACAGCCGGTGTAGGTCGGCGTCAGCTCGACCACCACGCGGCCGCCTTCGTCGCGGACGTCGCGCAGGATGCCCAGGTCCGCCAGCGTGACCACCGGGATCTCCGGGTCCGGCACCGACGCCGCGCACGCGCGTGCCCGCTCGAGCCGGTCGGCGTCGGTCGTCCTCACCACGTCGCGCCGGGGTGCTGGCGCGCCAGGGTCTGCATCTCGGCCAGGAGGAAGCCCATGTGCTCGCTGTGCACGCCGTGCTTGCCGGTGGAGACGAAGGGCGTGTCGGCCGGGCGCTTCAGCGTGGCCTCGGCGAGGACCGCGTCGATCGTCGCGTCCCAGCTGGGCTTCAGCGTGGCGATCGCCGGCCCGAGGCCGGCCTCGGCGGCGCGGCGCTCGACCTCGTCGGTCGCCCACAGCTCGTTGGTGTACGGCCAGAGCCGGTCGAGCGCCGCCTGGGCGTGCGCGTGCGATTCGTCGGTGCCGTCGCCGAAGCGCACCATCCACTCGGACGCGTGGCGCAGGTGGGCACGCGCCTCCTTGACCGACTTCGCGGCGATCTGCGCGAGCGTGACGTCGGCCGAGCCGCACAGCGTCTCGAACAGCGGCACCGCGAGTGCCGACAGCAGGAGGTTGCGCGCGACCGTCACCGCGTAGTCGTCGTGCGCGGCCTCGCCGTTGGGCAGCTCCGCCAGCGTCCAGTTGCGGAAGTCGGCCTCGTCGCGGAAGTAGGCGAGCGCATCCTCGTCGCGACCGCGCCCCTCGAGCGCGCCTGCATGCGCCAGCAGCAGTCTCGCCTGGCCGATCAGGTCGAGCGAGATGTTGGTGAGCGCGATGTCCTCCTCGAGCAGCGGGCCGTGACCGCACCACTCGGCGAGGCGCTGGCCGTGGACGAGGGCGGTGTCGGCGAGGCGGAGGAGGTAGTTGATGTGGAAGTCAGGGGTGTCCATCACATGTGCTTCACTTCGTCCGGCAGCTCGTAGAACGTCGGATGCCGGTAGATCTTGTCGGCCGCCGGATCGAAGTCCACGGCCTTGTCCTCGGGGGCCGACGCGGTGATCGCGGCCGAGGGCACGACCCAGATGCTCACCCCTTCCATCCGCCGCGTGTAGACGTCGCGCGCCATGCGCAGCGCCATCTGCGCGTCGGCCGCGTGCAGGCTGCCGCAGTGCTTGTGGTCCAGGCCCTGCTTGCTGCGCACGAACACCTCCCAGAGGGGAAGCTCCTTCTCGCTCATCGTCGTTCTCCCTGATGCCTGCGTGATGCGATCGGTCGGTCAGGCCGCGGCGCGCTCGGCGCGGGCGCGCCGCTTCGCCGCGTGCGCGAGCGCGGCCTCGCGGACCCACGCGCCCTTCTCGTGCGCCCGCACCCGCGCGCCGAGGCGCTCCCGGTTGCACGGGCCGTTGCCGTTGACCACGCGCCAGAACTCGTCCCAGTCGATCGGACCGTGATCGTAGTGGCCGCGCTCGGCGTTCCACTTCAGGTCGGGGTCGGGGATCGTCAGGCCGAGCAGCTCGGCCTGCGGGACGGTCGCGTCGATGAACTTGCGGCGCAGGTCGTCGTTGCTGATCCGCTTGATGCCCCAGTGCATCGTCTGGGCGGAGTGGATCGAGTCGGCGTCGCTCGGGCCGAACATCATCACGACCGGCCACCACCAGCGGTTCAGCGCGTCCTGCGCCATCGCCTTCTGCGCGGGCGTGCCGCGGGCGAGCGAGAGCATGATGTCGTAGCCCTGCCGCTGGTGGAACGACTCCTCCTTGCAGATGCGGATCATCGCCCGTGCGTAGGGGCCGTACGAGCAGCGGCACAGCGGGATCTGGTTCATGATCGCCGCACCGTCGACCAGCCAGCCGATCGCGCCCATGTCGGCCCAGGTCAGCGTCGGGTAGTTGAAGATCGACGAGTACTTGGCCTTGCCCGAATGCAGCGACGCGATCATCTGGTCGCGCGAGGTGCCGAGCGTCTCGGCCGCCGAGTACAGGTAGAGCCCGTGGCCGCCCTCGTCCTGGATCTTCGCGAGGAGGATCGCCTTGCGCTTGAGGCTCGGCGCGCGGGTGACCCAGTTGCCCTCGGGCAGCATGCCGACCACCTCGGAATGCGCGTGCTGCGAGATCTGGCGGACCAGCGTGCGCCGGTAGGCCTCGGGCATCCAGTCCTGCGGCTCGATCTTGCGGTCGGCCGCCATCTTCTCGTCGAACCGCGCCTCGGCGTCGGACGCCGAGGCGTCCACGGGGCGGGGCTCCGCGGGCGAACCCTGCGGCAGGTCGAGGGATTGGGTGTACATCGGGCGACCTCGGTCGGGGACGGCGGGTCGCCAGTTTATTTCCCGACCGGTCGGTCGGTCAATAGCGGATCGAGCGCGGCGGGCGGGCGACGCGGCCGGGCGGTTTCGACCGGCGGTGGCAGGCTTTGCCGCAGATCCTGCCGTCGCGGCGGGACCGGAGCGGGCGGGCGCAGCCGGTTGCGCCCGCCGCCCGCGCCGGATCAGCGCGCGCCGCCCTTGCCGTCGCCGCCCGCCGTGCCGGCGCCGTCCCCCGAGCCGCCCTGCGCGGCCCGGTCGGCCCGGCGTCCGCCGTGGCTCGCCTCGCCGCCCTTGCGGCCGGCCTCGGCCGCCAGTGCGCGGTCCTTCGAGAAGCTGCGCTCCTCGGGCGGCACGCTGCGCCCGCCCTTGCTCGCGATCTCCCGCTGGAGGGCGGGATCCATCGAGGCGAACCCTCGGTTCGACGTGCCGGCCGATCCGGACTTGCTCTCCTGTGCCATGCAGACTCTCCTTGCTTCCTGATGCGTTCGGGGATGGCTCGATCAGTGCCGGGCGCCGCGTGGGCGCCTGCACGGGATCGAGTGGGGCAGGAAGCGTGCCAGCCCGGCTCCGGGAGCCTCGCGGCGATCCCGCCGGCCACCGGCCGGGAGGGGGAATTGACAAGAGGCCCGCGCGTGGCAATAATTCGCGGTTCCCTGGAGGGGTGCCCGAGTGGCTAAAGGGGGCAGACTGTAAATCTGTTGGCTTACGCCTACGCTGGTTCGAATCCAGCCTCCTCCACCAGATGTCCCCGGTTCGGCAGTACAGGCAGCAAGTGCAGTTCGGCTTCGGAAGTATGGGCTGTTGAGGCGGCTGAGGGAGGGTCCTCGGCCAGGCAGGCGGGTGTAGCTCAATGGTAGAGCAGAAGCCTTCCAAGCTTACGACGAGGGTTCGATTCCCTTCACCCGCTCCAATGGTCCCTTGCCCATGTGGCTCAGTGGTAGAGCACTCCCTTGGTAAGGGAGAGGTCGCGCGTTCGATCCGCGCCATGGGCACCAAGAATTCTTTGTGATTGACGACGCCCCGCCGCGATCCGGCGGGCCCTCGCAGCGACCAGCGACCAGGAGTCTCTCGCCATGGCAAAAGGCAAGTTCGAGCGTACGAAGCCGCACGTGAACGTGGGCACCATCGGCCACGTCGATCATGGCAAGACCACGACGACCGCCGCAATTTTGCAGGTCGCCGCCGCGCACGGCATGAGCGCGCAGATTAAAGGCGTCGATGATCTCGACAAAGCGCCCGAATCCAAAGCGCGCGGGATTACTATTGCCACAGCTCACGTTGAGTACGAAACGGCCAATCGCCACTATGCGCACGTTGATTGTCCGGGCCACGCCGACTACGTCAAGAACATGATTACTGGTGCCGCCCAGATGGATGGCGCCGTGCTGGTGGTCGCCGCTCCGGACGGCGCGATGCCGCAGACTCGTGAGCATGTCCTGCTCGCT
>JBJOKE010000079.1:0-48108 GCA_046046245.1 Pseudomonadota bacterium | reverse complement strand
CGCGCGCGCCGCCGGCGGCGTCCACGCCACCGGCCGGACCTGCGCGCCCGGCTGCAGCTTCTGGTGACCGTCGACGACCACCGTCTCGCCGGCGCCCAGGCCCTTCTCGACGATCCAGTCGTCCTTCAGCCAGGCCCCGACCACCAGGTCGCGACGCATCGCCTTGCCGTCCTTGTCGACGACCCAGGCGATGTGGCCGGTCGGGGTCTTCACCACCGCCTGCTGCGGCACCAGGATCGTGTCCGGCCGCTTGGCCGAGATGAACTCCACGCGGACGAACATGCCGGGCAGCAGGTTCTGGCCGGGGTTCGGCATGACCGCGCGCAGGCTGATCGTGCCGGTGTTGGGATCGACCTTGGACTCGGTGAAGTCCAGCTTGCCGAGCCTGTCGTACTCGGTGCCGTCGGGCAGGAACACGCGGGCCCGCGAGCCGCCGTCGGCCTCGCGGATCTCGCCGGTCGACATCGCGCGCCTGAAAATAAGCGCGTCGCGGTCGGCCATCGTGAAGTTGACGTAGACCGGCTCGAGGCGGTCGATCGTCGTCAGGTGCGTGGCCTCGCCCTTGCCGACCAGCCGCCCTTCGGGCACCAGGGTCGCGCCGATGCGGCCCGATTCGGTGGCCGTCACGCGGGTGTAGCCGAGGTTGATCTGCGCGCGCTCGACCGCGCCGCGCGCGCTCGCCACGAGCGCCTCGTTCTGCTTCACCGCGGTGACCGCGTCGTCGTAGTCCTGCCGGCTGATCGCGTTCTCCCTGACCAGCGGCGCGTAGCGCTGCTCGCGCGAGCGGGCGTTCGCGAGGTTCGCCTCGGCGCGGGCGAACTCCGCCTTCGCGTCGTTCAGCACCGTCTGGTAGGGGGTCGGGTCGATCGTGTAGAGCAGCTGCCCGCGCTTGACCTCGGTGCCCTCGGTGAAATGCCGCCTTTCCAGGATGCCTTCGACGCGGGCACGGACTTCCACCGACCGGAAGGCGGCGACCCGGCCGACGTGCTCCTGGATCACCGGCACCGTCTCGGCGCGCGACGCGATCACGCGGACCTCGGCGGGCGGGCGGGCGGCGGGCTTGGGCGGCTCGGGCTTGCCGCAGGCGGCGAGGGCGGCGAGCGAGAGCGCGCAGGCGGCGAGTCGGATCGACGGCAGGGGCGGTGTCGTGGGCATCGGAAGCTCGAAACGCGAGAGGGGCGGTCGTCGGCCTGGCGCCCGCGGCGGGCGCGGCGGACCGCGAAGCGCGCCAGCATACCGTCGCGTCGCGGGCGAGTCTCCCTCGGTGGTCAACCGGTCGGGCGTCGGCCCGGGGCCGACAGAGGGGCGATCCGGTGCCGCCGACCGAGCCGCGCGGCGTCCACGGAGGGTCACGGGTCGGTCAGGAGTCGGTCAGGTGGCGGTCGGCGGCGTCGCAGGCACCGGCGCGACGCTCAGTCCCGGAACGTCCAGTGCCGGTAGACGAAGAAGTTCACCCCCATCGCCGCCGCGGTCGCGACCGTCTGGGCGATCAGGTAGTGCGGCAGCCCGGCGCGCATCCCGAGCTCGAACAGCGCCGTGTTCACCGACAGCCCGAGCAGCGAGCCGGCCACGAAGCGGCCGTACTCCCGCCACGAGCGGGGACGTCCGAAGAAGGTGAAGCGCCGCGACAGCTCGTAGTTCAGGCTGACCGCGATCGAATAGGCGATCGCGGACGACAGCGTGGGCCACCAGCCGAAGCCGTCGATCATCAGTGCGAGCAGCGCGTACTGGGCGACCGTGCAGGTGCCGCCGACCACGATGAAGCGCGGAAACGACGCCTTCGACGGGCCGCGGCGCACGGGCGGACGCTCGGGGCGGTCGGACGGCGATCCGGAGGGGGGCGGCGTCAAGGCGGGCGGGGCGATCCGCGGGGCGGCAGGCCGGACGATATACCATCCCGAGGCTCTGCTTCTGTGAACGACCGCCATGGCCTCCTCCCGGACCGCTCCCCGCCCCGACGTCGAAACCCGCCTTCGCGAGCTGCTCGCGCGGCGCATCCTCGTGCTCGACGGCGCGATGGGGACGATGATCCAGCGCTACAGGCTGACCGAGGCCGACTACCGCGGCGGGCGCTTCGCCGACTTCGCGCACGACGTGAAGGGCAACAACGAGCTGCTGTCGCTGACGCGGCCCGAGGTCATCGCCGAGATCCATGCCGGCTACCTCGCTGCCGGCGCGGACCTGATCGAGACCAACACCTTCGGCGCTACCGCGATCGCGCAGGCCGACTACCGGATGGCCGAGCTCGCTCGCGAGATGAACCTTGCCTCGGCGCGGCTCGCCCGCGAGCAGGCCGACCGATTCTCCACGCCCGAGAAGCCCCGCTTCGTCGCCGGCGCGCTCGGCCCCCAGCCCAAGACCGCGTCGATCTCGCCCGACGTCAACGACCCCGGCGCGCGCAACGTGACCTTCGAGGAGCTGCGCGTCGCCTACCTCGAGCAGGTCGAGGCGCTGGTCGAGGGCGGCGTCGACGTGCTGCTGGTCGAGACCATCTTCGACACGCTGAACGCGAAGGCGGCGCTCTTCGCGATCGACGAGTTCTTCGAGCGGACCGGCCGGAAGCTGCCGATCATGATCTCCGGCACCGTCACCGACGCGTCCGGCCGGATCCTGTCGGGCCAGACGGTCGAGGCCTTCTGGAACTCGGTCCGCCACGCCAGGCCGCTCACCATCGGCCTGAACTGCGCGCTGGGCGCCGCCCTGATGCGCCCCTACGTCGAGGAGCTGTCGAAGAAGGCCGACACCTTCGTCTGCGTCTATCCGAACGCAGGCCTGCCCAACCCGATGTCGGACACCGGCTTCGACGAGACCCCCGAGATCACCGCGTCGCTGCTGCAGGAGTTCGCGCGGGCCGGCTTCGTCAACATCGCCGGCGGCTGCTGCGGCACCACGCCGGAGCACATCGCCGCGATCGCGAAGGCCATCGAGGGCATGAGCCCGCGCGCGGTGCCCGAGCGGCCGCGCGAGCTGCGCCTGTCGGGCCTGGAGGCGTTCAACGTCGGCGAGGACAGCCTCTTCGTCAACGTCGGCGAGCGCACCAACGTCACCGGCTCGAAGGCCTTCGCGCGGATGATCCTCGCCGAGCAGTACGACGAGGCGCTCGCGGTCGCGCGCCAGCAGGTCGAGAACGGCGCGCAGGTCATCGACGTGAACATGGACGAGGCGATGCTCGACTCGGCCGCGGCGATGGCGCGTTTCCTGAACCTGATCGCCTCCGAGCCCGACATCGCGCGGGTGCCGATCATGATCGACTCGTCGAAGTGGTCGGTCATCGAGGCGGGCCTGCGCTGCGTGCAGGGCAAGCCGATCGTCAACTCGATCTCGCTGAAGGAGGGCGAGGCCGAGTTCGTGCGCCAGGCCACGCTGTGCCGTCGCTACGGCGCGGCGGTGATCGTGATGGCCTTCGACGAGCAGGGGCAGGCCGACACGCTCGAACGCAAGACCTCGATCTGCGAGCGCGCCTACCGGGTCCTGGTGGACCGCGTCGGCTTCCCGCCCGAGGACATCGTCTTCGACCCGAACATCTTCGCGATCGCCACCGGCATCCCCGAGCACGACAACTACGGCGTCGACTTCATCGAGGCGACCCGCTGGATCCGCAGGAACCTGCCGTACGCGAAGGTCTCGGGCGGGGTCTCCAACGTCTCGTTCTCGTTCCGCGGCAACGACCCCGCGCGCGAGGCGATCCACACCGTATTCCTCTACCACGCGATCCAGGCCGGCATGACGATGGGCATCGTCAACGCCGGCATGCTCGGCGTCTACGAGCAGATCCCGGCCGGGCTGCGCGAGCGCGTCGAGGACATCGTGCTGAACCGCGCGCCCGTGTTCCCCGCTGACCTGCCCGCCGATTCGCCCGAGCGCGAGAAGACCGCCACCGAGCGGATGATCGAGTACGCGGCGACGCTGAAGGCCGGCGGCGCCCGACGCGAGGAGGACCTCGCCTGGCGTGGCAAGCCGGTCGCCGAGCGGCTCGCGCACGCGCTGATCCACGGCATCACGCAGTACGTCGTCGACGACACCGAGGCCGCGCGGCAGGAGGTCGCCGCGCGCGGCGGCCGCCCGATCGAGGTGATCGAGGGCCCGCTGATGGACGGCATGAACGTCGTCGGCGACCTGTTCGGCGCGGGCAAGATGTTCCTGCCGCAGGTGGTGAAGTCGGCGCGCGTGATGAAGCAGGCGGTCGCGCACCTCGTGCCCTTCATCGAGGCCGAGAAGGCCGCGGCCGGCGACACCCGCGCGCGCGGCAAGATCGTCATCGCGACCGTGAAGGGCGACGTCCACGACATCGGCAAGAACATCGTGACCGTCGTGCTCCAGTGCAACAACTTCGAGGTCGTGAACATGGGCGTGATGGTCCCGTGCAACGAGATCCTGGCGCGGGCCAAGGTCGAGGGCGCGGACATCGTCGGCCTGTCGGGACTGATCACGCCCTCGCTCGAGGAGATGGCCTTCGTCGCGTCCGAGATGGAGCGCGACGAGTGGTTCCGCGTGCGCAAGATCCCGCTGCTGATCGGCGGCGCGACCACCTCGCGTGTGCACACCGCGGTGAAGATCGCGCCGCACTACAGCGGGCCGGTGATCCACGTCACCGACGCGTCGCGCTCGGTGCCGGTCGCGCAGAACCTGGTGTCCGACGACGCGCGCGTGCCGTACCTGGAGCAGCTTCGCACCGACTACGAGCGGGTGCGCGCGCAGCACGCCTCGAAGAAGGGCCCCGCGCTCGTCACGCTCGCCGAGGCCCGCTCGAACAGGCCGAAGATCACCTGGGCGATGGCCGCCGACGACCATCCGGGCGAGGCCCCCCACCCGATCGCCCACGTCCACCCGCCGAAGCCGAAGTTCGTCGGCCGCCGCGTGTTCCGAAACTACGACCTCGCCGAGATCGCGAAGTACATCGACTGGCAGCCGTTCTTCCAGACCTGGGACCTGCACGGCCCGTATCCGGCGATCCTCAACGACGAGGTGGTCGGCGAGTCGGCGCGGCGCGTGTTCTCCGACGGCCAGGCGATGCTCAAGCGGGTGATCGACGGTCGCTGGATCACCGCGAACGCGGTCGTCGGCTTCCTGCCGGCGAACACCGTGAACGACGACGACATCGAGGTCTACACCGACGCGTCGCGCGCCGAGGTGGCCTTCACCTGGCGCAACCTGCGCCAGCAGCAGGCCAAGCGCGAGGGCGTCGACAACAAGTGCCTCGCCGACTTCATCGCGCCCAAGCTGATCGACGGCCGGCCCTCGGGCATCGCGGACCACATCGGGCTGTTCGCGGTCACCGCGGGCCTCGGCGTCGAGAAGAAGGAGGCCGAGTTCGCGAAGCTGCTCGACGACTACTCGTCGATCATGCTGAAGGCGATCGCCGACCGGCTCGCCGAGGCCTTCGCCGAGTGCCTGCACGAGCGCGTCCGCAAGGACCTCTGGGGCTACGCGGCCGACGAGGCGCTGTCGAACGAGGACCTGATCGCCGAGCGGTACCGCGGCATCCGGCCCGCGCCCGGGTATCCGGCCTGCCCGGAGCACACGGTCAAGCGCGCGATGTTCGACGTGCTCAAGGCCGACGAGATCGGCATGGGGCTGACCGAGTCGCTGGCGATGACGCCGGCGGCGAGCGTGTCCGGCTTCTACCTCTCCCACCCGCAGGCGCAGTACTTCAACGTCGGCCGCATCGGCGACGACCAGGTGAAGGACATCGCGCACCGCTCGGGCCGCGACGAGGCCGAGCTGCGGCGGGTGCTGGCGTCGAGCCTCTGATGAGCGCGGCGGGCGGCGACGCCGCAGCGGCCGGCGCGATCGCGGCCCCGGGTACGCAGGACGCCGCCGCGGGCGCGGCCGAGGTGCCCGCGGGCTTCGTGCGTCTCGCCCTCGGCGACAACCCGTTCGTCGACTCGGTCGGCCCGCTCTACGGTCATCGCGACGAAGGCCTCGCCGGCCGGCTGGTGATGGGCCTGCGCGTCGAGCGCCGGCACTGCAGCCCCTCGGGCTTCTGCCACGGCGGGATGCTGATGTCGATGGCCGACATGCTGCTGGTGCTCGGCGCGAACCTGCAGACCGGGCTCGACCGGTTCATGAGCACGGTCAGCCTGTCGGCCGACTTCCTCGCGCCGGTGCCGCAGGGCGCGTGGCTCGAGGGACGGCTCGACGTGCTGCGCGCGACGAGGAACCTGGTGTTCTGCCAGGGCCTGTACCGGGTGGACGGCACACCCGTGCTGCGCGTCGACGGGATCGTGAAGCCGATCGGCGAGGCCTCGTCGGACTTCTCGGCCACGCGCTACTTCCGCTGACGCGCGCTTCGCACGGGGGGGCGCCGGCCGCGCCCGGCGCAGCGTCGGCCCGAGGCCCGGCGCGACCGGCTCGGGCGCTAGGCCCGGTTCGACGCGGCGACCTCGAGCAGCGCCTCCACCAGCCGCCCGACGTCGTGCTCGTCGTTGTAGACGTGCGGCGCGACCCGCAGCGTGCTGCCGCGCACCGACACGTGGATGCGACGCCCGGCCAGCTCGGCGCGCACCGCCTCGGCCGACAGGCCCGCGGGCAGCCCGATGCCGAAGACGTTCGCCGCGCGGTCGGCCTCGTCGGCGATCCGGAAGCCGGCTGCACGCAGCCGCGGCACCGACGGGCGGACGATGCCCAGCAGGTAGTCCCGGATCCGAGCCGGTCCCCAGTCGAGCAGCAGCCCGCAGGACGCCTCGAGCATCGCGATCATCACCGGGTTCGCGCGGACCGCGGTGTCGTGCCGGCGCACGCCGGGTGCGAAGTCGTCGCGGTAGTCGACCAGCCGCGCGAAGTCCTCGGCGCCGCCGCGCATCATCCAGTGGTGCTCGAGCGGCGCCGCGTCGGCGAAGCGCTCGCCGAGCACCGCGAAGCCCAGCCCGTAGTTGCACAGCATCGACTTGTAGGCGTGGACCACCAGCAGGTCGGGACGCACCGCCCCGACGTCGAGCGGCATCGCGCCGGCGGTCTGCGTCGCGTCGACGACGAGCGCCGCGCCCACCTCGCGGCAGCGCGCGCCGATGCGCTCGAGGTCGAACAGCGTGCCGTCGGTCCAGTGCGCCTGTTCGACGGCGACGACGTCGCTGCGGTCGTCGATCGCGGCGAGCAGCGCGTCGTTCCACGCCTGCCGCCGGCAGGGCGTGCCATCGGCGCGCGCCCATGGCGCGTCGGGGGCGACGACCGTCCGGATCTCGACGCCTCGCGCCCGCCAGGTCCGCCAGACGTGGACGTTGCTCGGGAACTGCTCGCCGAGCAGCACCACGTTGTGCCCGGCGCGCGGCGCGAGGTTCGCCGCCGCGATCGCGACGCCCTGCGCGGCGGTGGTGACCAGCGCGACGCGCTCCGGATCGGCGCCGACGAGCCGCGCGCACCCGGACCGGACCCGCTCGGCGGGCTCGAAGAAGTCCGCCGCGCGCAGCGACACCGGAAACGCGCGCCGCCGCAGCGCTTCATGGCCGGCCGTCTCGACCGGAATCGGCAGCAGCCCCATGTACGCGCTGTTCAGCCAGCACTCGCCCTCGGGGATCGTGAAGCGTGCCTTCTGACAGACGAGCGGGGAGGTGTCGGTCATCGGTATCGTCAGACGCCCCAGGTGATCGGCTGACCCTGCGCGTGCGCGGCCTGGAGCATGTCGATCAGCGGCCAGGCACGCTGCGCGAGCGTGACCGCGCGCGGCGCACCCGGGACCGGCGCGTCGGCCGCGTCGGCGGCGGGCGCCTCGGCCTTCTCGTGATCGACGGCGGCCCGCAGCGCGGCGATCGCGGCGGGCATCTGCTCGACGGTGAAGATGCCTTTCGGGCCGGGCTCCTTGCCGACGATCGCGAGCAGCCGCTCGGCGACGGAACCGGTCATGACCACCGAGCCGGTGGCCTTGGACTTGAACTCGTAGAGCATCGGAGCCTCCCGTTGGCAGGGCGGTCCGCAGGCCATCGGCGGGAGCGCCGCCCGCGGGTCGCTATCATTATGCGATGGAACGATCGAGGAGACCCGCGCGGGCCGGCCGCCGCGCGGCCGTGGGCGCGCTGCTCGCGCCGCCGCTCGCATGGCTCGCGGGCTGCAGCCCCGAGCACGACTGGCGCGAGATCCGCGCCGAGGACCAGGGCTACCTGGTGATGCTGCCGGCCAAGCCTGCGCGGATGACCCGCTCGATCAACCTCGAGGGGCTGACGGTCGAGATGGCGATGGCGGGCGCGCAGGTGCGCGAGGTCGCCTACACCGTCGGCACCGTGGTGCTGCCCGACGCGTCCGATGCGATGCGCACGAAGGCGCTCGGTGCGATGCGGACCGCGATGGTCCGCAACATCGGCGGCACGGTCGGCGCCGAGCGCACGGTCCGGGTTGCTCGCGTCGACGCGGCCGGCCAGCGCACCGGTACCGTCGACGGCCTCGAGATCGAGGCCGGTGGCCGGATGCGCGACCGCGCGGCCACGCTGATCGCGCGCTTCGTCGCGATCGGGCCGCAGGTCTGGCAGGCGGTGGTGCTCGGCCCGGAGCCCGACCGCGAGCATGCGGCCCAGTTCCTCGAATCGCTGAAGCTGATGCGATGAGCGCCCGCCGACCCGACCCCGCCGTACCCGGCGACGCGGCGGCGGAGGCGGCGGCGGCGGCGGCGACGGTCCGGGCCGCGCCGCCGGGCGCGGCCGGCGCGCCCGCGCCGCGCATCGCGCGCGACGCCGTGGGGACCCTCGCGCTGCGCATCTTCGGCTGCTTCGCCGCCGGCTACTTCATGTCCTACGGGCTGCGCTCGGTCAACGCGGTCCTCGCGCCCGAGCTCACCCGCGAGATCGGTCTCACGCATTCGCAGCTCGGCTCGCTGTCGTCGGCCTACTTCCTCGCGTTCGCGGCGATGCAGATCCCGCTCGGCGTCTGGCTCGACCGCTTCGGGCCGCGTCGCGTCGACGCGGTGCTGATGGGCCTCGCCGCCCTCGGCTGCGCGGCCTTCGCGCTCGCCGACGGCTTCGGCTCGCTGTGGATCGGCCGTGCGCTGATCGGCGCGGGCGTCTCGGGCGCGCTGATGGCCTCGCTCACCGCGTATCGGCAGTGGTTCCCGGCCGAGCGGCAGACGCGGCTCGCCGCGTGGATGCTGATGGCCGGCACGCTGGGCGTGCTGGTCACGACGGTGCCGGTCCACTGGGCGCTGCCGGTGCTCGGCTGGCGCGGCGTGTTCTGGGTCGCGGCCTCGCTGCTCGCGGCGATCGGCGTGCTGATGTGGACCGCGCTGCCGCACGACCACGAGCGGCCGCGCGGCGCGGGCGCGCCCGCCGCCTCCTTCGTCGCGTCGCTGGGCGGCTACCGCGAGGTCTTCACCAACGGCTACTTCTGGCGGATGTCGACCACCGCCGGCGTCGTGCAGGGCGGCTTCGTGTCGATGCAGAGCCTGTGGGTCGGGCCCTGGTTCGGCACGGTGCTCGGCGTGCAGGGCGGCGCGCGCGCGGACCTGCTGTTCGCGTTCAACCTCGGGCTGCTGCTGTGTTTCCTCGCGCTGGGCTGGGTCGCGCCGAAGGTCGGCCCCGACCGCGCGTCGCTCGCGCGCGTCGTCACCGTCGGCACCGCGCTGATGGTGGTGTTCGAGCTCGCGATCGCGTGGGCCGCGGGTCCGCAGGCCTGGTGGCTGTGGCTCGCGCTGGCCGCGGCCGCGACCACCTACACGCTGGTGCAGCCGCGCGTGGGCCTCGCGTTCCCGCCGCATCTCGCGGGCCGTGCGCTCACCGGCTTCAACCTGGTGATCTTCGCGTGGATGTTCGCGAGCCAGTGGGGCTTCGGTATCGCGATCGACGCGTTCCGCGCGGCCGGACGCGACGAGGTCGACGCGTTCCGCGCCGCGATGGTCGCGTTCGCCGCGCTGCACGCCGGCTGCCTGCTGCTGTTCGTGGGCTGGCCGAAGCGCTGGGGCGGACGTTGAGGAAGGCGTCGAGGGGCGGGCGCCGAGGCGCGCCGCGATCGGTCGAGTCTCAGGCCGGCGACGTGTCGGGCGCGCGCTGGAACGTCCGCACGCCGAGCGACACGCCGGCCACCAGCAGCGCGATGCCCGCCGCCGTCCCTGCCGAGGGCGCCTCGCCGCGCCACAGGAAGCCGTAGGCCAGCGCCGACAGCGTCTCGAAGACGATCAGCTGCGCGGCCAGCGAGGTCGGCAGCAGCCGCGAGGCCCGGTTCCACAGGAGCGTGCCCAGCCACGAGGCCGCGAGCCCGATCGTCGCCATCAGCGCGACGAAGGCGAGCGGTTGCGGCCCGAGCGGGAAGGCGAAGACCCCGCCGTCGGCCGCGCGCAGCGGCGAGAAAGCGTGCCAGGCCGCGAGCAGCCCGTAGCCGGCGAGCGCGAGCGGCAGCGTGGTGAGGCCCTGCGCGGTCGACCAGGTCGCGGCGCTGAAGCCCGCGTTGCGCTGCATCCAGCGCGCGTTGCGGATCGGATACCAGGTCCAGCAGACGACCGCGCCGAGCGCGAGCCCCGCGCCCAGCAGCAGCGTCGGCCCGCCGTCGGGCGAGGCGGCGCGCAGCCGTTCGAGCTCGGCGAGGTTCACCAGCGCGATGCCGGCGGCGATCACGGCGAGCGAGGGCGTGAGCCGAGCCCAGGGCAGCGCGCGGTCCGAGAGGTTCGAGCAGACCGCGATCACCACCGGCAGCGTGCCGATCAGCATCGTGGGCAGCGGCACGCCGGCGGTCTGGATCGCCGCGGCGAGGCAGCCGTAGTAGAGCAGGTTGCCCACCAGCGAAAGCTTGGTCGCCTCGATCCAGTCGGCGCGCGACAGCCGCGCGAGCGCTGCGCGCGCCGGCCAGGCGAGCGCCAGCGCGATCAGCCCGAACGCCACGTAGCGGCCCACCGTGAGCACCGCGGGCGGATAGCCGGGCAGCATCACCGGCGCGACGAAGACCAGCCCCCAGGCGAGGCCGGCGCCGAGCGCGCAACCCAGGCCCGCACCGAGCGCCGCGGCGCGGGGCGGCGGGGCCACCGGCGCCCCGCTCAGCGTGTGAACCCGATCAGCCGGTCCGGCTGCGGGAACGGGTCGGCCCGGTAGAGGCCGTTGGCGAGGTTGTGCGGATGCGCGGCGGCCTCGAGGAAGTCGAGCACCGGCGACAGGCAGGCGTCGGTGGGTGCTGCGAGCACGCCCCATTCGTCGCGGGTCTTCGTCGCGAAGCGCTCGGCGAACGCGCGCGCGGTCTCGGACCAGCTCGCGCGGTCG
This sequence comes from Pseudomonadota bacterium, assembly GCA_046046245.1. Taxonomy (GTDB): domain Bacteria; phylum Pseudomonadota; class Gammaproteobacteria; order Burkholderiales; family Burkholderiaceae_E; genus UBA4615. Next base: position 36,943 of record JBJOKE010000079.1, on the reverse strand, counting down.
TTCTGGCGGCGCGGATCGAGCGTGCCCTCGAGGCCGGTGACCTTCAGCAGCTGCGCGTAGAACTTCGGCTCGATCGCGCCGACCGCGACGAACTTCCCGTCCGCGGTGCCGTACGTGCGGTAGTACGGCGCGCCGCCGTCGAGCAGGTTGACCGCGCGGCCGAGCGTCCAGCTGCCTGCGGCGAGCAGGCCGTAGAAGATCGGGGTGAGACCCACGCCGCCGGCGAGGATGCTCGACTCGACCACGCTGCCGCGCCCGTCGATGCCCCGGCGCACGAGCGCCGCGAGCACGCCCACCACCAGATGCATCGCGCCGCCGCCGTAGTCGCCCACCACGTTCAGCGGCGGGACCGGCGTCTCGCCCGTGCCGATCGCGTTCAGCACGCCGGCCATCGCGAGGTAGTTGATGTCGTGGCCCGCGCGGTCGGCGAGCGCGCCCTTCGAGCCCCAGCCCGACAGCCGGCCGACGACCAGCCGCGGGTGGCTGGCGAGCAGCTCGGCGGGCGCCAGGCCCAGCCGCTCGAGCACGCCGGGCCGGAAGCCCTCGAGCAGCACGTCGGCCGAGTCGATCAGCGTGCGGGCCTGCGCGAGGCCGGCGGGCGACTTCAGGTCGATCGCGACCGGCGCCTTGCCGGCGTTCGAGACGTCGTACTGCGGGTCCATGCCGACGCCCAGGCCCGGGTCGGCCGGGGGCGAGATCCGCTGCACCGACGCGCCCAGGCCGCGCAGCAGCTGCCCGGCGAAGGGCACCGGCCCGATCGCGTGGAGCTCGATGACCTTGAGGCCGGCGAGGGGCAGGGAGGCGTCGGGGGTCGAGGTCATGGGCAGGTCTCGGTCAAAGGAGCGGCGATTCTAGCCGTGCCGGGCACCCGGCCGTGCCCGTACCGCGCGGAACCGCGGTGCAGCGGTACCTCGGCCGGGCGAGCGGCCCGCCTCGCGTCAGGCCGCCGTCGCGCGCGCCTGCGCCCAGGCGTCGAGCAGCGTGTCCGTCCCGGCTGCGCCCGAGACGCCCAGCTTGCCGTCCATGATGAAGAACGGCACGCCGGTGATGCCGAGCGCGCGCGCCCGGCGGTCGGCTGCGGCGATCGCGCCCGCGCCGTCGTCGGCGTCGAGCATCGCGCGCGCGGCCTGCGCGTCGAGGCCCGCCTCGCCGGCGATCGCCGCCAGCTCGGCGCGGTCGCCGATGAAGCGGTTCTCGACGAAGTAGGCGCGGAACAGCGCCTCCACGAGCGGCTCGGCGTCGTGCCCCTGCTGCTGCGCCCAGTCGATCAGCCGGTGCGCGTCGAGCGTGTTCGGCTGCCGCCGGATGCCGTCGATGTCGAGCGCCAGGCCGGCCGTTCGGCCCGCCGCGCGCACGCGCTCGTAGATCTGCGCGGCGCGCTCGGCACCGCCGAACTTCTCCTCGAGGTACTGCCTGCGGTCGATGCCCTCGGCGGGCAGGTCCGGGTTCAGCTGGAACGGATGCCAGCGCACGACCGGGCGCTCGGCCTCGGGGATCCGTTCGAGCGTGGCCTCGAGCTGGCGCTTGCCGATGTAGCACCAGGGGCAGACGACGTCGCTGACGACGTCGATGACGGCGGGGGCGGGAGTGGCGTCCATCCCGTCACTGTACCCGCGCGGACCCCCGAAGGCCGGGGCCGCCGTGCACGCGCGATCCGTGCACGCGGCCGCCGCCGCCCGGCCGGAGCGATCAGCCGTGGCGCCGATAGCCGATCGCCTCGGCGACGTGGGCCGGCGCGAGCCCCGCCGAGCCCGCGAGGTCGGCGATGGTGCGCGCGAGCTTGAGCAGCCGAGGCAGCGCGCGCGCCGACAGGTTCAGCCGCTCGATCGCCGCGCCGAGCAGCATGCGGCCGGCCGCGTCGACCGCGCAGTGGACGTCGACCTCGTGGCCGGCGAGCCGCGCGTTCGGCTTGCCCTGCCGCGCGATCGCCGACTCGCGCGCGCGCACGACGCGTTCGCGGACCGCGGCGCTCGGTTCGCCCGCCGGCTGCGCGAGCAGCTCGTCGCGCGGCACGGCGGGCACGTCGACGTGCATGTCGATGCGGTCGAGCAGCGGCCCGGACAGCCGGCCGAGGTACCGCGCGACGTCGGCCGGCGCGCAGCGGCAGCGGCCGCTCGCGTGGCCGTGCCAGCCGCAGGGGCAGGGGTTGGTCGCGGCGACCAGCTGGAAGGCGGCCGGGAACTCCGCCTGCCGGCCCGCGCGCGAGATGGTCACGCGGCCGGACTCGAGCGGCTCGCGCAGCGTCTCCAGCACGCCGCGGTTGAATTCGGCGAGCTCGTCGAGGAAGAGCACGCCGTGGTGCGCCAGCGAGATCTCGCCTGGCCGCGGCGCGCCGCCGCCGCCCACCAGCGCCGGCCCCGAGGCCGAGTGGTGGGGCGCGCGGAACGGCCGGCGCCCCCAGGCCGAGGGCTGCCAGCCGCCGGCGAGCGAGCCGACCGCGGCCGACTCGATCGCCTCGTCGTCGGTCATCGGCGGCAGCAGGCCCGGCAGCCGCTGCGCGAGCATCGACTTGCCGCTCCCCGGCGGGCCGACCATCAGGAGCCCGTGGCCGCCGGCCGCCGCGATCTCGAGGGCGCGCCGCGCCCGGCCCTGGCCGCGGACCTCGGCGAGGTCGGGTGCGCCCGGCGTCGGACCGGCCGTCCCGGCGAGCGCGCCGGCCGCCGCCGCGGTCAGCGGCCCGCCGTCGGCGAGCGCCGCCCAGACCTCGCGCAGCGTCGAGGCCGCGTGCGTGCCGGCGAACCCGGCGGGTGCGGCCTCGTCGGCGCTCGCCGCCGGCAGCACCAGCCGCCGGTGCGGCGCCTGCCGCCGGACCGCGAGCGCCAGCACCAGCGCGCCGCGCACCGGCCGCAGCGCGCCGGTGAGCGACAGCTCGCCCATCAGTTCCCAGCCCTCGAGGCGCCCGGCCGGCGTGCCGGCGACCGCCGCGAGGATGCCGATCGCGATCGGCAGGTCGAAGCGGCCCGAGCCCTTCGGCAGGTCCGCCGGCGCGAGGTTGACGGTGATCCGGCGCTGCGGGAAGTCGAACCCGCTGTGCAGCAGCGCCGCCCGGACCCGCTCCCGGCTCTCGCGGACCTCGGCGTCGGGCAGCCCGACGATGTGGAAGGCCGGCAGCCCGTTGGCCAGGTGGACTTCGACCGACACCGGCGGCGCCTCGACGCCGACGAGGCCGCGACTGTGGAGGACGGCGAGCGACATGGGGCCTCCCGCGAGGGATGCGATGGGGGAACGACGGAAGAAGCGAGCGCCCGCCCGGGCGCCGGTTCAGGCGGGGCGGTCGGCCCTGTCGGCCAGCCGGGCCTCGAGGGCCTCGACCCGGGCCCGCAGCCGCGCGACGGTCTCGAGCTGGACCTCGAACTCCTCGCGGGTGACCAGGTCCATCCGGGAGAAGGTCTGCGCCAGCATGGCCTTCACGTTGCGCTCGAGGTCGGCGGCCGGACTGGCCCGGAAGAGCTCCGCGATGCGCTGCTGGACGTCCTGCAGAAGGGCTTGTCTTTCCATGCGCCGGGCGCCTCCAGATGCGAAACCAGTCTAGCACGCGGTCGCTGGCGGTCCGGCGCCGTGGCCTGGCCGCAGGACCTACGCCGGACGGCTGGCCGGGTCGCCCGTCGGCACCGACGCCGAGCGACCCAGCACGGCGCTGGTGCACCATCGCCGCGCGTCGTTCCGTCACAGGACCGGCGGGAGGGCCTCGGGATGCCCCGATCTGGTGCGCCACGAAGTGGCACAGGAAATGCTCAGGTGAGGCATCCCGAAGTCCAGCGCAGTCCGTTCCATCCAAGAGAGATCGTCTCCGGAGCTTCAGATGAAAAAGACCCTCATCGCCCTCGCCGCCGTCGCCTCGGTGGTCCCGTCCTTCGCCAGCGCCCAGGCTGCCGCCCCCGCGGCCTCCCCGCTGACCGGGAACTTCACCCTCACCTCTGACTACCGGTTCCGCGGCATCTCGCAGAGCTTCAAGCTGCCGGCGGTCCAGGGCGGCATCGACTGGGCGCACGACAGCGGCTTCTACCTCGGCAACTGGAACTCGAGCATCTCGGGCAACCAGTATCCGAACGGCGCCAGCCTGGAGATGGACTTCTACGGCGGCTACAAGTTCCCGCTCGGAAGCGACGTGACCCTCGACGTGGGCGCGCTCTACTACTACTACCCCGGCGCGTTCTACAACGGCTTCTCCGGCAAGCCCAAGTACGACAACCTCGAGCTCTACCTCGGCGCGGTCTTCGGCCCCTTCAGCGGGAAGATCTACTACGCCCTCAGCGACTTCTTCGGCCTCGACGAGACGACCGGCGGCAAGGGCTCCAGCGGCTCGTACTACCTCGACTTCAACTACTCGACCGAGATCCTGCCGAAGACGACGCTGCTCGCGCACATCGGCTACCAGAGCGTCAAGAACTACTCGAACCTGAGCTACACCGACTACAAGATCGGCGTGACCTACGACTGGACCGGCTGGCTCCTCGGCGCGGCCTTCGTCGGCACGAACGCGAAGACCACGCCGTACACGGTCCTCGATGCGTCGGGCAGCTCGAAGTTCGTCGGCAACAACACCGTCGTGTTGTCGATCGGCAAGACCTTCTGATGATTCCGGCGCGGGGCCGCGAGGCCCCGCGCACGGCCAAGAGCGCAGGAACCCAGCCATGAAACTGATCACCGCCATCATCAAGCCCTTCAAGCTCGACGAGGTCCGGGAAGCCCTGTCGGGCATCGGCGTGCAGGGCATCACCGTCACCGAGGTCAAGGGCTTCGGCCGGCAGAAGGGCCACACCGAGCTGTATCGGGGGGCCGAGTACGTCGTCGACTTCCTGCCCAAGGTGAAGATCGAGGCGGCGGTCGCCGCAGACCTCGTCGAACGCGCGATCGAGGCGATCGAAGGCGCCGCGCGCACCGGGAAGATCGGCGACGGGAAGATCTTCGTCTACGACCTCGAGCAGGTGATCCGGATCCGCACCGGCGAGACGGGCGGCGACGCGCTCTGACCGAAAGAATCCACGTACAAGAGGACCTGACAGCATGAACCGCTTCGCACGATCGCTCGCGCTGGTCGCAGCGCTGAGCTTCGCGCCGTGGCTCGGCGCGCACGCCGCCGACACCGGCACCACGCCCGCGGCGAAAGCCGCCCCTGTCGTCCTGCTCGCGCAGGCGGACGCGAAGAAGGACGAGGCCGCACCGGCCAAGGCCGAGGCCGCACCCGCCGCCGAGGCGAAGAAGGACGAGGCGCCCGCCGCCGCCGCGCCGCCGGTGCCCAACAAGGGCGACACCGCCTGGATGATCGTCGCGACGCTGCTGGTGATCATGATGACGGTGCCCGGCCTCGCGCTGTTCTACGGCGGCCTGGTGCGCACGAAGAACATGCTGTCGGTGCTGATGCAGGTGATGGGCGTGTTCTCGCTCGTCGTCGTGCTCTGGGGCCTGTACGGCTATTCGCTGACCTTCGGCGGCGCAGGTGCCTTCTACGGCGGCTTCGACAAGCTGTTCCTGAAGGGCATCACCGTCGAGTCGGTGGCGGCCACCTTCAGCAAGGGCGTGTACATCCCCGAACTGATCTTCGCCGCCTTCCAGGCGACCTTCGCCGGCATCACCTGCGCGCTGATCGTCGGCTCCTTCGCCGAACGCATCAAGTTCTCGGCGGTGCTGCTGTTCACGGTCATCTGGTTCACGTTCTCGTACATCCCGATCGCGCACATGGTCTGGTACTGGGACGGCCCGGACGCGATCACCGACGCCAAGACGCTCGAGGCGGTGACCGCCAACGCGGGCTGGCTGTGGGCCAAGGGCGCGCTCGACTTCGCGGGTGGCACCGTGGTGCACATCAACGCCGGCATCGCGGGCCTGGTGGGCGCGTACATGCTCGGCAAGCGCGTCGGCTACGGCCGCGAGTCGATGGCGCCGCATTCGCTGGCGTTCACGATGGTCGGCGCGGCGATGCTGTGGGTGGGCTGGTTCGGCTTCAACGCCGGCTCGAACCTCGAGGCCACCGGCACCGCGGCGCTCGCCTTCATCAACACGCTGCTCGCCACGGCCGCGGCCGTCGTCTCCTGGACGTTCGCCGAGTGGATGAGCAAGGGCAAGCCCTCCGGCCTGGGCGCCGCCTCGGGTGCGGTGGCCGGCCTGGTCGCCATCACGCCGGCCTGCGGCTTCGTCGGCCCGATGGGCTCGCTGGTGATCGGCCTGATCGCGGGCATCGTCTGCCTGTGGGGCGTGAACGGCCTGAAGCGGATGCTCGGCGCGGACGACTCGCTCGACGTGTTCGGCGTCCACGGCGTGGGCGGCATCCTGGGCGCGCTGCTGACCGGCGTGTTCGCGGCGCCTTCGCTCGGCGGCACCGGCGTGTTCGACTACGTGCAGAACGCCGTGAACCCGGACTATTCGATCGCCGGACAGGTCTGGATCCAGCTGCAGGGCGTGCTGGTCACGATCGTCTGGTCGGGCGTGGTCTCGTTCGTCGCCTTCAAGCTCGTCGACCTGATCGTCGGCCTGCGCGTGGCCGAGGACGAGGAGCGCGAAGGCCTCGACATCACCTCGCACGGCGAGTCGGCCTACCACTCCTGATCCGCATCCGGATCCCCTTTCTCCTCTCGTTTCTGGACTCGTTCGCGCCGGGCATGCCCGGCGCGTTTTTCTTGGCCGCGCTCAGCGGCGCGGGCCGCTGACGAGCTCCATCGTCTGCGAGCCCGGGCCCTGCGGATGACCGGCGGCGCGCACGGATTCCCGGCGCGCGAACATGCCCAGCGCATCGGGGACCGACCAGCTGGTCTGCCGGAAGCCGAACGAGTCGACGAGCGTGACGCGCCACGCGCGGAATACGCCGGCCGGAACGGTGACGTCCTCGGCGCCCTCGACCTTCCAGTTCGCCGTCATCGGCATGGCGGTCTGCGACGGGCCGGCGGCGAGACGGATCTCCTGCGTCGCCGTCTTGCCGGATGCGAGGGGCCACGGATAGCCGAGCGGCGGGTCGTAGCGCATCGTCGTCCGGCCCTGCGCGTCGAAGATGGCGATCACCGCCGAGGTGGCGCGCTCGTTCACCGTGCTGCCGCCCGGGAACGTGAACCGGACCGCGTCGCGGCCTTCGAAGGTCGTGCGGTCGAGGCGCATCGCGATCTCCGTCACGCCGTTGCCGTAGCTGCCGGTGCTGGTGACGCGATAGACGAAGGTCGCGCCGTCCGCCGGCGGCGTGTAGGTCGCGCTCGGCGTGGCCGGCGCGACCGCGCAGCCGCCCGCGGCGAGCAGGCCGGCGGCCAGGGGGGCGAGCACGAGGGTGCGACGCAGGGCAGGGGACATGGCGCGCATGGGCGGATCTCCGGGGAGTCGTGGGGGTGGGACGGGCCTCGGCGAGGCCGTGCGCACAGCGTGCCGCCGGGGCGCGTGCACACCCTTGACGCGGCTCAAGCACGCCGCGACCCTGCGCGTCCGCGCTTGACCCGGATCAAGCGGGCACGGCGCGAAGGCCGTGCGGGGCCGTCGCGCCGGCGGGCCCCCACCTCGGCCATAATCCGCCGATGCTCTCCGAACGCCACTACACGCTGACCATCGACTGCCCCGACCGCGTGGGCATCGTCGCCGAGGTGTCCCGCTTCATCGCCGAGCGCGGCGGCTGGATCCTGGAGGCGAACCACCACGCCGACCGCGACACGCAGCGCTTCTTCATGCGCAACGAGATCCTCGCGTCGTCGCTGCCCGAGGGGCGCGAGGCGTTCGCGGCCGGCTTCGCGCCGATCGCCGAGCGCTTCTCGATGAACTGGCGGCTGTCCGACTCGGCCGAGCCGCGGCGGGTGGCGATCCTGGTCAGCAAGCTCGATCACTGCCTGATCGACCTGCTGTACCGCTGGCGCGCCGGCGAGCTGCGCTGCGCGATCCCCTGCGTGATCGCGAACCACGACGACCTGCGGCGCGACGTCGAGGTCCACGGCATTCCGTTCCACCACGTGCCGGTCACGCCCGAGACCAAGCCGGCGGCCTTCGCCGCGGTCGAGCGCCTGCTGCGCGAGCACGACATCGACACCGTGGTCCTCGCCCGCTACATGCAGATCCTGCCGCCCGACCTCTGCGAGCGCTATCCCGGCCGGGTGATCAACATCCACCACAGCTTCCTGCCGTCCTTCGTCGGGGCGAAGCCCTACCACCGCGCCTTCGAGCGCGGCGTGAAGCTGATCGGCGCGACCAGCCACTACGTGACCGCCGACCTCGACGAGGGCCCGATCATCGAGCAGGACGTGGTCCGGGTGGAGCACGACGACACCGTCGACGACCTGATCCGCTACGGGCGGGACGTCGAGAAGTCGGTGCTGGCGCGCGCGCTGCGCTACCACCTGGAGGACCGGGTGCTGCTGAACGGGCACCGGACCGTCGTGTTCCGGTGACGGTGAGCCCGGGGCGCGGAGCACTGCTCCGCGAGCGAGCACCGCTCGCCGCCGGGCGAACGGGCGCGGCATGCTCGCCGCGCACGGGTGCGCCTGGAGCGTGAATCCGCCGGGAGGCGGCTGGCCCCCTGGCCGGCAGCGGTGCCTCGCGCCAGGGGGCTACAATGGCCGCCCGAGGACGCCCCCACGCCCATGGTTCCCCATTTCGTCACGTCGCTGACCGGCCCGCTGCTGGAGCTCGAGCGCACCCTCCTCGACGCCACGCCGCGCATCGAGCGCTGGTTCCGTCTCGAGTGGCAGGAGCACACCCCGCCGTTCTACTGCTCGACCGACCTGCGCAACGCGGGCTTCAAGCTCGCGCCGGTGGACACCAACCTCTACCCCGGCGGCTTCAACAACCTGTCGGCCGAGGCGCTGCCGCTGGCGGTGCAGGCGGCCACCGTCGCGATCGAGAAATACTGCCCCGACGCGAAGAACCTGCTGCTGATCCCCGAGAACCACACCCGCAACACCTACTACCTGACGAACGTGCTGCGGATCGCGGCGCTGCTGCGGCAGACGGGGCTCACGGTGCGGCTGGGCTCGCTGAACCCCGAGATCACGGCGCCCACCCGCTTCGAGCTGCCCGACGGCCAGGCGCTCACGGTCGAGCCGCTGGTCCGCGCCGGCGGCCGGGTGGGGCTCGACGGCTTCGATCCCTGCGCGATCCTGCTGAACAACGACCTGTCGGCCGGCATCCCCGAGATCCTGAAGGACCTGCAGGGCCAGATCCTGCTGCCGCCGCTGCACGCCGGCTGGGCGGTGCGCCGCAAGACGAACCACTTCGCCGCGTACGACGACGTCGCCCGGCGCTTCGCCAAGGAGATCGGCGCCGATCCCTGGCTGCTGAACCCGTACTTCACCGGCGTCTCGAAGGTGGACTTCCAGGCCCGCGAGGGCGAGGAGGCTCTCGCGCAGGCGGTCGACGCGACGCTCAAGCGCATCCGCGTCAAGTACCGCGAGTACGGGATCGAGCAGACGCCGTTCGTGATCGTGAAGGCCGATGCCGGCACCTACGGCATGGGCATCATGTCGGTGAAGGACGCCGCCGAGGTCCAGAACCTGAACCGCCGCCAGCGCAACAAGATGGCCGTGGTGAAGGAGGGTCTCGAGGTCTCCGAGGTGATCGTCCAGGAAGGCGTGCCCACGATCGAGACGGTCGACAACGGGGTCGCGGAGCCGGTCGTCTACATGGTCGACAAGTACGTGGTCGGCGGCTTCTACCGCGTCCACGGCGAGCGCGGCCGCGACGAGAACCTGAACGCCCCGGGCTCGCGCTTCGTGCCGCTGCCCTTCGCCGCGCCGTGCAACCTGCCCGACGTGGCGGGCACGCCGGAGTGCGCGCCGAACCGCTTCTACGCCTACGGCGTGGTCGCGCGGCTGGCGCTGCTGGCGGCCTCGCTCGAGCTCGAGCGTACCGACCCCGACCCGACCCGCTTCGGCTGAGGCCGCGGCTCCGATCCCGAAGAACGAGCGAGCCGCCGCGATGCGCATCCTGATCGTCGCCGACCCCATCGCGTCCTTCAAGACCTACAAGGACTCGACCTACGCGATCCTGGTCGCGGCCGCCTCGCGCGGCCACACGCTCGCCTTCGTCGAGCAGGGCGGCCTGTGGCTCGAGGGCGGCCACGCCTGGGCCGACGCGCAGCCGCTCGAGCTCGTCGGTCCGCAGCTCGGCGAACCCGGCCACGATCCCCACGGCTGGTGGCGGCTCGGCGAGCCGCGCGCCGAGCGCCTGTCGACCTTCGACGCGGTGCTGATGCGCAAGGACCCGCCCTTCGACCTCGAGTACGTCTACAGCACCTACCTGCTCGAGCACGCGGTCCGCGAGGGGGCGCGGGTCTTCAACGACCCCCGCGCGATCCGCGACCACAGCGAGAAGTACGCGATCGCCGAGTTCCCGCAGTTCACCGCCGACACCATCGTCACCCGCGATCCCGCGCGGCTGCGCGCCTTCGTGCAGCGTCACGGCGAGGCGGTCTTCAAGCTCCTCGACGGCATGGGCGGCGCGTCGATCTTCCGCGCGCGCGCCGGCGACCCGAACCTGTCGGTGATCGTCGAGACGATGAACCAGTTCGGCGCGCGCAGCGTGATGGCGCAGCGCTACCTGCCGCAGATCACCGACGGCGACAAGCGCGTGCTGCTGATCGGCGGGCAGGTCGTGCCCTACGCGCTCGCCCGGATCCCGAAGCTCGGCGAGTCGCGCGGCAACCTCGCCGCCGGCGGCACCGGGCGCGCGCAGCCGCTGTCGTCGCGGGACCGCGAGATCGCCGAGGCGCTCGCGCCGAGGCTGTCGGCACGCGGTCTCTTCCTCGTCGGGCTCGACGTCATCGGCGACTGCCTGACCGAGGTCAACGTCACCAGCCCGACCTGCTTCCGCGAGATCATGGAGCAGACCGGCTTCGACGTCGCGACGCTGTACGTCGAGTGCCTCGAGGGCGAGGTGGCGAGGCCGCGATGATCGGCATCCTCGTCGTCTCGCACGAGCCGCTCGGCACGGCGCTGATCCACTGCACGCGGCACATCTTCGGGCGGATGCCGCCGCAGCTCGCGGCGCTCGACGTGATTCCCGACGAGGACCCCGACCAGGCGCTGTGCGCCGCGCGCGAGCTGCTCAAGCGGATCAACGACGGCTCGGGCGTGATCGTGCTGACCGACCTGTTCGGCGCGACGCCGGCGCGGATCGCGACGCGGCTCGCCGAGCCCGATCGCATCGTCGTGATCGCCGGCGTGAACCTGCCGCTGCTGGTCAAGGCGCTCACCCAGCGGCGCGGCCCGCTCGACGAGGTGGTCGCGAAGCTGCTCGAGGGCGTGCGCGACACCATCCTGCCGATTCCCGCGCACGGCGACGGAGACGAGGCGTGAAGCAGATCCAGGCGACCATCGTGAACCGGCTCGGGCTGCACGCGAGGCCCTCGGCGGCGCTGACCCAGGCCGCCACGCGGTTCAAGTCCGACGTGTTCCTCACCAAGGGCAGCCGACGCGTGAACGGCAAGAGCATCATGGGCGTGATGATGCTGGCCGCCGCCCGCGGCGCCGTGCTGACCGTCGAGGCGAACGGCCCCGACGAGGACGCCGCGCTCGCGGCGATCGCCGAGCTGATCGCGTCGGGCTTCGGCGAGGGCGCCGCCCCCGCCGATCCGCCGGACCGCTGAGGGGCGCGGGCATGCTCGCCCTGCACGGGACCGGCATCGGCGGCGGCATCGTCGTCGGCCGGGCGGTGGTGCTCGAGACGCGGCTGATCGACGTGCCGCGCTACCGCGTGGAATTCGGCCAGCGTGCCGCCGAGACCGGGCGGCTCGCCCGCGCGGTGGCCACCGTTCGCACCGAGCTCGCCGAACTCGCCCGGCACCTGCCGCCCGATGCGCCCGCCGAGGCGCAGGCGCTGCTCGACGTGCACGCGATGATCCTCGACGACCCGTCGCTCGCGCCGCAGGCCACCGTCGCGATCGAGTCGCACGGGCAGAACGCCGAGTGGGCCTTCGCGTCGCAGGCCGAGCACCTGGCCGCGCAGTTCGAGCAGTTCGACGACCCCTACCTGCGCGAGCGCGGCCGCGACGTCACGCAGGTGGCCGACCGCGTGCTGAAGGTGCTGGCCGGCAGCGGCCGCGCGCACCAGGTCCGCGCGCAGGCCGGCGACGTGCCGCTGATCTTCGTCGCCCACGACGTCTCGCCGGCGGACATGCTGCAGCTCAAGCACGCCGGCGGCTTCGCGATCGACCTCGGCGGCACCGCGTCGCACACCGCGATCCTCGCGCGCTCGATGAACGTGCCCGCGGTGGTGGGCCTGGGGCACGGCAGCCAGGTGGTCCGCGACGACGACTGGCTGGTGCTCGACGGCGAGGCCGGCGTGCTGGTGGTCGCGCCCGACGCGGCGGTGCTCGACGAGTACCGGCACCGGATGGCGCTCGGCCTGCTCGAGCGCAAGCAGCTCGAGCGGCTGGTGCACGTGCCCTCGGCCACGCTCGACGGCGTGCCGATCGAGCTGCACGCGAACATCGAGCTGCCGGCCGAGGCCGAGCAGGCCCGCGACGCGGGTGCCGCCGGCGTCGGCCTGTTCCGCACCGAGTTCCTGTTCATGAACCGCACCGAGCTGCCCGGCGAGGACGAGCAGTACGAGTCCTACCGCGCCGCGGTGCGCGGCATGCAGGGGCGGCCGGTCACCATCCGCACGCTCGACATCGGCGCCGACAAGGCGCTCGACGGTGCCGAGGACGGACCCGAACCCGCGGCCGCGCCGAACCCGGCGCTCGGGCAGCGCGCGATCCGCTACAGCCTCGCCGAGCCCGACGTCTTCCTCGAGCAGCTGCGCGCGATCCTGCGCGCCGCCGAGCACGGCCCGGTGCGGCTGCTGATCCCGATGCTCGCCCACGGCCACGAGGTCGACCAGTCGCTGCGGCTGATCGCGCAGGCGCGCGCGCAGCTGAAGGACCGGCTCGGGCGCGAGATGCCGCCCGTGCCGGTGGGCGGGATGATCGAGGTGCCGGCGGCCGCGCTGACCGCGCCGTACTTCGCACGCCGGCTCGACTTCCTCTCGATCGGCACGAACGACCTGGTGCAGTACACGCTCGCGATCGACCGCGCCGACCATGCGGTCGCGTCGCTGTACGACCCGTTCCATCCCGCGGTGCTGCAGCTGGTCGCGCAGACGATCCGCGCCGGCGAACGCGCCGGCAAGCCGGTGTCGGTCTGCGGCGAGATGGCCGGCGACCTCGAGGCCACGCGGCTGCTGATCGGCATGGGCCTGCGCTCGTTCTCGATGCACCCGGCGAGCCTGCTGCGCGTCAAGCGCGAGATCCTGCGCTGCGACGCGGGACGGCTGCGTGCGCGGGTCGCGCGGCTGCTCGCTGCCGACGACCCGACGCGCGTGCGGAGCGGGCTGGAGCGGCTGCGGGAAGCCTGAGCGACGCGCGCACCGCATCGCCGGCAGCCCGCGGTCGCCCACGCCGCAGCGGCCCGCATGCCGTCGGGGCCGCGCCGACACCGCGTGTCGACACCGCGTTGACACGCCCCGGGCGGGCCGCTATGGTTGCCGCTCGCGCCGATTTGAGACCAGCTTGCGGGCGCGTTAGAAATGCGGCTAAAGCGGCGCACCGCGACCCCGCCCGTGCCCGACCGCCGCAGCCAAGCCGGTCGGGCTTTTCGTTTGCGGCCCCGTCACCGGGGTCGCGAGCGCACACAGGACGGACGCTTTCCCGATGACCGCCTCGGTCGGGGCCACGACCCCGCACAGGATCCGCTTCGACGCCCCCCTCGCGCTCGCGAGCGGCGCGTCGATCGCCGGCTACGAGCTGGTCTACGAGACCTACGGCACGCTCTCGCCGGCCCGCGACAACGCGGTCCTGGTCTGCCACGCGCTGAACGCGTCGCACCACGTGGCCGGCGTCTCGGCGACCGACCCCGCCGACCTCGGCTGGTGGGACAACATGGTGGGCCCCGGCAAGCCCCTGGACACCGACCGGTTCTTCGTCGTCGGCGTCAACAACCTCGGCTCGTGCTTCGGCTCGACCGGGCCGATGTCGACGAATCCCGCCACCGGCAAGCCCTACGGCCCCGATTTCCCGGTGGTGACGGTGGAGGACTGGGTCCGTTCGCAGGCGCGGCTCGCCGACGTGCTGGGCATCGAGCGTTTCGCCGCGGTGATGGGCGGCTCGCTGGGCGGCATGCAGGCGCTCGCCTGGAGCACGATGTATCCGGAGCGGCTCGGCCACTGCATCGCGATCGCGACGGCGCCGAAGCTCTCCGCGCAGAACATCGCGTTCAACGAGGTCGCACGCCGTGCGATCGTCACCGACCCCGACTTCCACGGCGGCCGTTTCTACGACCACGGCACCGTGCCCGCGCGCGGGCTGCAGGTGGCGCGGATGATCGGCCACATCACCTACCTGTCGGGCGACACGATGGCCGAGCGCTTCGGCCGAACGCTGCGCCAGCATGCCGGCGACACCGCGCTGCGCGACGAGTACCGCTTCACCTTCGACGTGGAGTTCGAGATCGAGTCGTACCTGCGCTACCAGGGCGAGAAGTTCTCGAAGTACTTCGACGCGAACACCTACCTGCTGATCACGCGCGCGCTCGACTACTTCGATCCGGCGCGCGCGCACGGCGGCGACCTCGCCGCGGCGATGGCGCCCGCGCGCTGCGACTTCCTCGTCGCGTCGTTCACCACCGACTGGCGCTTCGAGCCCGAGCGCAGCCGCGAGATCGTCGCCGCGCTGCTCGCGAACCGCCGCCGCGTGACCTACGCCGAGATCGAGGCGCCGCAGGGCCACGACGCCTTCCTGCTCGACGACCCGCGCTACCACGCGCTGGTCCGCGCGTATTTCGAACGGATCGCGGCGGGCCTGGGCACGGCCCGCGCCGCCGCCCCGGCGGCCGCCGAGCGGGTGGCCGCGTGAGCGCGTCCGCCCCGCCCCGCGGCACCACGCCGCGCGTGACCGTCGCCCACCGCGCGGCCAACGGCCTGCGACCCGACCTCGCGGTGATCGCCGACTGGATCGCGCCGGGCGCGCACGTGCTCGACCTCGGCTGCGGCGACGGCGAGCTGATCGACCACCTGCAGCGCCAGAAGGGCTGCACCGGCTACGGCGTCGAGATCGACGACGCGCGCGTGCTCGCCTGCGCGCGCCGCGGCGTCGAGGTGATCCAGCGCGACATCGAGGCCGGCCTCGACATGTTCGCCGCGAGCCGCTTCGACGTCGTCGTGCTGTCGATGGCCATCCAGGCCACCCACGAGACCGAGCGCGTGCTGCGCGAGATGAGCCGGCTGGGCGCCGAGGGCATCGTGTCCTTCCCGAACTTCGGCCACTGGAGCCACGCCTGGTCGATCCTGCGGGGGCGGATGCCGATCTCGCGCGAGATGCCCTACCGCTGGTACGACACGCCGAACCTGCACTTGTCCACGCCGAAGGACTTCGAGGACTTCCTCGAGGGGCTGGGCCTGGTGATCACGCGGCGCGCGTTCCTTGCCGACGGGCGGCCGGTGGGCGTGCTCGCCGGGCTGCGGTGCACGCAGGCGATCTACGGGTTCCGGGTGCGGTGAGGCCGCCTGCGATGAGCGACACCCCCGACAACTTCATCCTGCGCCTGATGCGCGGCGACGAGCCCTCTCATCCCATCGGCGAGACGCTCGGCGCGCGCATCGTCGAGATCGACGTCGAGGCCGGCCGCCTCGAGATGGAGTTCGTCGGCCGCGACACCTTCCGCAACCCGGCGGGCACCGTGCAGGGCGGCATGCTCGCCGCGATGCTCGACGACGTGACCGCGTCGCTCGCCACCGCGATGGGCACCCGCGACGAGCGCTGCGCGACGCTCGACCTGCACACCTCGTTCCTGCGGCCGGCGAAGGTGGGCCCGATCCGCGGCAGCGCGCGGATCGTGAAGCGCGGGCGCGAGATCGTGACCGTGAGTGGCGAACTTTCGCAGGACGGCAAGGCGGTGGCGATCGCGACGGCGACCTGCATGCTCGTCGCGCCGCGCTGAGCGCGCCCGACCCCGCTCCGGGGGCATCGGCGCGCGCGGCGCGCCGTTTGGCTACCCTCCGGCCATGCCCGGCTCCCTCCTCCCCGCGGGCGCGGACGGCTTCCCGCCGACGCCCGAGGCCGCGCTTGCCCGTCTCGACGCCGTCGACCCCGACGCCTACGCGCGGACCCGCAACGCGCTCGACGGCGCGGTCACGCGCCTGTCGCCGTACCTGACGCACGGCCTGCTCGACGTGCCCGCCGCGCTGGCCGCGATCCGCGCGCGCCACCGGGTGCCGGACGCGCACAAGCTCGCCTTCGAGTTCGGCTGGCGGGAGTTCTTCCGGCACGCCTGGCGCCATCTCGGCGAGGGCGTGCTCGACGACGTGCGGCCGCCGCCGTGGCCGGGCGACTACGCGCGCGCGATGCCGGCCGACGTGGTCGAGGGCCGCACCGGCGTGCCCGCGATCGACCGCGCGGTCCGCGAGCTGTACGCCACCGGCTGGCTGCACAACCACGCGCGGATGTGGGTCGCCTCCTACGTGGTCCATCTGCGCAAGGTGCACTGGCGCGCGGGCGCGGACTGGATGCACGCCCACCTGCTCGACGGCGAGCTCGGCGCGAACCACCTGAGCTGGCAGTGGGTCGCGGCGACCTTCTCGGCCAAGCCCTACGTCTTCGACGCGGGCAACGTCGCGAAGTACGCGCCGCGCGACTGGCAGTGCCGCGGTACCGCGGTGGACCGGTCCTACGAGGACCTCGACGCGATCGCCCGCGGCGAGGCCGACCTCGGGCCCGAGCCCGCCGCCGGGCGCGGCGAGGTGCCGGGCACGGTGCCGCCGCCGGTCTTCGCGGCACCCCCCGCGGAGGGACTCGATGCGCTGCGTGCCGCGCCCGGCGATCGCCGGCCCGACGCCGCACGCGGCGGGTTCCGGCCCCTCGACGATGCGGCCTGGCTCGACCACGCCCGCCGCGCCTGCGCCGCCGCCGGCGACGCGCGCGTGCGCGTCGTCCACCCGTGGTCGCTCGGCGAGCCGCCCGCCGGCGACCACGCCGTGCGCGTGGGCCTGCTGCACGCGCCGTATCATGCGCGCTTCCCGTGGTCGGCCCGCCGCTGGGCCTTCGTGCTCGGCGCGATGCGCGGCCGCGTCGAGGTGCTGCATGCGGGCGACGCGCGGCGCGCGCTCGCGGCGCTCGTCGACGCCGACCTCGTCCCGGTGGTCCGCGACGCACTCGTGCCCGGCCTGCGCGAGGCCGTCGACGCGGCCCGCCGCCGCGGCGCCGTCGTCGAGCCGGTGCCGCGCCAGTGGGCCGACCCGGATCGCTTCTGCCCCTCGTTCACCCGCTTCTGGAACACCGTCTCCCGCCGATCATGACCGACTCGCGCGACATCCCCGCCACCCAGCGCTTCGCCTGGATCCTCGGCCTCGCGGGCCTGCTGCCCTTCGTCTCGCATGCGCTGTTCGTGTGGCTGATCCCGCCGTCCGAGATGGTCGGCGTGCTGCGCTCGCAGGCGCACTACGCGGCCGCGATCCTGACCTTCCTCGGCGCGCTGCACTGGGGCGTGACGATCGCCTCGCCGTCGATCCAGGGCAGCGCGGCCGCGTGGCGGATGGTCTGGAGCGTGGTGCCCTCGCTGTGGTGCTGGATCGTCACGCTGTACCCGGTCGACATGTCGCTGCCGATGCTGTTCGCCGGCCTCGCGGTGGCGCTCGCGGTCGACTGGGCCTTCTACCGCGACACGCCGGTACCGCGCTGGTTCCTGACGCTGCGCACGGTGCTGAGCGCGGGGGCGCTCGCGTCGGTGGGCGCGAGCTGGCTCGCGATGTCGGTGCGGCTCGCGGCCGGGGCGCGCTGATCCGTGCGGGCGGGTCCACCGGCGCGCCGGTTGACCCGCGCCGCGCCGCGCGGCCATCATCCGGCCTCCGCGCGGCGCCCGCGCCGCGACCGACACGACGAGAGGAGACGCGAGCGATGAGCGAGACCACGCTGTTCCGCGGCGCGACGCTGTACGACGGCTCCGGCGCCGACCCGGTGCAGGCCGACCTGCTGGCCCGGGACGGCCGCGTGGCCGCGATCGGCCGCGTGGGCGCGGCCGAGGCCGCGGACGCGACCGTGGTCGACGCCGGCGGCCTCGCGCTGATGCCCGGCATCGTCGACCTGCACACCCACTACGACGCGCAGCTCACCTGGGACCCGGGCTGCTCGCCGTCGCCGGCGCTGGGCGTGACCACCGCGGTGATCGGCAACTGCGGCTTCGGCATCGCGCCCTGCCCGCCCGAGCTGCGCGACACGATGCTGCGCAACCTGTCGGTGGTCGAGGGCATGGACCTCGAGGCGCTGCGCGCGGGCACCCGCTGGGAGTTCGAGTCCTTCCCCGGTTACCTCGACCTGCTGCGCCGCCTCAGGCCCTCGCTCAACGTCGCGGTCTTCGCGCAGCACTCGACGATCCGCACCGCGGTGATGGGCGCCGACGCGTCGACGCGCGTCGAGCCCACGGAGGCCGAGCTCGACGCGATGCGCGCGCAGGTCCGCGATGCGCTGGCGGCCGGTGCGATCGGCTTCGCGTCCTCGTTCTCGCCGAACCACAGCGGCTGGGGCGGCGCGCCGATGCCGTCGACCATCGCGCCCGACCGCGAGCTGCACGCGCTGCTCGAGCCGCTGCGCGACGCGGGCCGCGGCGTCTTCATGAGCGCGACCGGCCCGCGCGCGACGCCCGCGTACATGGAGGACGTGGCCGCGCGCACCGGCCGCCCGGCCTTCATCTCGACGGTGCTCGCGATGTACAGCGACTCGGCGCCCACCCGCGGCCTCGCGATGTACGACCGCTGCGCCGAGGCGATCGACCGCGGCCGCGAGGTGCGGATGCTGACCAGCTGCCAGCCGCTCACCTTCGACTTCGACCTGCTGTCGCCCTACGTCTGGTTCCCGCTGCCCTCGTTCGAGCCGGTGAAGGCGGCCGCCGCGGCGGGCGACGCCGACGCGCTCGCGCGGCTCTACGCGGACCCCGTGTTCCGCGAGCGCTTCCGTGCCGACCTGCGCTCGCCGCCGGCCGGCGTGATCTTCAGCGGCGACTGGTCGCAGGTGACCGTGGGCCTGGTGGGGAACGACGCGAACCGCGCGCTGCAGGACCGCCCGGTCGCGTCGCTCGCCGCCGAGGCCGGCCGCGACCCGATCGACTGGCTGTTCGACTTCGCGCTGTCCGAGCGCCTGGCCACGCGCTTCGGCGGCCGCTTCTTCAACAACCGCGACGAAGGCGTGGCGCCGCTGCTGAAGCACCGTGCGGGCGTGGTCACGCTGTCGGATGCGGGCGCGCACCTGAGCTACCTGTGCGACGCCGGCTTCGGCCTGCACCTGCTCGGCCACTGGGCGCGCGACACCGGCACCTTCACGCTGCAGGAGGCGGTGCGGCGGCTGACCTCGCACACCGCCGACGCGTTCCGGATCGCCGGGCGCGGCCGCATCGCGGTGGGGGCACCGGCCGACCTCATGCTCTTCGACCCGGCCACCGTCGGCATCTCGACGCTGCGCGCCGCGCACGACCTGCCCGGCGGCGGCCGCCGGCTGGTCCGCGACCCGAAGGGCGTGCACGGCACCTGGGTCAACGGCACGCGGACCTTCGACGGACGCGCGATCGTCGCGCACGGCGCGGGCAACGGGCCTGGGACGGTGATCGACCGGTTCGCGGCCTGATCGCCCGGACGACACGACGACACGACGACACGACGACACGACGACACGAGGAGACGAGGAGACACGACCATGACGACGACGAACGCCTTCCGCCGCCGCCTGCTGCGCGCCGGCCTCGCGACCGCGGCGCTGCCCGCGCCGCTCGCCGCGCTCGCGCAGCAGCCCGCATGGCCCGCGCGTCCGCTGCGGATGATCATCGGCTTCGCGCCGGGCGGCCCGACCGACATCGTCGCGCGCGTGGTCGCGCAGCGGCTGTCCGAGCAGATCGGCCAGCCGGTGCTGGTCGACAACAAGCCGGGCGCCGGCGGCAACCTCGCCGCGGACCTCGGCGCCAAGGCCGCGCCCGACGGCCACACGCTCTTCTACAACACCTCCGCGATCACGATCGCGCCCGCGCTCTACGGCAAGGTCCCGTACGACACGCTGAAGGACTTCATGCCGGTCAGCACCACCGCCACCAACGCGATGATCGTGATGGTGCATCCGTCGGTCCCGGCGAAGACCATCCAGGAGTTCGTCGCCTACGCGAAGGCGAACGCGGGCAAGCTGAACTACGGCTCGTCGGGCACCGGGACCATCACGCATCTCGCCACCGCCGCGCTCGCCTCGTCGCTCGGCCTGCAGATGACGCACGTGCCGTACAAGGGCAGCGCGCCGTCGCTGGTGGACACCGCGGCCGGCGTCGTGCAGCTGATGACCGACACGGTCAACAGCGCGCTGCCCTACGTGAAGGACGGCCGCCTGCGTGCGCTCGCGGTCACGATGCCCAGGCGCCTCGCGGTCCTGCCCGACGTGCCGACGCTGGCCGAGACGGTGCTGCCCGGCATGGAGATGAGCGCCTGGCAGGGCGTGGTCGTGCCGGCCGGCACGCCGCAGCCGATCGTCCAGCGGCTCAACGCCGAGCTCCGCAAGGTGCTCGCGCACGAGGAGACCCGCCAGAAGCTGATCGCGCAGGGCACGGAGATCCTCGGCAGCACGCCCGAGGAGTACGCGGCCTACCTGAGGAGCGAACTGGCGCGCTGGTCGAAGGTGGTGGCCGAGACGGGCGCGAAGGCGGAGTAGGGGGCGTCCGCGGCCGATCGGCGTCGCCCGGCCGCGGCCTGCGGTCGGACGCCGGTGGTCGGACGCCTGACGTCGGTGGTCGCGCTTCAGCGGCTTGCCGCAGCCGCAGCCGCTGCCGAGCCGCGCCGCGCGAACGCGTCGGCGAGGAAGTCGACGAAGGTCCGGACCCGCAGCGAGGTCCGGTGCCGCTGCGGCCAGACCGCGTGGATGTCGGCCGCCGGCGTGCGCCACTGCGGCAGCACCTCGACGAGCCGGCCCGCGCGCAGGTGGCGTGCCACGTCCCATTCGGCGCGCATCAGGATGCCGTGCCCCTCCAGCGCCCAGGCGACCGCGATCTCGCCGTCGTTGGTGGTCAGCGAACCGCGGACCTTGACCGTCTCGGTGGTCTCCGCGCGGCCGCGTCCGGTCGCGAGCCGCCAGGTGCCGTAGGCGTCCTCGCCCTGGCGGATCGTCAGGCAGTTGTGCCGCGCGAGCTCGCGCGGCGTGCGCGGCGTGCCGTGCGCGGCGAGGTAGGCGGGCGACGCGCAGAGCAGCCGGCGGTTGGCGGCGAGACGGCGCGCGAGCACCCGCGCGTCGGGCGGCTCGCCGAAGCGCACGTTCACGTCGAACGCATCGTCGCCGAGCGGCGGCGGATCGACCGACAGCTGCAGCTGCACGTCCACCTCCGGGTGGCGCGCGACGAAGCGCGCGACGATCGGCGCGACGTGCCGTCGCCCGAAGCCCAGCGTGGCGTTCACCCGCAGCGTGCCGCGCGGCGACGCGCGCGCCGCGCCCAGCAGGTGCTCGAGGTCGTCGATGTCGCCGAGGATGCGGCGCGCCTGCGCGAGATAGAGCTCGCCCTCGGGCGTCAGCGACATCCGTCGCGTGGTGCGCGTCACCAGCGCGACGCCCAGCCGACGCTCCATCGACGCGAGGTGGCGGCTCACCGCCGACGTGGTCACGCCGAGCTCGCGCGCGGCCGCGCCCAGGCTGCCCGAGGCGGCGAGCGCGGAGAAGAAGCCGAGGTCGGCGGGCTGGACGGCGCTGCTCACGGGCGGTTCTCCGGCGGTTCGATCGTTGCGTTGAAGTCAACGATGCCTTGAATCTACGGATGCGCGGCACCCGCGTCCAGCGGGCAGCATCGCGGCTTCCGACCAGACGAAGGCGAGGGGACCGACGGTGAAGACGTATTCGATCGCGCTGATTCCCGGCGACGGCATCGGCAAGGAGGTGATCCCGGCGGGCGCCGAGGTGCTGCGGGCGCTGGCCGAGGCCGACGGCGGGCCGCGCTTCGAGTTCGAGACCTACGGCTGGGGCGGCGACTGGTACCGTGCGCACGGCGAGATGATGCCGGCCGACGGCCTCGACGCGCTGCGCGGCAAGGACGCGATCCTGTTCGGCTCGGCGGGCGATCCGCACATCCCCGATCACGTGACGCTGTGGGGCCTGCGGCTGAAGATCTGCCAGGGCTTCGACCAGTACGCGAACGTGCGGCCCACGCGGCTGCTGCCCGGCATCGACGGTCCGCTCAAGCGCTGCGCCCGCGAGGACCTCGACTGGGTGATCGTCCGCGAGAACTCCGAGGGCGAATACGCCGGCGTCGGCGGCCGCGTCCATCAGGGCCACCCGATCGAGGCCGCGACCGACGTGTCGATGATGACCCGCGCCGGCGTCGAGCGGATCATGCGCTTCGCGTTCAGGCTCGCGCAGTCGCGGCCGCGCAAGCTGCTGACGGTCGTCACCAAGAGCAACGCGCAGCGGCACGCTATGGTGATGTGGGACCAGATCGCCAACGAGGTCGCGCGCGAGTTTCCCGACGTGAGGTGGGACAAGGAACTGGTCGACGCGATGACCGCCCGGATGGTGAACCGGCCGGCGACGATCGATACCGTGGTCGCGACCAACCTGCACGCCGACATCCTCAGCGACCTCGCCGCCGCGCTCGCCGGCAGCCTCGGCATCGCGCCGACCGGCAACGTCGACCCCGAGCGTCGCTATCCGTCGATGTTCGAGCCGATCCACGGCTCGGCCTTCGACATCATGGGCCGTGGGCTCGCGAACCCGATCGGCACCTTCTGGTCGGTGGTGATGATGCTCGAGCACCTCGGCGAGCCGGCCGCTGCCGCACGACTGATGGCGGCGATCGAGCGGGTGACCGCCGACCCGTCGCTGCACACCCGCGACCTCGGCGGCACGGCCACCACGGAGCAGGTGACGCGCGCGGTCTGCGCGATGCTCGCCGACGGCGCGCGGCGCGCCGCCTGATCCGACCGGCCCCGTCGCGACACGGACCGCACGCACGAGGAGACACCCATGCGCATCGATCCCCGCCGCGCGCGCCAGGCCCGACGGCCACGTGCTGCTGGTGAACGCGTCGACGCCCGCGAAGACCGTCGCCGAGCTGGTGACGCTGGCGCGCTCGCAGCCCGGGAAGATGGCCTACGGCTCGAACGGCAACGGCACCGCGCAGCACGTGATCGGCACGACCTTCCAGTCGATGACGAGGACCGAGCTGATCCACGTGCCGTACAAGGGCAGCGCGCCGATGGCGACCGACCGGCTCGGCGGCCAGATCGCGATGTCCTTCGACACGATCACGCCCGTGCTGCCGCACATCCGCAGCGGCAGGCTGCGCGCGCTCGCGGTCACCACCGCGAAGCCCTCGTCGGCGCTGCCCGACGTGCCGACGCTGGACCAGGCTGGGCTCAAGGGCTTCGACGTGGGCACCTGGTTCGGCCTGCTCGCGCCGGCCGCGACACCGCCCGAGGTGCTGCAGCGGCTCGCCGCGGAGTCCGTTCGGATCATCCAGTCGCCGGACTTCCGCAAGCGGATGGAGGAGATCGGCGCCGAGCCGGTGGGCGAGGGGCCGGGCGAGCTGGCGCGGCGGATCCGTGACGAGACCGAGCGCTTCGCGAAGGTGGTGAGGGAGGCGAACATCTCGCCGGAGTGAGGGCGCCGGACGGCGGTTCGGGCGTCGCGGCGGGCGGCGCCGCGTTGCCGGCGCGTGGCGCCGCGGGGTAGTCTGCGGCAACCGCTCTCCTCCCGGACCCCCACGTGTTCGTCGTCTGGCTGATCGGCCTCGCCCTCGCCGTCGCGGCGCCCGTGGTGCTCGTGCTCGCGCTGCGCCGGGTCGTCGATCCCGCCACGCGCGCGGGCGGCGTGCTCGTGCTCGGCGTCGGACTCGTGGGCGCCGTCGCCGGCTTCTTCTTCTCGACACTCGTCGAGTTCGTGTCTGAGCGGCGCATCGACACGCTGAACGACTACTGGTGGGCCGCGGCGGCCGCGGGCTTCACGGTCGGCGCGCTGGTCGGCGTGGCGACGCACGCGTCGCGGGTCGCGCGGGCGCGGATCGAGCGGGAACTGCAGGCGCTGGACGCGCCGGCGGCCTCGTCCGCGGCCGAGCGGGACGGTATCGGTCCGGCACCGTCTCACCGCCCGGCGGACCGCCCGACGCGCTAGGTTGCCGTGCCGATCGTCCGCCTCGCCGACTTCGCGACGCGCCACTGAACGGCAGACCGCAACGTCGGGATCAGGGCCCGGATCGCGTCGGTCGACGCGATGCGCCCGGTCGCGGCCGCGCTCGCTGACGACGGCCCGACGCCGATCGCGCGCAGGACGACACCTTCTTCGCTCGTGAACATCACTCCCACCCCCGCCGCCGTGCCACGAACCACCGCCCTCGCCCTCGCCGCCGCGGTGCTCGCGGCCGCCAGCTTCATCGGGATGGACGGCACCGCCAAGTGGCTCGGGGAGCGCTACGGCACGACGCAGGTGACCTTCCTGCGCTTCGCCTGCGGCACGCTGTACGCGGTGCCGCTCTGGCTGTGGCAACGCACGCCGCTGCCGACGCCGTCGCAATGGCGCTGGCACCTGCTGCGCAGCGCGCTGCTGCTCGTGGCGCTGCTGACCTGGTTCCATGCGCTCAAGGCGCTGCCGCTGGTGCAGGCGGTCGGCATCGGCTACATGGCGCCGCTCTTCATCTCGCTGCTGGCGATGTGGGCGCTGCGCGAGCGGCCGTCGCGCTGGCTCTGGGCGGCCATGGCCCTCGGCATGGCGGGCGTGCTCCTGGGGCTCTGGCCCGAGCTGGGGGCCGCCGACGCCGGCGGCAGCGGGGCCCGGCTGTGGGGAATGGCCGCCGCGGGCGCGTCGGCCCTGGCCTACGCGGGCGTGATGGTGGTGGCGCGGCACCAGGCGCAGCATGGCGCGCTCTGGACCATCCTGCTGGTGCAGAACGTGGTGCCGACGCTCCTGCTGGCGGTGCCGCTGTGGTGGCTGTGGCAACCGATGCGGATGGACGACGTCCCGATCCTGCTGCTGATGGGCGGGTTCGCGACGATCGGCATGGTGGCGATCACCTGGGCCTACTCGCACGTGGAGGCCAGCCGGGCGGCACCGCTCGAGTACACCGGACTGGTGTGGGCCGCGCTCCTCGGCTGGATCGCCTTCGGGGAGACGCCGACCGGCTGGAGCATCGGTTCCGCGGCGCTGATCGTGCTCGGCTGCCTGCTGCTGCTGCGCCGCTGAGGCGCGCGGTGCGGTGGGGCGCTGCCGGGGCCGGCTCGCGGGCCGACGCATCGGAGCGGATCGGCACGGATGCCCGAGCGCGGAACTCGGGCATGGCGGTCGGGGCGACGCGGGGCGGCGCACGATCCGACTGGGGTCGCGTCGACGCCGGGGAGGGCCGTCGACGCGCGCACCGGAACGCCGGCGACGCGCACCGCACGTCGCCCCTTCGTCGCGCGCGCCCGCAGGCGCGCCACCGCTCCAACCGAGGTGAGCGCATGAACGAGTCGTCGATGTCCCTCCCCGGCGCAGCCACCCGCGCCGCCACCCGTACCCGCTGGTTCGACCGCCGCGGCTGGCAGTTCGGCAGCAGCGAGTTCTCCACGGCCGCGCTGATCGTGCTGCTGTTCGTCGGGCTGTTCCCGCTCGCGAGCTACGTCTTCACCGGCTTCGCCGCGCCGACCTGGCCGCGCGAATGGCCGCTCGCGACGGCGATCTGGGTCGCGGTCGTGGCACTCGGCTATCCGGCCTGGGCAGCGCTCGAGGCGCGCTCGTTCGCAGCCTGGGCCCGCGGTCTCGACCCCGCGCAGCGCGCGGCCGAGACGGCGCTCTTCGCCGCGCGCGCCGCGCAGGGCCGACTCTGGTGGACCGGCGTGCTCGCCGCCTACCTCGTCGTCGCGCTGCTCGGCTTCGTCGTCCGGGGCTGACCCCCGCCGGGCGGCGCCGTCGCGCGCCGCCCACGTCCGCGGCCCGGCGCGTCCGCGCAGCATGCGCCGTCCGTCGGACGGCCCGCGTCGGCGCTTGCCCCGCCGCACCGCCGACGCGCGTCGCGACCGCCTCCGACGTCTTCCGGCCCGCCGCCGCGGTGCAGCGCCGCACCCCGATCGGACGTCTCGCGCAGGGCTGGTGCAGCGCAACAGATGGCCGGGTGCACTGCCTCATTTCCGGCGATCGTCGTGGAAAACCACACCTAGAGTCGGTCGGAATCCGGTCATCCGGCCCGCCTGCGCGCGGTCCCGGAGGGTCGGTCCGTCACCGTGCGTCGACCTCTCCTCCCGCGATGAACAACACCGAAGAACTCCTGCCCCACATGCGCAAGGTCCAGGCTGCCGAGCGCGACATGCGCGAGCTCGGTCTGGTCTGGCAGACCATCGAGTCCGCGGCGGCGATCAGCTGCCCGGAGGAGGTGTCGTCGATCCTGCCCACGCTGTCGCGGACGCGGGAGCGCTTCGGCGCGCTGCAGCTGCGCCTGGTCGACAGCCTGGCCTCCGAGAGCCGGGCCGAGCTCGGCGACGAGCTGTCGGCGAAGGCGCGCTGCACGATCGACATCCTCGTGCGCAACCTGTTCGAGCGGACGGCCGACGTCGGCTTCCTCGCGACCGACGACGTGATCCGGGCGTTCTGCGCGTCCGGCCCCGAGGAGCGCGACGCGCATCGCGAGGCGCTGCGCGCGCGGCTCGCCGAGTACCAGTCGAAGTACACCGTCTACGAGGACGTGGTGGTGCTGTCGACCGAGGGCGAGGTGCTGGTCCGCCTCGATGCGGACGCGACCCTGGTGCACAGCGCCGAGCCGCTGATCGCCGAGTCGCTCGGCGGCGACGGCTTCCGCGAGTGCTTCGGCCCGACCGACCTGGTGGCCGGCGGCACGGCCTCGCTGCGCTACGCGCACCGGATCGTGCACCCCGACGGCCGGCCGCTCGGCGTGCTGGTGCTGGTCTTCCGCTTCGCCGACGAGATGCGGCGGATCTTCGAAGGCATGGCCGACGAGCGCGGCCAGACCGCGCTCGTGCTGGTGGACGAGGCGCAGCGCGTGATCGCGACCAACGACGAGGCGCACATCCCGATCGGCGCGCTGCTGCCGCGGATCGTCACGGACGACGCGGTGCTCACCACCTTCGCCGGTCGCGAGTACATGGCGGTCTGCTGCGCGACGCGCGGCTACCAGGGCTACATGGGGCTGCCCTGGCGCGCGCAGGCGATGGTCTCGCTGCTCACCGCGTTCCGTGCCCGCGAGGGCGACGCCTCGACGATGGACGTGCCGCTCGACAACGTCGAGCTCTCCGAGATCCAGCGCGACGCCGACGAGATCAACCGCGAGCTGCGCCGCGTGGTCTGGAACGGCCAGCTGATGGCGCATTCGCGCCAGGGCGAGCAGCTGCGGCTGAAGGCGGTGCTCAACGAGGTGAACGTGGCCGGTTACCGGACCCGCGAGCGCGTGAGCCTGGCGGTGCGCGACCTGTACCGGACCTCGCTCGCGCGGACCCGTCACCAGGCGTCCGACCTCGCGCGGCTCGCGGCCGACGTGATGGACCGCAACCTCTACGAGCGCGCGAACGACTGCCGCTGGTGGGCGCTGTCGCCGGCGATCGTCGAGCGGCTGTCCGAGCCGCCGTCCGAGGGCGGCACGACGGGCCTGAACGAGGTCCTCGACCAGCTCAACGCGCTCTACACCGTCTACAGCCGGCTGGTGGTCTTCGATGCCGACGGCCGCGTGCGCGGCGTCTCGCGCGCGGCGGCCGCGCCCGGGCTGGTCGGGCGCGACGTGGATCCGCGATGGCTCGAGTCGATCCGCAGTCTGCAGGGCCGCCAGCAGTACGCGGTCAGCGATTTCGGTCCCACCGAGTGCCACGACCAGGGCGACACCTACGTCTACCTCGCCGCGGTCCGAGACCCGCAGTCGGCCGCGCTGCTGGGCGGCATCGGGATCGTCTTCAACTCGGCGGCCGAGTTCGGTGCGATGCTGTCCGACATCGTCGGGACGCGGCGCGGCTTCGCGGCCTTCGTCGATGCGCAGGGCCGGATCGTCGCCGCGAGCGATCCCGCGCTCGCGCACGGTGCGGCGATCTCGTTCGACGGGGACGACGCGGTGGTCGTGCACGACGGTTCGAGCTTCGCCTGCGCGCGCGTGCGCGCCGCCGGCTATCGCGAGTTCAAGCGCGAGGACGGCTACGACAACGGCGTGCGCGCCGTGGTGGCGCTGCGCCTCGGCCCCACCGACCGGCGGCGGCGCACGCTGTCGGAGGAGGCGCTGCAGATCTCGCCGGTGCGCAGCCGCGAGCCGACCGTCGAGCTGGGCGTGTTCCAGGTCGGCGCTGCGCGCTACGCGATCCCGGCCGACCGGCTGATGCAGGCGGTCTCGCACCGCGGGCTGGTGCGCGCGCCGTCGGCGCTGTGGCATTCGGTGGGCCTGCTCGAGCTCAAGCTCGACGGCGTCGCGCGGCTGATCCAGGTGATCTGCGCGCGGCAGCTGTTTGGCGTCACCTATCCGGCGCGGTCCGGCGATGGCGTGGTGATGGTATTGCAGTCGGCCACGCAGCCGGGCCGGCCGGTGATCGGGCTGCGGGTGGACGACGTGCTCTCGGTGCTCGAGGTCGAGGCGCGCCGCGTGCAGGAGGCACCGGCCGCGGCGCGCGTCGGCGGCGGCTGCGTCAGCGGCATCGTCGACTGCGAGCTCGCGGTCCGCGCGGGCGAGCCCGAGAAGCGGGCGCTCGTCCAGGTGATCGACGTGCAGGCGCTGCTCGATGCGGCGCTCGGCGCGCTGAAGGCGAGCCCGGTCGCGCTGACGGTACGACACGCGGTGGACTGAGGCACGGCCCGGGCGTTCCGCGGGCGGTGCACGCGGGACCCGCCCGCAGCCCGCCCGCCGGGCCCCCGCCCCGCGCACCCCGCGCACCCCGCGCACCCCGCGCACTCCGTGCGCCCCGTGCGCCGCGCCGTCGGCCTGCCCACCGGCATCCGCCCGCCCGCTCCGCGGAACCGTGGCCGCCGCCCGGCGCCCACGGCGTCCGGCCGTTCGTGCCACACTTCGCGCTCCGAACGATCCCCTGCCTCGAACGAGGAGACACGAACATGGCTGAAGCATTCATCGTCGCCGCCGCGCGGACCGCGGGCGGCAGGAAGGGCGGCCGGCTGTCCGGCTGGCATCCGGTCGACCTGGCCGCGCAGGTACTCGACGCGCTGGTCGATCGCAGCGGCATCGATCCGAACGGGATCGAGGACGTGATCATGGGCTGCGTCGGCCAGATCGGCGAGCAGGCCACCGACGTGGCCCGCAACGCGGTGCTCGCCTCGAAGCTGCCCGAGCACGTGCCCGGCACCTCGGTCGACCGCCAGTGCGGCTCGTCGCAGCAGGCGGTGCACTTCGCCGCCCAGGCGGTGATGTCGGGCACGATGGACGTGGTGATCGCCGCCGGCGTCGAGAGCATGTCGCGCGTGCCGATGGGCTCGCCCACGATCCTCGCCGCGAAGAACGGCATGGGCCACTACATGAGCCCCGCGATCCGCGCCAAGTATCCCGGCCCGGACTTCAGCC
The DNA here is from genome assembly GCA_046046245.1 of Pseudomonadota bacterium. Classification (GTDB taxonomy): domain Bacteria; phylum Pseudomonadota; class Gammaproteobacteria; order Burkholderiales; family Burkholderiaceae_E; genus UBA4615. The sequence goes on along the minus strand of JBJOKE010000079.1, from coordinate 7,541 downwards.
AGTTCATCGGCGCCGAGATGATGGTGAAGAAGTACGGCCTGAACCGCGACGACCTCGACACCTACGCGCTGCAGAGCCACCAGCGCGCGATCGCCGCGACCCGGGCCGGCGCGTTCGGCAAGGAGATCGTGCCGGTGGCGGTGCGCCGCGCCGACGGCACCGCCGCCGACGAGATGCACACCATCGACGAGGGCATCCGCTTCGACGCGAGCCTGGAGGGCATCCGGGGCGTGAAGACGCTGCAGGAAGGCGGCGCGATCACCGCGGCCAACGCCTCGCAGATCTGCGACGGCGCGGCCGGCCTGATGGTGGTCAGCGAGCGCGCGCTCAAGACCTTCGGCCTGACGCCGATCGCCCGCGTCCACCACCTCACGCTGATCGGCCACGACCCGGTGATCATGCTCGAGGCGCCGCTGCCGGCGACCGAGCGGGCCCTGAAGAAGGCCGGCATGAAGATCGACGACATCGACCTCTTCGAGGTCAACGAGGCCTTCGCGTCGGTGCCGCTCGCGTGGCTGAAGGCCACCGGCGCCGATCCGGAGCGGATGAACGTCAACGGCGGCGCGATCTCTCTCGGCCACCCGCTCGGCGGCTCGGGCGCGAAGCTGATGACCACGCTGGTGCACGCGCTGCATGCGCGCGGCAAGCGCTACGGCCTGCAGACGATGTGCGAGGGCGGCGGCCAGGCGAACGTGACGATCCTCGAGCGGGTCTGACGCGCGAGAGGACCTGCGCAGGCGCCCGTTCGAGTGCGCGGGCCCGCGGGGCGCGTCCGGAGCTGATCCGGGCGCGCCCCGTGCGTTTCCGGGGTCCGGCGGTCGCGGGTTGCACGCCGCTGCCGGCCTCCCGCCCATTCCGTCGTCCGCTGCGCCCGCCGATTGACGCTTACGTCAACGTCAATTAGCCTCCGACGGCCGGATCGTCGGACAATCGCGCCTTCGGGCCGCGGGTCCGCGCGTGCCCCGCGAGTCGGGGCGCCACGCCGACCCGATGGTCCCGCCCCCCTTTCGGAGACGCCCCTCATGACCGACCTGTCCGACGCCAGGAAGCTCGCCGAGTACCGGATGACCCACAAGGTGCGCTTCGTCACCGCCGCCTCGCTGTTCGACGGCCACGACGCGTCGATCAACATCATGCGGCGGATCCTCCAGAGCATGGGCTGCGAGGTGATCCACCTCGGGCACAACCGCTCGGTGAAGGAGGTGGTCGACTGCGCGCTGCAGGAGGACGTGCAGGGGATCGCCGTCTCGTCCTACCAGGGCGGGCACGTCGAGTACTTCAAGTACATGATCGACCTGCTGCGCGCCAACGGCGCGGGCCACGTGAAGGTCTTCGGCGGCGGCGGCGGCGTGATCGTGCCGGCCGAGATCCGCGAGCTGCACGCCTACGGCGTCGAGCGGATCTACTCGCCCGAGGACGGCCAGAAGATGGGGCTGGCCGGGATGATCGGCGACATGATCGCGCGCTGCGACGTGAACCTGGCGTCGTACGCGCCGTCGTCGCTCGATGCGATCGTGCTGCCCGCCGACGCCACCGCCGCGACCGAGGGCGGTCGCGCCTCGATCGCCCGCTCGCGCCGCGCGCTCGCGCAGCTGCTCACCGCGCTCGAGAACGGCACGGCCCCGGGCGGCCTCGACGCGCCGGGCTTCGCCGCGCTGCGCGCCGAGCTCCACAAGCGCGCCGACGTCGCGAAGACGCCCACGCTCGGCATCACCGGCACCGGCGGCGCCGGCAAGTCGAGCCTGACCGACGAGCTGGTCCGCCGCTTCCGGCTCGACCAGGACGACGCGCTGCGCGTGGCGATCATCTCGGTCGACCCGACCCGCCGCAAGTCGGGCGGCGCGCTGCTCGGCGACCGCATCCGGATGAACGCGATCGACCATCCGAACGTGTTCATGCGCTCGCTCGCCACGCGCGACGCCGGCAGCGAGATCAGCCAGGCGCTGCCCGACGTGATCGCCGCCTGCAAGGTCGCGGGCTTCGACCTGATCGTGGTCGAGACCTCGGGCATCGGCCAGGGCGACGCGGCGATCGTGCCGCTGGTCGACAGCACGCTCTACGTGATGACGCCGGAGTTCGGCGCGGCGAGCCAGCTCGAGAAGATCGACATGCTCGACTTCGCCGACTTCGTCGCGATCAACAAGTTCGACCGCAAGGGCTCGATGGACGCGCTGCGCGACGTCTCCAAGCAGGTCCAGCGCAACCGCGAGCTGTGGACGACGCCGCCCGACCGGATGCCGGTGTTCGGCACGCAGGCCTCGCGGTTCAACGACGACGGCGTGACCGCGCTCTACCAGGGGCTGCTCGGCCGGCTGGTCGAGCTGGGCCTGCGGCTGCCGCTCGGCGCGCAGCCGCGCGAGGGCGCGGCGACCGACGACGCGCCGGGCACCGGCGGACGGCTCGCCCGCGTGGCCGCGCGCCAGTCGAGCGCGCGCTCGGTGATCGTACCGCCGGCGCGGGTGCGCTACCTCGCCGACATCGCCGACACCGTCCGCGGCTACAAGCGCAAGGCCCGCGCGCAGGCGAAGCTCGCCCGCGAGGTCCAGCAGCTGCGCGAGAGCGCGCGGATGCTCGAGGAGGACGATCCGACGAAGTCCGGCGCGCGCGACACCGTGACCGCGCTCGCCGTGCGCCGCGAGACCGATCTCGAGGCCGCCTCGCGCAAGCTGCTCGCGATGTGGCCGGACATGAGGACGGCGTACTCCGGCGACGAGTATGTCGTGAAGATCCGCGACAGGGAGATCCGTACCGAGCTCGTGCGGACCTCGCTGTCGGGCACGAAGATCCGCAAGGTGGTGCTGCCGCAGTACGAGGACCACGGCGAGCTGCTGAAGTGGCTGCTGCTGGAGAACGTGCCGGGCTCGTTCCCGTTCACCGCGGGCGTCTTCGCGTTCAAGCGCGAGGGCGAGGACCCGACGCGGATGTTCGCGGGCGAGGGCGATCCGTTCCGCACGAACCGCCGCTTCAAGCTGCTGTCCGAGGGGATGCCGGCGAAGCGCCTGTCCACCGCGTTCGACAGCGTCACGCTCTACGGCAACGACCCGGACCTGCGGCCGGACATCTACGGCAAGGTCGGCAACTCGGGCGTGAGCATCGCCACGCTCGAGGACATGAAGGTGCTCTACGGCGGCTTCGACCTCTGCGACCCGGCCACGAGCGTCAGCATGACGATCAACGGCCCGGCGCCCACGATCCTCGCGATGTTCATGAACACCGCGATCGACCAGCAGGTCGAGAAGTTCACCGCGCAGAACGGCCGCGCGCCCACCGACGACGAGATCGCGAAGATCCGCGCGTGGACGCTCGCGAACGTCCGCGGCACCGTGCAGGCCGACATCCTCAAGGAGGACCAGGGCCAGAACACCTGCATCTTCTCGACCGAGTTCTCGCTGAAGGTGATGGGCGACATCCAGGAATGGTTCGTCCACCACGACGTGCGCAACTTCTACTCGGTGTCGATCTCCGGCTACCACATCGCCGAGGCCGGCGCGAACCCGATCTCGCAGCTCGCCTTCACGCTGTCGAACGGCTTCACCTTCGTCGAGGCGTACCTGGCCCGCGGGATGCACATCGACGACTTCGCGCCGAACCTGTCGTTCTTCTTCAGCAACGGCATGGACCCCGAGTACACCGTGCTCGGGCGCGTGGCGCGCCGGATCTGGGCGGTGGCGATGCGCGACCGCTACGGCGCGAACGAGCGCAGCCAGAAGCTCAAGTACCACTGCCAGACCTCGGGCCGCTCGCTGCACGCTCAGGAGATCCAGTTCAACGACATCCGAACGACCCTGCAGGCGCTGATCGCCACCTACGACAACGCCAACAGCCTGCACACCAACGCGTTCGACGAGGCGATCACCACGCCCACCGAGGACAGCGTGCGCCGCGCGATGGCGATCCAGCTGATCATCAACCGCGAATGGGGGCTGGCGAAGAACGAGAATCCGCTGCAGGGCTCGTTCGTCGTCGAGGACCTGACCGAGCTGGTGGAGGAGGCGGTGCTCGCCGAGTTCGAGCGGATCGCCGAGCGCGGCGGCGTGCTGGGCGCGATGGAGACCGGCTACCAGCGCGGCAAGATCCAGGACGAGTCGATGCACTACGAGCACCTGAAGCACACCGGCGAGTACCCGATCATCGGCGTGAACACCTTCAGGAACCCGCACGGGGACCCCATCCCGGAGAAGCTCGAGCTGGCACGCTCGACCGAGGAGGAGAAGCGCTCGCAGCTCGCGCGGCTCGAGGGGTTCCAGTCGACTCACGCCGCCGAGTCGGCGGCGATGCTGCAGCGGCTCAAGGACACGGTGATCGCCGACGGCAACGTCTTCGGCGCGCTGATGGACGCGGTGCGGGTGTGCTCGCTGGGTCAGATCACGAACGCGCTGTTCGAGGTCGGCGGGCAGTACCGGCGGAACATGTGATCGCGATCGGCCGACCACGGGGTTGTGTGCCCTCAGCGCCGGAAACCGGGCGACGTCGCGGTCGGCCGACCGATACCGGGGAAACGGGATGTCCGATCACGATGCCGTGCTCGACCTCGAGCTCCTGGCGGATCACTTCGGCATGCTGCGGGCTCGCACCCTCGGTCGGCAGCTAGCCGACGCCAGGTGACGCGCCCCGCTCCATGCGCAGGGCCACGAGCGCGGCCACGAGCGACAGCAGCGAGCAGCCTGTGATGATGAGCAGCAAGGCGGCCGGCGTGGCGGACCGCTCGACCACCACCGCCGTGAGCGCGCTCAGCACGGCCCCCAGCGCCATGGACAGCGCGCCGCTCAGGCCCGCCGCCGTCCCCGCCAGTGCGGGGCGAACCGACATGGTGCCGGCGTTGGCAGCGGGCAGCGTCAGGCCATTGCCCAGGCCGACGAAGAGGGTCGGCCCGAAGAGTGCCAGCGGGTGCGACACGCCGGCCGCGAACACCGTCAGGGCCACCGCCATCGCGGTCACCGACACCACCCGGCCCGACACCAGCAGCACGCCCACGCCGCGGCGACGGGCCTGGCGCGCGCTGATGGCCGCGCCGACGAGGAAGCCGCAGGTGATCGACCCCACGCCGATGCCGACCTGTGCGGGCGACAGGCCCCAGGCCGCCGCGCCCACGTAGGGCACGCCGGTGACGAACACGTAGAAGGCACCGACCGAGAAGGTCACGCACAGCACATAGGACCAGTACCGGGCCGATCGCAGCAGGTCCATCCAGTCGCGCCACTTCGGCGGGGGCAGCCCGGGTGCGCGGGTCTCGCCCATGTCGACCCAGGCCAGCACCAGCAGCCCGCCGCCCACACCGGCGTACAGCGCGAACACCGAACGCCACCCCAGCGTCACGTCCAGCAGCCCCCCCAGCATGGGTCCGAGCATCGGCGCCACCGCCATCGCGGAGGCGATCAGGCTGAGCTTCGCGGCGGACTCGATGGCCGAATGCTGGTCGCGGATGACGGCGCTCGACACCACCGTGCCCGCGATGATCACGGCCTGCATCACGCGGCAGGCCAGCAGCACGGCGACGTCCTGCGCGAGCATGCAGCCCAGCGATGCCACGGAGAAGATCGTCAGGGCGCCGAGCATGATCGCGCGGCGACCGTACCGGTCCGAGAGCGGGCCGAGCACCAGCTGGAACACCGCCGACGCCAGCATGTAGCCCGACACCGCCAGTGCGGTCACCGATTCGCGCGCGGCCAGGTCGCGTGCCATCGACGGCAGCGAGGGCAGCAGCATGTTGAGGGTCAGCGCCGACAGCGCGGTCAGCAGCGTGAGGGTGAGCAGGCGAGGCGGGGTTCGGGGCACGGGCGCCATTGTGAACGACAGTCCGCGCGCGGGCGGGTCGACCGGCGCCGCGGCGCGGTTCGCGGGGCAGGGCGTGGCGACGCCCCCTTTCGGCCACCCCCTCAGCGCCCCCGCGCCCTCGGCAGCATCGCCTGTGCCGCGATCGCCCCGAGCGTGAACGCCGCCATCGGCAGCCCGAGGCCCACCGGCCCGTCCTGCGGCACCCAGCCCACCGCGTAGCCGCCGATCCTGGAGCGGGCGGTGATCGGCAGGAGCCTCACCCACCTGGGGCTGGATCCTCAGCCGCCGCCGCGCAGCAAGGCGCGCGAGGCGGGTCACGAGTCCGCCGCGCACGATCTGCGAGGACGAGCTGTGGCAGATGGAGTGGTACGTCGCCGGCGTCACACGGCGCGGCGCGATGACCGAGGTCGATTTCCGGAGCCTGACCGCCCATCAGCGCTACACGCTGATGGCGAGCCTGATCGTGCCGCGGCCCATCGCGCTCGTGACGACGCTGGGCGAGAACGGCGTGGCCAACGCCGCGCCGTTCTCGATGTTCAACATGCTGGCCGAGGATCCGCCGCTGCTGATGCTGAGCATCAACCGGCTGGAGGACGGTCGGCTCAAGGACACGGCCGCCAACGTGCTGGCGAGCCGCGAGTTCGTCGTGCACATCACCGACGCTGCGATGGCGACGAAGATGCATGCCTGCGGCGAGGCCTTCCCGCCCGAGGTCAGCGAGCTCGAGCGCGTGGGCCTCACGCCGGTCCCGTCGACCACCGTCTCGCCGCCCCGGATCCTCGAGGCGCCGGTCGCCTTCGAGTGCGTGCTGCACGAGACGCTCGAGATCCCGAGCGGGTACGTGTTCATCGGTCGCGTGCAGTGGCTCGCCGCACGGGAGGGCCTGATCGACACCGAGCGCTGGCGGGTGGATCTCCGCAGCTTCCATCCCGTCGGCCGCTTCGGGGCGAGCTACTACGTGCGGACCGACGATCGGTTCGCGATCGACGCCGACGTGTCGCCCGAGTCGAATCCGATCGATCGCCTCTGAACCCTTCTTCACCGGAGACCCGACCATGCCCCTCGATGACACCGACGAGTCGATGATGCGCCTGGCGATCGCCGCATCGCGGGACGCCGCGAGGCTCGGCGACATGCCGTTCGGCGCGGCGAGCCTGCGCGGCTCGACCGTCTATGCGAGCGGCGAGCCGTGCGCGATGTGCTGCGGCGTGCTGTTCTGGGCGGGCGTGGGGCGGGTGGTGTACGCCGCCTCGACGGCCCGGATCGGCGAGATCCTCGGCGATCCGCGGCTGCCGATCGACAGCCGCGCGGTGCTGGCGGGTGCGAGCCCGGCGGTGCATGTCGACGGGCCGCTGCTCGGCGACGAGGCGGCGGCGGTGCTGCGCGACTTCGCGGAGGGCCGCCCGGGCGGTTGACGCGGGCGGCGGCCGGTTCCGGCGGAACCGGCCGCGCGATCAGCCGACCACGGGTCGGCCATACCGTGCGCGCGGCCGCTCGACCGCGTCTTCGACATCGACCTGCAGCGCTGCCCGAGGTGCGGCGCCGGGCAGGTGAGGCTCATCGCTGCGATCCTGCAGCGGGCGACGATCGGGAAGATCCGCACCCGCCTGGGGTTGGATCCCCGGCCGCCGCCCGGGAGACGGGCGGGTGGCGTCCCGGGACGTGGTGTAGAAGCTGAGCGGTGAAGGCGGGCCCTTGCGGGGGCCATCGGAACGTCCGGTAGGGTTGGAGTTGCGACGCTTCAACCAGACTGAGGACAGAACCGA
>JBJOKE010000065.1:0-12549 GCA_046046245.1 Pseudomonadota bacterium | reverse complement strand
GCATTCCGCTTGTGGCTCGGCACGCTCAAGCGCGCAACCCACGATACGTCTGGAGGCAGACCACCCCCAACACTTCGAGCATGGCCGCCCCCGCTTCGCGGGCCGGGGCCATGTTGTCTGAGGCCGCACGCGTCCATCGCGCGGCGGCCCCCTCGTCCGGCCACGTCCGTCAGGACCCGCGGGCGAGCGTCACGCCGCCGTCGACCACCACCGTGTCGCCCACCACGTAGTCGCCGGCCCGCGACGCGAGGTAGATCGCCACGCCGGCCATGTCCTCGGTGCCGCCCACGCGCCCGATCGGCACGCGCTGCGCGACCGCGTCGCCGTGGTCGCGCGCGTCGCGGTTCATGTCCGAGGGGAACGGCCCGGGCGCGATGCCGTTCACCACGATGTTGTCCTTCGCGAGCCTCAGCGCCATCCGCTTCGTCAGGTGGATCAGTCCGGCCTTGCTCGCCGCGTACGAGTAGGTCTCCCACGGGTTGACCGAGATGCCGTCGATCGACGCGACGTTGATCACCTTCGACGGCCGCTGCGCGGCGCCGGCCTTCAGCAGGTCGTGCAATGCCTGCGTGAGGAAGAACGGGGCCTTCATGTTGAGGTCGACGACCTTGTCCCAGCCGCTCTCGGAGAACGCGTCGAAGTCCTCGCCCCAGGCCGCGCCGGCGTTGTTGACCAGCACGTGCAGCGCCGGCTCGCGGCCGCGGATCTCGTCGGCCAGCCGGCGCGCGCCCTCGACCGTCGAGACGTCGATCGGCAGCGCGATGCAGGGCCCGATCGCCGACAGCTCGGCCGCGGTCGCCTCGCAGGCGGCCGCCTTGCGCGCGCTGATGTACACCGTCGCGCCGTGGTGGAGCAGGCCGGTGGCGATCATCTTCCCGATGCCGCGCGAGCCGCCGGTGACGAGCGCCACGCGCCCTTCAAGGGAGAACAGGTCCTTCATGGTGTGCCTCGTGGTGTGAACCGGCTCGGCGGCCGGCATCGCGCAAGCGGAGACGGGGCCCCGGTGCCCCGGCTCATCGGAACCTCACAGGCTGCGCGAGATCAGCTCCTTCATCACCTCGCTGGTGCCGCCGTAGATGCGGTTCACGCGCGAGTCGACGAAGGCGCGGGCGATCGGGTACTCCATCATGTAGCCGTAGCCGCCATGCAGCTGCAGCAGTTCGTCGAGGCACCGGCCGAGCTCCTCGGTCGCGTGCAGCTTCGCGATCGCGCCCTCCTCCACCGTCAGCCTGCGGCGCATGTGCTCGCCGAGATAGGTGTCGACCATCATCCGGACCGCGGTCGCGCGCGCCTTGATCTCGGCGAGCTTGAAACGGGTGTTCTGGAAGTCGAACAGCGGCTTGCCGAAGACGATCCGCTCCTTCGTGTAGCGGATCGTCTCGTCGAGCATCGCCTCGAGCTTGGCGGCCGCCCCCAGCGCGATCACGAAGCGCTCCTGCGCGAGCTCCTGCATCAGGTAGGCGAAGCCCTTGCCCTCCTCGCCCAGCCGGTTCGACGCCGGCACGCGGACGTCCTCGAAGAAGAGCTCGGCGGTGTCGGCCGCCTGCTGGCCCATCTTGTCGAGCTTGCGGCCCTTGCGGAAACCCGGCCGGTCGGCCTCGACGAGGATCAGCGAGGTGCCCTTGGCGCCCAGCTCGGGCTGGGTCTTGGCGACGACCACGATCAGGTCGCAGTTCAGGCCGTTCGAGATGAAGGTCTTCTGGCCGCTCAGCACGTAGTCGTCGCCGTCGCGGCGCGCGGTGGTGCGGATCGACTTCAGGTCGCTGCCCGCGCCGGGCTCGCTCATCGCGATCGCGAGGATGGTCTCGCCGCGCGCGATCGACGACAGCCAGCGACGCTTCTGCTCGGGCGTGCCCAGCCGCTCGATGTAGGGCGCGACGATGTCCGAATGCAGCCCGAAGCCCAGGCCACTCACGCCCGAGCGGGCGAGCTCCTCGACGATCACGGCCGAATGGCCGAAGTCGCCGCCGCCGCCGCCCCATTCCTCGGCGAGCGTCGTGCACAGCAGCCCCTCGCGACCGGCCTTCAGCCAGGTCTCGCGGTCGACCCGACCGTCCCTGTCCCACTGGGCCTGCCTGGGCAGGCACTCGCGCTCGAGGAAGCGCCGCACGGTCTCGCGCAGCGCCTCGTGATCCTCGCGGAAGACCGTGCGCGGAAAGGTCAGCACGTTGTCTCGGATCATGGATCTCCTCCCCTGTCGTGTCCGGGCCGGCACGCGGCGAGGCGATCCCGGCGGATCGCGAGCATAGCCGATGGCGATCGGCGCCGCCGCGCGGCGAGGGGTCGATCGGCCCGCGCCTCGGATCGCGGCATCCGACGGCGCGGATCGGGTCAGCCCGCGGCAGGCGTGAAGGTGTCGACCGCGATCGCCTCCGGCCGGGCGCCGAGCGCACGCGCCGCCTCGACGCAGGCGGCAACGAAGCCCGGTGACCCGGCGACCATCACGCGAGCACCGCGCAAGGTCGGCACGCAGTTCGGCAGCACCGCAGGCAGCAGGTCTCGGTGCCGGGCGAGCGGGCTCGGCCCGTCGGTGCAGGCGACCTCGTAACGCAGGTTCGGATGACGACGGGCCAGACGCTCGAGCCGCTCCAGGCCCAGGATCTCGTCGTGCTCGCGGACCGACAGCAGCAGCAGCACGTCGTCGGCGAGGCCGGCCTGCAGCTCGGTGGCGAGCACCGACAGGATCGGCGCGAGCCCGGTGCCGCCGGCGAGCGCGACCACCTCGCCCGCTCCCGCGGGCACGCCGAACGATCCGAACGGCCCGCGCAGGCCGACGGTGTCGCCGGCGCGCAGGCGGTCGTGCACCTGCCCGCTGGCCGCGCCGCCCGGGTGGCGCGCGACCCAGAGCTCGACCAGTCCGTCCTCGCGCGGATCGTGGACCACGCTGTAGCAGCGGTTCGGTTCGACGCCGGGCAGCACCAGCTCGACCGACTGGCCCGGGCGCGCGTCGAGTGCCGTACCCGGCACCGGAGCCAGCACCAGCCGCCGCACGCGCGGCGTCTCGGCGCGTGCCACCAGCACCGTCGCCGCGATCTCGCGCACGCCACCGTCCTCGTCCGGCATCGGCGCGAGCGGCCGGATCCTCAGCCGCGGCGAGCGCGGCATCGCCTGGCAGGCGAGGCAGCGACCGGCGGCCTTCTCCTCGTCGGTGATCGCGAACCCGAGCGCCCAGCCGTGGTCGACCTCGCCCTCCAGCAGCTCGACCTTGCAGGTGCCGCAGGACGCGCCCCGGCACTGGTGCGGCAGCGCGACGCCGGCCGCGAGCGCGGCATCGAGGATCGCCTCGCCCGCCGCGCAGCGGAATGCGATCGAGCTGCCGTCGACGAGGACGAGCGCGCCTTCCTCCGCGGCCGCCATCAGAAGATCGGGATGATCTTCTCGGCGTCGAAGGCCACCTCGCGGCCGTCGATGCCCACTTCGGGCAGCGCCGGGAACTCGATGCCGTACGGATCGAGGTTGGCCTTCATCCGCAGCACCGCGGTCTTCCAGTTCGCCTTGCGCTCCTCGTAGGTGAGCACGCCCAGGCCGGCGCTGCGCGCCACCGCCTCGATCTCGCGCTGCGCATCGATGAAGCCCGGCGGCAGCTTCCAGAACTGCTCGGGCGGCTCGAACAGCACGCCCGACAGGAAGACGAAGCCCGCGCGCAGCTGCAACGTGATCGTCTCCTTGTCCTCGTCGGTGAGCGCCGGCAGCAGCTTCTGCAGTACCGCGAGGCAGATCGCGAGATGCCGGCCCTCGTCCTGGCCGATCCGCTTGAACGCCTCCTTGAAGACCGGGATGGTGGTGTTCTGGTGCATCCCGTGGAACAGCGTGCTCGAGGCCACCTCGCCGAACAGGAACGAGGTGAACAGGATCGGCAGCGGATACTTGTCGACCGCCCTCTTGAAGCCGCTCCAGTAGCGCGAGCCGTTGTAGTACAGCCATTCGACGTTGTTGCGCGCGAGCTTCCCGAGCGGCGTCGTCGGCGCGTGACCGAGCGGTCCGCCGGGCGTCAGCGCCTGGATCGCACGGCCGCAGACCTCCTCGTGGTTCATCTCGTCGCGCACGACCGAGAAGAAGCACTTGCGCAGCGGGTCCTCCTCCTTGGTCTCGTAGGTGTGGATCATCGCGCGGGCGAAGACCACCGGACCCGAACCGTCGAACACCGACAGCAGCGACCACCAGTAGGCGACCGCGCAGCGCTGGTCCTCGGTCATCGACGCGACGTCGAGCGTGTGCCAGGGCAGCGTCGACGGCGACCAGCCCGGATCGCGGGCGCGTTCGTACAGGTCGACGAGCTTCGGCGTCTCGACCCGCCACTCGAGCGGGAAGATGTTCATCGGCTCGATCGCCGGCGCCGGCGGCAGCTCGGCGACCAGGGCCGCGGGATCGGGCATGCCGGTCAGTCGGACCGGCGGCGGCTGGATCGCGCCAGCGGCGCGGTCGGCATCGAATCGGGCAGCCATCGTGGGCTCCTTGGAGGTGTCGTGGTTCAAGCGGCGGGGTTCAGGGCTTCGGCGGCGAGCGGACGATCACGCGCGTGGCCTTCGCCTCGTAGCGCGGCAGCGCGCCTTCGGGATGGCACTCGACGCGCACGGTGAGGCCGAGGCGCGCGCGCAGTCGCTCGGCGACCGTCGCCTCGAGGGCCGCGGCCTGCGCGGCTGCGTGCCCGACGCGCTCGACGGCGACCGAGACCTCGTCGAAGCCGCCCTCGCGCTTGTCGACGTAGATCTGCCAGGCCTCCCGGGCGAGGCCGTCGACGCCGGTGATCACGTCCTCGACCTGCGACGGGAAGAACTGCACGCCGCGCACCTTCAGCATGTCGTCGCTGCGGCCGACGATGCGGCCGATCAGCGGGAACCCGTGGCGGCCGCAGGCGCAGTCATGGGGCCTCTCGGCCAGCCGCACGAGGTCTCGCGTGCGCCAGCGCACGACCGGCGAGGCCTGCTTGTCGAGCGTGGTGATGACGATCTCGCCGACCTCGCCGGGCGAGACCGGCTTCAGCGTGACCGGGTCGACGATCTCGGTCATCACGGAGTCGTCGTTGATCAGGTGCATCCGGTCGTCGGCGTGCGAGTGTTCGCACGAGATGCCGAGCACCGGGCCGCCGGCCTCGGTGGTGCCGTAGATGTTGTGCGCCTTGAATCCCGCGGGCATCCCGGCCTCGAGCTCGTCGCGGAACTGCCGCGAGACCGACTGCCCGCCGAACAGGCCGACGCGCAGTGTCCAGTCCCGCTTCGGATCGATGTCATGACGGCGGGCGAGCGTGATCAGCGTCATCAGCCAGAGCGGCGACATCGTCGCGGCGGTGTAGCGATGGTCGCGCAGCCACTGGATCACCAGCTCGCCGCGGCCCGGCCCCACGGGGAAGTTCACCGCGCCGTAGGGCCCGAGCGTGACGTCCTGCGCCGGTCCGCCGATCCACAGGCCGTAGCCGTAGCCCTGGTAGACGCGGTCGCCGGGCACGAGGCCCACGGTCCGGTAGATCCGCGCCATCTGCCGCACCAGCAGCCCGTCCCAGTCCTCGCGCGTGAAGCCGAAGAGCACCGGGTTGCCGGTGGTGCCCGAGGTCGCGCAGAAGCGCACCACGTCCTCGACCGGCACCGTCAGCAGCGGGAACGGGTAGAGGCGGCGCAGGTCGGCCTTCTCGAGCGTGGGCGCGTGCGCGAGTGCCCCGGGCTCGGCGAGGTCGCTCGGCCGCATGCCCGCGGTCGCGAAGTGCGCGGTCCACGCGGCGTCGGCGCCGAGTCGCGCGCCCAGCGCCGCGAGCTTCGCGCGCTGCGTCGCGAGGACCGTCTCCCGGTCGGCGAAGTCCTCGTCATGGCGCGCGTGCAGGGGTCGGTCCATCGATCGGTCTCCTCCGGGGGTCGTCATCGTCCGAGGAATCTCGGCGGCCGCTTGGCCTGGAACGCGCGGATACCCTCGATGCCGTCGTGCGAGGCCAGCATCCGCGCCTGCGCCTGCGCCTCGAGCTCGAGCGTGCGCGCGAGCGAGTCGCCCTCGGCGAGCACCGCCTTCGACGCGGCGAACGCAAGCGGCGGACCGCCGGCGATCTGCGCGGCGAAGGCGTCGACGGTGCCGGCCAGTGCCGAACCGGCCACCGAGCGGTTCACCAGCCCGATCCGCGCGGCCTCCCGGCCCGACAGCAGCGTGCCGCCATAGATCAGCTCGAGGGCACGGTGCCGACCGATGCGCTGCGCCATGAACCAGTGCGCGCCGGAGTCGGGCACGCAGCCGATCGCGCGGAACGGGCTGCCGAGCCGCGCGTCGTCGGCGACGAAGCTCAGGTCGCAGGCGAGCGCGAGGCCGAAGCCGAAGCCGAGCGCCGGCCCGTCGACCTGCGCGATCGTGGGCACCGGGCACGCGTGGACCGCGGCGATCGACGGATGGATCGCGTCGCGCAGGATCGCCAGCGTGTCGTCGCGCTCGGGGTCTGCCTCGGACAGGTCGCGACCCGCGCAGAACGCGCCGCCCTCGCCGGCGATCACGATGCAGCGCGCATCGCGCGCGGCGGTCGCGACCAGCTCGCCGAGCGCCTTCATCTCGGCGACACGCAGGCTGTTCCTCACCTTCGGCCGCGAGATCACGACGCGGGCGACACCGCGCGCGTCGGGCCCCTCCAGACGCAGCGCGGGGGATTCGGTCACGACCCCTCCCCAGGCGCCGACGCGTACGTCATCAGGATCATCAGGTCGCTCAGCATCACCGGCCTGCCGTTCTGGTTGACCATGTTCCACGCGAGCTTCACCACGGCGTCGATGCCCGGCCGTCGCGGCTCGATCGACAGCACCTCCGCCTCCAGGTGGAGCGTGTCGCCGATGTAGGTCGGCGCGACGAAGCGCAGCCGGTCGGTGCCGTAGTTCGCGACGATGGTGGGCGAGTCGGCGGGGATGCCGAGCCCGGCCGCGTACGCCAGCACCATCAGGCCCGGCGCGATCCGCTGGCCGAAGCGCGAGCCCTCGGCATACACCGCGTCGGTGTGCACGACCTGCCAGTCGCCGGTCAGCGCGCACCAGTTGACCAGGTCGGTCTCGGTGATCGTCCGGCCGCGCGTCCGGAAGCGCGCGCCGACCGTGATCTCGTCGACCGGCCGCTCGAGCAGGTTCGCCACCCGTCTTCTCCGTCATCGATTATCCGTCTGGACGGAATATTAATTGGGCATCCTGCGACGATGCAAGTGCCGGACAGGACGCCGACGTCCGATAGACTCCGCGTCGGCCCGCGCTGCGACCCACCGGCGCGGCCGCCTCCACGACGCGACCGACATGGCCCGACCGAAGGACGAGAACTACGACGGCAAGAAGGAGACGATCCTGAAGGCCGCCGCGCGCGTGTTCGCGGACAAGGGCTTCCTGCGCACGAACATCATCGAGATCGGCGAGGCGAGCGGCGCGTCGAAGTCGCGGATGTACCACTACTTCGAGTCGAAGGAGGCGCTGCTCGCGCAGCTGCTGATCTCGAACGTCGAGGCGCTGCACGCGCAGGCCAGCGCCGCCGCGGCCGAGGCGCCGCCGGGTCCCGATCGGCTGCGCCGGCTGATCGACGCCCACGTGCGGCAATACATGGAGTCGTACGCCGAGCACAAGCTGCTGCTCGCGGAGCCGAACAACCTGCGTCCCGACGACCGCGCCAGGCTGCTCGAGGGCGAGAACCGCCTGGTCGCGCTGATGACCTCGGTCCTGCGCGAGGTGGCGCCGACGCGGCTCGCGCGTGCCGCGGACGCACGGGTCCACGCGATGCTGGTCTACGGCATGCTCAACTGGACCTTCACCTGGTACAAGCCGGGCGGCGCGGTGAGTCCGGCGCAGCTCGCCGACCGGATCTACGGGATGGCGATGCACGGGCTCGCGGACGAGGGCTCACGGGTGCGGGCGCGCCCACGCGCCGTACCCATGCGCCGTGGCGGCTGAGGACACGACGACCATGACCGATCCCCTTCGCCCCCTGGCCGGACAGGTGGCCGTGATCACCGGCGCGGGCCGCGGCATCGGCCGCGCGATCGCGCTGGCCTACGCGGGCGCCGGCGCGGCGGTCGTCTGCAGCGCGCGCAGTCGCGACGAGCTCGACGCGGTGGTCGACGCGATCCGCGCGGGTGGCGGCACCGCGACCGCGCAGGTCGCCGACGTCGTCGACTGGCCGTCGGTCGAGGCGCTGTTCGCCCACGCGGTCGACACGCACGGTGGCGTCGATCTGGTCGTCGCCAACGCAGGCGTCGGCGGCACCGGCCGCCGCGTCGAGAAGTCGGAACCGGCCGACTGGGCACGGACGATGCAGGTCAACGTGCTCGGCGTCTATCACACCGCGCGAGCCGCGATCGCGCCGCTGCGCGCGCGGGGCGGCGGGCGCATCGTCGTCACCGGCTCGGGCTCGCGCAAGGCGGTGGCACCGGGCCTGTCCGACTATGCGGCCTCAAAGAGCGCCGCGTGGTACCTCGTGCAGGCGCTCGCGGTCGAGCTGCAGGAGGACGGCATCAGCGTCAACGAGCTGATCCCGGGTCCGGTGCGTACCGCGATGACCGCGGGCATCACGCGATTCCCGCCCGGCGAATGGATCAAGGACCCCGAGGACGTCGTGCCGATGGCGATGTTCCTCGCGACCCAGCCGCGCATCGGCCCGACCGCGCAGAGCTTCAGTCTGATGCGGCGCGCCTGAACGGACGTGCCGCCCGGACGCGCGCCGCGGCGGCGCGCGTCGGGCTGCCCGGCCGGATCACTTCACCGGCTTCGACTCCGGCTTGGCGACGGGCTTCGATTCGGGCTTCGGCGTCAGCGGCTTCGCGTCGGACGGGGCCGGCTTGATCTCGACGGCGGCGGGCCGGGACGCCGGTGTCTCGACGCGGGTCGGCGCCTGAGCGGTGGTCACTGCGGGCGCTGCGGGCTTCGCATCGGGCGCGACGACCTTGGCGGCGGGCATGGACGTCGCGGTCGTCGCAGCGGGGGTCGTCGCGGCGACGGGCGATGGCGTCGCGGCGGCACCCGGGGTCGAGGTCGCAACGGCACCCGGGGTCGAGGTCGAGGTCGCCGCGTGCGCGAGCGAGGCGCCGGCGACGAGCGTCGCGCCGGTGAAGAGCGCCACGACGAACGAGCGGGTCGGGAGGGTCGAAAGCTGCTTGCGGCTCATGAGGCGTCCTTTCAGGCACGGGCACGGCCCGTGCGGGTGGGTCGCCGCGCGCTGTCGTCCGAACCATTCGGCGCTGCAGCCCGCGGGTCCCTCAGGAACGGCCGCCCTCCCCGGGCCCGTGGACGGCCATCGGGTGAGGTCTCGCAAGCGGCGCAACGCGATGTAACGCGACCGCTCGTGCGGTCCGGGGTCGAACGCGCGTCACTCGAAGGCGAGCGGCGACTCCGACGGTCCGCCATCGGGCGGCGCGAAGCGGTCACCGTCGCGCGCGGGGCGCAGGTCGAGCCCGCCCTCCAGGCCGTCGAGCGGATGCACGCCGATCGGCATCAGGTGCGCGAGCGACATCGCGTTGCCCAGGTCGACCAGCGGATGGATCGACGGCAGCGCGTCGGGCTTCGTCACCCGGCGCAGCGGCGCCTCGATCGCGCTGCGGTGCTCGGAGGGCTTCGCGCCGAAGCGTCGGTAGGCCTCGCGCCACGCCGCCACGCGCGGCTGCTCGGCGACGTTGCCGACGACGCGCTCGCGCGCGGCGGCCTCTGCCGCGCGCAGGCGCGCGACCAGCGCCGCGCCGCCGCGGCCCGGGTCGACCGCGTCGACGAGCACGACCCCGCGGCGATAGCCGGGGTGGGCGGCGAAGACCGCGTCGTGGATCCGGTACTCGGGTGCCTGCATCGGACGCTCCGGCGAGCGGCCCGCGCCGCCGCGCCCTCGGGGATCGGGTGAACCGGCCGCGTTCAGCCGCCCGCGGGCGCGACCGCCGCGCCCTCGATGCCGTGCCGCCGCAGCGCGTCGGCGACGAAGCCGCTCGCCTTCATCTCCTCGACGAACGCACGCAGCGCGGCCTGCGCCGCGGCCTCGCGCGATTTCGGCAGCCCCATGGCCTGCCGGATCGTCATGAAGGCGCCGTCCAGCATCCGCAGGCCGGGCACGCGCTTCAGGTCGGACTCGAGCTGCTGGCGCACGTTCGCCGCCACCTCGTGGCCGCCCGCGACCATCGTGTCGACCACCGCCTGCGAGGTCGGCGCGGCCACGAGCGTCGCGGCCTTCAGCTCGCGCTTCAGGTACAGGTCGTAGGCGCTGCCGCCGCCGACCACGACGCGCACGCCCGCGCGGTCGACCTCGCCGTGCGTGCGGAGGGGCGACGCCTCGCGGACCGCATAGGCGCCTTCGATCAGCACGTAGGGCCCGGTGAACGCGATGCCCGCGCCGCGGACCGGATCGATCGCGAAGAAGCCGACGTCGGCGCGGTCGTTGGTCACGGCCTCGACCGAAGCCGCGGCCGCCTCGACGACCGCGATCCGCAGCGGCACGCCGAGACGTCGCGCGAGCTCGCCGGCGAGATCGACCGAGACCCCCGCCACCCCGCCCGACGCGACGCGCGCGGCGAGGATCGGGTTGCCGACGTTGATGACGGCGCGCAGCGCGCCCTCGGGGGCGAAGGCCTGCGCGAGGTGGACGATCGATGTCATGGCAGGCCTCCCGGTGCACGCACCGCCCGGACCGCGCGTCGCCGCGCGGTCCGGGCGATCACAGCGCGACCGTCTTCGCGGTCTCCGCGTACTCCTCGATCTGGTCGAAGTTCATGTAGCGGTACACGCTGTCGGCATCCTTGTTGATGATGCCCATCTCGGCGTGGTACTCGGCCACGGTCGGGATCCGGCCGAGCTTCGACGCGATCGCGGCGAGTTCCGCCGAGGCGAGGAACACGTTGGTGTTCTTGCCGAGGCGGTTCGGGAAGTTGCGGGTCGAGGTCGAGACCACCGTCGCGCCCTCCCGGACCTGCGCCTGGTTGCCCATGCACAGCGAGCAGCCCGGCATCTCGGTGCGCGCACCGGCGGTACCGAAGGCCGCGTAGTGGCCCTCCTTGATGAGCTCGCTCTGGTCCATCTTGGTCGGCGGCGCGACCCACAGCTTCACCGGGATGTCGCGCTGCCCGCCGAGCAGCTTCGCCGCCGCGCGGAAGTGGCCGATGTTGGTCATGCAGCTGCCGATGAAGGCCTCGTCGATCTTCGTGCCGGCGACGTCGGACAGCAGCTTCGCGTCGTCCGGGTCGTTCGGGCAGCAGAGCACCGGCTCCTTCAGCGCGTTCAGGTCGATCTCGATGACGGCCGCGTACTCGGCGTCCTTGTCCGCCTCGAGCAGGTTCGGGTTCGCGAGCCAGGCCTCGACCGCACGGATGCGGCGCTCGAGCGTGCGCCTGTCCTGGTAGCCGTCGGCGATCATGTTCTTCATCAGCACGACGTTGCTCTTCAGGTACTCGACGATCGGGGCCTGGTTGAGCTTGATCGTGCAGCCCGCCGCGCTGCGCTCCGCGCTCGCGTCCGACAGCTCGAAGGCCTGCTCGACCTTCAGGTCGGGCAGCCCCTCGATCTCGAGGATGCGGCCGCTGAAGATGTTCTTCTTGCCGGCCTTCGCGACCGTCAGCAGGCCCTGCTTGATCGCCGCGTACGGGATCGCGTGGACCAGGTCGCGCAGCGTCACGCCGGGCTGCATCGTGCCCTTGAAGCGGACCAGCACCGACTCGGGCATGTCGAGCGGCATCACGCCGGTGGCCGCGCCGAACGCGACCAGGCCCGAGCCCGCCGGGAAGCTGATGCCGATCGGGAACCGCGTGTGGCTGTCGCCGCCGGTGCCCACGGTGTCGGGCAGCAGCAGGCGGTTCAGCCAGCTGTGGATGACGCCATCACCCGGGCGCAGGCTCACGCCGCCGCGGTTGCTCATGAAGGCGGGCAGCTCGCGGTGCGTCTTCACGTCCACGGGCTTGGGGTAGGCGCTGGTGTGGCAGAAGCTCTGCATCACCAGGTCGGCGCTGAAGCCCAGGCAGGCCAGGTCCTTCAGCTCGTCACGCGTCATCGGGCCGGTGGTGTCCTGGCTGCCGACGGTGGTCATCTTGGGCTCGCAGTAGGTGCCCGGGCGCACGCCCTGCTGGTTGCCGTCGACCACCGGCAGGCCCACCGCGCGGCCCACCATTTTTTGCGCCACGGTGAAGCCGGCTTTTGTCGCCACCGGCGGGGTGGGCAGGCGGAAGGTGGTGGCAGCGGGCAGGCCCAGAAAATCACGTGCCTTGGCGGTGAGGCTGCGGCCGATGATCAGGTTGATGCGGCCGCCGGCGCGCACTTCGTCGAACAGCACCTCGTTCTTCAGCTTGAACTCGGCCACGACCGCGCCGTTCTTCAGGATCTTGCCGTCGTAGGGTTGGATCTCGACCACGTCGCCCATCTCCAGCTTGGACACGTCGACCTCGATCGGCAGGCTGCCGGAGTCTTCCTGGGTGTTGAAGAAGATCGGTGCGATCTTGCCGCCCAGCGTGACGCCGCCGAAGCGCTTGTTCGGCACGAAGGGAATGTCCTGCCCGGTGGCCCAGATCACGCTGTTGGTGGCGCTCTTGCGCGACGAGCCGGTGCCGACCACGTCGCCGACGTAGGCGACGACATGGCCCTTCTTCTTCAG
>JBJOKE010000059.1:0-143311 GCA_046046245.1 Pseudomonadota bacterium | reverse complement strand
AGCAGAAACATCTGCTGGGGGTCGTACGGCAGGTAGCTCGCGCTCATGCACTCAAACCTACCAAAAAACGCCTCGCTCAAGTCAGGCTTCGTGGCGCTCTGCCGCCCAGACTCCTAGCCGGAGCGCCGCTGCGGCCGCGCGTTCAGCCGTCGACCGACACGCGGTTGCGCCCGCCCTGCTTCGACGCGTAGAGCGCGCGGTCGGCCCGTGCGACCAGCGAGTGCGGATCCTCGCCCGCGACGTACTGCGCGACGCCGGCCGAGATCGTGATGTTGCCCACCGGATCGCTGCCGCCGCGCCGGATCGCGCCGCGCGCGATCGCCGCGCGCACGCGATCGGCCACCTCGCGCGCGCCGGCGAGCGGCGTCTCGGGCAGCAGCAGCGCGAACTCCTCGCCGCCGTAGCGCGCGGCGATGTCCTTGCGCTGCGTGAGCTGCGACAGCGCCTGCCCCACCGCGCGGATCACCTGGTCGCCGAACGGATGGCCGTAGGTGTCGTTGATCTTCTTGAAGAAGTCGATGTCCACCATCACCAGCGAGAACGCCGATCCCTGCTCGGACGCGGTGCGGCACAGCCGGAACAGCTCGCTGTCGAAGCCGCGGCGGTTCATGATCCCCGACAGCGGGTCGAGCTGCGCCTCCTCGCGGGCGCGCTTGAGCTCGTTCTGCAGCCGCGACACCTCCTGGTGGCTCGCCTCGAGCCGCGAGTTCAGCGTCGCCAGCGAGCGGTTCATCCGCCCGACGTCGCCACGCATCGTGTGGACATGGTGGCGCATGTCCTCGGCCGACGAGGCCGCGGAGATCCCCTCGCCGAACGCGGCCAGCTGGGCGTCGAACTCGGTCGCGTCCGAGCTCGCCGCCTCGACCGACGAGCGCATCGCGTTCATCAGTTCGAGCAGCCCGGCGCCGGCCTTGCGGACCGACTCCTCGTTGCGGTCCGCCACGTGCTTCTGGTGGAGCTCGAAGGTGATCTCGTGCGACAGCCTCTCGCACGCGGTCACCAGCGCGTCGATCTCGGCCCGCAGTGCCGGGTTGCCGCCGCGCACGTACTCGTACCAGAGCGCGTACGAGTCGGGCGCGTAGCCGGCCGCGTGCCGCGACATCAGCGGCAGCGTTCGGCGCAGCAGGTCGGCGCTGCCGTCGGGCGGCGCGGCTCGATCTGCCGGCTGCGGCGCATGGGCGGCGGACGCGGCCGGGACGGGACGGGAAGCGGTGGCGGTGGACGGCTTCATCGGCGGGCTCGGGAGGGGGGGTCGGAAAACCCTTACGGTGGGTCGGAGGATGTCCCGTGCGCGAACGGCCGATCGGTCGAGAAACGTGGAAACGGCCTGCCTTTTCCGCGGCATCCGTGGCAGTGCCGTCGGCCCCCGCGATGGCGCCGCCGGTCGCCGCGTCGGGCCCGCCGGCGATGGAACCCGGCCTGTCGCGCGGCGACCGGTTCGTGGCAGGCTGTCGCCCGATGCCCACGATCACGCTGCCCGGCCCCGACGGCCGCTCCGCCCCGTTCACGCTGTCGCCGCCGGTCGCCTGGCCCGACACCGCAGCGGGTCCGTTCCCGCGCGTGGCCTTCGCGGCCGCGCACGTCGTCGCCGATCCGCGCGCCGCGGTCGACCCGTGGCAGGGCTGCGCGCTCGACTGGGACGCGACGATCGCGGTCCGCCGGCGGCTCTGGCGGCTGGGCCTGGGCGTCGCCGAGGCGATGGACACCGCGCAGCGCGGCGCGGGCCTCGACTGGCCGACCTCGCTCGAGCTGATCCGCCGCACGCTCGACGCGGCCCGCGACCATCCCGGCGCGCGCGTCGTCTCGGGCTGCGGCACCGACGACCTGGAGCTCGCGCCCCGGACGACCGTCGCCGACGTGCTCGCCGCCTACGAGCGGCAGGCCGAGGCGATCGAGGCGGCCGGCGGCCGGCTGGTGGTGATGGCGAGCCGTGCGCTCGCGGCGATCGCACGTTCGCCCGACCAGTACGGCCTCGTCTACGACCGGCTGCTCGCGCAGGTCCGCGAACCGGTGATCGTCCACTGGCTCGGCGAGGCCTTCGATCCGGCGCTCGCCGGCTATTGGGGCGCGGACGGCCTGGACGCGGCGATGGACGTGGCCGTCGACGTGATCAACCGGAACGCCGCGAAGGTCGATGGCGTGAAGGTCTCGCTGCTCGAGCGCGACCGCGAGGTCGCGATGCGCCGCCGGCTCGCGCCGGGCGTGCGGATGTACACCGGCGACGACTTCGACTTCGCCGACCTGATCGAGGGCGACGCGCAGGGCCATTCCGACGCGCTGCTCGGCATCTTCGACGCGATCGCACCCGCGGCCTCGGCCGCGCTCGCCGCGCTGGGCGCCGGCGACGTCGACCGCTACCGCGCGATCCTCGCGCCGACGGTGCCGCTGTCGCGCCACGTGTTCTCGCCGCCCACGCGCTTCTACAAGACCGGCATCGTCTTCCTCGCCTGGCTGAACGGCGAGCAGGATGCGTTCGCGATGGTGGGCGGCCAGCAGTCGGCGCGACATGCGCTGCACCTCGCCGAGCTGTTCCGCCTCGCCGACGCGGCCGGCCTGCTGCGCGACCCGGCGCTCGCCTGCGCGCGGATGCGGGCGCTGATGGCGGTGCACGGTCTCGGCTGAGTTCGGCGGCGTGGGGCGCGGGGGATTCGACCGCGTCTGCTGCCACCGCGTGCGGGCGGATCGTGCAGGTCGGGCGGTTCCGGCTGCCCGCCCTCGTCCGAGCGCGTCCGCGCCGGGGATGCGATCATCGCCCCGAAGCGGCCGGCCCACCGGCCCCGCGCACGAGGAGACCGCATGACCGCACGCATCGACCCGACCCCCGCCACGACGCCCGACGCGCTCGGCACGGACGTCCTCGACGTCGCGATCGTCGGCGCGGGCATCTCCGGCGTCGGCGCCGCCTACCACCTGCGCATGCAGTCGCCCGGCACCCGCTTCGCGGTGCTCGAGTCGAAGGACACCTACGGCGGCACCTGGGTCACGCACCGCTACCCGGGCATCCGCTCCGACAGCGACCTCTACACCTTCGGCTACCGGTTCAAGCCGTGGATGGGCGCGCCGATCGCCAGCGCCGACGAGATCCTGCGCTACATGGGCGAGGTGATCGCCGAGAACGACCTCGGCCGCCACATCCACTACCGGCACGCGATCGAGCGTGCGAGCTGGTCGTCGGCGCAACGCTGCTGGACGCTGTCGATCCTGCGCCTCGACACCGGCGAGCGCCTGACGGTGCGCGCGCGCTTCCTCTGGATGTGCCAGGGCTACTACCGTCACGAGCGGGGCTACACGCCGCACTGGCCGGGCATGGACGACTTCGGCGGCCGGATCGTCCACCCGCAGGACTGGCCCGCGGACCTCGACTGCACCGGCAAGCGGGTGGTGGTGATCGGCTCGGGCGCGACCGCGGCCACGCTGGTGCCGGCGCTCGCCGGCCGCTGCGCGCACGTGACGATGCTGCAGCGCTCGCCGACCTGGTTCGTCACCGGCCGCAACGCCAACGCGCTCGCCGACATGCTGCGCGAGATCGACACCCCGCCCGAGTGGATCCACGAGATCGTCCGGCGCAAGATCCTGTTCGACCAGAAGACGGTCTACCGCCGCTCGATCGAGGATCCGGACGGCCTGGCCGCCGATCTGCTCGCGAACGTGCGCGCGCACGTCGGGCCCGACGTCGACGTCGCCAGGCACTTCACGCCGCGCTACCGCCCGTGGCGGCAGCGGATCGCGTTCATCCCCGACGCCGACCTGTTCCGCGCGATCCGCGAGAAGCAGGCCTCGGTGGTGACCGACGAGATCGAGCGCTTCACCGCGACCGGGCTGCTGCTGAAGTCGGGCGAGACGCTCGAGGCCGACGTGATCGTCACCGCGACCGGCTTCGAGCTGAGCGTGATGGGCGAGATCCCCTTCGATCTCGACGGAAAGCCGATCGACTTCTCCAGGACTGTCGGCTGGCGCGGCGCGATGTTCACCGGCGTGCCGAACCTGCTGTGGGTGTTCGGCTACTTCCGCGCGAGCTGGACGTTGCGCGTCGACCTGCTCGGCGACCTGGTCTGCCGGCTGCTCGCGCACCTGCGCGAGAAGGGCGCGACGGTGGTGACGCCGCGGCTGCGCCCCGAGGACGCGGGCATGGCGATCCGCCCGTGGGTGGAGCCCACCAACTTCAACCCCGGCTATCTCGCGCGCGGCGGCGACCGCCTGCCGAAGCAGGGCGATCGCGCGCCCTGGATCCACACGCAGGACTTCGGCTTCGACCAGACCGACCTGCCGGCGGCGGACCTCGACGACGGATCGCTCGCCTACGACTGAACGGAAGCGACCGCGCCCGGCGGTCGGCCGTCGCGGGGCAGCCGGACGGAGAAGCTCGAACCGCGGCCCCGGCCCGCGCTCTCGGCACGCACCGTGCCGCCGTGCAGCTCGACCAGGCGTCGCACCATCGCGAGCCCGATGCCGAGCCCGCCCCGAGCGCGGTCGATCGTCGCGTCGATCTGGCTGAACACCTCGAACAGGAACGGCAGCTGCGAGGGCTCGATGCCGATGCCGTCGTCGACGACGCGGATCTCGACCGCGTCGCCGGCGTCGTGCGCCTCGACGCGGATCGACCCGTCCTCGGGCGTGTACCGGCTCGCGTTGTCGAGCAGGTTCCCGATGATCTGCGCGACCCGGACCGGATCCGCGACGATCCGCAGCGTCGCGTCCGGCAGCGCGAGCCCCAGCCGCTGGCGTCGCGCGTCGCGCAGGCCCGCCGTCGACTCGACGGCCGCACGCACCGCCGCGGCCACCGGCATCGGCTCGCGCCGCAGCGCGATCCTGCCGCGGGTGATGCGGCCCGCCTCGAGCAGGTCGTCGATCAGCCGGCGCAGCTGGTGCAGCTGCCGGTCGGCCATCGCCAGCACGTCGCGGGCGTCCGCGCCGAGCGATGCCGAGCGGCGCAGCACGTGCAGCGCATTGGCGAGCGGCGCGAGCGGATTGCGCAGCTCGTGCGCGAGCATCGCGAGGAACTCGTCCTTGCGCGCCTCGCTGTCGCGCTGCTCGGCGAGCACGCGCCGCAGCTCGAGCTGGTCCATCAGCTGGTTGCCGAGCGTGCGCAGCGCGAGCCGCTGGACGCGGCTCAGGCTGCGCGGCCGCCGGTCCATCACGCAGAGCGCGCCGATCGGCCGCCCGTCGGGCGCGCGCAGCGGTGCCGACGCGTAGAAGCGCAGCCACGGCGCGCCGGTCACGTGGGGATTGTCGGCGGTGCGCGGGTCTCCGGCGAGGTCGGGGATCTCGAACACCTCCTCGTCACCGAGGATCGCGTACGCGCAGACCGAGGCGTCGCGGCCGGTCTCGCGCACGCCGAGCCCGAGCTCGGCCTTGAACCACTGGCGTCGCTCGGCGACGAAGCTCACCGCGGCGAGCGGCGTCTCGCACAGCGTGCTGGCGAGGCGCGC
Organism: Pseudomonadota bacterium; assembly: GCA_046046245.1. Classification (GTDB taxonomy): domain Bacteria; phylum Pseudomonadota; class Gammaproteobacteria; order Burkholderiales; family Burkholderiaceae_E; genus UBA4615. The sequence continues at coordinate 137,882 of JBJOKE010000059.1, read as the reverse complement.
CATCTCGTCGAACTCGCGTTCGGGCGGCGTGTCGAGGACGCGGTAGCGGTGCAGCGCCGCCACGCGCGTCGGCTCGTCTGGGTGCAACGGCGCGGGCATGGCAGGACCGTACGAGGGACAGACCGATGATCGCAGCGCGTCCGTCGGCCCGCTGTAGGCGGACGCCTCGTCGCGGGCGCTCAGCGGCGGCTGATCGGCTCGGTGCGGGGCAGCGCGGTCGCGGTGGCGACCAGCGCGCCGGCGGCGTCGCGCAGCTCCAGCCGCTCGCCGTCGCGGCGGATCGCGGTCGCCCGCGCGAGCGAGTGCAGCACCGCGTCCTCCTGCGCCTGCAGCTCCGGCCGGTCGCCGCAGCCGCTGCGGACCGGCTGCAGCGGCCCGATCGACAGCCGGCGCTCGGCGAGCGCCCAGGTGCCGGCGTAGGGCGAGCAGCCGCCGAAGCCGCGGACGCGGCCCTCGGCGTCGAACTCGACGGTCACCAGCGTGCCGGGCCGCAGGCCGACCGCGGCGCGCGCGCCGTCGCCGTAGCCCAGCACGCGCCAGACCTGGCCGGTCAGGCCGGTGGGCTGCGGCACGAAGGTGGCGAGCGCCGAGCCGTTCGCGTCCAGCAGCACCAGCGCGCCGCCGTCGCGGCGCCAGGCGACGGTGCGGCCGAGCGCGCGGCTGTAGGCCTCGGCGCCGGCCTGCGCCGCGTCGGTGCAGCTGCGCCGCGAGGTGGCGAGGTCCCGACCGATCCGCAGCGATGTGCCGCCGATCCAGGCCGGACCGACGAAGCGGTTGCAGCCGTCGCCGCCCGAGACGCGGTCGCCGGTGAAGCGAAGCGTGGGCGCGGCCGCGTCGGGGGGCAGCGACTGTGCGTTCAGCTCGGTCAGCATCCAGGCGGTGCCCTCGAGCGACGAGGGACCGGGCTGCGGGCGAGGCCCCGCGCAGCCCGACAGCAGGCCGGCGGCGACGACGGTCGCGGCAGCGAGACGGGGCAGGGCGGACGGGTACGGGCGCATGGCGGGAAGCTTCCTCCGCCCAGTGTCCCGAGGCCCGTCCGGGCCGGTCAACGCGACTGTCGCGGCCCGTCCTCAGCCCGCCGATGCACGGCGCGCGGGGGCCGTGCGGACGGTCAGCGCGCCTTCTGCGTGCCCTTGGCTGCGGCGCGCGGCGCTGGCTCGACGGCCACGACCACCGCCTCGGTCACCACCGCGCGGACCTCGTCGCCGGTCTTCACCTTGGTCATGTCGATGCCCTCGGGCACCGAGACCCTCACCGTCCGGTGCACGCCGCGCAGCAGGACCGTCCGCGCCTTGCGGTCGATCGCCTGGATCGTGGCCAGCACCTCGACGGTACGCACGCCGGCCGCGCCCGGCGCCGCGCCCGCGGGGGCGGCCGAGGTCGCGCCGGACTCGACGCGCTCGCGGATGCCGCTCGCCGACGCCGGCTCGAGGCGCGCGGCGACCGCGGTCAGGTAGCGGACCGTGAGCGTGTCGCCGACCTTCACCTGGTCGAAGTTCTTCACGTCGGCGGGCACGCCGACGGTCACCACCTGGCCGCTCGGACCGCGCAGCGTCGCGGTGCGCGTGGCCGTGTCCAGCTCGACGACCCTGGCGCGGACCTCGATCTCGCCGGCCGCGACGCGCACGCCGGGCGCGCCGCCCGCGGCGGTGGCGACGGAGGCGCTCTGCGCGAAGACGGCGGCGGGCAGGGCGAGGGTGGCGGCGATCAGCAGCGAGGCAGTGCGGTTCATGCGGAGTCTCCTTGGGGGGCGGGCGGCGGTCCGGACGGTGCCGGGGCAGGGCGAGGACCGGGCAGGCGGGCGAGCTTACCCGCTGCGGTCGGCGCGCGACATGCCCCGTGGGGCAGGCGCCGCACCGCGGCGGCCGTCAGCGCCCGCAGGCGAAGCTCGAGGCGGCGGCCGGATCGCCGCCGAGATAGCGGGGCCACTCCGGCCAGCGGCACAGCGGCCGCGCGCGCAGCGTCGCGAACGGCGGCTTCGCCGTCTGCTCGACGAGCTCGAGTCCCGCGGGCGCGCGGCCCGTCTCGACCCACGCGACCAGCGCGCCGAACAGGTCGGCGTTGGCCGGCGCGCCGGTACCCACGTGGTCGACGCCCGGCGCCGTGTAGAGCCTGAGGAAGGTGTCGACCCGCTCGCGGCCCATCCGCGCCACCACCGAATCGACGTAGCCGATGCCGGCGTACGGGCTCTGCGCGTAGTCGGCGAGGTTCTCGAGGATCAGCAGCCGGCCGCCGCGCGCGTGGAACGCCGACAGGTCCGGATCGGTGGCGTCCATCAGCGCCGAGACCTCGCGGATCCGCGCCGCGTGGTCCTGCTGCCGGTAGGCGCGCAGGTCGAGCTTCGGATCGCGCGCGTAGAACCACTGGATCGCGCCGGCGCCGTAGAACCAGCCGATGCCGTTCGACGGCTGCGGCGGGAACGAGGGCGGCGCGGCACCGGTCCACCAGGCCATCCAGCCACCGGTGGGGCCCGACGCGGGCAGCCCCTCGCCGCCCGGCCCGCGGCCCGGGTACTCGACGAGGCCGTTCGCGAGCGGCACCTCCATCGCGAGGGGCGAGCCGAGCGTGCGGACCGCGGCCACCTGCGCGTCGGTCAGGCAGTCGGGCGCGGGCGCGCCCGCGCAGCGCAGCGTGCCGACGTCGAAGCGCGTGCGACAGCCCGCCGGGTCCGAGACGATGCCGTCGGCCAGTCCGTCGGCGGCATCGCAGGCGGCGAGCACCGCGTCGTGCACGCGCCTCACGCGCGCGGGGTCGAGCCAGCCGCCGTTCGTGAGCGCGAGCCCGTCGCGCAGGCCCGCATGCTGCAGCCCGGTCCAGTGGAGCACCGGCACGCGGCTGAGGATGCCGTCGAAGTCGGCCGGGTAGCGCTGCGCCATCACCAGCCCCTCGCGGCCGCCCTCCGAGCTGCCCACGAAGTAGGTCCGCGCGGGCGCGCGGCCGTAGGCCTCGCGCATCAGCGCCACCGACACGTCGCGGACCTTCTTGTAGGCCGCGTGCGCGAAGTTGACCAGCGCCTCGTCGTTGGCGGCGAAGGCCTGCGGCGGCTCGCCGGGCCGCGACGCGTGGCCCGAATCGGTGCCGGCGGTCGCATAGCCCTGCGCGAGCGGCGCCGGCAGGTGGTAGGGCGCGGCCGGCACCAGCCCGGTCGCCGGGATCAGCACGCCGTTGAAGCCGCCGCCGCCGTACTGCACCGAGCGGCCGTTCCAGCGCACCGGCAGGTTCAGCTGGAAGCGGATGTCGGGCGCCTTCGGGTCGATCGGGGCGATCCGGCCGACGAGCCGGCAGTGCTCGGGCAGTGCGGGCTGGATCGTCGCCGCCGGCGTCGGCCCGCGCTCGGCGACCGCGAGCGGGGTGGCCGGCACCAGCGTGGCCGAGTCGATGCGTGCGGCGCCGCTCGGCACGCCGATCGAGGCGGCCGGCACGACGCTGCGGGCCAGCGCCGCGCAGCCCGCGGCGGCATCGGGCCCGGCGAGCGGCGCCGGGCCGGTGCAGGCCGCGAGCACCGCGGCCGATGACGCGAGCGCCGTCGCGGCGCGCGAGCGGATCGTCATGGGTCTCCTCCCTCGGTCGGGGTCGGACGCCCCGTGCCCGGCCGATGCTACGTCAGCGGCGCGCCGCGTGGTGCAGCCGCGGGCCGGCCAGGGGCGCGGCGAGTCCCGCGCTGAGGAACGCGACCAGGTCGCGCGAGGAGGCGCGCCACGCGCGCCGATTCGACGCGTCGACGGGGCCGTGCGCCCGGATCCAGCGGGCGAAGGTCTGGACGGTCTCGTGGTGGACCCGCTCGACCCGCGACTCGAAGATCGGGCGCGGCAGCCCGGGCAGCAGGCGCCGCACCATGCCGCGCGCCCGCACGAGGCTGCCGCGCAGTGCCGGGTCGATCATGTCCAGCACCGTCAGGCCCGACTCGAACATCATCTGCGCGAGCACCTGCACGTAGTCCGGGCCCCAGGGTTCGCGCTCGACGACCTCGGCGAGCGTGCCCACGGCGGCCTCGACGACCGCGCCGAGCGTGTCGACCCGGCCGTCGGCCTCGATCGCGTCGAGCCGCCGGTGGCGGATCGCGTCGAGCACGCGCATCCGCCGTTCGACCAGCGCGCGGATCAGGCCGTCGCGCGAGCCGAAGTGGTAGTGCGCCGCCGACAGGTTGCCCTGGCCGCTCGCCAGGACGATCTGCCGCAGCGAGACCGCGGCGATGCCGTGTTCGGCGAACAGCCGCTCGGCGACGTCGAGCATCGCGGTCGCGGTGCTCGACGTGTCGGGGACGTCGGCGGTTCGGGCGGCGGGTTTCGGATGGTGCATCGCAGCGTCGGCGCCCGCACCGCGGGGCAGTTGACAGGGCGGCCGTCTGGCGACTGTAATGCACCCGAATTAAGCGGCGCAAGCCGCGGCCGCGCGTCCCGCGCGACTCAGGAGGAGACATCGTGAAGGCTGCCGTCCTGCACGCGCCCCGCACCCCGATGACGATCGAGGACGTGGCCATCGACAAACCGAAGCGTCGGGAGGTGCTGATCCGCACGGCGGCTGCCGGGCTGTGCCACAGCGACCTGCACTTCATCGAGGGCGCCTACCCGACGCCGGTGCCGGTGGTGCTCGGACACGAGTCGGCCGGCGTCGTCGAGGCGGTCGGCGAGGACGTCACCTACCTGAAGCCCGGCGATCACGTGATCTCGTGCCTGTCCGTGTTCTGCGGGCACTGCGAGTTCTGCCTGTCGGGCCGGCCCTCGATCTGCCAGGACCCCGAGGTGAAGATGCCGCCCGGCGTCGCGAAGCGGCTCAGCTGGAAGGGTGCGCACCTGAACCAGTTCCTGAACCTGTCGTCGTTCGCCGAGCAGATGGTGGTGCACGAGCACGCGCTGGTGAAGGTGCGGCCCGACATGCCGCTCGACCTCGCCGCGCTGATCGGCTGCGGCGTGATGACCGGCTACGGCGCGGTCGCGCGCACGGCGAAGGTCGAGCCCGGGCAGACGGTCGCGGTGTTCGGTGCCGGCGGCATCGGTCTCGCGGCGATCAACGCGGCGTCGATCGCCGGCGCCGCGCGGATCATCGCGGTCGACCGCGATCCGTTCAAGTTCGACCTCGCCCGCGCGTTCGGCGCCACCGACGTGGTCGACGCGTCCGACGGCGACGCGGCGAAGAGGATCGTCGAGCTGACCTCGGGCGGCGTCGACCACGCCTTCGAGTGCATCGGCCTGAAGCAGACCGCCGAGCAGGCCTTCGCCTGCCTGCGCGCCGGCGGCACCGCGACCATCATCGGCATGATCCCGATCGGCACGAAGATCGAGCTGCACGGATTCGACTTCCTGCGCGAGCGCAGGATCCAGGGCTCGATGATGGGCTCGAACCGCTTCCGCACCGACATGCCGCGGCTGATCGAGTTCTACATGCAGGGCCGGCTGAAGCTGAAGGAGATGGTCTCGGCGCGGATCCCGCTCGAGCGCATCAACGAGGGCTTCGACGCGATGAGGCAGGGCGGCGTCGCCCGCAGCGTCGTCGTGTTCGAGCACTGACCGAACGAGCGGGTCGACCCGCCGCGCGCCGGCACGCATCCCGCCGGCCGAAACCCCGAAGGAGACGTTCCATGCCCCGGTTCCTCGCCATTGCCGCCGCAGCGGCCGCCGCCGTCGCGCTCGCCGTCGCCCCTGCCGCCCACGCACAGGGCAAGGGCGAGACGGTCAAGTTCCAGGACTATCCCGGCCTGGGCAACATGCTGATCAAGGTCGCGATCGCCAAGGGCTACTGCGAGAAGGCCGGCATCAAGTGCGAGCTGCAGTCGATCCCGGCGGCACCGCTGGGCATCCAGGCGATGCTCGCCAAGAGCATCGATGCCTCGTTCGGCCCGGCCGACGTGATGAACGGCGCCATCCTGCGCGGCGCGAAGATGAAGATGGTCGTGGGCGGCGCCACGTCCAACGTGCTGACCCTGATCGCAGGCAACCACGTCGACACGCCGAACGCCGCGAAGGGTTGGCCCGCCTTCATGGGCGACCTGAAGGGCAGGAAGATCGGCGTGACCGCGCGCGGCGCGGCCACCGAGGTGTTCTCGCGCTGGATGCTCGCCAAGGCCGGCTTCACCGTCGACGACGCGACCTTCGTCGCTGTCGGCGGCCCGAACACCGCCTACGGCGCGCTGGTCTCGAAGCAGGTCGACGCGCTGATGATCTTCGAGCCCGCCGGCGCGATGTGCGAGGTGCTGAAGACCTGCAAGGTGCTCTGGCGCGCCGGCCTCGACAAGCAGCCGGCCGAGATGTACGCGATGAACGGCGGCGGCAACGGGCTGATCTTCTCGCAGGAGTACATCGACCGGAACCCGCACGTGATCGACGCGGTGATCCGCGCGGTGAAGGAGGCCGACGCGTTCATCAACACGCCGGCGAACTTCCCCGAGGTCTCGAAGATCGCCCAGCAGTTCTTCAAGTTCGACATGCCCAAGGGCGACGAGGTGCTCGAGCGTGCGCTCCGGGTCGCGCTCGACAGCGACACCTATCGCGCGCGGATCGACCGCAAGGCGATCCAGGCCGGCCTCGACGTGCTGATCGAGACCAAGCAGATCGAGAAGGCGGCGCCGATGTCGGACATCGTGCTGGACCGCGCGCCGTGAGCGAGGCCGCCCCGGTCGCGGCGGCGGCGGCCGCCGCCATCGCGATCGAGCGACTCACCGTCCGCTTCGGCGAGGTGGTGGCGGTCGACGACGTGTCGCTCTCGATCGGCGAGGGCGAGTTCGTCTCCATCGTGGGCCCGAGCGGCTGCGGCAAGACCACGGTCCTGAACCTGCTGACCGGGCTGGTGCCGCTCGCCGAGGGCCGGATCTCGATGCTCGGTCGCGCGCCGGTGGTGGGCAACCCCGACGTGGCCTACATGCTCGCGCGCGACTGCCTGCTGCCCTGGCGGACCGCGCTCGGCAATGCCTGCTACGGCATGGAGGTCCGCGGCGTCGACGAGGCCGCGCGCGAGGCCCGCGCCCGCGAGCTGCTCGCCCGCGTGGGCCTGAAGGGCTTCGAGGACAAGTGGCCGAAGCAGCTGTCGCACGGCATGCGGCAGCGCTGCGCGCTCGCCCGAACCTTCTGCCTCGATGCGCCGGTGATGCTGATGGACGAGCCGTTCGGCGCGCTCGACGCGCAGACCAAGCTGCAGCTCGAGGACCTGCTGCTCGAGCTCTGGAGCGCGAAGCGCCGCACGGTGGTCTTCATCACCCACGACCTCGCCGAGGCGGTGGCGCTGTCCGATCGGGTGGTCGTGATGAGCGCGCGGCCCGGACGGATCGTCGCCGACGTGCCGATCCCGCTCGAGCGGCCGCGGCACGTGCGCTCGCTGCAGAAGGACCGGCACTTCCTCGAGCTCTACGCCCACGTCTGGGAGCAGCTCGAGATCGGACTCGGCGCGCAGGCGGAGGTGGTGTCGTGAGCGGCGCGGTCGTGCGCCCGGCCGCGGGCACCGGCACCGGCGCGATGACGGCGAAGCCGGGCATCCGCTGGCGCACGGTCGCCGCGCACGGCGTGGCCATCGTCGCCTTCATCGCGCTCTGGGAGCTGGCGATGCGCCGCGAGTGGCTGTCGGCCGCGTTCTTCGGCCAGCCCTCGGGCATCGTCGCGTTCCTGCGCGACGGCTTCGCGCCGGGCGGCAAGCTCTGGATCGAGCTGGCCTACACCGTGATCGGCACCGTGGTGTCGTTCGTGCTGGGCAGCGCGCTCGCGCTGGCGCTGGGCCTGGTGTTCGTGATGTTCCCGAAGGTCGAGCATGCGATGGAGCCGTACCTCACGGTGCTCAACGCGATGCCGCGGCTCGCGCTCGCGCCGCTCTTCCTGCTGTGGTTCGGACTCGGGCTGGGCTCGAAGATCGCGGTGGGCACGAGCCTGTCCTTCTTCATCGTGCTCGCCAACACCGTGGCCGGGATCCGCGGCGTCTCGCAGGACCTGATCGTGCTCTCGCGCTCGCTCGGCGCCACGCCGAACCAGATCTTCTTCAAGGTCACGCTGCCCTCGGCGGTGCCGGTGATCTTCTCAGGCCTGCGGCTCGCGCTCATCTACTCGATGCTGGGCGTGGTGGGTGCGGAGCTGATCGCCGCCGAGCACGGGCTCGGCCAGCAGCTCGCCTACCTGCAGGCGACCTTCAACATGAACGGCGTGATGGCGCTGCTGGCGCTGCTCGCGGTGCTCGGCATGGTGGTGACCCAGGGCATGACCCGGCTCGAGAAGGCGCTCCTCAGATGGCAATGACCCCCCGACTCGACGGCAAGGTCGCCGTCGTCACCGGTGCCGCGTCCGGCATCGGACTCGTGACCGTCGAGCGTTTCGTGGAGGAGGGCGCGCGCGTCGTCGCGGCCGACCTGCGCGAGGATGCCGGGCGCGCGCTCGAGGCCCGCTTCCCCGGCTCGGTGCGCTTCGCGCGCTGCGACGTCACGAAGCTGCCCGAGCTGAAGGCCGCGGTGGACCTCGCCGCCGACGCGTTCGGCGGCCTCGACGTGCTGTTCAGCAACGCGGGCTCGGGCGGGCTGCCCGGGGGCGTCGACGCGTTCGACCCCGAGGGCTGGGACGCGACCTACGCGCTGCTGGTCCGCTCGGTGGCCGCGGGCGCCGCCTACGCGCTGCCGCACCTGCGGCGTCGCGGCGGCGGTTCGATCGTCAGCACCGCGTCGATCGCCGGGCTGCAGGCGGGCTGGGGCCCGCTGTGCTACTCCAGCGCCAAGGCCGCGGTGATCCACTGGACCCGCACGGCCGCGGCCGAGCTCGCGCCCGAGCGCATCCGCGTCAACGCGATCTGCCCGGGCTTCATCGCCACCGGCATCTTCGGCCACTCGCTCGGGCTGTCCGACGCCGACGCGCAGGCGCTGGCCGGCACCGTGGCGCAGCGCAGCGGCGCGGCGAACCCGATCGGCCGCAGCGGCCGCCCCGAGGACATCGCCGAGGCCGCGGTCTACCTGTCGTCCGACGCCGCGGGCTTCGTCACCGGCACGCATGTCGTCGTCGACGGCGGCATCACCGTCGGCCCGCGCCATGCGTGGGACCGCGACGCGCCCGGCCCGATCGGCCAGGTCCTCGGCCTGTCGCGCGCGCAGATCGACGCGATGCGCGCCGCGAAGCGCGGGGGCTGAACCCGCCCCGCCCGATCCTCCGCCACCGACACACCAGGGAGACCCCCATGACCAAGGTCGTCTTCATCGCCCACGACGGCGCCCGCCACGAGGTCGACGCCGTCGACGGCGAATCGCTGATGCGCGCCGCCGTCGACAACGGCGTGCCCGGCATCGACGCCGACTGCGGCGGCATGTGCGCCTGCGCGACCTGCCACGTCTTCGTCGACGCCGCGTGGAACGCGAGGCTCGCGCCGCCGTCCGCGCAGGAGAACGAGATGCTCAACTTCACCGCCGAGCGGCGCGAGACCTCGCGCCTCGCCTGCCAGATCCCGGTCACGGGCGCGCTCGACGGCCTGACCGTCACCATGCCCGAAGGTCAGCACTGAGCGCGCGCGCCGCGACGCTCGAGGAGACCGCCATGACGACCACCGCCGAGATCCAGGCCGCCGCCCGCGAGCGGGCGTTCTCGATGCCGCTCGAGGAGATCGACCCGAGCGACTCGCTGCTCTTCGCCGACGACACCGTCGGCCACTACTTCGCCCGGCTTCGCCGCGACGCGCCGGTCCACCGCACGCACAGCCCGATGTTCGGCGACTTCTGGTCGGTGACCACCTGGGAGCACATCATGGCGGTGGACACCAACCACCAGGTGTTCTCGTCCGACTGGTCCAACGGCGGCATCGCGATCCAGGATCGGCCGCTGACCGAGCGGCTGCAGATGTTCATCGCGATGGACCCGCCGAAGCACGACGTCCAGCGCCTCGCGGTGAGCCCGATCGTCGCGCCCGGCAACCTCGCGAACATGGAGGGCCTGATCCGAGAGCGCACGCAGCGCGTGCTCGACGCGCTGCCGCGCGGCGAGACCTTCAACTGGGTGGACAAGGTCTCGATCGAGCTGACGACGATGATGCTCGCCACGCTCTTCGACTTCCCGTTCGAGGAGCGGCGGCTGCTGACCTGGTGGTCGGACATCGCGACGACGAACCCGGAGATCGACAAGAGCCGCGTGTCGTCGTGGGAGGAGCGGCAGGCCGAGCTGGTGAAGATGGCGCAGTACTTCACCCGGCTGTGGAACGAGCGCGTGAACGCGCCGCCGAAGACCGACCTGATCTCGATGCTCGCCCACGGGCCGGCGACGCGGAACATGCCGCCGATGGAGTTCCTCGGCAATCTCGTGCTGCTGATCGTCGGCGGCAACGACACCACCCGCAACTCGATGACCGGCGGCCTGCTCGCGCTGTCGCGCTATCCGGAGGAGTGGGCGAAGCTGCGCGCGAACCCGGCGCTGGTCGACTCGATGGTCTCGGAGATCATCCGCTGGCAGACGCCGCTGCCGCACATGCGGCGCACCGCGACCGAGGACGTCGAGCTCGGCGGACAGAAGATCCGCAAGGGCGACAAGGTGATCATGTGGTACCTGTCGGGCAACCGCGACGAGAAGATGATCGCCGACGCGGACCGGCTGATCATCGACCGGCCGCGCGCGCGCCAGCACCTGTCGTTCGGCTTCGGCATCCACCGCTGCGTGGGCAACCGGCTCGCCGAGCTGCAGCTGAAGATCCTCTGGCAGGAGATCCTGAAGCGCTTCGAGTCGATCGAGGTGCTCGGCGAGCCGACGCGGGTCCGCTCGAACTTCGTGCGCGGCTACACGCAGATGCCGGTGCGGATCCCGGGCTGACCGGCCGCGCGGCCGGGCCTTCGCGGCCCGGTGCGCGCTCAGCCGTCCGTGCGCATCCCGGGGAGGGGCCGCTCGTCGAGCCGATGCGGCCCTCCCGGTTCAGCGACGCGTCACGCGTGTCGGCGTGACGCCCCGCGGCGCGGGTCTCAGGGCTTCATCAGCCCCTGCTTCTCCAGCCACGCCTGGATGCGCGCGGCGATCTCGTCGGAGTTGCGGTCCATCATCAGCATGTGCGAGTTCCCGCGGACGCCGGCGTCCGGCAGCCTCAGCAGGTCGCCCGTGCCGCCCGCGGCGATCAGGCCCTTCCGGAAGCGCTCCTGCCGGTCGACGATGCCCGTCCAGAACGGGAACTTCTCGAGGTTGTCGCCCCAGACCCACAGCATCGGGATGCCCTTGAGCCGCGCGTAGTCGGCGGTGGCCGGGTCGGGCGAGCCCGAGGTCTCGACCGCGACGATCGCCTTGATCCGGTCCGGCGCCTTCAGCGCGGCGGCGAACGCGAAGTTGCCGCCCTGGCTGTGGACCACGATCACGCAGGGGCAGGCCTTCTGCACGTAGGCGTCGTAGGCAGCCTGGATGGCCGGGTCGGTCGTGCCCCAGCGCGGCACCGCCTGCTTGATGAACTGGTCGAAGGCCTGCGTGGGGAACTGCGTGCCGGGCAGCGCCTTGCGGGCGGCGGGATCGGTCACGTAGGACCCGGTCTCGCCGATGCGGAACAGCTCCCAGCCCTCCTTCTTCGTGCGGAAGAACGGCTCGCCCTTGAAGATCTCGGGATAACGCGCCCACGACGCGCGGCCGCGCTCGACCGCGTCGCTCACGTACACGTCGTGACCCTTCGTGAGGAAGAACTGCTCCCAGCCGGGTCCGCCGTCGGGCTTGCTCTCCCAGGTCACGCCGGTGAGGCCGCCGCCGTGCCACATCAGCATCGGGTACTTCGCGCGCGGGGCGGCGAGGCGCGTGTAGCGCACGTACATCTGCTCGACCTCGAAGTCGCCGTTCGGGTCGATCTTCAGCGGCGGCGCGCCGGGCGTGAACGACAGCTCGCGGATCGGCAGGCCCGTCAGCGTGACCGCGCGGCCGCCGACGTGGTAGCTGCCGACCTCGCTCACCTGCAGGCCGGACGGCGCGGCACAGCCGGCGAGCGCACCGGCGACGGCGAGCGCGGCGACGGCCGCGCAACGGATCACTCCCTTCATGTCTTCCTCCCTGTGTCGTTCGAGTGCGGGACGATCCGAGTGTAGGCGCGTCGCTCGCGCGGGGGCGCGCGGGCCACGCGCATTGCGGAAGGGTGCTGCCCGCGGCGTGCAACCCGCGCGGGGGCGCCGGGTGGGCCTTCAGCGCGCCAGGTAGCCGCCGTCGACCGCGAGCACGTGGCCGGTCGTCGATGCCGCCGCGTCGCTCGCGAGGAACAGCACCGCCTGCGCGACGTCGTCGGGCGTCGGCAGGCGGCCCATCGGCGTGTGGGTCATCACCGCGGCGAGCTTCGCCGGGTCGGAGAAGATCGGCTCGGTCAGCGGCGTCTCGACGTAGTTCGGCGCCACCGCGTTGACCCGCAACCCCCGCGCGGCCCACTCGATCGCGAGCGCGCGCGTGAGATTCACCACCGCGCCCTTGCTCGCCTGGTAGGCGGCGTTCGGGAACACGCCGCCCGACAGTCCCATCACCGAGGCGAGGTTCACGATCGCGCCGCCGGGCGCCATCCGTCGTGCGGCGAGCCGATTGCAGTAGAACAGGCCGTTGAGGTTCACGCCGATCACGCGGTCGAAGTCGGCGACCGGGATGTCGAGAGCCGGGCCGCGCACCCCGATGCCCGCGTTCGCGACCAGCACGTCGAGCCCGCCGAGCACCTCGGCCGCGCGCCCCAGCGCCGCATCGACCGCGTCGTGGTCGGTGACGTCGACCGCGAGCGACAGCGCGGGCGCGGCGCCCGGTCGGTCGGTCGAGAGGGTGGCGAGCGCGTCGGCGTCGCGATCGAACGCGGCCACGCGCGCGCCGGCGTCGACGAACGCGCGGACGATCGCCGCGCCGAGACCGCGCGCGGCGCCGGTGACGACGACCGCGCGGCCTTCGAAATGCCAGGTGGGACGGGTGCTCATCGGCGAGGTCTCCAGGGCCCGCGTCGGGGCGGGTTCATCGGTGGGTGTCGAGCCACTGCCGCAGCCGGCGCAGGCCGGGCAGCAGCGCGTGGAACGCGTCGTCGCCGAGCGCGGCCCGCAGCCGCGCGATCTCGGGCTCTAGCGCGGCGAGGCAGGCGTGCCGCATCGCGACGCCGGCCTCGGTGATGGCGACCTTCTTGGAGCGCGCGTCCTCGGGATCGCCGCGGACCTCGACCAGCCCCTGCTCGGCGAGCCGGCGCACCACCTTGCCCATCGCCGGCTTGCTGACCTGGAAGGCGCGCGCGAGCGCGACCAGCGAGGGCTCGCCGCCCAGGCGCACGAAGCGGTTCAGCACCGAGAACTGCGCGACCGACAGCCCGCCCGGCATCACGCGCTCGAGGCGGGTGCTGGCCAGCTGGTCGATGATGCCGATCTCGTTGAAGACCTCGAACACGGCCGGATCGGCGGGGGAGGCGGGCGGGGCCGGCGAGGCAGGCGACGGGACGGGGCGGGCGGCGCGGGGCACGGGGCGATTCTAAGGCGCGGCCCGCGCGACGGTGGGCGGTACCGTTGCGCACCCTCGCGGCCGCGGCGCGTCGCCCCGCGGGGGTGGCCCTCAGGCGCGCAGCATCGCCTCGAGCGGCCGCCGCGGCGCACGCACCGCCGTGCCGTCCGGGTGCCCGACCCGCACGAGCATCTGCACCGTCTCGCCGTCGCGCCGGCCGACGCGTGCGTCGAACTCGCGCTGCAGCGCGCGCATCTCCGGATACTCCTGCAGCACCTGGCTCGGCGGCTGCGTGACCAGCCCGAGCGAGGCCGCGCGCAGCTGCAGCCGCACGAACGCGCGGCCGGCCTCGATCTGCGGCGAGCGTCCCGCGGACGGGGTGACGAGCCACATCCAGGTCGACGTGCCCGGCACCCACTCGCGCACCCGCTTCAGGCCGCTCGCGAAGTAGGACGAGCCCGGGTCCATCGCCTTCTCGGGCGTCGTCTGTCCGGCGATCCGCAGCAGTGCCATCATCGGGCCGCCGAGCGAGATGCCGTCGCGGTGACGGGCGATCTCGGCCGCGCCCACGCGCGTCAGGTCCACGCTCTCCTTCCAGGTCCGCGGCGTGGTCTGCTCGACGTCCCAGGCGCGGACCATCAGGTCGCACAGCGCCGCGACGAGGGCCGGGTCCTGCGTGCCCTGGACGACGACGCCGGGTCGCGTCGCGGTCTCGCGCAGCGACGCGAACGCGGCAGGTTCGACCGCCTTCGCGGCGAACGGGCGCTTCCAGGTGGTGCGCGTGCCGACCTGCGCGAACAGCGGGTCGGGCCGGACCGGCGCGCGAACCAGCCGCACCCGCGCGATCGGCCGGCCGTCGAGGCGGTCCGGACCGGGCTCGCCCTCGGGGAAGGGTTCGACCTCGGCGCGCCAGCCCTCGGCCGCGGCCGCCATCGACAGCAGCTCGAGGAAGGCTCCGTGGCCGATCGTCAGCTGGCGCTGCGGCGGGTCGGTCATCGGCAGCGTCCGGGTCGGGTCGGTGCGCAGCACGATCGTGCCGTCCTCGGGCAGCGCGACCAGCCAGGGCTGCAGGTTGTGCGGGTTCGGCGCGAGGATCGCCCACGAGACGAGCCGGCGCCGCAGGTCGGTGTCGAGGCCGGCGGTGCGCCACGGTTCGGTGGCGGCGTCCGGGATCGCGGCGCAGCCGGACAGCGCCGGCGTCGCCGCGGCGATCACCGCGCCGGAGCCGACGACGCGAACGAAGCGGCGGCGAGCGACGCAGGCGGTCGGGGAAGACATCATCATGCCGAGCCTTTGGTGAATGGGTTAACGATATCGACATGGTAAACGGGTTAACTACAGCGTCAATGGGAAAAGTCGATCGACGTCAAGAAAGAAATCGCCCCGATCGATGCCCCTGGCTGATCCGGAGCGATGTTGCGTTGCGGCACGCGACGCACCGCGGCGAGGCGCGTCGACCGGCCCCACAGGGCGCGACGGTCGCGGCGACCCGTCCGAGAACCGCCCGACGGGCGGTTCCGCACGGCCGTTTGTCCTCAACGACGCCTGCAAGGATGTCGTGAACGCCGGCTGGCATGTAGGTTGCGACGCAGCATCGCAGACGAGCGCCGGGCCCGCCGGCGATCTCCACCGGACCTCACCGTGAAACCGCTGCTCGCCCCGTCCAACCGTTCCCAGTCGATCTTCGCCCGCCTGATCCTGCTGACCGTGCTCGCGCTGATCGCGGCGATGTCGGCGGCCGAGGCGGCACCCCGGACCGATCAGCGCGCCGAGGCCGTCTCGCGGGGCTGAACACCCCCGCCGAAGGCCGATCCGCCCGTCAGGCCAGCGTCACCCGTCCGGCGGGCGTGTCGAAGACCGCCGTCAGGCCCGGGGACTCGCGGCTCTCCACCCACTCCACCGGCACCGGCGCGTCGAAGGCCGGGCGGCGCTCGACCACCTCCTTCGGCGCACGAACCGAGAAGCCCGCGAGCCGCACGCCCGACTCGGGCAGCCGCGCGGTCGGATGCATCGACGGCGGGACGTCCCACTGGATCACCGTCGGCAGCAGGCCGTCGGCGGCGGGGCGGCCGCCGGTGGGCACGGTGATCCGCCAGCGCAGGTCGCCGCGCGTCATCGGCGTGATCGTGCCGGCAAGGTAGCGCAGGCCGCCGAGCTCGCGCTCGAGGTCGTCGGCGCGAAGCAGCCAGTGGACCAGGGCCGGTGCCTTCGCGAGCCGCGCGCGCATCGCCGGGTCGTCGAGCATGAAGGGCCGCGGTCCCGTCGGTTCGGGCGCCGACGGGTCGGGCGCGATCAGCTCGAGGTAGACGCCTCCGCCCAGCTGCAGCAGCCGGTTGTGCGTGCCCCAGCCGGGGTGCCGGCCGCCCGGCACCAGCGGCACGCCGAGGCGTTCGCGGAGCCAGGCCTCGCCGAGGTCGAGGTCGAGGCAGGCGACGACGAGGTGATCGAGGGCGAGCATGGGCGACTCCGTGGTGACGGGCACGAGGGCGCCGATGGTAGCCGACGCTCGGGCGACGGGCGCCGATCGCCCCCCGGTAGAATGCCGCGCCATGCTCACCGAACAGAAACTCCTCCTCGCGCAGGCCTTCGAGGCCGCCGCGCGCGCGCTCGCCGAGGCCACCGGCGACGTGGGCGCGATCGAGGCCGCGTCGCGTGCGCGCGCGCTGCTCGAGCGGCCCAAGCAGGCCGGACACGGCGACCTCGCCTGCAACCTCGCGCTGCAGGTCGCCAAGCCGCTCAGGCGCAATCCGCGCGAGGTCGCGCAGGCGCTGGTCGACGCGGTGCGCGCGTCGGAGGCGGGCGCGCTCGTCGAGTCGGCCGAGATCGCCGGGCCCGGCTTCGTGAACCTGCGGATCACCGCCGCCGCCAAGCGCGAGGTGGTGCGCCGCGTGTTCGCCGCGCGCGAGCGCTTCGGCCGCGGCGACGACGGGGCGGGGCGCGACGTGGTGGTGGAGTTCGTGTCCGCGAATCCCACCGGCCCCCTGCACGTCGGCCACGGTCGCCAGGGCGCGCTCGGCGACGCGGTCGCCGCGCTGCTCGAGGCCTCCGGCTGGACGGTGAAGCGCGAGTTCTACTACAACGACGCCGGCGCGCAGATCAACAACCTCGCGCTGTCGGTGCAGGCCCGCGCGCGCGGCATCGCGCCCGACGACGAACGCTTCCCGAAGGACGGCTATCGCGGCGAATACATCGCCGACATCGCTCGCGCCTACATGGCCGGCGAGACCGTGTCGGCGCTGCGCGTGGAGCCGGTCACCGGCGCGCGGGACCCCGAGGACCTCGACGCGATCCGGGCGTTCGCGGTCGCGTCGCTGCGCCACGAGCAGGACCTCGACCTGCAGGCCTTCGGCGTGCGCTTCGACGTCTACTACCTCGAGTCGTCGCTGTACACCGAGGGCCGCGTGCGCGCGGCGGTCGAGGGGCTGAGCGCGAACGGCCGCACCTACGAGCTCGACGGCGCGCTGTGGCTGCGCTCGACGGACTACGGCGACGACAAGGACCGCGTGATGCGCAAGTCCGACGGCACGTTCACGTACTTCGTGCCGGATGTCGCCTACCACGTCACCAAGTGGCAGCGCGGCTTCGCGAAGGCGATCAACGTCCAGGGCTCCGACCACCACGGCACCATCGCCCGCGTGCGCGCGGGGCTGCAGGGGCTCGACCTCGGCATCCCGAAGGGCTGGCCCGACTACGTGCTGCACAAGATGGTCACGGTGATGCGCGGCGGCGAGGAGGTGAAGATCTCCAAGCGTGCCGGCAGCTACGTGACGCTGCGCGACCTGATCGAGTGGTCGGGCGGCATCGACCCGGACGGCACGCCGCCCGAGGGGCTGAGCCGCGAGGACGCGATCCGTCGCGGCCGCGACGCGGTGCGCTTCTTCCTCATCTCGCGCAAGGCCGACTCGGAGTTCGTCTTCGACGTGGACCTCGCGCTCGCGCGCAGCGACGAGAACCCGGTCTACTACGTGCAGTACGCGCACGCGCGGATCTGCTCGGTGCTCGCGCAGTGGGCCGCGGCCGAGCCTGGCGCCGATCCGGCCGCGCTCGAGTCCGCGGACCTGTCTGCGCTCGAGGGCGCGCGAGAGTTCGCGCTGATGGCGCGGCTGGCCGAGTACCCGGAGGTGGTGAAGGACGCCGCCGACGAACTGGCGCCGCACGCGCTCGCGTTCTGGCTGAAGGATCTCGCCGCGGAGTTCCACGGGTACTATAACGCCGAGCGCTTCCTGGTCGACGATGTGCGCCTGCGCGCAGCCAGGCTCGCGCTGCTGCTCGCGACGCGGCAGGTGCTGCGCAACGGCCTCGCGCTGATCGGCGTGTCGGCCCCCGAACGCATGTGAGGCCCGGGCGATCCCGATGAGCACGAAGCGCAAGAAGCGGCGGTCCCGCAGCGGCGGCGGCACGCTGCTCGGCATCCTGATCGGCCTGCTGGTCGGGCTCGCGGTCGCGGTCGCGGCCGCGCTGTACATGACGAAGTCGGCGGTGCCGTTCATCGACAAGGTGAAGCGTCCGCCGGCGTCCTCGGCCGAACCCGGCAAGGCCGGCGAGCTTCCCGACCCGAATCGCGCGATGCAGAAGGGCAAGGGCGCATCGTCGGACACCGCGTCCGCCACGCCGACGGTGCCCGCCTCGCCGCCGGTCGCCTCCCCCGCGCCGTCGACCGCGCCGTCGACCGCGCCCGGTGCACAGCCGCCCGTGGCCATCGCGCCGCCTTCGGCGCCGGCCGCATCAGGATCGGTTGCGCCGAGCGACGCCCCGTCCGACAAGGCGAGCTACCTGCTCCAGGCGGGCGCGTTCAAGGGCCAGGAGGACGCCGAGAGCATGAAGGTCAAGCTCGCGCTGATCGGGTTCGAGGCCCGGATCGTGACCGCCGAGGTCAACGGCACGACCTTCTACCGCGTTCGCGTGGGGCCGTACGCGCAGATCGAGGACATGAACCGCGCCCGCAGTCGCCTCGCCGAGAACGGCATCGAGGCCTCGGTGGTGCGCCAGCGATAGGAGCGCACACGATGAGCACTTCAGCACGGATCACGCGACGCGAGTTCGTCGCAGCGGTGGGCCTCGCCGGGATCGCCGCCGGCGCGAACGCGCAGGGTGGCGGCGGCGAAGGCTTCGAATGGAAGTCCGTCAAGCCGCAGGCGCCCGTCGACGCGCCCGCCGGCAAGATCGAGGTGATCGAGTTCTTCTGGTACGGCTGCCCGCACTGCAATGCGCTCGAGCCCGCGCTGCGCGAGTGGGAGAAGAAGCTGCCGGCCGACGTCGCGTTCCGCAAGGTCCACGTGCCGTGGCAGGTGCAGGCGCACCAGCAGCTGTTCTTCACGCTCGAGACCCTGGGGCGTGCCGAGCAGGTGAACGACAAGGTCTTCGCCGCGATCCACGTCGACCGCAGCAAGCTCGACCAGCCCGAGGCGATGGCCGACCTCGTCTCGAAGCACGGCGTGGACCGCAAGCAGTTCCTCGACACCTACGCGTCGTTCGGCGTGCGCACGAAGATGCAGCGTGCGACCCAGCTCGCGGCGGCCTACAAGATCGACGGCGTGCCCACCTTCGGCGTCGCCGGCCGCTACGTCACCGCGCCGTCGATGGTCGGCTCGAACGCGGCCGCGCTGAAGATGGTCGAGCAGCTGGTCGATCGCGTCCGCAAGGGCGCCTGACCGGCACGCCGGCCGAACGGTTCCGGGCCGCGACGCCATCGTGAAGGTCTTCGTCACCGGCGCCTCCAGCGGACTGGGCGAGGCGCTCGCGCTCGAGTACGCTCGCCGCGCGCCGGGTGCGACGATCGGCATGGCCGCGCGCCGGGCCGACGCGCTCGACGCGCTCGCCTCGCGCATCGGCACGACCGCCGCCGCCGTCCCCTACGTCCTCGACGTCTGCGACCGCGCCGCGCTGCACGCGGCCGGGCGCGACTTCGTCGCGCGCTTCGGCGCGCCCGACGTGGTGATCGCCAACGCCGGCATGAACGGACCGACCTACACCGGCGTGCCCGGCGACGACGCGAACTTCGAGCACATCCTGCACACCAACGTCGTCGGCGTGTTCGACACCTTCGCGGCCTTCCTGCCGGCGATGCGCGAGCGCGGCACCGGCACGCTCGCAGGCATCGCGAGCGTCGCGGGCATCCGCGGCATGCCCTCGCTCGGCGGCTACAACGCGTCGAAGGCCGCGGTGATCAGCTACTGCGAGAGCCTGCGCCTCGAGCTCAAGTCCACCGGCCTGCGCGTGTGCACGATCGCACCCGGGTACATCCGCACGCCGATGACCGCGCGCAACCGCTACCGGATGCCGTTCCTGATGGAGGCCGACGCGTTCGCCGAGCGCGCGGCCGACGCCATCGCGCGCGGCCGCTCGTTCACCGTGATCCCGTGGCAGATGGGCTGGGTCGCGCGCGTGCTGCGCGTGCTGCCCGATCCGCTGTTCGACGCCGCGTTCGCGCGTGCGCCGCACAAGCCGCGCACGCCGTCGACGTGAGCGGCACGCCGCGGATCGTCAGCCTCGTCCCGAGCCTCACCGAACTGCTGTTCGCGCTGGACCTCGGCGGGCAGGTCGTCGGCCGCACCGGGTTCTGCGTGCATCCGCGCGACGCGGTCCGCGCGGTGCCGAAGGTCGGCGGCACGAAGACCGTCGACGTCGAGGCCGTCCTGGCGCTCGAGCCGACCCACCTCGTCGTCAACGTCGACGAGAACGAGAAGCCCACGGTCGAGCGACTCGCGGCCCGCGTGCCGAACGTCGTCGTCACCCATCCCTGCCGCGCGGCCGACGTGCCCGACCTCTTCGAGGCCTTCGGCCGCACCTTCGATCGCGCGGCGGCGGCCGCCCGTCTGGCGGCCGACTGGCATGCGGCGCACCGTGAAATCCGGCAGCGACAATGGCGCGCCCTCGGGGTGGTCTACCTGATCTGGAAGGATCCGTGGATGACCGTCGGGCGCGATACCTTCATCGCCGACATGCTCGCGCAGGTCGGCCTCGAGGTGATCGTGCCGGACTCGTCCCGACGCTATCCCGAGGTCGATTGGCGCACCCACCCACCGTCCGCGGCCGACCTCGTGCTCTTCTCCTCCGAGCCCTACCGTTTCCGGGAGCGCGACGCGATCGCGTTCGCGGCCGAGCACGGTCTCGACGCACGCCGCTGCCTGACGATCGACGGCGAGATGACGTCGTGGTACGGGCCTCGCGCCATCGAAGGACTGCGCTACCTGCACCGGCTGCGCGAGTCGATCGAGGAGCGCGCGGATGGGTCCCGACGGTAGCGGCTTGCCGATGCGTCGCCTGCTCGGCGGCGCGTCGATCCTCATCGCGTCGATCGTCGCCGGCTGCGGCAGCGTGCCGGTCGTCGAGCCGCAGGCGCCGGTCCACCTGCCCGAGGCGCCGCCCTCGGTCGAGGCGCCGCCAGCCGTGGCCGAGCCCGCCGTGCCGCAGGCGCCCCAGGCGCCGCGCGCCGTGAAGCCGAAGCTCCGGCCCAAGCCGATCGTTCGCGCACCGCGCGGCGGTGCCTACTACATGGACGACGGTCCCGGCGACAACCCGCCCGCGAACCTCGCGTCGATTCCCGATGCGGTCCCGCGCATCGAGCCGCTGCATCCGATGGCGAACCGGCCTTACACCGTGTTCGGCCGCGACTACGTGCCGCGCCTGGACGGCACGACGCCGCGCGAGCGCGGCGTCGCGTCGTGGTACGGCCGCAAGTTCCACGGCCGGCCGACCTCCAGCGGCGAACGCTACGACATGTACGGCATGACCGCCGCACATCCGACGCTGCCGATCCCGAGCTACGTGCGCGTGACCAACGTGCGCAACGGCCGCGCGGTGATCGTCCGGGTCAACGACCGCGGCCCGTTCCTGAACCGCCGGCTGATCGACCTGACCTACACCGCCGCCTGGAAGCTCGGCTTCGTCGAGAGCGGCGCGACCGAGGTCGAGGTCGAGCTGCTGACGCCGCCGGGCCTCGCGTCGCGGCCGCTGCAGACCGCGGTGCGTGCGGACGTCGCGAGCGCGGCGTCCGACGCCGACGGCCGTGCGCGCGCTCAGCCGATGCCGCCGCCGATGCTCGCCGAGGCGGCCGCGGAGCGGCTCGCGTTCGAGACCGGACTCGACGACGGCGCCGGTCGCATCGATGCGCCGGGCGCCTGGCTGCAGTTCGGCGCGTACGCGAGCCGTGACGGGGCCGAGGCCGTGCGGATGCGGCTGCAGCGCGACCTGCCCTGGCTCGCGGACGCGGTCGAGCTCGTCCGCCACGGCGAGCTCTGGCGGGTTCAGGCCGGGCCCTGGCCGCGCCGCGACGACGCGGTGGCCGCGGGCGAGCGCGTGTCGGCAGCGAGTCCGTACCGGCCGATCGCGGTGGCGCGCTAGCTAGCCGGTGGGCCCCGCGCCCTCGTCGCCCTCGTCGCCCGCATCGCGGGCGCCGCGCAGCGCGAGCGCGCGCGCGTACAGGTCGTTCGCCCGCAGCCCGGTCGCACGTGCCGCGAGCCGCGCGGCCTGGCGCACCGGCAGCTCCTCGCACAGCGCGCCGAGCAGCGCATCGGCGGACTGCACGTCGGCGAGGTCCGGCGGCGCCGCGTCGAACGCGAGCACGAACTCGCCGCGACGGTGATCGGCGTCGGCCGCGAGCCAGTCCGGCAGCGCCGTGGCGTCGAGGCGGACGACCTGCTCGAAGCGCTTGGTCAGCTCGCGCCCCACGACGACGACGCGCCCGGGCCCGAGCGCGGCCGCCAGGTCGTCGGCGGTCTCGACGATCCGGTGCGGCGATTCGTAGAGCACCACCACCGCATCGCTGCGCGCGAGCGTCGCGAGACGGTCGCGGCGCGCCTTCGGCTTCGCGGGCAGGAAGCCCTCGAAGCGGAACCGCGGTTCGGCGAAGCCCGCGGCCGACAGCAGCGCCGTGACCGCGGCCGGACCCGGTACCGGCACGACCGGCAGGCCCGCCGCGTGCGCGGCGGCGACCACGCGCGCGCCCGGATCGCTGATGCCCGGCGTGCCGGCGTCGCTGATCAGCGCGACGCGCAGGCCCTCGTTCACCATGGTGACGATGCGTTGCGCGGTGCCCGCCTCGTTGTGCTCGTGGCTCGCGACGAGGCGCGGCCGCGCGCCGATGTGGTCGAGCAGCACGCGCGAGGTGCGCGTGTCCTCGGCAGCCACCACGTCGACGCGTCGGAGCACGTCGGCCGCCCTAAGCCCGAGGTCGGAGAGCCGGCCGATCGGGGTGGCCACTACGTATAATCCGGGCGCAAGCGGCTCCGCGTCGGTGCCGCGCCGTTCGGGTTCATCGGGAATCATGCGGTCTCGTCGTGCCGTCGTCCGTGCCGTGCTGCTGGGATCGCTCGCGGTCCCATTGTCGGCGGCCGCGCAGGGCAGGGCAAACGAATCCGCGCCGCCGTCGCCTGCCGCCGACCCGGGCGCGCCCCGCCCGCGCGTGCGCATCGGCGAAGGACCCATCCTCGTCGGGCTGCTGCTGCCTCGCCAGGACGGGCCCTATGCGCGCGCCGCCGCCTCGCTGCTCGCCGGCGTGCGCGCGGCGCACGCGCGCGACGGCAACGGCGTGGTCGTCGAGGCCATCGAGGTCGACGACCAGGCCGACGAGATCGCGCTCGTGCTCGCCGAGCTTCGCGAGCGCGGCGCGGCGCTGGTCCTCGGTCCGGTCACCCGCAACGGCGCCACCGCGCTCGTCGAGCTCGGCGCGCTCGGCACGCCCACGCTCGCGCTGAACCTGCCCGAGGGCAACGCGCCGGTGCCCGCGCGGATGGTGGTGCTCGGCCTCGCGATCGAGGCGGAGGCCCGGCAGGTCGCGGCGCTCGCGTTCGCGCAGGCGCAGTCGACGGCGGGTTCGCGCCGCCCGCGTGCGGTCGGCGTCACCGTCGGCTCGCCGCTCGCGCGCCGCGGCGCGAACGCGTTCCGCGAAGGCTGGCTCGCGCTCGGCGGCGAGATGCGCGAGCTCGTCGAGTTCACCGGCCCGCGTCCGCCGCGGGACCTGCGGGCGCGCGTCGGCCAGCCGGTGCCCGACGTCGTCTTCCTGTCGATGGGCCCCGAGCAGGCGCGCGTGCTTCGCGGCGCGCTCGGCGTCGATACCGTCGTCTGGGGCACGTCGCTGTCGAGCATCGGTCACGGCACCGCGCTGCGGCTGCCCGAGCTCGACGGCATGCGCCTGCTCGAGATGCCGTGGTTCGTCGAGCCCGACAATCCCGCGGTGATGGCCTATCCGCAGGTGCCCGCCGGCTTCAACGTCGAGATGCAGCGGCTCTACGCGCTCGGCATCGACGCATTCCGCGTCGGCCGGATGCTGCTCGCCGGCGATGCCTCGTTCGAGCTCGACGGCGTCACCGGGCGCCTGCGCTACGATCGCCTCGCCGGTCCACGCGTCGAACGTTCGGCCCTGGTCGCCGAGTACCGCAACGGCGTGCCGGTCGCCACCGGCACGCCCTGAGTCGCCGCCGTGCCCGCGCCCGCGCAGCGCGACGGTGCGGACGCCGAGTCGCGGGCCGAGGCGCTGCTCGTCGCGCGCGGTCTCGTGCCCGTCGAGCGCAACGTGCGCTTCCGTGGCGGCGAGATCGATCTCGTGATGCGCGACGGCGCGCACTGGGTGTTCGTCGAGGTCCGCGCCCGTCGCAGTGCACGCTGGGGCGGCGCGGCCGCGAGCGTCGACGCGCGCAAGCGGCAGCGGATCGCGCTCGCCGCGAACCTCTACCTGCTGCGGCGATTCGGCCAGCGCGCGTGGCCGCCTTGCCGGTTCGACGTCGTCGCGTTCGAGGCGGGCGCGCCGCACTGGATCCGCGGTGCCTTCGAGGCAGGCTGAGGACGGCCTCGCGCGACTGCTATGATCCGCCCGACCCGAGGGCGCACCGCCGCCCGCCGCACGAAGCGCGAGGAGTACAGATGGTTCCGATGCGAAGGCTCGCCCTGGTCGCTGCCCTGCTGGGGTCGACGCTCGCCGCGAGCGGCTGCCTGCCGCTGGCCGCGACCGGTCTGGCGGTCGGTGCGATGGCCGCGCTCGACCGCCGCACCGTCGGTGCGCAGACCGAGGACACCGAGATCGAGATCCGCGCGGCCAATCGCCTGCCCGACGCGATCAGGGCCGCGCGGGGCGTCTCGATCACCAGCTACAACCGTCGCGTGCTGCTGACCGGCCAGGTGCCCGACGAGGCCGCGAAGGCCGACGCCGAGCGTGCCGTCCGCCAGGTGCCGGGCGTGCGCGAGGTCTTCAACGAACTCGAGCTCGCGAGCCGCGTGAGCTTCTCCACCTCGGCGAACGACACCGCGATCACCGCGCGGGTGCGAGCCGGCTTCCTCGAGCAGAAGGCGCTGAGCAGCAACGTCGTCAAGGTCGTGACCGAGAACGGCGTCGTCTTCCTGATGGGCCTGATGACCCAACGCGAAGGCCCCGCCTATGCGACCGTCGCGAGCCGTGTCCCGGGCGTGCGCCGCGTGGTCACGCTGTACGAGTTCATCACCGACGAGGAGCTCGCGCGCATCAACGCGCGCTGAGCGTCGGGCCCGCGCGCCGATCGGCCGCGCCCCGGCCGGCAGGCGGTCTTGACGCCTCGCTTCGGCCCTCCACGACCGTCAATCGGGCCGCCTGGGTGCGGCCGTTCGAAGCCGATACGCTTGGTCCCCGGTGCGCCGTCGGGTGCATCCGGAGCCCTCGATGTCCGCCGGTCTGCCGCTGTTCCTGCTGGTCTGCGCCCTGCCCCTGGTCTGGACGGCCTTCGTCCACAACCGGCTGGTCGGACTGCGGACCGGCGTGCGCAACGCGCTGGCCGGGCTCGACGGACCGCTCAAGCGCCGCCACGACCTCGTGCCCGATCTCGTCGACCTCGCCCGCCTCCGCCTGCCGCACGAGCGCGGCACCCTCGAATCGCTCGTCGCCGCCCGGCAGGGTGCGGCCTCGGCGCGCGCCTCGGCTGCGGCCCGGTGGTCCGACCCGGTCGCGATCGAGCGTCTCGACGCCGCGGAGGCCGGGCTGAGCGCCGCGCTCGCGCGGCTGCTCGAGGCCCTCGACGCGCACGGTGTCGACGCCTGCGACGCGACGCTGGCGTCGCGCCTCGACGCCCTCGGGGCGGCCGAGGACCGGATCGACGACGCGCGCCGCGTCTACAACGACGCCGTCGCCGACTACGCCGCCGGCACGGGCGGCTTCCCCGACGCGCTCGTCGCGACGGTGTTCTCGTTCCGCGCCGTCCGCCCGCTCGCCGCGTCGCGGGCCGTCGGCGAGTGCCGACCGGCTGCGGTCGCCGCCGCGTGACGGTCCTGGCCGTGTCGCCCTCACCCGCCCCAGGCGTGCCGGAGCGCGCGCGATGAGCTTCGCCCGCCACCGACAGCAGGCCGAGCGGGCGGCGCGGCGCCTCGCGGTGCTCTGCGGGCTCGCCGGCGCCACCGCGGTGGTCGGTCTCGACGCGATCGCCACCGTCGGCTGGCTGCTGTGGACCGGGTTCGACGCCGGGCCGCCGCAGGCCGTTCACGGGCTGGTGCTGGGCGGCGGCGCGTTCGCCGTGTTCGGCGCAGCGTGGCTCGAGACCGCTCGACTGCGAGAGGACGGCGCGCGGATCGCCCGGCGCCTGGGCGCGCGGCCGGTCGACACCGTCGCCGACCCGCTGCACCGCCGGCTGCAGAACGTGCTCGAGGAACTCGCCATCGCGGCCCGTATCGGCGTGCCGCGCGCCTTCGTGCTCGAGGACGATCCGACGATCGATGCGCTGACCGCCGGTACCGATCCGAACCAGGCGGTGGTCGTGGTCACCCGCGGGGCACTCGTCCGGTTGACCCGCGGCGAGTTGCAGGGCGTGCTCGCACACGAGCTCTCGCACGTGGTCAACGGCGACACGCGGCTCGGCACCCTGCTGGTCGGCCTGAACCACGGGCTGCAATGGGCGGAGCTCGTCGGCCGCTCGCTGCTCGTCGCGGCGGCCGCCGCGGCCCGGCGGCCCCGGGGGACGCTGCGGGCGGTGCCGCGGGCCGTCTGCGGTGCCGCGCTCGTCGTGCTCGGCGCGCCCGGGGCCCTCGCTGCCCGTGCGATCCAGGCCGGCGTGGGGCGCCAGCGCGACTTCTTCGCCGACGCCCAGGCCGTCGCGTTCACCCGCAGCCGCGACGGGCTGGGCGGTGCGCTGCGAAAGGTCGCCGGTCTGCCCGAGGCGCTGCGCGGCGAGGGGCGGTCGCTCGCCGGTGCGTGCCGGCATCCGTACCGGCGCTGCGTCGCGCACCTGCTGCTGTCGGGCACCGGCGCGCCGCGTCGCGGCGGCATGCCGCATCCGTCGCTCGACGAGCGCCTGCGCCGGCTCCATGGCCGCGCGGTGATGCCGCTCGCGCCGCGCGAGCTCGCCGAGGGCGAGCGCCGCGAGCCCGAGCTGCCGTCGCTCGGCTTCGCGATGGCGGTGGCCAACGCCTGGGGCGACGACACGGCCGATCCGGCGCTGGTGCCGCCGCGCGGCGCGTCGATCGCCGCGTCGGACACCGCGTGGCTCGACACGCTGCCCGTGCCGGACGCCGTCGAGTGCAACGGCCTCCCACCCTCCGGACACGACGTCCCGGCGGTCGCCCGCAGCGCCGACGTCGCCCCCGCGACCGCCCGGCTCGTGCAGGCGACCCGCGAGCCCGCCGGCGCCGCGGCGCTGGTGGTCGCGCTGATCTGGCGTACCGGTGGCCGCGAGCCGGTCTGGGACGAAGGCTGGGCCTGTGCCGCCCCGCGGTACGCCGCGCTGCGTGCCGCGGTCGACGCGCTGCCCGACGCGACGCTGCGCTCCATCGCCTGGCCGCTGACCGAGCTCGCGGTCGCGCGCCTGCGCCCGCTGTCGGGCCGCTCGCGGGAGGCGCTCGTCGTGACCGCTCGGGGCGCGGTGGACGACGCCGCCGGCACGCCGCTGCGGGCGTGGATCCACCTCGCGCTGCTGCGGCGTCGCCTTCGCGTGGGGCCCGTGGCGGCCCTGCCCGGCACCTGCGTGCGGGCCGACGCGCGCAGCGTGCGGGTGCTGTTCGCGGTCCTCGCGCAGGCCGCGCAGGTCAGCGAGGCCAAGGCCGAGCGCGCCGCCAACGCGGCGATCCGCGCCCTCGATCTCGATCCGATCGGCGGTTCGGCCGGCATCCCGGCGGCCGAGTCGGTCGAACGGGCCATCCGCGGCGCCGAGGCGCTGCCGCCGCTCGCGCGGCCGCTGCTGGTCCGCCAGCTGGCGTCGCTGCTGCCCCACGATGCCACGCCCGAGATCCGCGACCTGCTGCGGCTGCTGTGCGTCGCCATCGATGCGCCGCCGCCGCGCCGGCCGGCCCGGCCGCAGGTCCGGACGGCCTTCGCCGATCGCCCGTCGATCGACGAGGACGACGAGGCCTTCGCCGCGGCGGACGCGTGAGGCAGCGCCGCCTGGCGAGGGTGCCCGCAGCGGCACGTGCCCGGGCGCTACACTGATCGACCGCGGGCGGGTGTCGAGCCGCCGCCGACCCACCGACCGATGAGCCACCACGCCCCGTCCTTCCGCCGCCCCCGGGAGCTCCCCACGACGACGCCCCCGGTCGAAGGGCGCCGAGGCCTGCTGCGTCGCGGGCTGGAGCTGGGCGCGGTGGCCGGCCTCGGCGGGCTCGTCTGGTGGCAGGTCACCGACCTGCCGGGCCCGTCTCGTCTGCCCCCGATCGCCTATCCGCTGATCGACGGTCGCCGACTGGAGACCGCGTCGCTGCGCGGTCGGCCGGTGCTCGTGAACTTCTGGGCGACGAGCTGCGGGCCCTGCGTGGCCGAGATGCCGGCGCTCGCCGCGCTCTACCGCGACTACCGGCCGCGCGGCCTCGAACTGCTCGCGGTCGCGATGCCCTACGACCGCCCCGACCACGTGCTGCAGTTCGCGTCGACGCGCGAGCTGTCGTTCCCGGTGGCGCTCGACCCGACCGGCGAGGCGGTCCGAGCGTGGGGCGGGGTGAAGGTCACGCCCTCGACCTGGCTCGCCGGTCCCACCGGCCGCATCGAGCGGTTCTGGCTCGGCATCCCCGACTTCGCCGAGGTCCGGCGCGCGATCGACGGGCTGCTGCCCGCCCGGCAAGCCTGAGGCGCGCCCCGCGCGCGGGCGGTCGCGGCGCCCGGCGGCCTGTGGCCGCGACCGGAGCGACCGCGCGCGAGCGCCCCGATCAGGCCACGCCGGCCGCGTGCGCCTGCTGGTCCGCGTGGTAGGACGAACGCACCAGCGCGCCGACCGCGGCGTGCGTGAAGCCCATGTCGTAGGCCTGCCGCTCCAGCGCGGCGAAGGTGTCCGGATGCACGTAGCGGCGAACCGGCAGGTGGTGGTTCGTCGGCGCCAGGTACTGGCCGATCGTGATCATGTCGATGTCGTGCGCGCGCATGTCGCGCATCGTCTGCACGATCTCCTCGTCGGTCTCGCCCAGCCCGACCATGATCCCGGACTTCGTCGGCACGCCCGGCACCCGCTGCTTGAACTCGGCCAGCAGCTTCAGGGAGTGCGTGTAGTCCGAGCCCGGCCGCGCCTCCCTGTAGAGCCGCGGCACGGTCTCCAGGTTGTGGTTCATCACGTCCGGCGGCGCGGCCTCGAGGATCGCCAGCGCACGGTCGAGGCGACCCCGGAAGTCGGGCACCAGCACCTCGATCCGCGTATCGGGCGAGGCCGCGCGGACCTCGCGGATGCAGTCGACGAAGTGCCGGGCACCGCCGTCGCGCAGGTCGTCGCGGTCCACCGAGGTGATCACGACGTAGGACAGCTTCAGCGCGGCGATGGTCTTCGCCAGGTTGGCCGGCTCGTTCTCGTCGAGCGGGTCCGGGCGTCCGTGGCCGACGTCGCAGAACGGGCAGCGCCGCGTGCACTTGTCGCCCATGATCATGAAGGTCGCCGTGCCCTTGCCGAAGCACTCGCCGATGTTCGGGCAGGAGGCCTCCTCGCAGACGGTGACCAGGCTGTGTTCGCGCAGGATCCGCTTGACCTCGTGGAAGCGGCTGCCGGGGGCGGCCGCCCTCACGCGGATCCAGTCGGGCTTGCGCAGCACCTCGCCCGCGGGCACGACCTTGATCGGGATCCGCGCGGTCTTGCCGGCGCCCTTCTGCTTGGCCGTGGGATCGTAGGCCGGGGCGGATGCGCCGGCGGCGGGGGAGGGGGTGTCGCTCATGATGCGTGGAGGTGGGCGGCGAGGAGTTCGCCGAAGCGCCGTGCGACCGCTGCCGGGTCGGGCGGCGGGCCGCCGCGGGCGCGGGCCAGGTCGGTCACCGGCAGGCCAGCATACCCGCAGGGATTGATGCGTTCAAACGGCGACAGGTCCATCGCGACGTTCAGCGCGATGCCGTGATAGGCGCATCCGCGACTGACCTTCAACCCGAGCGACGCGATCTTGGGGCCGGGGCCGCCCGCGGCGTCGGCGACGTACAGGCCGGGTGCACCGGGCTTGCGGACCGCCCGGACCCCTTCGAGCGCGCAGGCCTCGATCGCCGCGGATTCAAGGCGGCAGACCAGATCCCGGACGCCCAGCCTCAGCCGGCGCAGGTCGACCAAGGTGTAGGCCACCACCTGGCCGGGGCCGTGATAGGTCACCTGTCCGCCGCGCTCCGTCCTGACGACGGGGATCTCGCCGGGTGTGAGCACATGCTCCGACTTGCCCGCCAGGCCCTGGGTGAAGACCGGCGGGTGTTCGACCAGCCAGATCTCGTCGGGGGTCTCCTCGCCGCGTGCGTCGGTGAACGCCCGCATCGCGTCGAGGGTCGGCAGGTAGTCGGCGGTGGCGAAGGGGCGGATCAGCATCGGTGCGGGGCGGCGCGGGGTGCCGCGGGCGACCCGGGGCCGAGTACGGCCCGCTTGCCGCCCGCCGGCCCCGCGCCGGATCATCGATGGTACCCGCGGCGAACGCCGGACCCGTGGCCGACCGGCCGGACGGGCCGCCTTCCTGCCCGGCCGGAGGTCACGATGGACGACTCGCTGAGGCCGATCGAGCTGCTGGGCGCCGCGATCGGCGAGGGCGCGCCCGACCGGCGCACCCGCGCCGGCCCGGGCTCGCTGAAGCGCTGGGGGCTCGGTGCCCGGCTGGGCGCGCGGGGCCGCAGCGTCCGCTGGGGGGCGACGGTGGCCTCGGACCTGGCGCTGCTGCCGCAGGGGCCGATGGCCGTGGTCGGCGAGTTCTCGCGGCGCCTGGCGACCGCGGTCGGCGCCTCGCTCGAGGCCGGCCGGCTGCCGGTGGTGGTCGGCGGCGACCACTCGTGCGCGGTCGGCACCTGGAGCGCGGCCGCGGCGGCGCTGCGTCGGGGCGGCGATTCGCGGCGGCTCGGCCTCGTCTGGATCGACGCCCACCTCGACGCACACACCCCCGCGACCTCGGCCAGCCAGATGCCGCACGGCATGCCGCTCGCGGCGCTGCTCGGGCACGGCCCGGCGGCGCTCACCGAGGTCGTCGACGCCCGGCCGAAGCTGTGGCCGCAGGACCTGGTGCTGATCGGCCGCAGGAGCTGGGAGCGTGGTGAAGAGGACCTTCTGGAGAGCTTGGGCGTGAGAGTGATCGCTCACGACGAAGTGGTCCGGCGCGGTTTCGCCGACTGCATGGCCGAGGCCGTCGCACGCGTCTCGGCGGCGACGGCCGGCTGGGGACTCAGCTTCGACCTCGACGCGCTCGACCCGCGCGATGCGCCGGGCACCGGCTACCGGGTGGCCGACGGACTGCGCACCGCCGAGGTGGCGGCCGCGCTGCACGGGCTGGCCCGCGATCCGCGCTTCGTCGCGGCCGAGCTGGTCGAATACAACCCCCGGCTGGACGTGGCGCGGCGGACCGCCTCGGCGGCGGAGTGCGTGCTCGGTGCGATCGTCGACCGGCGCGGGCG
The DNA here is from genome assembly GCA_046046245.1 of Pseudomonadota bacterium. GTDB lineage: Bacteria > Pseudomonadota > Gammaproteobacteria > Burkholderiales > Burkholderiaceae_E > UBA4615. The sequence goes on along the minus strand of JBJOKE010000059.1, from coordinate 106,769 downwards.
CGGCGTGGCGGGCCCCTGCCCGGGCCCCGAGCGCCGGGCCGCGGCGCCCGCTACAGGACGACCTTGACCAGCGGGTGCGCGGTCAGCTCGCGGTACAGGCCGTCGAGCTGCTCGCGCGAGTTCGCGCGGATGGTGGCGGTGAGCCCGAGGTAGTTGCCCTGCCGCGACGGCCGCATCTCGAGCGTGGCGGCGTCGAAGTCCGGCGCATGCCGGCGCAGCACGCCGACGATCTCGTCGGCGAAACCGTCGACCCGGCGGCCCATGATCTTGATCGGGAAGTCGGTCGGAAACTGCAGCAGCTCGGACGCGGCGCTGCCGGCGGGCAGGGGCCCGTCGCCGGGCGGAGCGGGGGATGCCATGCCCGGCCGTCAGCGACCGGCCTGCCCGGCGGCCGCCGCGCTCGCCGCCTTCGCCCGCTGGTAGGCCGCGTGCAGGCGCCCGAACACCGGCCCCGGCACGCCGGCGCCGACCGGCCGGCCGTCGAGGCGGACGATCGGCAGCACCTCCTTCGTCGCCGACGACAGCATCAGCTCGTCGGCCGAGGCCACCTCTTCGCGGGACAGCTCGCGGACCTCGAACGGCAGCCGCTCGGCCTCGCAGAGTTCCTGCATCAGCCCGTAGCGGATCCCCTCCAGGATCAGCCGGTCGCGCGGCGGCGCGAGCACGCGCCCATCCCGGACCGCCCAGATGTTGGCCGACGAGCCCTCGGTCAGGCGGCCGTCGCGGAACATCACGCACTCCATCGCCCCGGCCTCGACCGCGGCCTGCTTGGCCAGCACGTTGCCCAGCAGAGAGGTCGACTTGATGTCGCAGTGCAGCCAGCGCTCGTCGGGCAGCGAGATCGCGGTCACGCCCTGCTCGAGCTGCTCGCGCGGGATCGGCGGCAGCGGGCTCGACATGCCGAAGACCGTCGGCCGGACGCCCTTCGGGAACGCATGGTCGCGCTTCGCGACGCCGCGGGTCACCTGCAGGTAGACGAACTGGTCGTCCCACGGATGCCGCTCGACGAGGCCCGCCACCAGCGCGGCCCAGCCGGCCGCGTCCATCGGGTCCTCGATCCGCAGCCTGCCGAGGCTGCGCTGCAGCCGCGCGTGGTGCTCGCGCCATCGGAAGGGCACGCGGCCGTAGACCGGCACCACCTCGTAGATGCCGTCGCCGAAGATGAAGCCGCGGTCGAGCACCGGTACGCGGGCCTCGGCGAGCGGTGTCCACTCGCCGTTCAGCCAGACGATCTGTTCGGGACTCGCGTCGCTCATGCGGGGATCCGGGCCTGCGTCACTTGAACCAGAGCCGGATCGTATCCCACGAGCGACCGAACCAGCCGGCCTGCTCGACCGGCTCGAGCGCCACCAGCGGCGCCTCGGCGATGACCTTGTCGTCGAGGCGCACGCGCAGCGTGCCGATCGACTGGCCCTTCGCGATCGGTGCGACCAACGGCTGCGTCCGCTCGATCTCCCCCTTCACCCGCTCGCCCTGGCCGCGCGCGACCGTGACCAGCACGTTGCTCGAGAAGCCGGCCTTCACCTCGTCGGCCGCGCCCTTCCAGACCTGGTAGGACGCCGCGACCTGGTCCTTCCGGTAGAGCCGGACCACGTCGAAGTTCGCGAATCCGTAGTTCAGCAGCTTCTGCGACTCGATCGCGCGAGCCGATTCCGACGCGGTGCCCAGCACCACCGACAGCAGCCGGCGCTGGAAGCCGGCGCCCGGCTGGTCGCGCTTGCTCGACGCGATCAGGCAGTAGCCGGCCGCGTCGGTGTGGCCGGTCTTCACGCCGTCGACCGTCGGGTCGATGAACAGCAGCCGGTTGCGGTTCGGCTGCTTGATGTTGTTGTAGGTGTAGTCGCGCTCGGAATACAGCTTGTAGTACTCCGGGTGCTCCTCGATCAGCCGCGAGGCGAGGATCGCGAGGTCGCGGGCGGTCGAGTAGTGCTGGGTGTCGGGCAGGCCCGAGGCGTTGGTGAAGCTGCTGTTCTTCATGCCGAGGCGCTGCGCCTCGCGGTTCATCTGCGTGGCGAACGCCTGCTCGCTGCCACCGAGCGCCTCGGCGAGGATGATCGCGGCGTCGTTGCCCGACTGGATGATCAGCCCGCGCAGCAGCTCCTCGATGGTCGCCGGCTTGGCCGGGTCGACGAACATCCGCGAGCCGATCGCCTTCCAGGCGACCGGCGAGACCGGCGGCCGCATGTCCGGCGCGAGCTTCTTCTCCTTGAGCGCGTTGAAGACCAGGTAGGCGGTCATCAGCTTGGTCAGCGAGGCCGGCTCGACCCGCATGTCGGGGTCGCTCGCGGCGAGCAGCTGGCCGGTGGTCACGTCGACCAGCAGCCAGGACCGGGCGGCGATCTGTGGTGCGCCCTGCAGCGAGAGGCCCTGCGTGGCCGGGGTCGGCGACGTGGCCGCGCCGGACGGCGCGGGGGCCGCCGGCGCGGGCGCCTTCGGCTTGGCGGCGAGGACGTCGGCGGCCGGGGTGGCGGCGAGGATCGCCAGCGTCAGCGCGGCGGCGGTCGGGGCGTGTCGGCGGAGGCCCATCGGCGGTGCATCCTTCCCGTTCTCGACGGAACGTGAAAGTGGTCGGGGAAGGCGGCGGATTATACGGTTCGGTCGGGTCACGACCCGGCGTCGCCGCGACCCTTCGGCCGGGCGGCGGCCGGCGGCGGCGGGCCGGCGTCGGGCCGTGGCATGACCGCGTCGCGGCCGCGGTGCATCCAGGCCGAGTGCGCGCGCTGGGCGGCGGCCGACACCCGGGCCGCCGCGGCGTCGCCGGCGCGGGTCCGGACCAGCTCGATGACCTCGCGCAGCACGCTGCGCAGCACGGTCATGTTCACGCAGTCCTGCAGGCGCGCCTCGAGGACCACGCCGGACGGCCCGAGCTCGTTCAGCACCGCGCCGTCGATGCGGCGCTTGAAGTCCTCGAGCCGCGGGTCGCGCAGGTCGGTCGCGCCGCCCGGCAGCTCGTCGACGATGCCCGACAGTGCGATCAGCCCCTTCGCGAGCAGCTCGTCGATCATCTTCGGCAGCTCGCCCGGGCGCACCGCGGCGGGCAGCGCCGCGAGCGGCCGCCGGCCGTCGATCAGCACGAGCACGCGCCGCGCGGGCACGGAGATCGTGTCGCTGCGATGCTCGATCTCGCCGACGCCGGAGGCCGTCTTCGAGTAGACCAGGCGGGGGTCGAGGGTGTCGGCCACGGACGCGCGAGCCTTCAGCGCAGCTCGCGCACCAGCAGCTGCTTCAGTCCGGTCAGCCTGCGGTGGAAGAAATGGTCGGCCCCGGGGATGACGATCACAGGCAGCTCCTGCGGCCGCGCCCAGTCCAGCACCGCCGACAGCGGCACGGTGTCGTCGACCTCGCCGTGGATCACGACGGTGTCGGCGGGCACCGGCTCGACCGCGAAGCGCGAGGCCGCGGTGCCGACGAAGACCAGCCGCGACGCGGGCGTGCCCGCCTCGGCGAGCCGCCGCGCGACCCGCGACTGCACGAAGCTGCCGAACGAGAAGCCGGCCAGCACCAGCGGCAGCGCCGCGCCGCCGGGCTCGGCCGCGCGCGCGGCGGCCACCACGGCGAGCAGGTCCTCGGTCTCGCCCCGGCCCTCGTCGTACGCGCCCTCGGTGGCACCGACGCCGCGGAAGTCCGGGCGCCAGCAGACGTGGCCGAGCGCCAGCAGCGCGCGCGCGAGCGTCTGCACGACCTTGTTGTCGCGGGCGCCGCCGTAGAGCGGATGGGGGTGCGCGACGACCGCGAGGCCCCGAACCGGCATGCCCTCGTCGGGCCGGTCGACGGCGACGTCGATGCGGCCGACGGGACCGTGGAGGCCGACGACCCGGGTGCCCGGATTCATCGTCAGTCGACCTTGAGTCGCTCCACCACCTTGCCGTCGCGCAGGTGGCTCTCGACGATCTCGTCGATGTCCTTCTCGTCGACGAAGGTGTACCAGACGCCCTCGGGGTAGACGACCGCGACCGGCCCGAGCTCGCAGCGGTCGAGGCAGCCGGCCCGGTTGACGCGGACCTTGCCGGGGCCGTTGAGGCCGAGCGCCTTCACCCGGTCCTTCGCGTGGGCCTGGAGCGCCTCGGCGCGGTGCTCCGCACAGCAGGCGCGGCCGTCGTCGCGGCGGTTCAGGCAGAAGAAGATGTGGTGCGAGTAGTGCATCGTCGCTCGGGGAGGCGGGGTGGTCGCGACCGCGCGGCGCGCCGGTCGGGCGGGATCCGTGCCGGCATCTCGCCGGCGGGCCCCGGCCCGAGAGTATGCCGTCGATCCCCGCGCCGCGCGCGATGCCCGGCGCGGCGAGCGGCGCGGCCGCCGGACGGTCGCGGCCGGAACGCCCGGAACCGCGTCGGCGATTCCGGAGCGCGACCGTCGGGTCGCGCCCACGCGGCCCGACGGTCCGCCGCCCGCAGTCGGCCGCTCGTCGGAAGGGTCGGTCGTTCGCATGGCCTGCGCCGCCGGCGTTCGACATAGTCCGGGCGGTCCTCCGCCGCAATCGGGCCGACCGGACCTGGCGACCTCCGCTCCGCGCGAAACGCGCGCCTGCCGTCGGTCCAGACGCAGCGCCGCCCGAAACGCCCCGGCCGCCCCCGCGTGCCGCAGTCGATCCTCTCTACACGGAGATCCCATGTCCCTGGTGCCCCCGAAGGCCTCCCCCCGCCTCCGCTCGCTCGTCGGTGCCCGCCACGCCGCCCCGATCGCAGTCACCGCCATCGCGCTCGCGGTCTCCGCCTGCGGCGGCGGCGGTGGAGACGCGACGACGACGACCCCGACCGCCTCCACGCCGGCCGCCTCCACGCCGACCGCGGCCGCGCCGGCCCCCTCGCCGGTGTCCATCAGCGGCGTCGCCGCCACCGGCGCGCCGCTCGCGGGCGCGACGATCCGCGTGTTCGACGCCGTCGGCGCGAAGATCTGCGAGGCGACCGCCGCCGCCGACGGCTCGTACGCCTGCCCGCTCGGCCTCGAGCCGAAGGCGCCCTTCGTCGTGCAGGCAGAGCTCGGCGAGGTGTCGCTGCTCAGCGCGCTCGGCGACGCGAAGTCCGGCACGGTCAACGTGACCCCGATCACCCACCTGATCGCCGCGACGCTCTCGGCCGATGGCGACCCGCAGACGCTGATGACCCGGCTCGCGTCCGGCACGGCGCCGTTCACAGCCGATTCGCTGCGGACCGCGGTCGACCGCGTGACCGCCGCGCTCAAGCCGCTGACCGACCTGCTCGGTGCGACCATCGACCCGATCCAGGGCGCGTTCGCCGCCGACGGCACCGGCTACGACAAGGTGCTCGACGCGCTGCAGGTCAGCATCCGCCCCGACGGCACCACGTCGAACGTCGAGGTCACCGTGAAGGCCGTGCCGACCGCCGAGGACGCGGCACCGGTCTCGATCTCGTTCCAGTCGAACGCCAGGACGATCCCGGCGCTGCCGGCGAACGCCACCCTCGGCGCGCTGAGCACGGTCAACGTGCCCGGCGCGATCGCCGACCTCGCCGCACGGCTGAACGCCTGCTACGCGCTGCCTGCCGCGCAGCGCGTGAGCGCCGGCACGAGCAACGGCTCGACGGTCGTCGCGGCCGCCTGCCGCACGGTGTTCCATCAGGACGATCCGTCGACCTTCCTGTCGAACGGCGCGGTCGTGGGTCCGAACGGGGCCTACTCGAGCCTGTTCCGAGACGGCGTGACCGGCCTGCGCTGGGAGTCCGGCACGTTCGACTTCTTCCGGGCCAACGGCGACTGGATCGTGTCGTACAAGGTCGTGCTGCCCGACGGCACGGTCTCGCCCGAGCAGGCCGCGGTCCGCGTCGCCGACGGCAAGCTGAAGATGATCGGCAACCAGTACGCGTACAACGCGAGCGTGCGCCCGATCGTGCAGCGCCGCGAGCACCTGAACACGCCCGATGCGAGCAGCCTCTCGGTCGGCTACAACGTGCAGATCGCCAACCGCGTCGACGGCTCGAACAACCCGCTGTTCTCCAGGGTGGAGGTGACGACGCCGCGCGGCAACGTGCTCACCTACATGCCGAACGGGGGCCTGAGCTACCTGGCCCTCGTGCGCAACGGCACGGTGTCCGCCACGCCGGTGATCCGGCTGGCCGGCAAGCTGCTGAATCCCGCGCTCGCCGTGCACCCGGCGGACGTGGACAGCGCGCTCTTCTTCGCCGACCGCACCGTCTACACCGACGACTACATCCGTTCGATCCCCGACCAGGGCGTCTGGCGGATGGAGTTCTTCCACGCCGACGGCGTCACCCCGAACGTCGTGCAGTCGTACCGCACGGTATCGCGCGCGATGACACTGGCCGAGGCCTCGCAGGTGAAGTTCGCCGAGCCGGGTCAGGCGCTGAAGGCCGGGCTGAAGGCCGAGAGCGCGACCGGCGGGTTCGTGTCGTTCGTCGACACCCCGAGCGCGCAATCGCCGCAGTACGCCTACCTGGAGGCCGATGGCGGCGGTGCGTTCTGGACGGTGCCCTCGGGCGCGATCGCGCCGACCTCGGTGTCGATCTACGGCCGCGCGCCGTCGGGCGGTGCCCGGTTCAACGACAGCGTGGCCGTGCCGGCCTCCGCCCGCAAGGCGGTGATCAAGTGCTCGGCGCAGAACAGCCTGGACGCGCACTGCGCGGCCGCGCCGTACCGTGACCAGTACGCCGTCGGCTCGACCGTCAACATGCTCGAGCTCTGGGGCCGCGACGGTCGCCAGATGGAGTTCTCGTCGATGACCGCGCTGTACAAGCTGACGCTGCCCACCCAGCCCTGACGGGCGGGCGAGCCGGTCAGGCGGGCGCGGGGCCCCGGCACGAGGCTGTGCCGGGGCCCCGCGTCGTTCCGGTCCCGCCGCCGCGTGCCGCCGCTCAGACCGATGCGTTCGCGCCGCGTCCGGTGCGCCGCCAGAACCAGGCGAGCGCGAGCAGCGGCCACGCGACCGACACGGTGCGCAGCAGCCCCTGCAGGTTCGAGAGCTGGCCCGCCCGCAGGCCGGCGACCATCGTGTCGAAGTAGGGATCCTCGGGCGCGACGTTGACCAGCAGCGCGCCGGCCAGCGTCGCCGCGAGCCCCACCGCGGCACGCGAGCGGGGACCGAGCGTCTCCAGCCCGTAGAGCAGCACCGTACCCACGACCAGTCCGCCCTGCGCCCCCGGCGTGACCCACGCGAACGGCGCCGCCGCGCCGTAGACCATCTGCGTCGCGAGGCTGCGCAGCCCGAACGCGACCGCCGCGATCACCGCCACCAGCACCAGCCGACGGCGCGGGCCCTGGACCAGCGCGAACGCGATCGCGCCGACCGCGCACAGCGCGCAGATCGTCGAGGCGGCCTCGATCGCGACGCCGTACCCGAGCGGCGCGTGCGCCGCGCCCCAGAGCCGGTCGACCGTGCGCGACAGGTCGGGCGCATCGGGCAGCTGCAGCCGGTCGAGCAGCCGCTGCAGGACCGGCTCGATGTGGCCGGTCGCGAACAGCAGCCGCTGCGGCACCAGCTGCGCGGACAGCCACAGCAGCAGCAGCACCCAGCCGGTGGGCGGCCCCTGCTCGTACCAGCGGTCGCGCACCGGCAGCGCGATCCGGTCGGTGCGCCGCGCCGCGCCGTTGAGCGTCGCGCCGAGCCACGCGCCGCCGGCCGCGCCGCCGGTGTTGGCGATCCAGTCGAGCAGCGAGGGCACGCGCGAGGGCAGGTAGTGCTGGACCGCCTCGAGCAGCAGCGACAGCAGGGCGCCGGCCGCGGTGACCGCCAGGAAGCCCGCCCAGGGCCGCGCCCGCGGCAGCCACGCGAGGCTCAGCAGGAGCGCGAGCACGCCGTAGGCGAGCGCGTTGCTCAGGACGTCGAACCAGGTCCACCAGCGGGGCAGCCCGCCGGCGAGGAAGGCGAAGGGATTGCCGGCGGCGGGGCGGACCTCGACCAGCGGATAGAGCGTCGCAAAGCCCACCGCCGCGGCGAACAGCAGGCTCAGCGCGCGCATCAGCGCCGTCGCGCGCGTGGGGCGGGCCGATGCGACGGTCGTGGTAAACATGGCGGGTCCGATCCGGGGGAGCTTACATGATCGATCCCGTGCGTTTCGAGCACGTCGCACGCATCGACTCGACCAGTACCGAGCTGATGCGGCGGCCGTTCGGCGCCGGGCCGGCCGGACCCCGCGCCCTGATGGCCGACGTCCAGGACGCCGGGCGCGGCCGAAACGGGCGTGCGTGGGTGACCGAGTCGCCGCATGCGGTCGCGCTGTCGGTCGCCGTCGAGCGCGAGGCCGACGGCGCCTCGCTGCTCGGGCTGCCGCTGGCGGCGGGCGTGGTCGTGGCCGAGGCCGTCGCCGCACGCGGCGCCCGCCCCCGGCTGAAGTGGCCGAACGACGTGCTGGTCGATGCGCCGGCCGGGGGGCTCGCGAAGGCCGGCGGCATCCTCGTCGAGATCCGCCAGCAGGGCGCGCTGCAGCGGGTCGTGGTCGGCGTCGGGCTCAACCTGCTGCCGCAGCCGGCCCTCGACGCCCGCCGGCTCGGCCAGCCGGCGGGCGCGCTCTTCGAGCCGGGGGCGGCACCCGAGCGCGAGGCCTTCGCGCGCGGACTCGCGCAGGCGCTCGCCGCGCTGGTGCCGGCCTTCGCCCGCGACGGGCTGAGGCCCTGGCTGGCGCGCTGGCGCGCGCTCGACGCGCTCGCCGATGCGCCGGTCGACCTGCTCCGGCCCGACGGCACGCGCGAGCCGGTCGTCGCTCGCGGGATCGACGACGACGGCGCGCTGCGCGTCGAGCGGCCCGACGGGACGCTCGATCGAGTGGCCAGCGGCGAGGTGGGGGTCCGGCGCCGGGGCTGAGCCGTCGCGCTGGCACGCTGCTTGCGCTGGATCCGCGCGCCCCGGCCGACGGGCACCGTGTTGGTGCCTCGCGAGCGGCCCGGGCACTACGGAGGTTCCCATGATCCCGTTCCCCCGCGCCGCTGCCGTCCGGGCATGCTCCCCGCTGCGGCGTTCCCGTGCCGCGGCCTGGCTCGTCGCCGCCGCCTGTGCACTGCCCCTCTCGGCCGCCGCCCAGGGCACGCTGCGGATCGGCATGACCGCCGCCGACATTCCGCTCACCACCGGCCAGGCCGACCAGGGCGGCGAGGGCCAGCGGTTCATGGCCAACACCCTCTACGACCAGCTGGTGATGTGGGACCTGTCGAGCGCCGACAAGCCCTCCACGCTGGTGCCCGGCCTCGCGCTGTCGTGGTCCGCGGATCCGAAGGACCGGACGAAGTGGACCTTCCGGCTGCGGCCCGGGGTGAAGTACCACGACGGTTCGACCTTCGACGCGCAGGCCGTCGTCTGGAACATCGCGAAGCTGCTCGACGAGAAGTCGCCGCAGTTCGACCCGAAGCAGGCCGCGCAGGGCCGCTCGCGGATCCCGTCGATCGCGTCGGCGCGCGCGATCGACGCGACCACGGTCGAGATCACCACCAAGGAGCCCGACGCCTTCCTGCCGTACCAGCTCGCCTGGATCCCGATGTCCTCGCCCGCGCACTTCGAGAAGATGGGCCGCGACTGGGGCGCCTACGGCAAGACCCCGTCGGGCACCGGTCCATGGAAGCTGGTGTCGTGGACCCCGCGCGAGCGGGCCGAGCTCGTGCCCAACCCGGACTACTGGGACAAGGCCCGGGTGCCGAAGCTCGAGAAGCTGGTGCTCGTGCCGCTGCCCGAGGCGAACTCGCGCGTGGCCGCGCTGCGCTCGGGCCAGGTCGACTGGATCGAGGCGCCGCCGCCCGATGCGGTGGGCAGCCTCAAGGGCGCGGGCATGCAGATCGTGACCAACGCCTATCCGCACAACTGGGTCTGGCACCTGTCGATGCTCGAGGGCTCGCCGTTCCGCGACCCGAAGGTGCGCGCCGCGATCAACCTCGCGATCGACCGAGAGGGCCTGAACCAGTTCCTGGGCGGACTGTCGCTGCCCGCCAAGGGCTTCATGCCGCCGGGGCACGCGTGGTTCGGCAAGGCGACGCCGCTGAAGCACGACCCGGCCGCCGCGAGGAAGCTGCTGGCCGACGCGGGTTACACCGCCGCCAAGCCGCTGACCCTGAAGGTGCTGATCCCGTCGTCCGGCTCGGGGATGATGCAGCCGATCCCGATGAACGAGTTCCTGCAGCAGAACCTGCGCGACGTCGGCGTGAAGGTGGACCTGGAGGTGCTCGAGTGGAACGCGCTGCTCGCCGCGTGGCGCGGCGGTGCCAAGGACCCGGCGAACCGCGGCGCGGTCGCGCTGAACTACAGCTACTTCATCCAGGACCCGTTCACCGCGTTCGTGCGGCACGTGAAGTCCGACCTGGTGTCGCCGAAGGGCACGAACTGGGGCTGGTACCAGGACAAGGACATGGACGCGCTGCTGATGTCGGCGCAGACCTCGTTCGACGCGACCGCGCAGACCGCGGCGCTGCAGAAGCTGCACGAGAAGTTCGTCGAGGACCAGCTGTTCGTGATGGTCACCCACGACGTGAACGCGCGTGCGATGAGCCCGAAGGTGCGGGGGTTCGTGCAGGCGCAGAACTGGTTCCAGAACTTCTCGGGCATCACGATGACGAAGTGAGGCCGGGCGAGGTCCGTGCAGGCCTCGGCCTGCACGGACGCCCGCGCGCTCACCCGGCCACGACCGGATTGGCCAGAACACCGAGCCCGGTGATCGCGATCTCGACCCGATCGCCGGCGACCATGTCCGGCGTCGGGTCCTCGGTACCCATCCACACCACGTCGCCCGGGTGCAGCGTCATGTAGCGGCTGATCGCGGCCAGGGTGCGGGCGACGCCGAAGATCATCGAGTGGGTGGGGAATCGGGCCACCTCGGTGCCGTTCAATCGGACGGTCGTGGTCATGCCCTCGGGCGGCGGCGGGTCGGTCTCGATCCAGGGCCCCATCGGCTTGAAGGTGTCGCTGTTCTTCGCGCGCCAGATCGTCCGGTCGGACGCCTGCCAGGTCCGCTCGCTGACGTCGTTGCCGATGGTGTAGCCGAACACGCAGCCGAGCGCCTCGGCCTCGGTCAGGTGCCGCGCCCGGCGGCCGATCACCACCACCAGCTCGGCCTCGAGCTGCACGGTGCCCGAGGCGTCCGGCGGGATCACGATCGGCTGGCCGGGGCCGGTCAGCGCATTGCTCGCGCGGTAGCCGACCTCGCAGCGCGTCGGCAGCTCGACCGGCCGGCCCGCCCGCGCGGCGGTATTGCGGAAATGGCCGGGATAGTTGCCGGTGGCCGCGTAGAAGGTCGGCGGCACGATCGGCGCGAGCAGCGTCGTGTCGGCGACGCGCCATCTCCGGCCGCTCGGGCGCCGTTCGCCGAAGAGGTCCCCGTCGATCGCGTCGACGTGCTCGCCGTCGTCGCTCAGCGCGCCGAACGCCGGCCCGGTGGCCCCCGGCGCGAGGAAGCGGACCCAACGCATCGCGCTCAGGCCGCCGCCTGCTCCCCGAACTCGAAGCCCTTGCCCGGCGCCGCCTCGAACAGCGCCTTCGTGTACGCATGGCTCGGCGCCGAGAACACCTGCCGCGCCGCCCCGTACTCGACGACCTCGCCCTGCGACATCACCACGACGTCGTCGCACACCTGCGCCGCCACCCGCAGGTCGTGCGTGATGAACAGCATCGCGAGGTTCAGCCGCTCCCGGATGTCCGCCAGCAGCCGCAGCACCTGCGCCTGCACCGACACGTCGAGCGCGGAGACCGCCTCGTCGGCGATCAGCAGCTGCGGCTCCATCGCGAGCGCGCGCGCGATGCAGATCCGCTGGCGCTGGCCGCCCGAGAACTGGTGCGGATAGCGGTCGAGCGCGGACGGATCCATCCGCACGAGATCGAGCAGCGAGCGGGCCCGCGCCATCGCGTCGGTGCGCGAGACGCCGTAGTTCATCGGCCCCTCGATCATCGCGTCGGCGATCGTGCGCCGCGGGTTCAGCGACCGGTACGGGTCCTGGAAGACGATCTGCACCTTGTCGCGCAGCGCCCGCAGCGCGCCGTGCGGCGTGCTCGCGATGTCGGTGCCCGACAGCAGCACCTGCCCGCCGGTCGGGTCGATCAGCCGCACCACGCAGCGCGCCACCGTCGACTTGCCCGAGCCCGACTCGCCGACGATGCCCAGGGTCCGGCCGCGCCGGATCTCGAACGACACGTCCTTCGCCGCGTGCACCGTGCGCCGCTTGCCGAACCACGACTTGGTGTCGTAGGTCTTCGACAGGCCCTGCACCTTCAGCACCACCGGCGCCGCGTCGTCGAGCACGCGGTCGGGCACGTGAAGCGTCGGCACCGAGGCCATCAGCATCTTCGTGTAGTCGTGCGTCGGCCGGCGCAGCACCTGCTCCTTCGGGCCCACCTCGACCATGTCGCCCAGCCGCAGCACCGCCACGCGGTGCGCCACCTCGGCCACCACGCCGAAGTCGTGGGTGATGAAGAGCACGCCCGTGCCGTGCCGGCGCTGCAGGTCCAGCACCAGCTTCAGGATCTGCGCCTGCGTGGTCACGTCGAGCGCGGTGGTGGGCTCGTCGGCGATCAGCAGCACCGGGTCGAGCACCAGCGCGATCGCGATCACGATCCGCTGCCGCTGGCCGCCCGAGAGCTGGTGCGGATAGCTGGCCACGATCCGCTCCGGATCCGGCAGCAGCACCTCCCTGACGACGTCGAGCACCTTCGCGCGCCGCTCCGCCGCCGACAGCGTCGTGTGTTCGCGCAGCACCTCGTCGATCTGGTCGCCGCAGGTCATGACCGGGTTCAGCGCGGTCATCGGCTCCTGGAAGATCATCGACATCCGCACGCAGCGCAGTTCGCGCAGCCGCTGCGGGCTCGCCTTGGTCACGTCCTCGCCCTGCAGCAGGATCGAGCCCGACAGCACCGGCAGCTGCTTCGGCAGCAGCCCCATCACCGCCTGCGCGATCACCGACTTGCCCGAGCCGGACTCGCCGACCAGGCAGACCACCTCGCCGCGGCCGACGGTGATGCTCACGTTGCGCACCGCGGCCTTGCGGTCCGCGCCGCCGGGCAGGCCCACGGTGAGGTCGCGGATCTCGAGGATCGGGCCGTCGCCCTCGCCGGCCTTCATGCCGGACTTCGATGCGGTCGTCGCGTCGGCCATCAGGTCCGCCTCGCCATCTTCGGATCCAGCGTGTCGCGCAGCCCGTCGCCGAGGATGTTGATCGCCAGCACGGTCACGGCGAGGAACACGCCGGGGAACAGGATGTTGTGCGGGAACTCGCCGAACTGCGCGCGTCCCTCGGCCATCACGTTGCCCCAGGTGGGGATGTCGGGCGGCAGGCCCACCCCGAGGAACGAGAGGATCGCCTCGACCAGGATGCCCGAGGCCGCGATGAAGGTGCCCTGCACGATCAGCGGCGCCACGGTGTTCGGCAGGATGTGCCGCAGCATGATCTTCCAGGTGGGCGTGCCGAGCGAGACCGCGGCCTCGACGTAGGGTTCCTCGCGGACGGTGAGCACCAGCGACCGTACCAGCCGCGTGACCCGAGGGATCTCCGGGATCGCGATCGCGATCACCACGGTGAGCAGGCTGCCGCGCCAGAGCGCCACCAGCGCGATCGCGATCAGGATCGCGGGGATCGACATGATCCCGTCCATCACCCGCATCATCGGGCCGTCGAGCCAGCGCAGGTAGCCGGCGAGCAGGCCGAACAGCACGCCGAAGGCGACCGAGAAGATCGCGGTCGCGATGCCCACCACCAGCGACACGCGGGTGCCGTAGATCACGCGGCTGTAGATGTCGCGGCCGAAGCTGTCGGAGCCGAACAGGAACTGGTGCTCGAACGAGTTGCCGTCGAGGTCGGTGATCTCGCCCTTGCCGCCGGGCAGCAGGTCGCGGCTCACCGGGTCGAACAGCGATGGGTCGACGGTGCCGAGCCAGGGCGCGGCGAGCGCCACGACCACCAGCAGCGCGAGCACGGTGCCGCCGATCCGCACCGAGCCGTTGCGCAGCACGCGCTGCCAGGTGGACGGCCGCGCGACGACGGTCGCGCTCTCGACCGACAGGGACGACGCGTCGTCGGGGGACAGGGGGGTCGACATGGCCTCAGTACCGGATCCGCGGGTCGAAGAACACGTAGGTCAGGTCGACCAGCAGGTTGACCAGCACGTAGATGAAGGAGAAGAAGAGGATCACGCCCTGGATCGTCGGGAAGTCGCGCGCGAGCACCGCGTCGACGGTCAGCCGACCGAGCCCGGGGATCGCGTAGACCGACTCGGTGACCACCACGCCGCCGATCAGCAGCGCGATGCCGATGCCGATCACGGTGACGATGGGCACCGCCGCGTTGGCGAGCGCGTGTCGCAGCAGCACCTTCGACTCGGGCAGGCCCTTGGCGCGCGCGGTGCGGATGTAGTCCTCGCCGAGCGTCTCGAGCACCGAGGCGCGCGTGACCCGCGCGATCAGCGCGATGTAGATCACCGACAGCGTGATCGCCGGCAGGATCAGCTGGTAGAGCCAGGCGCCGAGGCCGCCCGACAGCCGCTGGTAGCCCTGCACCGGCAGCAGCCCGAGCTTCATCGACAGCGTCCAGATCAGCAGGTAGGCGAGCACGAAGACCGGCACCGAGAAGCCGAGCACCGAGAAGCCCATCAGCGTGCGGTCGAACCAGCCGCCGTGCCGCCACGCCGCGAGCACGCCCAGCGGCACCGACACCAGCACCGCGACCACGATGGTGATCAGCGCGAGCGACAGCGTCGGCTCGAGCCGCTGGCCGATCAGCGAGACGACGTCGGTCTTGTAGTAGAACGACTGGCCGAGGTCGCCCTGGAACAGGTGGCCCAGCCAGACCAGGTACTGCTCGGGGATCGAGCGGTCGAGCCCGAGATTGGTCCGGATCTGCGCGACCTGCTCGGCGGTGGCCTGGTCGCCGGCGAGCAGCTGCGCCGGGTCTCCGGGCGTGAGCCGCAGCAGCAGGAACACCAGCACCGAGACGATCAGCAGGACGGGGATCGTCGAGAGCAGGCGACGGCCTAGGAACGCGAGCATCGAAACTCCGGAAACGACGCGGGGCCGGACGAGCCGGCCCCGCGCGCGGGGTCACCCCCGGGGGGTCAGTTCTTCTTCAGGTTCCAGTAGATGTTGCCGTTGTGGACGAAGAAGCCGCTGATGTTCTTGCGCGCCGCCTGAGGCGCGTCGAACTCGCCGAGCGGCGCGTGCGTGCCGATCTCGTAGGCGCGCGCGTGGATCGCCGAGGCGAGCTTCTTCTTCTCGCCCTCGTCGGTGGCGCGCATGAACTGGTCGCGCAGCTGCGGCAGCTTGTCGTCGGTCGCCCAGCCGAACCAGACCGACTTCTCGCCGCGCGTGTCCATCGTCGGGTTCGAGATCGGGCTCCAGATGTCGTGCGCGGTCCAGGCGGTCAGGAACATGTGCCAGCCGCCCTTGTCCGGCGCGTCCTTCTTCGCACGCCGGCCGACCAGGGTCTGCCAGTCCATCGCCTGCAGGTCGACCTTGAAGCCGGCCTGGCGCAGCAGCTGGGCCGCGACGTCGGGCAGCTTCTGGATCGACGCGAGGTCGGTCGGCTTCAGGATCACGATCGGCGTGCCGTCGTAGCCCGACTCCTTGAGCAGCTCCTGCGCACGGCGCATGCCCCCCTTGCTCTGCAGCTCGCTGCCGTTGGTCACGCCATAGGGCGTATTGCAGAAGAACATCGAGTAGCAGGGCTTGTAGAGCTCCTTCACGCCGACCTGGGCCCGCAGGAACGGCTCCTGCGAGAAGGCCGCGATCGCCGCCTGCCGGATCTTCGGGTTGTCGAAGGGCTTGTGCAGGTGGTTGAAGCGCGCCATGTACTGCAGGCCGATGTTGGCGATCGTCGGCAGCTGCAGGTTCGGGTCCTTCTTCACCGTCTCGACGAAGTCGAAGCCGAGCTGCTCGATGATGTCGACCTCGCCCTTCTGGAGCGCGGCGACCTGCGCCTGGCCGTCGCGCAGCGCGAGGTTCCACTCGACGCGGTCGACGTAGACGCGCTTGCCGCCGGTGGTGCCCGACGGCGGCTCGCTGCGCGGCACGTACTTGTCGAACTTCAGGTAGACGGCCTTGTCGCCGGGCTTGAACTCGTCGCGCTTGAACACGTACGGGCCCGAGCCGATGTACTCCTCGATCTGCTTGAACGGGTCGGTCTCCGCCACGCGCTTGGGCATGATGAAGGGCACCGACGAGCCCGGCTTGCCGAGCGCCTCGAGCACGAAGCCGCAGGCCTCGCCGAGGAAGATCCGGAAGGTGTCGGGCGCGGGCGAGTCCATCCGCGAGACGAACTGCATCAGCGCCGAGCCCATCGCGTCGCGCTTGCCCCAGCGCTGCAGCGACGCGATCACGTCTTCGCCGGTGACGGGCGCGCCGTCGTGGAACTGCAGGCCCTTGCGCAGCTTGAACGTGTAGAGGCGGTTGTCGGGGCTGATCGAATACGTGTCGACCATCTGGGGCTTGATCTGCCCCTTGTCGTCCGTGCCGAACAGCGTGTCGTAGATCATGTAGCCGTGGTTGCGGCTCATGTACGCGGTGGTCCAGATCGGATCGAGCACCGCGAGGTTCGAGTGCGGCACGACGCGCAGGACGTTGTTCTGGGCGTGCGCCGGCGCGGCCGCGGCGATCGCGGCGGTGGCGGCGACAGCCAGGACACCGCGCTTGAAGAGCGTGGTCAATGACACGGCGGGAGGCTCCTCTAGAGCTGTTGTGAGTCGGCACGCGCGGTGCCGGAAAGCGCGACGTTAGACGATGGATGCTTGCCCGTGCAAGTCGGCGGGTCTGGCGCGGCTCGACCCGTGGAGCGCGGCGGCGCATAACCGGCACGGGTCGCGCAGGACGTGGCCCGGCTCGGAGGAACCCGAGGCGGGCCGCGGTACGCGGATCCGAGGCAGGAGGGCATGCCGTGTGATCGACCGACGTCGGCCGGCACGTGCGCCGAGGCGCCTGTCGAGGCCCCGGAATGCGGAAGGGCCGACACGAGGCCGGCCCTTCCATGACTCGCGGGCTGCGAGTCAGACCCGCCGAGGCGGGCAGCGAGAAAGCCAACTGTAGACAGGGAACTGCGCTACGGTCCTCTCCGCGTTGCCCCGAGGTTCCGGGGGACGAATTCACTCTACGCCGCGCGCGAGGCAGCGGCAAGCGCCGCGCGTCGGGCCGCACGACCTCGGTCAGGCGCGGCGCGAGGCCGCCTCGAGCGTGTCCGCCGACGGCAGCAGCAGCACCCCCGCCAGCGACACCGCCGCCATCGCGACGAAGCCCGCCGACAGCCCGGCCACGCCGCCCGCGGCCGCGAAGGCCAGCGGCCCGAGCACCAGGCCCATGAACAGCGGCACCATCGCCGCGGCCGAGGTCGAGGCGATCTCGTCGGGCACGGAACGCGTCGCCACCTCCGCCAGGAACACGCCGTTCCAGCCGCTCGCGCTGAGCCCGTAGCAGGCCGCGAGCAGCGCGAGCGGCGCCATCGGCCAGCTCGTGCCGAAGAGCCCGAGCAGCAGCCCGCAGGCGGCCATCGTGAGCCCGAGGCCGCGCAGCACCGTCCGCGCGTCGCCCGCGCGCGCGGCGACCCAGCCCCACAGCGGCCGCGCGAGCAGGCCCGCGCCCTGCGCGGTCGCGGCGAGCAGGCCGGCGCCGGCGAGGTCGAGCCCGCGCTCGCGCACGGCCCAGGTCACGACGAAGCTGTTCAGGCAGACCTGTGTCGCGCCGAATGCGGCGGCGGCGAGCGACAGCCGCATCAGCCCCGGCTGGCGCCGCAGCGGCCGCCACCAGTCGACCAGCATCCGCAGGCCGGAGCCGGAGCCGGCGCCGGCGCCGCGCGGCGGCGCGGGCGCCGGGTAGCGCCGGGCCGGTCGCCCGAGCGAGGCGGCGAGCGCGACGAGCGCCACCACCACGACGAGCAGCGCGGCCCGCCAGCCGAACGCGAGCGTGATCGCCGGCAGCCCTATCGACGCGAGCACCGCACCCACCTGCACCCCCGACTGCTTCAGCGAGAACCACAGCGGCCGGCGATCGGGCGCCACATGGTGGCCGAGCAGCTGCGAGGACGGCGGCGTCTCGATCCCCTGGCCCAGGCCGATCAGCACCGCGCCCAGCCAGAACAGCATCGGCTCGCCGGCCGCCACCGCGAGCACGCCGGCCGCACACAGCAGCGGACAGGCGCGCGACACTTCCCAGGCGCCCCAGCGTGCGACCAGCGGCCCGCCGACCGACGACGCGACGATCGCCGCGCCCCAGACCACCGACGAGAACAGGCCGATCGCGGTCGGCGGCAGCGCGAGCGACTCGAGGATCCGCGGCGCGAGCGCGGCCACGCCCACCAGCGCCAGCGACGCGCCGACGAGCACGCCGCCCAGCCACATCGAGACCGGCAGGCTCGCGTCGCGGGCTGCCTGCCGGTCCGATGGCGCGCGGCCCGACCTCACGCCGGCGCGCGCGAGGGGCCCGCGGCGTCGCGTCGGACCATCAGCCGCGCATCCGCCGCGACAGCCCCGCCACCCGCTCCATCACGATCATCAGCACGAGGGTGAGCACGATGATCACGCCCGACATCGCCGCGATCGTCACGTCGAGCTTGCCCTCGAGGTCCTGCCACATCCGGATCGGCAGCATGTCGGTCCGCGCGTCGCGCAGGAACAGCGACACCGGCACGTTGTCGAACGAGGACATGAACGCCAGGAACGCGCCGGCGAGCACGCCGGGCCGGATCAGCGGCAGCGTGATCCGCCGGAACGAATACCAGCGCGACGCACCCAGGCTCGCCGAGCTCTCGAGCAGGGACGCATCGAGCTGCGCGAGCGCCGCGGTGGTGGTGCGGATCACGTAGGGCACGCAGACCGCGGTGTGGCCGATCACCAGCGTGGTGGTCGACACCGACAGGCCGGCGAGGCTGAAGGCCATCAGCGCCGCGAAGCCGAACGCGAGCGCCGGAAGCACCAGCGGCGACAGGAAGAGCGAATCCAGCACGCGTGCGGTCCGCGTGGGCGAGCGCGCGATCGCGAGCGAGGCGGCCACGCCGAGCACCACCGACAGCAGCGTGGTCAGCAGCGCCACCTTCACGCTGTTCCACGCGGCGAAGTGCAGCTGGAACGCCTCCCACAGCTCGCCGTACCAGCGCGCGGAGTAGGCCGGCGGCGGGAACTTCAGCGAATAGCCGTCGGTGAACGACACGATCACGACGACCAGGGTCGGCGCGATCAGCAGCACCAGGGTCAGCAGGGCGAGCAGCCCCATGGTGCCTCGGAACAGCAGCGTGGACGGGCTCGTGCGGCGGGACATGGGCGGAGTCCTTCGCGGTCACTGCGTCGCGTAGCCGCGCGACAGCCGTCCGAGCAGGTTGAACGCGCTCACGCAGACGATCACGGTCGCCAGGAAGGTGAGCGAGATCGCCGCCGCGAACGGGTAGTTCGACAGCGCCGAGGCCTGCTGGTACAGGTACATCGGCATGAACAGCATCTGGCCGCCGCCGATCAGCGACTGCGAGATGAACGCGGTGATCGCCGCGGCGAAGGTCAGCAGGCAGCCGGCGACGATGCCCGGCAGCGACAGCGGCAGCGTCACCTTCCGGAAGGTCCGCCACTCGCTCGCGCCGAGCGAGGCCGACGCATCGGCGAGGTTCGGGTCGACCTTCTGCAGCGCGTTGATCAGCGGCAGCACCATCAGCGGCAGCTGCACGTTGGCGAGCGCCACCACCAGCCCGGTGCGGGTGTAGAGCAGCTTCAGCGGCGTCTGGATCCAGCCGAGGTCGGCGAGCAGGGTGTTGACGATGCCCTGCCGGCCCAGGATCACGATCCACGCGAAGGTGCGCACCACGACGCTGGTCAGCAGCGGCAGCATCACCACGAAGATGACCAGCGGCTGCAGCCGCGGCGGCATCCGGACGAAGGTCCAGGCGAGCGCGTAGCCCAGCACCAGGCTGAGCGCGGTGACCTCCACGCCCAGCCGCAGCGTGTCGGCCAGCACCCCCAGCCCGAAGCCGTCGAACATCTTCGCCCAGTTGACCATCGACCCCCACCGGGTCATGGCCGCGTCGCCGTAGAAGCTCACCACCCCGAGCACGCCGAGCGGCGCGACGAAGAACAGCAGCATCGCCACCGCCAGCGGCGAGGCGAGCCACAGCGGATAGGCGGTGACGGGCAGGCGGCGCGGCACGGCCGGGCCTCAGAGCTTGATGTCGCGGTTGAACCGCTCGATCCACGCGGCGCGCTGCTCGTTGATCTTCTTCCAGTCCTGGAAGACGAAGCGCTTCTTCATCTCCGCGTGGTCCTTGACCAGCACCTTCGCGATCTCGCCCTCCATCTTCACCTTGGTGTTGGTGGGCACGATCAGGTAGGGCGCCTGCATCAGCCGCTGCTGGACCTCGGGCGACATCGCCGCCTCGATCAGCGCGACGGCCAGGTCCCTGTTCGGCGAGTTCTTGACGACGTGGACCGTCGTCTTGAAGGCGATCGCGCCCTCCTGCGGGATCACGAAGTCGACGGGCACGCCGCGCGCCTTCAGGATCTGGATCGCGTTGAAGTTCCCCGGGCTGATGTCGACCTGGCCCTGCTGGAACAGCGTCGCGAGCGCGCCGGGGTTCGCGGCGACGGCGGCGAGGTTCGGCTTCAGGTCGTTCAGCGCCTTGAAGCCGGCCTCGACGTTGGACTCCGAGCCGCCGTACATCCGGGAGATCTCGACGAGGAAGCCGGTGCCGAGCGTGGAGTTCAGGTTGGTGATGCCGACGCGGCCCTTGTACTCGGGCGACCAGAGGTCCTTCCACGACTTCGGCGGCGTCTTGACCTTCTCCGGGTTGTAGGTCAGGCCCACGACCTGGAAGAAGATGGCGGGACCGGTCTCCTCCTGCGCCTCGGGGATCAGGTCCTTGAAGTGCTTCGACTGCGCGACGGGATAGGCGTCGGTCAGGCCCTGGCCGATGGCGGTCAGCGCGGGGCCCGGGTCGTGCAGCATCACGTCGATCGGCGGGTTGTTGCGCGCGGCGCTGACCTTCGCGATCTGGTCCACCGACAGCATCGGGTCGAGCACGATGTCGGCGTTGTTGGTGGCCTTGCGGAAGGCGGGCACGAGCACCGCCTTGTGCGCCTCCTCCCAGCTGCCGGTGAAGGTCGCGAACACCAGGCGCTTGGCCTGGGCGTGGGTCATGCCGGGGAAGAGCTGCATCGCGCCCAGCACGAGGCTGGTCTGCAGCAGCTGGCGACGGGTGGTCATGGCGGGGGTCCTTTGCACGGGGGTGGGACTGCGAGGGGGGGTCAGGCGGGCGTGAACGCGTTCATCTCGAAACCGGGTCGCAGGCGCACGCCGACCGCGCTGCCGGGCGCGACGGCGTCCAGGCCCTCGCCGCGCGGCTGCACGACCTTCACGGCCGTGCCGTCGGCGAGGCGTACCTCCTGGATCACCTGCGGGCCCTGCGGCAGGCTCAGGGCGAGCGTGCCGGCCAGGCCCTCGCCGGGCGCGCCGAGCGCGAGGTGCTCGGGGCGCACGCAGACGGTGGCCGCGTCGCCCGCCTTCAGGCCGGGGGACACGAGTCGCGCGGGCATCGTGCGGCCGGCGACCTCGACGCTCGCGTCGCCGGCGACGCGGCCGGCGAGCGTGTTCGAGGTGCCGACGAACTGGTTGACGAAGAGCGAGCCCGGTCGGTCGTAGACCGTGTTCGGCGCGTCGAACTGCTCGACGCGGCCCTTCGCGATCACCGCGACCCGGTCGGCCATCGACAGCGCCTCCTCCTGGTCGTGCGTGACCATGATGCAGGTGATGCCCGCCATCCGCTGGATCCGCTTGACCTCGATCTGCATGTCGAGCCGCAGGCTCTTGTCGAGCGCGGCGAAGGGCTCGTCGAGCAGCAGGATCCGCGGGTTGACGGCGAGCGCGCGGGCGAGCGCGACGCGCTGCTGCTGGCCGCCCGACAGCTCGCGCGGCAGCCGCTCGGCGAGGTGCGACATCTGCACCATCTCGAGCATCTCGCGGGCGCGGGCCTGCTGCTCGGCGCGCGGCCGGCCGCGGCAGGCGAGCCCGTAGCCCACGTTCTCGAGCGCGCTCATGTGCGGGAAGAGCGCGTAGTTCTGGAAGACGACGCCGACCTCGCGGGCGTTCGGCCCGAGCGCGTCGATCGGCTTGCCGCCGACCACCACGCGCCCGGCGGTCTGCTCGACGAAGCCGGCGATGATCCGCAGCAGCGTGGTCTTGCCGCAGCCCGAGGGCCCGAGCAGCGCGACCAGCTCGCCCGCGCGGATCTCCAGGGTCACGCCGTCTACGGCGGCCGCCTGCGCGCCGCGGTAGCGCTGGACGATGCCCTCGAGCGTGAGGTCGTAGGCGGTGGCATGCGGGGCGGCGGCTGCGCTCATGATCGGGTCCTCGCCCGTGGCGACCGGGCGGGCGCCGGCGGCGGATCGGTGAACAGGGCCTCGAGGCCGTCCGAGGGCGCGGGGTCGGCCGGACCTTCCATCGACGCCTCGATGTGCTCCAGGTGCGCGACCATCAGCCGCGACGCCCGCTTCGCGTCGCCGGCCTCGATCGCCTCGAGGAGCCGCTGGTGCTCGTCGTCGCGGCAGGTGCCGTCGGTGGACGCCCGGTTGGCGAGGATCGCGAGGCAGGTGCGCAGCGTCAGCGCGTCCATCGATTCGGCGATCGCGCGGTTGCCGGCCGCGTGCGCCAGCGTCCGGTGGAACTCGCCCGACAGCCGCACGCGCGCGCGACGGTCTCCGTCGAGCTGCGCGCGCGCCTCGTCGCGCACGATCCGGCGCAGCGCGGCGATCTCGCGACGCCCGCAGTGCGCGCAGAGCTTGGCGACGATCCAGGGCTCGATCAGCCGGCGCGCCTCGAAGAGATCGCGGGTCTCGTCCACGTCGGGCGCGGCGACGGTGACGCCGCGGTTCGGCTCGCGACGCACCAGGCCCTCGTGCTCGAGGCGCTGCAGCACCTTGCGGACCTGCGTGCGGCTCACGTCGAACATCGCGCCCAGCCGTTCCTCGCGCAGCCGCGTGCCCGGCGCGATCCGGTGCTCGGTCAGCGCCGAGACGATCGTGTCGTACATCCGGCGCGTGCGCGACGCGGCGTCGTCGGCGGTGTCGGCCGGCTCGTCGCCGCGGAGCGTCTCGGTGGAACGGGATCGATCCATGGGCCTCGGTGTCGCAACTCGCGTGCCAGCCGCGCAGCGGGTGTCTCCGTGGCGCAGGATACAAGAAGTCGGTATCTTGGATACAAGAATCGATGGCGACTGGATCCAGCACGGTCCGGAACGGGGCGCCCGCGCACCTGCTCGTGGCGCCGTGCACCGCGGTCGTGCCGCTCGATCCGCCGGCCTCGGGATGCGGTACGTTCGCAGGGCCGGCCATCGTCCGCAGCCGTCGCCAGAATGCCCGTCACCCGATCCTGCCGGTGCCTCGCGCCGGCGTCCGAGGAGCATCGATGAACCCGCCACGCACCCCCGCCGTCCCCGCCCGCGTCGTCCCCGGCGTGAGGATCGCATGAGCGGCGCCGGGGCCTGGCGCCTGTCGGCGCGCGAGGTGGCCGCGCGCGTCGCGTCGCGCGACGCGTCGGCCGTCGAGGTCGCACGCGACGCGCTCGCGCGGCTGGACGCGGTCAATCCCGGACTGAACGCGGTGATCGGTCACGACGCTGCGTGGACGCTCGCGCAGGCCGCGGCGGTGGACGCGCGCATCGCGGCCGGCGAGACCCTGCCGCTCGCCGGCGTGCCGATCACGGTGAAGGACAACGTCTGGGTCGGGGGCCGCCGGATCACGCAGGGCTCGCGCCTCTTCGCCGACTTCGTCGCGCCCGCCGACGCCTGGTCCGTCGCACGGCTGAAGGCGCTCGGCGCGGTGATCGTCGGCATCACCAACTGCTCGGAGTTCGCCTGCAAGGGCGTGTCGAACAACCTGGTGCACGGCTCGACGCGCTCGCCCTGGGACATGCGCCTGACGCCCGGCGGCTCGTCGGGCGGCGCGGTCGCGGCCACCGCCGCGGGCATCGGCGCGCTCGCGCTCGCGACCGACGCCGGCGGCTCGACGCGCCGGCCCGCCGCGCACGCCGGCCTCGTCGGGATGAAGCCCACCTTCGGGCTGATCCCCTGCGGACCCGGCTTCGACGAGCCGAACTTCGGGCTCTCGGTGATGGGCCAGATCGGCCGCGACGTGGCCGATGTCGCGCTGATGTGGCGGCACCTGCTCGGCGCCTCGCACCACGACTGGGGCTCGCAGGCGCTCGACGCGGCGGGGCTCGCCGACGGCGACGACGCCGCCTCGCTGCGCGGGCTGCGGATCGCCTGGAGCGTCGACCTCGGCTGCGGCTTCGCGATCGACGCCGACGTCCGCGCGGCGCTCGAGGCCGCGGTGGCCCGGCTCGCGGCCGACGGCGCGCGGATCGAGGAGGCGGCCCCCGCATGGCCCGACGGCGTCCGCGAGTACCCGCTGCTGAAGCTGCAGCAGGCCGGGCTCGCGGCGCTGCACGGCGCGGCGCTCGACGCCGACCCCGACTGCCTCGACCCCGACATCGCCGCACAGGTGCGGCTGGGCCGGCAGCACTCGGCCGAGGACATCGCGCGGCTGCTGATCCTGCGCGAGCACCTGTACGCGGCCTACGCGGCGTTCTTCGAGCGCTTCGACCTGCTGCTGTGCCCGACGACCCCGACCGTGTCCTGGCCGGCCACGCAGCTCGGGCCCGCCGAGATCGGCGGGCTGCCGGCCGGGCCGCGCGGCCACGCGGTCTACACGCCGCTGTTCAACTACTGCCAGGCGCCCGCATGCTCGGTGCCCGCGGGGCTGGTGCGCGGGCTGCCGATCGGGCTGCAGGTGGTGGGACCGCGCTACCGCGACGCCCGGGTGCTGTCGATGGCGGCGCACCTCGAGCGGCTGCTCGGGCCCGCGCCGCATCCGCCGCTGTGGGATGCCGCACCGGCGGCGCCGGGCGGCTGAGGCCGCGCGGGCGCGCGGCGTCGGTCGGTCAGCGGTCCGCCCAGGAGCGGCGGCGCATGTCCATCGTGATCGGGGTGGGCCTCACCAGGGCCTTGGCGAAGCTCGCCATCCCGCGAAGGTTGAACGCCGCCTCCGACGACCAGCTGTAGTCGACCTCGATCGGGTGCGCGTCGATCCGGCGGACGGTCTTGATCGGATCCGGTCGAGCGCTCCCGTCCGGTGCCTCCTCCCACTTCGTGCGCTCGAGCTTGGGCACGCCGTAGGGAAGGTAGTGCGCGGTCACCGATTTCCGCGAGTAGCGGCGGTCGGTCTGGTCGACCGCGCCGTGCAGCAGGAACGGATGGAAGAAGACCACCGTGCCCTTCCTGATGATCGCGTGCTGCGCCGGCAGCGCATCGGCCATCTTCGCGCAGTACTTGATGAACGCGTCGTGGTCCAGCCTGCCGAGATCCTGCAGCTCGGGGAGGCGGTGCGAGCGCGGGAAGAAGCGGAACGGCCCGGCGTCCGGATGGATGTCCTCGAGCGCCACCCAGGCACCGACCAGGTCGCCGGGCGGGTCGGTGTCGAGGTACCAGCTGTCGACGTGGTCCACCGAGCCGGTGGAGCGGTCGAAGAAGTGGTTCAGCCAGTGGATCCAGCGGTCGTACTTCGGCTGGACGGTCTTCAGCACGTCGTTGATCTCGGCGCCGAGCACGACGGCGTTGCCGGCGTCGTTCAGGCCGTAGGAGAACCACAGGCGCGTGAAGTTCTCCATCGACTGGACCATGAAGCCGCGGTCGTCGAGCTCCGGCAGGATCCACTTGTGGATGCTCTCGGAGAAGAACGGGCGCCGGCCGCGCTTGAACCGCTCGTAGCGCTCGACCAGCTGGTCGATCTTCGCGTGCGGCATCAGGTCGGGCACGATCACGTACCCTTCCGTCTGGTAATGGTCGAGCAGGTCCATCGGGGTCCTCGGCGATGCGAAAGGCGGAAGCGGACGCCAGACTACCGTTCGTCGGCCGGCGGTCACAAGCATTCGGTCACGGTCTTCCCCCCCGATGGCGGGGGGGTTTGACCTGGCTCAAGCCGGCGCGGGCGACGCCCCGGGCGAAGCGGTCGCCGGCCTGCCTTCGCTTGACGGCGAACGCGGCGTCTCAGCGGAACAGCCAGGGTTCGTGCTCGCGCCGCGCCGCTTCGTGCGCGCGGATCCGTTCGGCGGCGGCGAGCGTCACGCCGATGTCGTCGAGCCCCTCGAGCAGGCACCGGCGCCGGTGCGCGTCGACCTCGAAGGGCAGCACGCCGCCGTCCGGCCGGACGAGGGTCCTCGCGACGAGGTCGATGCGCAGCCGGAAGCCCGGGCAGGCCTCGGTCTGCGCGAACAGCGCGTCGACCGACGCCGCATCGAGCTCGATCGGCAGCAGCCCGTTCTTGAAGCAGTTCGAGCGGAAGATGTCGGCGAACGAGGGCGCGATCAGCGCCCGGATGCCGAAGTCGCGCAGCGCCCAGGGCGCGTGCTCGCGCGACGAGCCGCAGCCGAAGTTCGCCCGAGCGAGCAGGATCGATGCGCCGGCGTAGCGCGGTGCGTTCAGCGCGAACGCCGGGTTCGTCGGCCGCGTCGTGCAGTCCATCCCCGGCTCGCCCGCGTCGAGGTAGCGCCACGCGTCGAACAGGTGCGGGCCGAAGCCCGTGCGCTCGATCGACTTCATGAACTGCTTCGGGATGATCGCGTCGGTGTCGACGTTCGCGCGGTCGATCGGGACGACGAGGCCGTCCGGCGGGGTGAAGCGCTCCATCAGGCGGGCTCCGGCAGGGGAACGAGGTCCGACACCCCGACGAAGCGGCCGGCCACCGCGGCGGCCGCGGCCATCGCCGGCGAGACGAGGTGCGACCGGCCGCCCGCGCCCTGCCGGCCCTCGAAGTTGCGGTTCGAGGTCGACGCGCAGCGCTCGCCGGGGGAGAGCCGGTCCTCGTTCATGCCCAGGCACATCGAGCAGCCCGGCTAGCGCCACTCGAAGCCGGCGTCGCGGAACACGCGGTCCAGCCCCTCCGCCTCGGCCTGCGCCTTGACCAGGCCCGAGCCCGGGACGGCGAGCGCGAGCCGGATCGACGGCGCGATCCGGCGGCCGCGCAGCACCTCGGCCGCGGCGCGCAGGTCCTCGATCCGCGCGTTCGTGCACGAGCCGATGAAGACCTTGTCGGGCCGGATGTCGCGGATGGGCGTGCCCGGCTCGAGCCCCATGTAGGCGAGCGCGTCGCGCAGGCCGGCGCGCTTCACCGGGTCGGGCTCGGCGGCTGGATCGGGCACGCGGCCGTCGACGCTCGTCACCATCTCGGGCGAGGTGCCCCAGGTGACCATCGGCCGGACCCCGGCGGCGTCGAGTTCCAGCTCGCGGTCGAAGCGCGCGCCGGGGTCGCTCCTCAGCGTCCGCCAGGCCTCGACCGCGCGGTCCCAGTCCGCGCCCGCGGGCGCGTACGGCCGGCCGCGCAGGTAATCGATCGTCCGTGCGTCGACGGCGACCAGGCCGACCCGCGCGCCCGCCTCGATCGCCATGTTGCACAGGGTCATCCGGCCCTCCATCGACAGCGCGGCGATCGCCTCGCCGGCGAACTCGATCGCGAAGCCGGTCCCGCCGCCGGTGCCGATGCGGCCGATCAGGTGGAGCGCGAGGTCCTTCGCGCTGGCGCCCGCGGGCAGCCGGCCGCCGACGGTCACGCGCATCGTCCGCATCGGCTCGATACGCAGGCACTGGGTGGCCAGCACGTGCTCGACCTCGGAGGTGCCGACGCCGAAGGCGAGTGCCGCGAACGCGCCGTGCGTGCTGGTGTGCGAGTCGCCGGCCACCACCGTCATGCCGGGCAGCGTCGCGCCCTGCTCGGGCCCGACCACGTGGACGATGCCCTGGCGCGGGTCGCCGAGGCCGAAGCCGGTGATGCCGAACTCGTCGCAGTTGCGTTCGAGCTGCTCGACCTGCCGGCGCGACAGCGGGTCGGCGATGCCGCGCGACCGGTCGGTCGTCGGCACGTTGTGGTCGGCCACCGCGATCACCGTCGAGGCGCGCCACGGCCGCCGGCCGGCCAGCCGCAGGCCCTCGAAGGCCTGCGGGCTGGTCACCTCGTAGACGAGGTGGCGGTCGACGTAGAGCAGCGCCGAGCCGTCGTCGTAGGCCTCGACGACGTGGCGCTGCCAGAGCTTCTCGACGAGCGTCAGCGCGGTCATGCCGACCGACCGGCCCGCAGCGCCGCGAGCACGCGGTCCGGCGTGAACGGCACGGTCCGCAGCCGCACGCCGGTCGCGTCGAACACCGCATTGCCGATCGCCGCCGGAATCGCGCAGGCGGTGGGCTCGCCCGCGCCCCAGGCCGGCTGGCCGGGCCGGTCGATCAGGTCGACCTCCACCTTCGGCACCTGGTCGTGGCGCAGGATCGGGTAGGTGGCCCAGTCGGTCGAGGTGACCTGGGTGCGGTTCCAGCGGACCTGCTCCATCAGCGTGCGGCCGACCGTCTGGATCACGCCGCCCTCGACCTGGTTGATCGTGCCGTCGGGGTTGATCACCTGGCCGCAGTCGTGCGCGACGCAGACCCGCTCGACGCGGATCTCGCCGGTGCCGCGGTTCACCGCGACCTCGGCCACCGCGGCCACGTAGGTGATCGCGTTGTTGTAGCGCAGGTACGAGACGCCGCGGCCGCGGACGAGCTCGCCGCCGCCGGCCCCCGGGTTCGGGCCGACGCGGGTCGTCCACGACGCGCGCGCCAGCGCCTTCTCGAGCACCTCGCGGGCCCGCGGATCCTTCAGGTAGCGCAGCCGGTACTCGGCCGGGTCGGCGCCGGCGGCGAACGCGAGCTCGTCGATGAACGACTCGTTGGCGAACGAGTTCTCGATCCGGCCCGGGCTGCGCAGGTGCGCGCTGCGGAACGGCGCGCGCTCGACGTGCCGGGTGTTGACCTTCACGTTCGGCAGCGCGTAGCCGATGCCGGAGTTCTGGAACAGGAAGCCGATCCAGTTGCCCGGCTTCGGCAGCCCGGTCTCGGTCGCCGACAGCAGCGGGAAGTCGAGCGGCTTGAAGGCGACGATGTGGTTCAGCGCGATCCAGAAGTCGCCGTTCCAGGCGACGACGTCGCCCTTCGCGTCGAGGCCGGCCTCGAAGTCCATCGAGCGCGGCGGGCTCTTGGGCGCGCGTGCGGTCTCGTCGGCGCGCATCCACTGCACGCGCACCGGCTTGCCGATCAGCGTCGAGATCAGCGCCGCGTCGGCGGTCGCGTCCTCGTGGCCGTTGCGGCCGTAGCAGCCCGAGCCCTCCAGGTAGACGACCCGGATGCGATCCTTCGGCAGCCCGACGATCGGCGCCAGCTCGTCGACCATCGAGTGCGTCGCCTGCGATGCCGACCAGCAGGTCAGCCGGCCGTCGCGGAAGTCGGCGACCGCACACGACGGCCCGAGCGACGCGTGGGTCTGCACCGAGAAGTCGTAGCGGGCCTTCACGCGCCGGGGCGCGGCCGCGAGTGCGGTCTCGACGTCGCCGACCTTCTGCGTGACGTCCTCCTTCGCGACCGGGCGGCCGCGCCACCAGTCGAAGACCTGCTTCTCGTCGGGCAGGCCGTCGCCGACGCCCCAGGTCACCGACATCGCGCGCATCGCCTTGATCGCGCCCCACTCGGTGGTCGAGACGACCGCGAGGAAGTCGCCCTTGCGCACCGTCTGCACGAAGCCCGCGACCTTGCGGGCCGCCGAGTCGTCGACCACGAGCAGCTTCGCGCCGAGGTCGTCCGGGCGCAGCACGCGTGCGTGCAGCATCCCGGGCACACGCACGTCGTGGACGTACTCGAACTCGCCGGTGACCTTGGCCGGGATGTCGACGCGGCGGATCGACTTGCCGACCACCTTGTAGTCGGAGGCCTTCTTCACCGCCGCCTTGGGGTCGACCTTCAGCTCGAGCGGCGCGCCCTCGACCAGCGCCGGATAGGCGATCGAGCGGCCGGGGTCGGCCTTCAGGTGCACCGCGCCGTCGACGGTCACCAGGTCGGCGACCGGCACGCCGAGCTTCGCCGAAGCGCGCTCGAGCAGCGCCGCGCGCGCCGTCGCGCAGGCGAGCCGCAGCTCGCTGCCGCCCTGCGCGATCGTCAGGTTCGCGCCGGTCATCCACTGGTCGGGCGTGGTCCCGGTGTCGCCCATCACCATCGTCACGCGGTCGAAGGGCACGTCGAGCTCGTCGGCGGCGATCTGCGCGAGCGCGGTCCGCGTGCCGGTGCCGAGGTCGACCTTGCCGACCCACACCGTCACGCGGCCGTCTCGGCCGAGGCCGACGAACGACTCGACGCGGTCCTTGCCGACCGGCTTCGGCGCGTCGACCGCCCGAGCCTTCACGGTCGCGGCCGCCACGGCGGGCAGCGAGAAGCCCACCACCATCGCGCCGCCGGCGCGGAGGAACTCCCTGCGGTTCACGGTCGTCATGTCGGCCTCCCTCACGCGGTCACCGGCTGGCCGGACGCGCGCTGCACCGCACGGACGATCCGCTGGTGCGTGCCGCAGCGGCACAGGTTCATCGCCAGGCCTTCGCGGATCTGCTGCGCGGTGGGCCTGGGGATGCGCCTGAGCAGGTCGGCCGCCTGCATGATCATGCCGTTCGCGCAGTAGCCGCACTGCGCGGCCTGCTCGTCGATGAAGGCCTGCTGCAGCGGCGAGGGCTTCGCGCTGCTGCCCAGGCCCTCGAGCGTGACCACCGGCTTCGCGCCGATCGCCGAGACCGGGATCGAGCACGAGCGCATCGCCTGGCCGTCGACGTGGACGGTGCAGGCGCCGCACTGGCCGAGGCCGCAGCCGAACTTCGGGCCGTTCAGCTCGAGCTGGTCGCGCAGCACGTAGAGCAGCGGACTGTCGGGCTCGGCCTCGACTCGCCGGCGCTCGCCGTTGAGGTGGATCGCGTAGCGTGCCATCGGGGGTCTCCTCTCTCTTCGTCGTGGTGCGGTCCGGCGTCGGACCGGGTGGGTCGTGTCGGGTCGGATCAGCTCGGATCGGTGTCGCGCGCCAGCGCGCGCGCCCGGATCGCATCGATGTCGGCCGGCGGCGGATGCCGGAACCAGCGCGGGCCCGCGCGGCCGACCGCCGAGGGCAGCGCGTGGCCGAGCAGCCCGGCGAGCCGTGCGGACGCGGGCGCCAGCGCCTCGACCTCGATGCCGCAGTCGGCGCCGACGCAGGCGAGCAGGTGCACCACGTCCTCGGTCGCCACGTTGCCGCTCGCGCCCGGCGCGTACGGGCAGCCGCCGATGCCGCCCAGCGACGCGTCGAAGCGCGTCACGCCGGCCTGCAGCGCGGCCCAGACGTTGGCGCCGCCGAGGCCTCGGGTGTCGTGGAAATGGCCGGTGAACGCGAGCCGCGGGAAGCGCTCGATCGCCGCGCGGCACAGCGCGAGCACCTGCGCCGGATCGGCCATGCCGGTGGTGTCGCACAGCGTCACGCCGTCGACGCCGAGCGCATCGAAGCGCGCGACCCAGTCCAGTACCGTCGCGGCCGGCACCTCGCCCTCCATCGGGCAGCCGAACGCGCAGGACAGCGACACGTTCACCGGCACGCGCGCGGCCTGCGCGATCCGAACCGTCTCGGCGAGCGTCCGGAACGACTGCTCGCGCGTCATCCGCAGGTTCGCGAGGTTGTGCGTCTCGCTCGCCGACATCACCAGGTTGAACTCGTCGGTCCGCCCGTCGATCGCGCGCTCGGCGCCGCGCGCGTTGGGCACCAGTGCGGTGTAGACGACACCGGGCGCGCGCCGGATCCGGCGCATCACCTCCTCGGCGTCGCGCAGCATCGGGATCGCCTTCGGCGAGGTGAACGAGGTGACCTCGATCCGCGCGTAGCCGAGCGCCGACAGCTGGTCGATCCACACGACCTTGTCGTCGGTCGGCACGAAGACCGACTCGTTCTGCAGGCCGTCGCGCGGCGCGACCTCGTTGATCCCGACCTTCACCGCGGCGGCGCTCACGACGCGCTCCCGTCGTTCGCGGCCTCGCGTCGTGCCGGCCAGCCGCCCGCGCCCAGCACCTCGTCGGTGTGCTGTCCCAGCCGCGGCGCGGGCGAGCGCATCCGGCCGGGGGTCTCCGCGAGCTTGGGCACGATGCCCGGCACCTTCAGCGGCCGGCCGTCGACGTCGTGCGTCTGCACGATCATCCCGCGGGCCAGGTACTGCGGGTCGCGCGCGATGTCGGCCACCGTGTAGATCCGGCCGACCGGCACGTTCGCCGCCTCGAGCGTCGCGATCACCTCGTCGATCGGACGCGTCGCGGTCCAGGCGCCGATCGCCGCGTCGATCTCGGCGACGTTCGCCGCGCGGCCGTCGTTGCGCGCGAGTCGCGCGTCGTTCGCCAGGTCGTCGCGGCCGATCGCCGACATCAGCCGGCGGAAGATCGAGTCGCCGTTGCCCGCGACCAGCACGAAGGCGTCGCCCGCGCAGCGGTAGGCGTTCGACGGCGCGATGCCCGGCAGCGCGCTGCCGGCCGCGCCGCGGACCGCGCCGAACGCGTCGTACTCGGGCAGCAGGCTCTCCATCACGTTGAAGACGCTCTCGTAGAGGGCCACGTCGATCACCTGCCCCTGCCCGCCGTTGACCTCGCGGTGGCGCAGGGCGACCAGCAGGCCGATCACGCCGTGCAGCGCGGCCAGCGTGTCGCCGATCGACACGCCGACGCGCACCGGCACGCGGCCCGGCTCGCCGGTCAGGTGCCGCAGGCCGCCCATGGCCTCGCCGAGCACGCCGAAGCCGGGCTTGCCCGCATACGGCCCGGTCTGCCCGAAGCCGCTGATCCGCAGCATCACCAGCTTCGGGTTCAGCGCGTGCAGCGTCTCCCAGCCGAGCCCCCAGCCTTCCAGCGTGCCCGGCTTGAAGTTCTCGATCAGCACGTCGGCCTCGGCGGCGAGCGCGCGGACCGCGGCCTGGCCCTCGGCCGAGCGCAGGTCGAGCGCCACCGAGCGCTTGTTGCGCGACTGGACCTCCCACCAGACCGAGGTGCCGTCGCGCAGCATCCGCCAGGCGCGCAGCGGGTCGCCGCCGTCGACCGGCTCGATCTTGATCACGTCGGCCCCGAAGTCGGCGAGCGTCTTGCCGGCGAACGGGCCGGCGATCAGCTGACCGAGCTCGAGGACCTTCAGTCCCTGCAGCGCGTCCATCGGGGTTCTCCTCTCGTCTCGTCTCGTCTCGTCGTCGCTGCGCCGGCGCCGCCGGCCTCTCGGCGTCTGTCCGTCTCCCGCGGTCAGTCGGCGGTGATCTGCTTGTCGCGGATCACCTTGCCCCAGTAGTCGGTCTCGCGGGCCACCAGCGCGCCGAGCGCATCCGGTCCCAGGTAGCGGATCTCGACGCCCGCCTTCTCCGCGGTGGCCTTCGCCTCGGGCGTCGCGAGCGCGGCCTTCACCTTGTCGGTCAGCACCTGGACCGTCGCGGGCGGCGTGCCGGCCGGCGCGAACAGGCCCACCCAGGCCTCGAGCTCGAAGCCGGGCAGGCCGGCCTCGGCGGTGGTCGGCACCGCGGGCAGCCCGGGATGGCGCGACTTGCCGGTGACCGCGAAGGCCTTCAGCTTGCCGACGAGGACGTGCTGCATCACCGAGGGCGGCGTGGTCATGAAGACCTGCACCTGCCCGGCCAGCACGTCCTGGATCGCGGCCCCCGAGCCCTTGTAGGGCACGTGGACCATGTCGGTCCCGGTGGCCTGCTCGAAGAGCACCGTGCCCACGTGCGACAGCGAGCCGTTGCCCTGCGACGCGAAGTTCAGCTTGCCGGGATTCGTCTTCGCGTAGGCGACGAACTCCTTCAGGGTCGTCGCCGGCACCGACGGATGGACCGCGATCACGTTGGTCGCGGCGGTCAGCAGCGCGACCGGCACGAGATCCTTCTGCGACCACGGCAGCTTCGGGAAGAGCGCCGGATTGCCGACGTGGTAGGCCGAGTACGAGACCAGCAGCGTGTGCCCGTCCTTCGGCGCATTCGCGACCTGCTGGTAGGCGATGTTGCCGCTCGCGCCGGCCTTGTTCTCGACCACCACCGGCTGGCCGAGCGCCCGCGACAGCGGCTCGGCGACCAGGCGCGCCGAGGTGTCGACGACGCCGCCCGGCGGGTTCGGCACGATCAGCGAGACGCCCTTCGACGGGAAGGTCTGGGCGGCGGCGGCGCCCGCCGCGATGGCGAGGGCGGCGGCGAGCACGGTGCGGAGCGACGGACGCATGGAAGGATCCCGGCGGATGGGCGGAAGGGGCGGGTGTCGCGGCATGGTGGCGGCGGCGGCGGCGCTTCGGTTCGCTTCTCGTTGACACATCCTCAACCACAGGTTGAGGATCCGGGGCTGCCGATGCCGTCGACGACGCCATGCCGCTGAATCCCGCCCGATTCGATCTCGTCACGCTGCGCCTGTTCGTCGCCGCGGTCCGTCACGGCAGCCTCACCGCCGGCGGCACGCGGCTCGGGATGTCGCTGGCCGCCGCGAGCAAGCGGGTCGCCGAGCTCGAGGCGCACGTGGGCGCGGCACTGCTCGAGCGCAGCAAGCGCGGCGTGGTGCCGACCTCTGCCGGGCGGATCCTGCTGCCGCACGCGATCGAGATGGTGTCGCGGCTGGAGCAGCTCGCGGTCGCGATGGACGACGTGCACGGCGGCGCGGCCGGCGTGCTGCGACTGTGGGCGAACACCTCGGCCTTCGGCGGCTTCCTGCCGGCGCTGCTCGGCGAGTTCTCGCGCGCCCACCCGGGCGTGGTGCTCGACCTCGAGGATGCGATCAGCGAGGACGCGGTGCGGGCGGTCGCCCGCGGCGCCGCCGAGCTCGCGGTGATCGGCGACAACGTGCCGGCCGAGGGCCTGCCCACCGAGGTCTGCCACATCGACGAGCTGGTGCTGCTGCGGCCGCGCGGGCACCGGCTCGCGCCCGGGCCGGGGCTGCCCGCGCCGGTACCGATCGCCGAGGTGCTGGAGCACGACCTCGTCGCCTTCGCGCGGCCGACCTCGCTGACCCGCCAGCTCGCCGCCGAGGCCGAGGCGCTCGCGAAGCCGCTGCGGATCCGCGCGCAGGTCCGCAGCTTCGACGCGATGGGCCGGATGGTCGCGGCCGGCCTCGGCCTCGCGGTGCTGCCGCGCGAGGGCGCCGCGCCCTACGCGAAGTCGCTGGGCCTGGTGGTCGCCCCGATCTCGGGGATGCGGACCGAGCGGCGGCTGCTGTGGGCGATGCGCGATGCGGCGTCGCTGACGCCGGCGGCGCGGGCGCTGCTCGCGCTGTCGCGGGCGAAGCTCGGCGCGGGCCGGCACGCGACCTGACGCGGCCGGACGGCGCGCTCAGCGCGCGGTGAAGCCGCCGTCGACGCAGAGCACCTGGCCGGTGACGAAGGACGCGCGCGCCGACAGCAGGAAGGCGATCGCCTCGGCGATCTCCGCGGGCTCGCCCACGCGGGCCATCGGCACGCCGGCGAGCAGCGCGTCGCGCGAGGCCGGGTCGGCGCGCGTGGCCGCCGTCATCGCGGTGCGGACCGGCCCGGGGGCGACCGCGTTCACGCGCACGCCGCGCGTCGCCCACTCGAGCGCGAGCGAGCGCGCGAGGCTGTCGAGCGCCGCCTTGCTCGCGGCATAGGCCGCGCCGTTCGCGTAGCCCACCTGGCCGAGCTGGCTGCTGACGATCACCACGCTCGCATCGCGTGCGGCGTCCGCGCGCATCCGCGCGATCGTCGCGCGCACCAGCACGAAGGTGGCGGTCAGGTTGAGCTCGAGCGTGCCGCGCCAGTCGTCGAGCGTGGTGTCGTCCGAGCCGCGGCGCACGAAGACGCCGGCGCAGGCGGCCACGCCGTCGAGCGCGCCGAGCGCGTCGGCCGCGAGCGCGGGCAGCGCGGCGCAGCCGGCGTCGTCGCGCAGGTCCTGCACCAGCACCGCGGCGTCGGGCACGCATGCGAGCACCGCGGCCCGCTGCGTCGTGTCCTGCACCGCCGCCGCGACGCGCGCGCCGTGCCGCCGCAGCGCGGCCGCGGTCGCCAGCCCGATGCCCGAGCCCGCCCCGGTGACCAGCAGGTGGCGCCCGCGCAGTTCTGGAATCGCCGCGTCGCGTCCGTCGTTCATCCGCCCGCTCCTATACTCCGCAGCCACTTCATGGAGGACCGCCCGTGGCGACCCACGACGACGACACGCCCGATGCCGGCCGGCGACTGCTCGACGAGATGTTCGCCAAGCGCGGCTACCTGCTGTCCTACCACCGGCTGCTCGGCGCGTCGGACCCGAAGCTGCTCGCCACCTACGACGCGCTCTACACGCGGCTGACGCTCGACGAGCGCGTGCTCACGCCCTTCGAGAAGGAGGTGGTCTGGGTCGCGCTGATCGCGGCCACCCGCGAGCGCTACGCGGCCTTCCACATGGACCGCGGCGTGGTCGCCGGGATGACGAAGGCCGACATCGCCGACTCGATCGCGATCGCCGGCGCCTGCGAGGGGTTCGACGCGCTGCGCTTCTGCGACGGCGCGTTCGGCAAGTGGCTCGACGAGGGCGCGGGCACCGCGCGCTACGCGGCGATGTTCGAGGCCGCGCGCGGCGGGCTGCCGCCGGCGATCGCCGAGGTGGCGGCCGTGGTCTGCCACGCGTCGCGGCGGGATGCGGCCGGGATGCGGGTCCACCTGAAGCGCGCGTTCGAGCGCGGCGCGCGGCGCGAGCAGCTGGCCGAGGGCCTGTCCTACGTGCTGCTCCACCGCGGCGGACCGACGATGATCGATGCGGCGAACGCCTGGGAGCAGGCCGCCGCCGAGCTCGGGATCCCCGGACCGCACTGAGGCCGCCATCGCCGCCCGGGTCAGTCGGCCCCGATGCCCTCGGACCGCCGCGATCCCCCGCGGGTTCAGCCGAGCGCCGGCCGCATCGCCCCCCAGGGCGTCACCTGCTCGTAGGCGCGCGCTGCCCGCAGGCACAGGTCCTCGCGGTGGTTCGGCGCCACCAGCTGCAGCGACAGCGGCAGCCCGGCCTTCGAGAAGCCGCTGCAGACCACGATCGCCGGCTGCTGGGTCAGGTTGAACGGGAAGGAGAACGGCGTCCACCAGGTCCAGTCGGTACCCCCGAGCGGCGTGACGCCGGGCGGCGGCGGCGGCATCACGAGACCGACGTCGAAGGGCTGGACGGCCGTGCCGGGCGTGAGCACCAGGTCCCAGTCGGCGTGGAAGCGCTGCATCCGCACCGCCAGCTCGCCACGGGCCTTCTGCGCGTCGAGGAAGTCGTCGAGGGTGTATCGCGCGGCGAACTCGATCGACTCGCGGAGCCCCGGATCGAGCAGCGCGAGCTTCGCCTCGGGCAGCCGGTGCAGCAGGTTGCGCGCCGACGAGAACCAGTGGGTCGCGAAGACCGGCGCCGGGTCGTCGATGCCGGGGTCGACGCGCTCGACGCGCGCGCCCAGCTTTGCGAAGACCTCGGCCGCCTCCTCGAGCGCGGCGTCGATCTCCGGGTCCACGTACGGCACGTAGCCCAGTCGGGGGCTGAGCGCGATCCGCAGCCCGCGGAGGCCGGTGCCCAGCGGCATCCCGCCCGCGCGCGACGCATCGCCCGCGAGCGCCGCCGCCCAGGAGCCCTGCGGCGGCGGCAGCGCCATCCAGTCGCGCGGATCGGGCCGCGCCAGCACGTCGAGCATCAGTGCCGCGTCCTCGACCGTGCGGGTCTGCGGTCCGACGTGCGCGACCGTGCCCATCGGCGACAGCGGCCAGGCGGGCACGCGGCCGAAGTGCGCCTTGATCCCGACGGTGCCCGTGAAGGCCGCGGGGATGCGGATCGAGCCGCCGCCGTCGGTGCCGGTGGCGAGCGTGCACAGGCCGGCGGCGAGCGCGGAGACCGCGCCGCCCGACGAGCCGCCCGGCGTCTTCGTCCGGTCCCAGGGGTTGCGGGTGATGCCCGACAGCGGCGAATCGGTGCTGCCGCGCCAGCCCCATTCGGGCGTCGTCGTCTTGCCGAGCAGCACCGCGCCCGATTCGCGCAGCCGCGCGGTGGTCGGCGCGTCGACGTCCCAGGGGCCGGCCGGGTCGACGATGCGCGAGCCGCGCAGCGTCGGCCAGCCTTTCGTCAGCAGCAGGTCCTTGATCGAGGTCGGCACGCCGTCGACCGGGCCGGCCGGCTCGCCGCGCAGCCAGCGCGCCTCGGACGCGCGCGCGTCGCGCATCGCCGACTCCGGGTCCACGAGGACGTAGCAGTTGAGGACCGGATTCAGACGGTCGATGCGCTCGAGCATCGTGCGCGTGACCTCGACCGGAGACAGGGTCTTCGCGCGGTAGGCGGCGACCAGGTCGGTCGCGCTCAGGTAGGCGATGTCGTCTGCGTTCATGGCGCGGCCTGCGGTGGGGGCGATCGAAGGTAGCACGCCGTCCCGTCGCCGTCGGCGCGCCGGGGCGCCGATCGGACCGCGGCGGGCGCTCGCGGTGGACGCGGCCGCCGATCGCGGGCCGGTGCCATCCATCGGATGCCGGAACGCGGCCCGCGCCGGGCGCTTTCGGAAAGCGCGCGATCGGTCGCCGCGTGGATCGGCGTGTGCCCCGCGCTCCGCGATAATCGACCGGCGCGGCGCACGCCCGCGCGACCCCACCCGCCCGAGGACAGGAGCATCCGATGGCCACGATCGCGATCGGCGGCATGCAGCACGAGACCAACACCTTCGCGCCGTCGAAGGCCGACTACGCGGCCTTCGAGTCGGGCGGCGGCTGGCCGAGCATCCAGCGCGGCGAGCCCCTCTTCGAGGCGGTGGCCGGCGCGAACATCCCGGTGCAGGGCGCGATCGAGGCGCTGCGCGCGCGCGGGCATGCGCTCGTGCCGCTGACCTGGGCCGCGGCCTCGCCGTCGGCGCACGTGACCGAGGACGCCTTCGAGCGCATCGTCGGCGACCTGGTCGCGCGGCTGCGCGCGGCCGGCCGCGTCGACGGCGTCTACCTCGACCTGCACGGCGCGATGGTGGTCGAGCACCACGACGACGGCGAGGGCGAGATCCTGCGCCGCGTGCGCGAGGTGGTCGGCCCGAGCGTGCCGGTGGTCGCGAGCCTCGACCTGCATGCGAACGTCACGCGGCAGATGGTCGCGCAGTCCGATGCGCTCACCATCTACCGCACCTATCCTCACGTCGACATGGCCGAGACCGGCGGCCGCGCGGCCGCGCTGCTCGACGCGATGGTCCGCGGCGGCAGGCGCCCGGCGAAGGCCTTCCGGCAGTTCGACTACCTGACCGGCATCCCGTCGCAGTGCACCTTCATCGATCCGTGCCGCGGGCTCTACGCACGGATCGATGCGATCGAGCGCCGGCACCGCGCGTCGATCGACTTCGCGCCCGGCTTCCCGATGGCCGATTTCGCCGAGTGCGGGATGTCGGTGGTGGCCTATGCCGACGACGAGGCGGCCGCGCGCGCGGCGCTCGCCGAGATCGGCGACGCGGTGGCCGCCGCCGAGCCGGACTTCGCGCTCGCGCTGCTCGAGCCGGACGAGGCGGTACGCCGCGCGATGCGAGACGGCGCGCCCGGCGCGCCGGTCGTGCTCGCCGACACGCAGGACAACCCCGGCGCCGGCGGCAACGGCGACACCACCGGCCTGCTCGCCGCCCTGGTCCGCCAGCGCGCGCCCGACGCGGTGCTCGGCCTGCTGATCGACCCGGCGAACGCCGCGCGCGCCCACGAGGCGGGGCAGGGTTCGACGGTGGAGCTCGCGCTCGGCGCGATCTCGGGCGTGCCCGGCCACCTGCCCTTCGCCGCGCGCTGGCACGTCGAGCGGCTGGGCGACGGCCGCTTCACCTGCACCGGCCCGATGTTCCGCGGCTTCCGGATGAACCTCGGCCGGATGGCACTGCTGCGCGAAGCGGCGAGCGGCGTTCGCGTGGTGCTCGCGTCGGTGAAGTGCCAGGCCGCCGACCAGGAGATGTTCAGGCACGTCGGCATCGAGCCGATCCGCCAGCGGGTGGTGGCGCTCAAGAGCTCGGTGCACTTCCGGGCCGACTTCCAGCCGATCGCGCGCGAGGTGCTGGTGGTGCGCTCGCCGGGGCCCGCGCTGGCGGACCCGGCCGAGTTCGCGTGGAGGAAGCTCAGGCGGGGTGTCCGGATGCGGCCGCTGGGGCCGGTGTTCGGCGCCTGATCCGAGGGCCTGGGTGCTAGACCCTTACCGATCGATGATCGATCGCCGAAAGGCAAGAGCATGGCCGATACCGCGACGCTGTCGAGCAAGCACCAGATCTCCATCCCGAAGGCCGTCCGCGAGGCGAAGCGCTGGGAGGCCGGCCAGCGCTTCGTGTTCCTGCCCAAGGGGGACGGCGTCCTGCTGATGCCGGTGCCGTCGCTGGAATCGCTGCGCGGCATCGCGCCGCGCGCGGATCGATCGGGGTATCGGGATCGCGACGACCGCGTCTGACTCATGGTCGTGGTGGATACCTCGGTCTGGATCGAGTGGCTGATCGGCAGTCCGCTCGCCGCGCGCATCGGGAACCGGTTGCCTGCGCCATCGGACTGGATCGTGCCGACGATCGTCCAGCTCGAGCTGTCGAAGTGGGTGACCCGCGAGCTCGGCGAGGACGAGGCCGACCGGGTGATCGCGTTCTCGCAGGAATGCCGGGTCGTCCCGCTCGACACCCGCGTCGCGCTGCGGGCGGCCGAACTGCACCGCGAACACGGTCTCGCGACGGCCGATGCGATCGTCTACGCGACCGCGCGGCTGGAGGGCGTCGAGCTGCTCACCTGCGACCGGCACTTCGAGGCGCTGCCGCACGTCGCCCTGGTCGCGAAGGGCGTGCGCGGCAGGCGGTGAGTCAGGCTTCCCCGCCGAACGCCTTCACCAGGTTCTCCACGTACTGGTCCACCAGCCCCTCGAACTCCGAGACCACCATCGGCGAGATCATCGACTTCATCAGCGCCGGCGCCGGCACGTCGACCGTGCCGGCGATCTTCAGCTCGAGCGCGGTGCTCTTCCTGTTGTCCTTGAGCGTCCAGCTGCCGCCGACCTGCGCGTTGCCCACGCCCTTGACCGGCGTCCAGACCACGCTGCCCTTCTTGGCGTCGGACACGTACTTCGACGCGTAGACGGTCTGCAGCCCGATGCTGCCCACGCCCACCTTCTTCATCTCCCAGCGGTAGACGCCGCCGCCCTCGTCGACCAGCCTGTCCACCTTCGGGAAATGCGAGACCGAGGTCGGCACGTCCGACAGCACCGCGAACACCTCCTTGTACGACGACTTCACCTCGAACTCGTAGCCCAGTTCGATCGGGACGCTGATGGCCATGGGGTCTCCTTGTCGGCGCGGGGAAGGCCGGCGCGGCGGCCGGCGGGCAGCGGCAAGTCTAGCGGCCCGGCCCGCGCGCTGGCCAGCCTCCGGCGGACCCGCGGGGCGAGGCCGCGGCGACCGATCCGCGCGGCGCCGGCGCCGTCGGTTCCGGACGGCGCGCGCCGTCGCACGCGTGTCGCGCGCCCGAGGCACAATGGCCGGATCCCCTGGAGGTTCCCATGGACGAGCTCTGGCGCTGGCCCGCCACCGAGCTGGCGCGCGCGATCCGCACGCGCCGCATCTCGAGCCGCGAGGCGGTCGAGGCCTGCCTCGCGCGCACGCGGCAGGTCAACCCCGCGCTGAACGCGATCGTCGACGTGCTCGACGCGCAGGCCCTCGCTGCGGCCGATGCGGCCGACCGCGCGGTCGCCGCGGGCGGGGCGCTCGGCCCGCTGCACGGCGTGCCGGTCACCACCAAGGTCAACGTCGACCAGACCGGCTGCCGCACCACCAACGGCCTGGTCGCGCTGAAGGACGCGGTCGCCACCGAGGACAGCCCGGTGGTCTCGAACCTGCGGCGCGCCGGCGCGGTGATCTTCGGCCGCACCAACACCCCGGCGTTCTCGATGCGCTGGTTCACCGAGAACGACCTGCACGGTCGCACGCTGAACCCCTGGGACAGAGGCCGCACGCCCGGCGGTTCGAGCGGCGGCGCGTCGGCCGCGGTCGCGGCCGGCATGGGCCCGATCGCGCACGGCAACGACCTCGCGGGCTCGGTCCGCTATCCGGCCTACTGCACCGGCCTCTACGGGCTGCGCCCGTCGTTCGGTCGCGTGCCGGCGTTCCTGCCGAGCGGCAAGGAGGAGCGCACGCCGGGCACGCAGCTGATGTCGGTCCAGGGTCCGCTCGCTCGGACGGTGGCCGACGTGCGCGTCGCGCTCGCCGCGATGGCCGCCGCCGATGCGCGCGACCCGTGGTGGGTGCCGGCGCCGCTCGCCGGCCCCGCGCCGGCGCGGCTGATCCGAGTCGCGCTCTCCGTCACGGTGCCCGGCACGACGGTGCACCCCGCGGTGGTCGCCGCGGTCGAGCGCGCGGGCACGTGGCTCGCCGAGGCCGGCTACGTCGTCGAGCGCGTCGAGCCGCCCCGGATGGAGGAGGCGATCGCGCTCTGGGGCACGCTGTCGGCCGCGGAGATCCGCGCGACGCTCGCCGACACCATCGAGCGGCTCGGCGACGCCGGCATCCGCCGCTCGATCACCGGTCTGCTGGAGGGTGGGCAGGACCTCGATCTCGCCGGCTACGTGCGCGCGCTCGCGTCGCGCACCGGCATCGTCCGCACGTGGAACGCCTTCCTCGAGCGCTATCCGCTGGTGCTGCAGCCGGTCAGCGCCGAGCCCGCGTTCCCGCAGGGGCTCGACGTCGGCACCGAGGCCGAGATGGCGCGCGTGCGGCTCGCGCAGGGCACGCAGTTCCTGGTCCCGGTGCTCGGCCTGCCGTCGATCGCCGCGCCGCTGGGCATGGCCGAGGGCGTGCCGATCGGCGTCCAGCTCACCGCCGCGCGCTTCCGCGAGGACCTCGTGCTCGATGCGGCCGAGGTGATCGAGTCGCGGCAGCCGTCGCCCGCACCGATCGATCCCGAGTGGCTGCGATGAACGCGCGCGATCCGGTCGAGACCCTGCCGCCGGAGCAGACCGGGCCGGCGGCCTGGTACGGCCCGCAATGGACGGGCCGCGACGACTGGGTCGTGCGGCTGTCGGAGACCGACGTCGACGAGATCGAGGCCGCGATCGCGGCGTGGCCCGCGCGGGCCCACGGCGCGCCCGCGCCGCTCGAGGCCGCCGACTTCCCGCTGCCGAACCTCGGTCCGCGGCTCGCCGCGATCCGCGACGAACTGCTCAACGGCCGAGGCTTCTCGCTGCTCAAGGGGCTGCCGGTCCGGCGCTGGAGCCGGCGCGACGCGGCGCTGGCGTTCATGGGCCTGGGTGCTCACCTCGGTCGCGCGCGCTCGCAGAACGCGGCCGGGCACCTGCTCGGCCACGTCCGCGACCTCGGCCTGTCGAGCACCGATCCGGGGGTGCGGATCTACCAGACCCACGA
Organism: Pseudomonadota bacterium; assembly: GCA_046046245.1. Lineage (GTDB taxonomy): Bacteria > Pseudomonadota > Gammaproteobacteria > Burkholderiales > Burkholderiaceae_E > UBA4615. Next base: position 63,698 of record JBJOKE010000059.1, on the reverse strand, counting down.
GCGGCAGACCTTCCACACCGACTCCTGCGACGTGGTGGGTCTGCTGTGCCTCGCCGAGGCGCGCCGCGGCGGCGACTCGCTGCTGGTGAGCAGCACGACGATCTTCAACGAGATGCGCCGCCGTCGTCCCGACCTCGCGGCGCGGCTCTTCGAGCCGCTCGCGACCGATCGCCGAGGCGAGGTGCCGACCGGCATGAAGCCGTACTTCGAGATTCCCGTGTTCTCCTGGCACGCGGGTCGGCTCACCGCGATCTACCAGCGCCAGTACATCGACAGCGCGCAGCGCTTCGCCGACGCGCCGCGCCTCGCGCCCGCGCACGTCGAGGCCCTCGACCTGTTCGACGCGCTCGCCGAGGATCCGGCGCTGAACCTGCGGATGCGGCTCGAGCCGGGCGACGTCCAGTTCGTCCACAACCACACCCTGCTGCACGACCGCACGGCGTTCGAGGACTGGCCCGAGCCCGCGCGGCGCCGGCACCTGCTGAGGCTGTGGCTCGCGGTGCCGGGCGCGCGGCCGCTGCCGGCGGTCTTCGCGCAGCGCTACGGCAGCGTGACCGTGGGCGATCGCGGCGGGATCGTCGTGCCGGGGACCGTGCCGGTCGTCCCGTTCGACTGAATCCGCCGGCCGATCCGGCGATCGCGTCGGAGAGGTCGGCTGTCGCCGCGGCGCGGCGCGCACGCTGTGCTGGTGGCGCGACCGTGACGGGCCCGTCACCGGCGCGGCGAAGTGCATCGTGACCCGGCGGCAGCGGGCCGCTAGCGTGTCCCCACCGACACGAAGGGCCTGCGCCATGACCGATCCGCTCTCCGAACGCGTGCGTGCGATGCGCCGCTCCGACGTCCGCGACCTGCTCCGCCACGCGGGCCTGCCCGGCATGGTCTCGCTCGCCGGCGGTCTGCCGGCGGCGGAGCTGTTCGACGTCGACGGACTGCGCGCGGCCACGTCCGCCGCGCTCGCGGAGCGGCCCGCCGAGGCGCTGCAGTACGGCGAGACCGAGGGCGACGCCGGGCTGCGCGCCGCGATCGCCGCGCGGATGCGCGACCGCGGCATCGACACCGACGATGCGGCGCCGGTGGTCACCGCCGGCTCCCAGCAGGGTCTCGACCTGGTGGCGCGTGCGCTGCTCGACGATGGCGACGCGGTCGTCGTCGAGCGGCCGTCCTACCTCGCCGCGCTGCAGGCCTTCGGGCTCGCCCGGCCGCGCTGGTGCCCGCTCGAGGGCGACGGGGACGGTGCCCGCGTCGACGCGCTCGATGCGGCCTGTGCGGGCCTGCGCCCGAAGCTGGTCTACGTGGTGCCCGACTTCGCGAACCCCACGGGCGCGACGATGTCGCTCGCGCGGCGCGAGGCGCTGGTGCGCTGGGCCGCGCGTCGCGAGGTGACCGTGCTGGAGGACGATCCGTACGGCGCGCTGCGGACCCGCGGCACGCCGCTGCCGCCGCTCGCCGCGCTGGCGCGCGAGGTGCCGGGCGCGTCGCGCTGGATCGCGCACGCGTCGACGCTGTCGAAGACCGTCGCGCCCGGCCTGCGGGTCGGCTGGCTGCTGCTGCCGCCCTGGCTGCGCGACGCCGTCGTGCGGCTCAAGCAGGCGACCGACCTGCACACCGCATCGCTGTCGCAGGCGGTGGCGCGGCACTACCTCGCGTCGGGCCGGCTCGACGCGCGGCTCGATCTCGTCCGCGCAGAGTACGGCCGTCGACGGGACGCGCTCGTCGAGGCGCTCGGGCAGGCCTTCGGCGACCGGCTCGCGATGCACGTCCCCGACGGCGGCATGTTCGTCTGGGCGCGCTTCGTCGACGGCACCGACACCCGCGCGCTGCTCGAACCGGCGATCGCGCGCGGCGTGACCTTCGTGCCGGGCGACGCGTTCTTCGTCGACGCGGCCGAGCCGGGCCGGCTGAGGCTGAACTTCAGCGCGTGCCCACCGGACCGGCTGCGCGAGGGCGTGCGTCGGCTCGCCGACGCCCACGTGGCGCTGCGGTGCGCCGCGGCGTGCGAGTCGCCCGTCGGCGTCGCCGCGCCGCGGCCCCGGGTCGCCGTGCGCGCGGCTTCGGGCCGGTGAGCCACGCGGCGCCGGTGCGGTGAGCGACGCGGCGCCGGCCGCCGTCAGCCGGCGGCGCCGGTGCCGGTGCCGTCGACCGGACCGGTCGCGCCCGAGGCGGCATCGAGCGGGCGGCAGCGCGCGACCAGGTCGGCCGGCCAGGGCAGCGCCGCACCGCTCGCGCGGTCCACCCAGACGTGGATCACGCGGCCGCGGCCTGCGAGCCGCGGCGGCCCGTCGCCGTCGCGGCCCAGGTCGCGGATCTCGACCGCATGCTCGAGGCTCGTGCGCCCGACGCGCACCGTCTCGATCCGGCACTCGATCCAGCCCGGCGGCTTCACCTCGCGCAGGAAGTCGTACTCGACGCGCGCCATCACCGCGGTGCGTCCGGGGATGCCGCCGCGGATCCCCATCGCGACGTACCACTCGCGGAACGTCAGGTTGATGAAGGCGAAGTAGCGCGCGTTGTTGACGTGGTCGCTGAAGCGGTCATCGGGCAGGTCATCGTCGCCGACGGCGATGCGCTTGGCGTGGACGCGCAGCGGCGCGTCGGGGGCGGGCGGGGCGGTCATGGCGCAGTGTCACACGGCGCCGGCGGGCGCGTCCGGGGCCGTTCCGCCCGGGCCGGGGTGCCGTCGGGTCGTCGAGCGATCGCTCGGGAGTCCGTCAGGCGACCGACCGTCCATCCACCGTCGTCGGCCCTCCGTCGAACGCCCGGGGGTCGTCGGAAGTCGTCGCCCGCTGCATGTCGCGCGGCCAGCGCGTGTCGTCGAACTCGGTACCCCGGTGCATCGTGCAGCGGTTGTCCCACATCACCAGGTCGCCGACCCGCCAGCGGTGCAGGTAGGTGAAGCGTCGCTCGGTCGCGTGCGCCACCAGCGCGTCGACGAGCGTCCGGGCCTCGTCGTCGGGCATCCCGCGGACCCGGCCGATGTGCGAGGCCAGGTACAGCGAGCGCCGTCCGGTCTCCGGGATCGTGCGCACCAGCGGCCGCGCGACCGGCGCGAACGCCACGCGCTCCTGCTCGGACCAGTCGGTGAAGCCGAGCTTGGCGCGCGAGAACATCAGCGAGTGCTCGGCGACGAGGCCGTCGACGCGCGCCTTCGTCGCATCGTCGAGCCCGTCCCAGGCCGCGCGCAGGTCGGCGAATTCGGTGTGCCCGCCGATCGGCGCGACCGAGCGCGCGTAGAGCAGCGACGCCCGGCCGGTGGGCTGCTTGAACGAGCTGTCGGTGTGCCAGAGCCGGTTGCCCAGCTGGAACAGCCGCAGCCGGTGCTCCTTCCCCCAGACCCTGCCGTCGGCGGTCAGGTTCGCGATGTCGGCGATCTCGGGCCGCACGCGCAGCGTCTCGCCGGGCATCACCGTGGCCACCGAGCGCTCGAGCGGGCCGAAGTGCGACGCGAACGCCAGGTGCTGGTCGACGCTCAGGTCCTGCGACGGGAACACCAGCACCGCGAAGCGTGCGAACGCGTCGCGCACCGCCAGCAGGTCCTCGGGCGGCAGCGGCCGCGCGAGGTCGATGTCGCCCACCTCGCAGGAGAAGCCCGGGGTCAGCGGGGACAGGGTGATCGGCATGGTCGTCTCCTCGGCGCCGGGGCGCGCGGGTCCGCGCCTCCGGAAGGAGCTTAGCGCCGCGTGCCCGGCCACGCCCCGCGTGCGGCGCGGGCGCCGTTCCGCGATCGGGCGCTCAGGGCCGGGGCGCGGCGTCGCGCGCGGGCCCGACGCGCCCGAAGCCGGGCAGCCGCAGCGCGGGATCCGCCGGGTCCACGCCCACCGACAGGCCGAGCACGTTGAGCTCGAGCCCCTCCTCGAGCCCCACCGCGACCCCGAGCAGCCCGGCGAGCGAGACCTGCCATCCGGTGCCGCTCGGCGTGCGGTCGACGATCGTGCCGGGCAGCCAGTCCTTGCCGAGCGCGTTCGCGGGCAGGTCGAGCCGCAGCTCGGGCACCTGCCGCGCCACGAAGGCGGTGAAGGTGTTGCTGTTCGGCCCGGGCCAGGCGCGGTAGGCGTTCGGATACGGGTAGGCGGCCACCGCGACCTCGATCCGGTCGATGACGGCGTCGACGCCGTCGCCGCGCAGGTCGGCGAGCCGCTCCGGCCGCGCGCCGAACCAGTGGGCGTCGGGCACGGCGCCGGCCTGCGAGACGACCGCGCCCGCGCCTCGGTAGACCCGCCAGCCGATCACGTGGTGGACGGTCCAGTCCGCGCTCGCGGCGCGCCGCGTCGCGATCCAGGTGTGCACGCCGAACGCGCCGCGCCAGCCGACGGTGCGGGCCGCCCAGACCTGCACGACCGCGCGCGGCTCGTCCTCCGGCGAGGGGGCCTGGCCGCTGCTGTCGCGGCGGCCGTCGCGCCAGGTGGCGGCGGGGTCGACTGCGCCGGTGGCGATCGCGCCCAGCGGGCCGAGCAGGAGCACGCCGACGACGGCGATGGCGACGAGCATGGAACGCATGGGCGGCGGCGAGAGGTGGCGGCAGCATAATGCCGGCTCTCTCCCGTTCAGGAATGGCCCCACATGCCCGAGCTCGTCGTGCGCACCGACGGCCCCATCGGCCGCGTCGTGTTCTCGAACCCCGACAAGTACAACGCGATGACGCTCGACATGTGGGCCGGCCTGCCGGGCGCGCTGCAGCGACTCGACGCCGACCCCGAGGTCCGGCTGATCGTCCTCGAGGGCGCCGGCACGAAGGCCTTCGTGTCGGGCGCGGACATCTCGCAGTTCGAGTCGCAGCGCACCGATCCCGACGCGCAGGCCCGCTACGACGCGGCCGTGGACGCCGCCTACTCGGCCCCCGGCCGCTGCGGCAAGCCGGTCGTCGCGAAGATCCGCGGCATCTGCATGGGCGGCGGGCTCGGGCTGGCCGCGGCCTGCGACCTGCGCTTCTGCACCGACGACGCGAAGTTCCGGATGCCCGCCGCGCGGCTGGGCCTGGGCTACGGGATGAAGGGCGTGGGCCGCTTCCTCGACGTGATCGGCCTGCAGAACACGCTCGACATCTTCATGTCGGCCCGCATCTTCCACGCCGACGACGCGCTCCGGATGGGCTTCGTCGCGAAGGTATCCGGTGCCGAGACCTTCGACGCCGACGTCGACGGCTGGTGCCGGCTGGTCGCCGAGAACGCACCGCTGACGCTGCGCGCGGCGAAGCTCACCACCGACTCGCTGCTGTCGGCCGGCGACGCCGCCAGGCGCGAGGCCGCGGTGGCGGCGATCGCCGCCTGCTCGCGCAGCGACGATTACCGCGAGGGCGCGCGCGCGTTCATGGAGAAGCGTTCGCCGCGATTCACCGGCCGATGAGCCGCTCGGGCCGCGTCGCTCGCGCGGTCCGACGACACGAGGACAGAGGAGACGACATGGGCACGACTTCGACGACCCGCAGGCGGGTCCTCGCGGCCTCGGTGGCCGCACCGCTCGCCGGCGCGATGCAGCGCGCGTTCGCGCAGCAGGGCGGCTGGCCCGACAAGCCGATCCGGATGATCCTCGGCTATCCGCCCGGCGGCGCGGCCGACGGCGTGGCGCGGCCGCTCGAGCCGAAGCTGCAGGCCGCGCTCGGCCAGCCGCTGGTCTTCGACTACAAGCCGGGTGCGGGCGCCACGCTCGCCGCCGCGCAGTGCGCGAAGGCCGCGCCCGACGGCTACACGCTGCACCTGACCGACTCGGGCCCGATGTGCATCGTGCCGGCCGGCAAGAAGCTGCCCTACGACCCGCTCGCCGACTTCACCCCGATCGGCAACGTCTGTGCCGGCGGCACCCTGGTCGTCGCGCACCCGTCGGTCGGCGTGAAGTCGATCGGCGACCTGGTCGCGCTCGCGAAGGCGAAGCCCGGCGTGGTCTACGGCACCTCGGGTGTCGGCGGCGCCGGCCACCTCGCGGCCGAGCTGCTGCAGTCGATGGCCGGGGTGAAGCTCACGCATGCGCCGTACAAGGGCGGCAACCAGGCGGTCGCCGACCTCGCCGGCGGACAGGTCCCGCTGCTGTTCTCGTCGATGTCCACCGCGATCCCGTTCGTCCAGCAGGGCAAGATCGTCGCGCTCGGCGTCACCTCGGCCACGCGGGCGTCGGCGCTGCCGGAGGTGCCCACCGTCGCCGAGCAGGGGCTGCCGGGCTTCGAGGCCACGCTGTGGTTCGGCCTCGTCGGCCCGGCGAAGCTGCCGGCCGAGGTGGTGACGAAGTCGCACGCGGCGCTGACGGCCGCGCTGGCCGACCGGGCCGTCCAGGACGCGATCCGCCGCCAGGGCTACGAGCCGGTGCCCGGCAGCACCGCCGAGTTCGCCGCACGGATCCGCGCCGACGCCGACAAGTGGGCGAAGGTGGTCCGCGACGCGAAGATCGCCTTCGACTGAGGCCCGCCGGGAGACGACATGGAACGGATCGGATTCGTCGGCCTCGGCCGGATGGGACGGCCGATGGCCGCGAACCTGCTGAAGAAGGGCTTCGCGCTGACGGTGCACGACATCGCGCCCCAGGCGGTCGCCGCGCTGGTCGAGCAGGGCGCGACCGCAGCGGCCGATCCTGCGCGGATCGGCCGCGACTGCCGCATCGTGATCACGATGCTGCCGACCGCGGTCGAGGTCGAGCAGGTGGCGCTCGGCCCGGACGGCGTGCTCGCGCACGCGGCGCCCGGCACGCTGCTGATGGACATGAGCACCATCGACCCGCTCGCCACCGACCGCATCGCCGCGGCCTGCGCGGCGCGCGGGATGTCGATGGTCGACGCGCCGGTCGGCCGGCTCGCCGAGCACGCCGACCGGGGCGAGTCGCTGTTCATGGTGGGCGCGAGCGACGCCGACCTCGCACGGGTCCGGCCGCTGCTCGACGCGATGGGCACGACCGTCCTGCACTGCGGCGGCGTCGGCACCGGCGGGCGCACCAAGCTCGTCAACAACTACGTCGCGATCACGCTCACGCAGGTGAACGCCGAGGCGATCGCGCTGTCGCAGCGGCTCGGGCTCGACCTGACCCGCACGCTCGCTGTGCTGCTCGGCACGTCGGCGAACAACGGCCAGCTGCGGATGAACTTCCCGAGCAAGGTGCTCGCCGGCGACGTCACGCCGGGCTTCACCATCGACCTCGCGCACAAGGACCTCGGCCTGGTGCTGGGCGCCGCGCACGCGACGCGCGTGCCGATGCCGGTCGCGGCTGCGGTGCACGAGACCTACAGCCTCGCGCGGGCGAGCGACTACGGTGGTCAGGACTTCTCCTCGATCGTCGACGCGCTGTGCGACCACGCGAAGATCGAGCGGCCGCGCGTGCCCGCGGGCTGGAGGCCGGCATGAGCGCCGTCCCGGACGCGCCCGCCGCCCCGGACCTGCCCGCGCTGCTCCAGCGCGTCGCCGACTTCGCACGCGAGGTCGTCGCCCCTGCCGCGCCCGCGTGGGAGCGCGAGCGCCGGATCGGCCGCGAGGCGATCGAGGCCGCGGCCGCGCTCGGGCTGTGCCGGATCGAGACGCCCGCTGCGCACGGCGGCCTCGGGCTGCCGTTCTCGGCGAAGGCGCGGATCGTCGAGGTGCTCGCCGGCGCCGACTTCGCGTTCGCGTTCTCGCTGGTCAACACCGGCAACATCGCGAACAAGCTCGCGCGCGAGGGCGCGCCCGAGATGATCGCGCGCTGGGTTCCGGACCTGATGGCGGGCCGCGTGATCGGCTGCACGGCGCTCACCGAACCTCAGGCCGGCTCGGACTTCGCCGCGATCGGCACCACTGCGACGAAGGTGCCGGGCGGCTGGCGGCTCGACGGCGAGAAGGCCTGGATCACCAACGCGTCGGACGCCGACGTCGCGGTGCTCTACGCGCAGACCGCGCCCGGCGCCGGCGCAAAGGGCGTGGCCGGCTTCGTGATCGACGCGCACCGCGCGGGCTTCGTGCGGCGGCCGGCCTTCGAACTCGCCGGCCAGCACGCGATCGGCGCCGGCGGCTTCGTACTCGACGGCTACCTCGCCACCGACACCGAGCTGCTGCAGCCCGCCGGCCGTGCGTTCAAGGCGGCGATGGCCTCGATCAACGGCGCGCGGACCTACGTCGCCGCGATGTGCTGCGGGATGCTCGAGGAGGCGCTGCGCGTCGTGCGCGCGTTCGGCGAGTCGCGCCGGACCTTCGGCGCGCCGCTCGCCGACCACCAGGGCTGGCGCTGGATCGCGGCCGAGGCGAGCGCCGAGCTCGCGGCCGCGCGTGCGCTGGTCCGCGAGGCCGCCGCGTGCATCGACGCCGGCGGCGACGCGCAGCTGCTCGCGGCGCAGGCCAAGCTCGTGGCCACCCGCTGCGCCGAGCGGCAGCTGCCGCGGCTCGCGCAGGCGATGGGCGCGGAAGGGCTGCGCGAATCGCATCCGTTCGGCCGTCACCTGCACGGCGCGCGGGTCGCGTCCTTCGTCGACGGCTCGTCGGAGATGCTGCTCGAGAGGATCGCGGCGGTGCTGCGGGCCCAGGGGCGCTGACCGTGCGCGCGCTGGTCAGCACCGTCCCCGGCGGCCCCGAGTCGCTGGCGGTCGGCACGCTGCCCGATCCGGATCCCGGCCCGGGCGAGGTGCTGCTGCGGGTGCACGCCTGCGGCGTGAACTTCCCCGACGCGCTGACCATCCGCGACCTGTACCAGGTCCGCTATCCACGGCCGTTCGCGCCCGGCGCCGAGGTCTGCGGCACCGTCGAGCGCCTGGGCGAGGGCGCCGCGGGCCTCGCGGTGGGCGACCGCGTCGTCGCGAGCTGCATGACCGGCGGCATGGCCGAGCGGCTCGCGGTGCCCGCGCGCGCCTGCACGCGCCTGCCGCCCGGCACCGACCCGACCCGGGCCGCCGGCTTCATGCTGACCTACGCCACCGCGTGGCACGCGCTCGTCGACCGCGCGGCCGTGCGCGCTGGCGAGACCGTGCTGGTGCTGGGCGCCGCGGGCGGCGTCGGGTCGGCGGCGGTCGATATCGGCCGCGCGCTCGGCACCCGCGTGATCGCGGCCGCCTCGTCGGACGAGCGGCTGGCCTTCGCGCGCGCCCTCGGCGCGGCCGAGGGCGTCGTCTACCCGCGGACGGTCGAGGCCGCAGACGGCGCGGTCCGCGCGGTCGCGGCCACGCTCAAGGCCGCGATCGGACCGGGCGGCGCCGACGTGATCGTCGACCCGGTGGGCGGAGCGCTCAGCGAGGCCGCGCTGCGGGTGCTCGGTCGCGAGGGCCGCTTCCTCGTCGTCGGCTTCGTCGCGGGCATCCCGCGCGTGCCGCTGAACCTCGTGCTGCTGAAGAGCTCGCGGATCGTCGGCGTCGACGTGCGCATGTTCCGCGACGAGCATCCGAGGCCGGCCGCGGAGAACGCGGCGCGGCTCGTGTCGATGCTCGCCGACGGCACGCTGCGCCCGCCGCCGGTCGAGGCCGTGCCGCTCGAGCGCGGCGCCGAGGCGATCGCGCGGCTGATGGAGCGCCGCGCGACGGGCAAGCTGGTGGTGACGGTCAGTCCCTGACCTGCACGATCGTCTCGACCTCCACCGCGATCTGCATCGGCAGCGCCGCCATCCCGACCGCCGAGCGCGCGCCGCGGCCGCGTTCCTCGCCGAAGACCTGGACGAACAGGTCGGCGAAACCGTCGATGACCTTCGGGTGCTGGTCGAAGTCGGGTGCGCTGTTGACCATGCCGAGCGTCTTCACCACCCGCTCGACGCGGTCGAGCGAGCCGAGCGCGGCGCGGATGTTCGCGAGCATGTTCAGCCCGACGAGTCGCGCGGCCTCGCGGCCCTGCTCGATCGACACGCCCGCACCGAGCTTGCCGGCGATGAAGCTGCCGTCCGGGCGTCGCGGGCCGAGCCCCGACAGGAACAGCAGGTTGCCGACCTGCACGCTCGGCACGTAGGTGCCCATCGGCTTCGAGGCGGGCGGCAGCTCGATGCCGAGCTCGGCGAGGCGTCGTTCCGGGGAGGTCATCGGCGGGTTCCGTGGCGGGTGTGGACGCCGCCGATGATAGCGGGGCCGGCCCGCGTTCGGCACGCCGACGGTGGTGCCGCGGCCCGGCTCGTTCTACAGTCCGGAGACGACCGCCGAGGTCGGAACACGACGACAGACGAGGAGACATCATGGGCTTGAAGGCGAATGCCGACGCGCTGCTGAAGGCGGCCGTCGAAGCGGGGGACGTGCCCGGCGTGGTCGCGATGGCGACCGACCGCGACGGCAACCTGCTGTACGAGGGCGCGTTCGGCGAGCGCACGCTCGGCTCGGGCGTGGCGATGACGACCGATACCGTGGGATGGATCGCGTCGATGACCAAGGCGATCACCTCGGTCGCGGCGGTGCAGTGCGTCGAGCGCGGCCTGCTCGACCTCGACGCGCCGGCCTCGGCCGTGATCCCCGCGCTCGGGAAGGTCGGCGTGCTGACCGGCTTCGACGCGGACGGCCGGCCGCAGACCCGGCCGCCCAAGCGGCCGATCACGCTGCGCCAGCTGCTGACGCACAGCGCCGGCTTCAGCTACGAGATCTGGAACACCGACATCCAGAAGGTGCAGGCCGCGCTCGGCATCCCGAGCGTCACCGAGTGCCGGAACAAGGCGCTCGAGCTGCCGCTGCTGTTCGACCCGGGCGAGCGCTGGGAGTACGGCATCAACATCGACTGGGCCGGCAAGATGGTCGAGGCGGTCAGCGGCAAGTCGCTGGGCGTCTTCCTGAAGGAGAACCTGTTCGATCCGCTCGGCATGACGAGCACCGCGTTCCGGATCACGCCCGACATGCGCGCGCGGCTGGCCGGCACGCACCTGCGCGGTCCCGACGGCAAGCTCGCGCCGTTCCCCTTCGAGATCCCGCAGGAGCCCGAGTTCGAGATGGGCGGCGGCGGCCTCTACGGCACGGTCGGCGACTACCTGAAGTTCGTGCGGATGGTGCTGAACCTCGGCCAGCTCGGCGGCGAGCGCGTGCTCAGGCCCGAGACCGTCGTCTCGCTCGGGCTGAACCACATGGGCGACTGCCGGGTGACGAACCTGAAGGCCGCGATCCCGCTGACCAACGACGCGGAGTTCTTCCCGGGCGTGAGCAAGAGCTGGAGCCTCGCGTTCCAGATCAACCACGGGTCCGCGCCGACCGGGCGCCCGGCCGGCGGCCTGATGTGGGCGGGCCTCGCGAACTCGTACTACTGGATCGACCCGGCCACCGGCATCGGCGGTGCCTACCTGACGCAGATCTTCCCGTTCGCCGACCACCGCTCGCTGCCGACCTACTACGCCTTCGAGACCGCGGTGTACGACAGCCTGCGCTGAAGCCGCGACCGGACCGGCCCGAAGGGGCCGGTCCGCCCCCGGCGACATTCCGGTTTCGAGGCCGCGCCGCGCCGCGCCCCGGCGCGTGCACCGGGGCCGGTCCGGGGCCTGTGCCAAGATCCCGGCCGTGTCCGCCGGATCGACCGTCCCCCCGCCCGCCACCGCCCTGCGCACGAACGCGCAGGGCATCCGATCGATGGTCGGCGCGATGGCCTGCTTCATCGTCAACGACTCGCTCGTGAAGCTGGCGAGCGCGTCGCTGCCGGCCGGCCAGCTGATCTTCGTGCGCGGGCTGATGGCCTCGCTGCTGGTTCTCGCGGTGATGCGCGCCACCGGTGTGCCCGCGCGCCCCGCGCAGCTCGTGCGCGGCTGGGTCGCCGGCCGCGCCGCGATCGACGCGGTCGCGAGCCTCACCTACCTGGTCTCGCTCTTCCACCTGCCGATCGCCAATGCCACCGCGATCAACATGGCCTCGCCGCTGTTCATCGTCGCGCTGGCCGGGCCGCTGCTCGGCGAGCGCGTCGACGGGCGCCGCTGGCTGGCGATCGCAGCGGGCTTCGCCGGCGTGCTGCTGGTGATCCAGCCGCGCGTGGAGGGCTTCAATGCGTTCGCGCTGCTGTGCCTGTTCGCCACGCTGCTGCACGCGCTTCGCGACTTCGCCACCCGCAGGGTGCCCGCCGGCGTGCCCTCGCTCGCGGTCACGCTGGCCACCGCGACCGCGGTGACGCTGCTGGCCGGGCTGATGTCGATCCCGCAGGGCTGGGTGGCGATCGGCCTGCGCGAGTGGGCCCTGCTCGCGACCGCATCGGTGTTCCTCGCGGCGGGCTACCACCTGATCATCCGCAGCGTGCGGGCCGGCGACGTCTCGGTCGTCGCGCCGTTCCGCTACTCGGGGCTGCTGTTCGCGCTGCTGATCGGCTGGATCGTCTGGGGCGACGTGCCGAACGCGCTCGCCTGGGCCGGCATCGGGCTGCTGATGGCGGCCGGGCTCTACCTGATCCGCCGCGAGCGGTCGCGCTGAGCGCAGCCCGTATCATCCCTGCGTCCGTCCCACCGTCCGTGCGCGCATGAACCCGTCCGATCCCGCCGACTTCGTCGCGACCGCCTACCGCCACATCGGCGAGTCGCTGGTCCGCGAGCTCGCCAAGCTGATGGTCGACCCGCAGATGGTCTCGCTGGCCGGCGGCTACCCGGGCCCCGAGCTCTTCGACCGCGAGGGGCTGCGGATCGCCGTCGACGAGGCGCTGCGCGAGATGCCGGTCGCCTCGCTGCAGTACGGGCCCACCGACGGCCTGCCCGGGCTGCGCGAGCAGGTCGCGCGGCTGCTCGACGACCGCGGCACCCGCGTCTCGCCGGGCGACGTGCTGATGACCGGCGGCTCGCAGCAGGGTTTCGACCTGCTGGTGCGCACGCTGCTGCGGCCCGGCGACGCCGCGGTCGTCGAGCGGCCGACCTACACCGGGCCGCTGCGCGTGCTGAAGGTCGCCGGCGTGCGAACGCTCACGGTGGGCGTCGACGCGCAGGGCCTGGATGTCGACGAGCTCGAGGCGATGCTGCGCGACCCCGCGCTGCCGCGGCCGAAGCTCCTCTACGTGGTGCCCACCTTCGCGAACCCGAGCGGCGCGACGATGCCGCGCGCGCGGCGGCTGAAGCTGCTGGCACTGGCCGTCGAGCACCGCTTCGTGATCGTCGAGGACGATCCCTACGGCCAGCTGCGCTTCGAGGGGTCGCACGAGCCGCACGTCGCCGGCCTGGTCGACGAGGTGCCGGGTTCGAAGGCCTGGGTGGTGCACCTCGGCAGCTTCTCGAAGATCGTCGCCCCCGGGCTGCGGCTGGGCTATACCGTGGCGCCGCCCGCGATCCGCGCGGCCTGCGTGCTCGCCAAGCAGCTCGACGACATCTCCTGCCCGGGCTTCACGCAGGCCACCGTGCAGCGCTACCTCGCCGCCGGCCGGCTCGAGGCGCACCTGCCGAGCATCGTCGCCGCCTACCGCGATCGCGCGAGCGCGATGCGCGAGGCGATCGTCCTGCACCTCGCCGAGCACGTCGAGGTCAACGTGCCGCAGGGCGGCATGTTCATGTGGGGGCGACTGCGCGACGGTTCGAGTTCGCGCACGCTGCTGCACTTCGCGATCGACGGGAAGGCGACCTTCGTCCCCGGCGACATCTACTACGCGGACCGCGCCGATCCGGCCACGCTGCGGCTGTCGTTCTCGACGCCGTCGCCCGCGCAGATCCGCGAGGGCATCGCGCGGATCGGGCGGGCGATCGGCCGCATGCGCGAGCCGGGGGCGGTGACGCCGGCCTGGCCGTCGGTGGCGGCGGCGCGCTGAGCGCCGAGGCGGCTCGGCCGATCCGGACCTGCCCACCGGCGGGCCGGGGCGAGGTCCGCACGCACCCTGAAGGCGCGGTGCAGAATGCCTGCATTTCTGAGGTCATGATGTCATGAAAGCCGTCGTCACGATCAACAGTCGCGGTGTGGTCACGTTGCCCGCCCGCCTCCGACAGGCCCTCGGCCTGAAGGCGGACGATCAGATGATCGCGGAGACCACGCCCGAGGGCCTGCTGCTTCGGCCGGCCGTGACCCTGCCCGTGGAGGTCTACACGGCGTCCCGGGAACGGGAGTTCGACGAGGCCGAGGCGGAACTCGCCGCCGTGCTGCCGCCCGCCGCGCGTCGGCGCCGCGCACCCGCCGGGCGCTGAACCGCGGGCCCGATGCGGGTCTTCCTCGACGCGAACATCCTGTTCTCGGCCGCCAAGTCCGACGGCGCCGTCCGCTCGCTGCTGCGCCTGCTGGTCGAGCGGGGCCACGAACCGGTGGCCGATGCGTACGTGGTCGAGGAGGCGCGACGCAACCTGGCCGCGAAGGGGCCCGAGACGCTGTCGGCGCTGGAAGACCTGCTTGCCCGGGTCGAGGGCTCGCCGGCGGCGTTGCCCCCCCGCTCGGCGGCGGCCGCGGTGCGCTGGCTGCCGGAGAACGATCGCCCGGTGCTGGAGGCGGCGATCCGACCTCGATGCGATGCGCTCGTCACCGGCGATCGCACGCACTTCGGCGCGGGCTTCGGTCGGGCCTTAGGCGGGGTCGTCGTCCACTCCCCGCGGTCGCTCGCCGAGCACCTCCTTGGCTGAGGTTCGAAGGCGAGGGCGCGCCGTCGCCCGTCGGTGCGGGCGCGCCTTTCACGCGTCAGCCCAGCACCGACTGCGCGATCGACGTGTAGACCGGGATCCCGACCAGGATGTTCAGCGGGAAGGTGATGCCCAGGCTCAGTCCGAAGTAGATCGCCGGGTTCGCCTCGGGGATCGCGTAGCGCAGCACCGCCGGCACGACGATGTAGGACGCGCTCGCCGACAGCACCATCAGCAGGGCCGCGTCGGCCACCGGCAGCGACAGCACCCAGGACAGCGCGAGCGCGATGCCGGCGTGCACCACAGGACCGAGCGCCGCGTAGCCGATCAGCACCGGCGAGGCCTTGCGCGCCTCGGAGAAGTTCTTCGCGACCATCAGGCCCATGTCGAGCAGGAAGAACGCGAGCATGCCCTTGAACAGGTCGCCCGAGAACGGCTGCATCACCGCCTTGCCGGCGTCGCCGCTGAGGAAGCCCACGGCCATCGCGCCGAGCAGCAGCAGGTGCGCGCCGTCGGTGAACGACTCGTGCAGGATCCTGCCGATCGACGGGACGCCGCCGCCGCCGCCGCCGCCGAGCACCGCGGTGCCGCCCGTCTGCACGGTCATCGCGGGCGCGGTCTGCGCGTGCCGCAGCGTGTTGGCGAGCATCACCGCCATGATGATCGCCGGCGACTCCATCACCACCATCGCCACCGCCATGTGGCCGCCGAAGGCGAGCCCCACGGTCTCGAGGTACTGCATCGCGGTGACGAAGGTCACCGCGCTGACCGAGCCGTAGGCCGCGGCGACCGCGGCGGCGTCGAAGCGCGAGACCCGGTTCTTCAGGAACGCGTAGCCGAGCGCCGGCACGATGAAGGCCATCGCGATCGCGGCGAGCAGGGCGACCGCGACGGCGGGCGTGAGGCCCGACTTCGCGAGCGCGAAGCCGCCCTTCAGGCCCAGCGCCATCAGCAGGTAGAGGGACAGGAACTTCGAGATCGCAGGCGGGATCTCGAGGTTGGAGCGCAGCGCGCCCGCCAGCACGCCGAAGACGAAGAAGAGGATCGCGGGATCGAGAAGGTTCTGCATGGTGATGTCCTTGTGGGGGCGATCGTAGGCAGCGGCGTGGCATCAGGCAAAATCGATTCTGAGATGCTTGTACATAGAGTTTTATCTATGTGACCGCCGAGGCCCAGACGGCCGCCGCCGGTCCCCCTGCGAGGCCCGGATGAACGTGACCTTCCGCCAGCTCCGGCTCTTCCTCGCGCTCGCCGAGACCGGCAGCGTGACCGCGGCCGCGCGCGCCACCCACGTGTCCCAGCCCACCGCGTCGATGCAGCTCAAGGAGATCGCCGGCGCGGTCGGGCTCCCGCTCTACGAGATCGTCGGCCGCACGCTGTACCTGACCGACGCGGGCCGGGAGCTCGCCGACACCGCGCGCGCGATCTCGCAGGCCTGGGAGGCCTTCGAGCAGCGGATCGACGCGGCCAAGGGCCTGGCGCGCGGCAAGCTGCACGTGGCCGTGGTGAGCACCGCGAAGTACTTCATGCCGCGGCTGATCGGCTCGTTCTGCGCCCGGCACCCGGCGATCGACGTGGCGCTGGAGATCCTCAACCGCGACGGCGTGGTGCAGCGGCTGCGCGAGAACCGGGACGATCTCTACATCATGTCGATGCCGCCGCGCGACATGGACCTCGATGACCGCGTCTTCATGCCGAACCCGATCGTGGTCGTCGCCCCCACCGCCGACCCGCTGCTGCGGCGCCGGCACGTGCCGCTCGAGGCGCTCGCCGGGCGCCGCTTCATCCTTCGCGAGAAGGGTTCGGGCACGCGGATGGCGGTCGACCGCCACTTCCGCGCGCACCGGTTCCGTCCGGACGTGCGGCTCGAGCTCGGCAGCAACGAGGCGGTCAAGGAGTCGGTGGCCGGCGGGCTCGGCGTGGGCGTGCTGTCCCGCCACGCGCTGCACGGCCACCAGAAGGAGAACGGCGTGGGCATCGTCGAGGTCGAGGGCTTTCCGCTGGCCTCGGCCTGGCACGTGGTGCATCCTGCCGGCAAGCGCCTGTCGCCGCTCGCGCAGGCGTTCAAGCAGCACGTGCTGGACGAGATCACGGACTGATCCGCCGGGCGCCCTGCGGCACAATGGCGCGAGCGCCCCCGGACCGTCGGACGGCGGGCCCCAGCAGGAGATCGAATGTCCGAAGCAGCGTCGCCGGCCCCGGCCCGGTATCCCGTCGGGGACAGGAACCGGGTCAGGCGCCTCCACGAGCGGGCCCGCTACGACCACGACACGGTCCATGCACTGCTCGACGCCGCAGCCCTGTGCCACGTCGCCTACGTCATCGACGGCCAGCCCTTCTGCACGCCGACGCTGTTCTGGCGCGAGGGGTCCCGACTCTACTGGCACGGCAGCAGCGCGAGCCGCATGCTGCGCAACCTGTCGGCTGGCGAGCGCGCCTGCCTGACCGTCACGCACTTCGACAGCCTCGTGCTGGCCCGCTCCGCGTTCAACCATTCGGCCGACTACCGGTCGGTCATGACCTTCGGCACGGCCCGGCTGCTCGAGGATCCGGACGAGAAGGCGCGGGCGCTGGCCATGATGGTGGACCGGTTCTTCCCCGGGCGGACGGCGACGCTGCGGCCGACGACGCCGCAGGAACTGAAGGCGACATCGGTGGTCTGGATGGACATCGAGGACGCCTCGGCGAAGATCCGCGCGCGGGGCGTGGTCGACGACGAGGAGGACTACGCGCTGCCGATCCACGCGGAACGCCTGCCGGTCAGGACGGTCATCGGCGAGCCCGAGCCGTGTGCGCGACGCCTTCCGGGCGTGGCGCGGCCCGCGACGCTGTCGGACTACCGGGCGGGCGAACGGCTGGAAGAGGCCCTGCGCTCGGCCCACGCCCGCGCCTACGGGGCGTCGTGACCCGCCCGCCGCCGAACCGGCCCGCGCACCGGCCGAACGGCTCGGCCGGCCGCGCGCCGCGGGTCACCGGCCCGGCCGGCCGCGCGCCGCGCCCGCAGCCGCGTGCGCCCGACGCGCCCGAGGCCGCCGCCGAGGACCGACCGCGCAACCACTTCTTCGCGCTGCTGCCGCCGCCCCCGATCCGCGATGCGCTCGCCGCGCTCGCGCGCACGCTGCCCGACGTCACCGGCGGCCGCGCCGAGCCCGCGCCGCGCCTGCACATGACCCTGCTGTTCCTCGGTCCGCTGCCGCCCGGCCACGAGGCGGCGCTGCGTGCCGCAGGCGACGCGGCGCAGCGCGCGACCGGTCCCTTCGAGGTCGCGCTCGACCACCTCGGCCGCTTCCCGGGCAGCGACGTCGTCTGGATCGGCCCGTCCGAGCCCCCCGCCCGCGGCCTGCCGGCGCTGAACGCCGCGCTGCGCCGGGCCTGTGCGGGCCTGCCCACCCGCCGACCGGTCGGCGGTTTCTCCCCGCACGTGACGCTGCTGCGCAGCGCGCCGCGCGATGGCGAGCCGCCGGAGGACCCGGTCGGCCCGTGGCGGTGGACGGCGGACCGGTTCGTGCTGATGCGCACCGACCCGTCTCCGGAGGGGCGGGTCTACACGACCCTGGCGGACTGGCGGCTGCGCGAGGATTCGGCCTGAGGCGTCGCGGCGGCCGAACCTCAGCGTACCGGCGAGAACGCCGCCGGGTTCAGGAACACGCTCTCCTGGTGGACCAGGTCCGGCAGGATCGTCGGCACGAAGGCCTGCCACGCGGGATCCTGGGCGAGCTTCGCGCGCTGCGCCGAGCGGTGCGCGTAGTCGTCGTAGGCCCAGACGAACACCACCGCGTTCAGCGTGCCCGAGTCGGTGCTCCAGCAACCCACCAGCTTCGCGTACCGGCCGATCACCGGCAATCCGTTCTGCTCGTAGTGCCCGAGGAACGCCGGCACGCGGCCGGGCTTCAGCGTGTAGGTGCGCATCTCGCAGATCATCGGTCTCCCCCCTGTGCGGGCCGTAGGGTGGCCCGAGGGGCGACGGTATCATCGCCGGCCGACGACATCCGCCCTTCGATGACACCGACACCCGCCAGGAAGCCCGCCCGCACCCCGGCCGCCGCCGCGCGCCGGCGCAAGCCCGCGCAGCGGCGGATGCCGCGCGAGGAGCGCCGCGCCCAGATCCTCGCGAAGGCGCGCGAATTCTTCGCCGAGAACGGGCTGGGCGCGCAGACCCGCGCGCTCGCCGACGCCTGCGGCGTCTCGCAGCGGCTGCTCTACAGCGTGTTCCCGAGCAAGTCGGCACTGCTCGAGGAGGTCTACCGCGAGCACATCGCCGGCCCGTTCCGCGAGACCTGGATCGACACGCTCAAGGACCGACGCCGGCCGATGGAGGACCGCCTGGTCGAGTTCTACCGGACCTACTACGACGAGGTCACCACGCGAGGGTGGCTGCGGCTCTTCCTGCACGCGTCGCTCGCCGAGGTGACGATGGCGCCCGCCTACATCGCCGCGGTCATCACTCGGATGCTGGGCGTGGTGGTGGCCGAGGCCGCCCGCGAGCAGGGGCTGCGCGCGCCGCGCGACAAGGCCGTCGCCAACGAGCTCGGCTGGGTGCTGCACGGCGCGGTCTCGCATCTCGCCATCCGCCGCCACGTCTACGGCAACGACAACCCGATGCCGCCCCACGAGGTGATCGCGATGCAGGTGCGCGTCTTCCTCGGCGGCCTGCGCGCCGTCCTCCCGCCCGCCTGACCGCGGACCCGGGGGCCGCCCGCCCTCGGCGCCGCGATGCAAGTCGTCAATTGACGACTTGTGCGGAGCGCCTCCATACTCGGCCATGCGTCGGAACGCGTCGCGCACGGCGCAGCGCGGCCCCGTCTCGGGGCCGACGCTCCACCCAGGGAGAGACCGCGCAATGGACGAGAACAAGGGGGCCCTCGCGGGCCGCAGGTCCTTCGTGCAGGCTGCCGGCGCCGCTGCCGCAGCGGCGTGGATGCCGCAGGGCATCGCGCAGCAGGCCGAGCCGATCAACTACTTCGGCTGGACGGCCGGCGTCGACCAGACCAAGGCCCACATCGCCGCCTTCGAGAAGAAGACCGGCCTGAAGGTCAGCTACAACAACGCGCCCTGGGCGCAGTACCGCGACTCCATGGTCACCCGGTTCGTCGGCAACGCGCCGATCGACCTGCTCTGGGTGTCCGACAGCTGGCTGCCCGAGTGGGCCGAGGCCGGCTGGCTCGCGCCGATCGACGGCTATCCCGAGCTGCTCAAGTACAACGCCGAGGTCGACGGTTTCTGCACCGACTCGGTCCGCTACAAGGGCAAGCAGTACGGCCTGACCTACTACAGCGACTACATGGCCTTCTTCGCGGACGACGCGAAGATGAAGAAGGCCGCCATCGGCGCCGCCCCGCAGACCTGGGACGAGGTGCTGCAGCAGTCGCTCAAGCTGAAGGCCTCGGGCATCGAGTACCCGCTGATGCTGTCGATGGCCCGCGAGAGCTGGCTGATCGAGTTCATGTCCGCGATGGTCTTCTCGCACGGCGGCCGCTTCGTCGACGACGCGGGCAACGCGGTGATGGCCGACCCGCAGAAGGGCGCGGTCAGGGCGCTGCAGTGGATCGTCGACGCGGTGCAGAAGCACAAGATCGTCTCGCCCGCCTGCGTGGAGGTCGGCGAGCTCAACGGCCTGAAGTCCTACTCGTCGGGCAACCACGCGTTCGCGCTGCTCGCCCGCTACCGGATCCGCTCGCTGAACGACCCGGCGCAGTCGCAGGTCGCCGGCGGCATCCGGCAGGTGATGATGCCCGCCGGCCCCGGCGGCAGCAACGCCACCGTCGGCTGGATGCGCTTCTACGGCCTGACCGCGCACGCGGCCAAGGACCGCACCCGGGCCGCCAATGCCGTGAAGCTGATGGAGTGGTTCGGCGGCAGGGCCGACGGCCAGTACGCGTTCCAGAAGATGGCCTTCCTCGACCTGGGGGCGGGCTTCGGCGTGAAGCCGCTCTTCAAGGATCCGGACATCGTCGCCAGCTACAGCAAGTACTCGGACATCGCGATGTACGAGCGGCAGCAGCAGTTCGCGCGCAAGAAGGACGTGGTGTCGCGCTGGTTCGGCGAGTGGGACGAGATCAACGGCTCGGCCTGGCAGGCGGCGATCCTCGGCAAGACCTCGGTCGCCGACGCGCTGAAGCGGTCCGCGACCGCGTGGAACGACCTGAAGAAGAGCTGATGCACGCCGCGGCCCGCGTCCGCGCGCCGTGGGGGCCGCGACCGGGGAGCGGCGCGTGAGCGCCGCCCCCGCCACCGGCCGGCTGCGCCTGCCGGTCAGTCGCTACGACCAGCGCAGCGCGATGCTGCTGCTGGTGCCGATGATGGCCGTGCTCGGCGTGGTCGCGGTCTTCCCGGTCCTCTACTCGTTCTGGATCAGCCTGTTCGACCTGAAGCTCACGCGGCCTCACCGCGTGCCCTTCGTCTGGTTCGGCAACTACGTGAAGGTCTTCCAGGACCCGCTGTTCTGGGAGTCCGTCTCGCGGACCGCGTCGTTCACCGTGATGTCGGTCGCCGCCATCATGGTGATCGCCACGCTGATGGCGCTGCTGCTCGACCAGGAGTTCCGCGGCCGGCGCTTCCTGTCCGCGATGCTGCTGGTCCCGTGGGCGATCCCCTACGTCGCCAACGGGCTGATGTGGAAGTGGATCTACGACTCCGGCTACGGCGCGCTCAACGGCCTGCTCTACCAGCTCGACTTCATCGACAAGTACATGGTCTGGCTCGGCGATGCCGACAAGACGCTGCCGCTGATCGCGAACGCCTTCGTCTGGAAGGAGGTACCGCTCGCGACGATCCTGCTGCTGGTCACGCTGAAATCCATCCCGGCCGACCTGCACGCGGCGGCGAAGGTCGACGGCGCCGACGTCTGGCGCCGCCTGCTGCACGTCACGCTGCCGTCGATGCGCCCCGGCTTCATGCTGGTGATGATCTACGAGACGATGATGGCGGTCCGGCACTTCGACCTGTTCTTCATCCTCACCGAGGGCGGTCCGGCCGAGGCCTCGCACGTGCTCGCCTGGCAGGTCTACGTCGAGTCGTTCCGCAAGCTCTCCTTCGGCACCGGTTCGGCGCTCGCCTACATCATGGCGGTGGCGACCTTCCTGCTCGCGTTCGCGATCATCCGGACGCTCGGGAGACGGCTGTGAAGACCTGGCGCCGCCTCGGCCTGTTCGCCGCCTCGGTCCTCTTCCTCGCCTACGTGCTCGCGCCGGTCGCATGGCTGGTGTCCTCGTCGTTCCAGAGCGAGTCCGAGATCACCGCGAAGCCGCCGCACTGGATCCCGCACCAGCCCACGCTCGAGAACTTCGAGGCGATCTTCAAGGCCGATGCCCGCGAGGTCACCTACGAGAACCGCCGCCAGCGCGACGCCGCCAGCGGCGGCTTCATCCCGTCGACCGCGAAGAACCTGCTGCCCTCGATGTGGAACAGCCTGGTCGTGGCGCTGGCGGTGGTGGTGCTGAACCTGCTGGTCGCGGTGCCGGCGGCCTACGCGCTCGCGAAGATCCGCTTCGTCGGCCGGCAGGCGTCGATCTACCTGATGCTCACCACGCGGGTCATTCCGGACATCGCGCTGGTGGTGCCGTTCTTCCTCTTCGTGCGCAAGCTCGGGATGCTCGATTCGCTGTCCTCGCTGATCGTCACCTACCTCGCGGTCACCGTGCCGTTCTCGATCTTCATCCTGGTCGGCTACTTCGAGTCCCTGCCCGACGAGCTCGACAAGGCCGCGCGCGTCGACGGCTGCACGCGATGGCAGGCGCTGACGCGGGTGTTCCTGCCGCTGTCGCTGCCCTCGCTCGTGGCGGTGGTGCTGTTCACCTTCCTCACCAGCTGGAACGAGTTCCTGCTCGCGCTGATGTTCACGCAGACGCCGGCCTCGCAGACGATGCCGATCGTGGTCGCATCGTTCGCGTCCGACTTCACCATCAGCTTCTCGTTCATCAATGCCGCGGGCGTGCTCGCGGTGATCCCGCCGGTGATCGTGGCGATCCTGTTCGAGCGGTACATCGTCTCCGGTCTGACGGCCGGCGCCGTCAAGGGCTGAGGGGAGGGCCGTGGCGAGGATTCGATTCGAAGGCGTGGGCAAGCGCTATCCCAACGGGTTCACCGCCCTCTCGGGCTTCGACCTGGACATCGCCGACCGCGAGTTCCTGGTGCTGCTCGGTCCCTCGGGATGCGGGAAGTCAACGTCGCTCAACATGATCGCGGGCCTGGAGGAGATCACCGAGGGCACGCTGCGGTTCGACGACGCCGTGGTCAACGACGTGCCCCCGCACCGGCGCGACGTCGCGATGGTCTTCCAGAGCTATGCGCTCTATCCGCACAAGTCGGTCTACGAGAACATCGCGTTCGGCCTCCGGATGCGGCGCCATCCGGCCGGCGAGATCGACCGCCGCGTGCGCGATGCCGCCCGCCGCCTCGAGATCGAGCCGCTGCTCGAGCGTCGGCCCAACCAGCTGTCGGGCGGCCAGCGCCAGCGCGTGGCGCTCGGCCGCGCGATGGTCCGCCAGCCCGCGGCCTTCCTGATGGACGAGCCGCTGTCGAACCTCGACGCGGCGCTGCGCGTGTCGATGCGCGCCGAGATCAAGCAGCTCCACCAGGCGATGCAGACCACGTTCGTCTACGTGACCCACGACCAGGCCGAGGCGCTGACGCTCGCCGATCGGATCGTGGTGATGCGCGAGGGCGTGATCCAGCAGATCGGCTCGGCCGACGAGATCTACGAGGCGCCGCGCAACACCTTCGTCGCGTCCTTCCTCGGCAATCCGGCGATCAACTACCTGAAGGGCGCGCTCGCGGCGGACGGGGGGGGCGCGGCCTTCGCGTGCGGCGAGCTGCGGCTGGCGCTGCCGCCCGAGCTGGCCGGCGCGCCCGGCGCGCAGCCGGGCCGCGAGGTGATGCTCGGTCTGCGCGCCGAGGACGTGGTCGAGCGCGACGACGCGCCCGCCGGCCAGGCGCTGCACGGGCGCGTGGAGTCGGTGCTGCCGGTGGGATCGGACTCGTTCCTCGGACTGCGCACGCCCGGCGGCCAGGTCTTCGTGCGGGTCGGCAAGGACGCCCGCCATCGCGAGGGCGACATGGTGACGCTCGCGGTCAACACCCGGCGGCTGCACCTCTTCGACACGGCGAGCGGCGAGAGCCTGCGTCCGGCGCAGGGTGCGGCCGCGTGAAGCCGGCCGCGTTCCGCTACCACCGGCCGGCGTCGCTCGACGCGGCACTCGCGCTGCTCGCCGAGCACGGCGACGCGGCCAAGCCGATCGCGGGCGGCCAGAGCCTCGTGCCGATGATGAACCTGCGGCTCGCGCAGCCGGCCGAGCTCGTCGACCTCGGCGACCTGCACGCACTGCGCACGATCCGGTTCGACGGGGATGCGATCGAGGTCGGCGCGATGGTCCGCCACCACGAGCTGGAGACCGACGAGCGCGTGCTGGAGCGCTGTCCGCTGCTCGCCGAGGCTGCGGCCACCATCGGCCACTACGCGATCCGCCAGCGCGGCACCGTGGGGGGCAGCCTCGCGCATGCCGACCCGGCCGCGCAGTGGCCCCTCGTCGCCGCGACCCTCGGCGCGACGATCGAGGTGGCGAGCGCGTGCGGCCGCCGCAGCCTGCCCGCGGCGTCGTTCTTCGTCGCGGTGATGACCACCGGGCTCGCACCCGACGAGCTGATCGTCGCGGTCCGCTTCCCGGCCGCCGCGCGCGGCGAAGGCGCGGCGTATCGCGCGTTCGCGCGCCGCACCGGCGACTTCGCGATCGCGTCCGCCGCGGTCGCGCTCGAGCTCGACGGCGGCGCGGTGCGGCGCCTGCGGCTCGGCGTGGGCGGCGTCGGTGCCACGCCCGTCGTGCTCGACGCGATCGCCGCCGCGCAGGCCGGCCGCAGGGCCGACGCGGCCTGGGACGCGGCGGTCGCCGCCGCGGCGCGCGACGCGGTCCGGATCGAGGACGTGCCGCGCGTGCCCGCCGACTACCGGCGCGAGCTGGTCGGCACGATGGTGGCGCGCGCGCTCGAGGCGGCGCGCGCCCGCGCGGGAGCACGACGATGAGCGATCGCACGCCGATCCGGCTGCGGGTCAACGGCCAGGACCACGACATCGAGGTCGCGCCGCGGATGCTGCTGAGCGACGCGCTGCGCGACGCCTGCCGGCTGCGCGGGACCCACGTCGGCTGCGAGCACGGCGTCTGCGGCGCCTGCACGGTGCTGGTCGACGGCCGCCCGGTCCGCAGCTGCCTCGCGTTCGCGGTGCAGATGGAAGGCCGCGAGCTGCGCACCGTC
Organism: Pseudomonadota bacterium; assembly: GCA_046046245.1. Taxonomy (GTDB): domain Bacteria; phylum Pseudomonadota; class Gammaproteobacteria; order Burkholderiales; family Burkholderiaceae_E; genus UBA4615. The sequence continues at coordinate 39,071 of JBJOKE010000059.1, read as the reverse complement.
GAGTCGGTGGCGCAGGACGGCCGCCTGTCGCCGCTGCAGCAGGCGCTTCACGAGCTGCACGGCCTGCAGTGCGGCTTCTGCACGCCCGGCATCGTGATGACCTTCGAGGCCTTCCTGCGCGAGCACCCGGACCCCACCGACGCGCAGATCCGCGAGGCGCTGGCCGGCAACCTGTGCCGCTGCACTGGCTACCACAACATCGTCGCGGCGATCCGCGAGGCGGCGCGCCGGATGCGCGAGAGCGACGACCATGTCACGCCCTGAGTTCCGCCACATCGGGCGGCCCGTCCCCCGCCGGGAGGACCGCCGCTTCCTGGTCGGCGCGGGCACCTACCTCGACGACATCGAAGTCCCCGGCGCGCTGCACGTCTGCTTCGTGCGCTCGCCGCACGCGCACGCGCGCATCGTGTCGATCGACGTCGACGCCGCGCGCGCGATGCCCGGCGTCGTCGGCGTCTGGACCGGCCGCGACCTCGCGCACCTGACCACCCGCCACCGGATGGCACCGCCGATCCCCGGCCTGCATCCGGTCGAGTCCGACACGCTTCCGATCGACCGCGTGCGCTTCCAGGGCGATCCGGTCGCGGTCGTGGTCGCCGCCGACCGCTACCTCGCCGAGGACGCGGCCGAGCAGGTGCTGGTCGACTACGACCCGCTGCCCGCGGTGACCGACGCCGCGCGCGCGCTCGAGCCCGATGCGCCGCTGATCGACGAGACGCTGTCGTCCAACCTCGTCTCGCACGAGCGCGCCGAGTTCGGCGACGTCGACGCGGCGATGCGCGGCGCGCACCGCGTCGTCGAGGCGCGCTTCGGCCAGCACCGCCAGACCCACCTGCCGATCGAGACCCGCGGCTGCATCGCCGTCTGGGACCCGGGCCGCGAGCACCTCACGATGCGCGTCGGCAACCAGGTGCCGCATCCGTACCGCGGCATGCTCGCGTCGCGGCTGCGGCTGTCCGAGTCGCAGATCACCGTGCTGTCGCCCGATGTCGGCGGCGGCTTCGGCCAGAAGATCACGCTGTACCGCGAGGAGCTGGTGGTCGCGGCCCTGTCGCGGACCATCGCGCGGCCGGTGCGCTGGCGCGAGGACCGGATGGAGAACCTGACGGCCTCGGCGCAGGCGCGCGAGCAGACCTGCCGTACCCGCGCCGCGGTCGACGCGGCCGGGCGCGTGCTCGCGCTCGAGCTCGACATCGTCGAGGACTTCGGCGCCTACTGCTTCTTCCCCGCGAACTACATGGCGCGCGTGGTCGCGCGCATCCTCACCGGCCCCTACCGCATCGGCACCTACCGCTACGAGGTGCGCTCGGTGCTGACGAACAAGGTGGGCGGCGCGCCGATGCGCGCCCCGATGTCGATGACCAGCTGGGTGATGGACGGCACGCTCGAGGCGGTCGCGCGCGAACTCGGCCTCGACCCGATCGAGGTCCGCCGGATCAACACGCTGTCCGCCGACGAGCTGCCCTACACGATGCCCACCGGCGAGGTGCTGCGCGACGTGACCCCGCGCGAGACCCTGGAGGCCGTGGTGCGCGCCACCGGACGCGACGCCTTCGAGGCGCGCCGCCGGGCGTCGCGCGAGCGCGGGCTGCTGCGCGGCCTCGGCTTCTGCAACGTCGTCGAATCCACCACCTACGGCTCGGCGATGTACAAGGCCGCCGGCATCCCCGGCTCCGGCCACGAGGCCGCCTGGATTCGCATCGAGCCGAGCGGCGCGGTCAACGCGTCGACCGGCCTGGGCCCGACCGGGCAGGGCTACGAGACCGCGCTGTCGCAGGCGGTGGCCGAGGGCCTGGGGGTGCGGCCCGAGGACGTGCGCATCCTGCTCGGCGACACCGACGTCGCACCCTACGGCATGGGCAGCCGCGGCGCGCGCGGCGGCACCGCGGGCGGCGGCGTGCTCTACCTGTGCGCGCGCCAGGCGCAGGCCCGCGTGCTCGCGATCGCCGCGCACCAGCTCGGCGCCGATGCCGCGGCGCTGCGGATGGTCGACGGCCGCATCGAGCGGCGCGACGGCGAGGGCTGGGCCGAGACCGGGCTCGGCCTCGCCGCGGTCGCGCGCACCGCCTACCTCGATCCGCTGGCGCTGCCGCCCGGCATCGCGCCCGGACTGGACTTCAGCCTGACCTACGATCCGCCGCCGCTCACCTTCTCGAACGCCACGCACGCCTGCGAGGTCGAGATCGACCCGGCCACCGGCGCGGTACGCCTGCTGCGCTACGTGGTGGCCGAGGACTGCGGCACCGTGCTGAACCCCGAGGTGGTCCGCGGCCAGCAGCACGGCGCGGTGGCGATGGGCCTGTCGGGCGCGCTCTACGAGCACGTGTTCTACGACGAGTCCGGGCAGAACCTGAGCGCGCTGCTGTCCGACTACCTGGTGGCCACGTCGGCCGAACTGCCCGACATCGAGGTCATCCCGATGCACACCCCGAGCAGCCTGACGCCCGCGGGGCTGAAGGGCATGGCCGAGGGCGGCGTGATGGGCGCGATCGGTGCGGTGAGCAGCGCCGTCAACGACGCGCTGTCAGCCGTGGGCGCCGTGGCCGACCGCCAGCCGCTCGATCCCGTCTACCTGCGCGGCCTGCTGCGCGGCACCGAGGAGGTCACGCGATGAGCACCGATGCCGCACCCGCCGCGACGCCCGACGTCGCCTTCGTCGGCCTGGGCCTGATGGGCCGGCACATGGCCGGCCACCTGCAGCGCGCCGGCCACCGGATGCACCTGCACAACCGCTCGCGCGCCGGTGCCGAGCCGCTGCTCGCGCAGGGCGCGGCCTGGTACCCGTCCGCGGGCGAGGCGGCCGCCCATGCCGACGTGGTGATCACCATCGTCGGCTTCCCGTCCGACGTCGAGACGCTGTACCTCGGGCCGGGCGGCATCGTCGAGCGCGCGCGGCCCGGTGCGCTGCTCATCGACATGACGACCTCGAGCCCAGACCTCGCGGTACGGATCGCCGCGGCGGCGGCCGCGCGCGGGCTGCAGTCGCTCGACGCACCGGTCTCGGGCGGCGACGTCGGCGCCCGCGAGGCGCGGCTGTCGATCATGACCGGCGGCGACGCGGCCGCGTTCGAGCGTGCGCGCCCGCTGCTGGAGCGGATGGGGGCCAACGTCGTGCGGCAGGGCGGACCCGGCGCCGGCCAGCACGCCAAGCTCGCGAACCAGATCGTGATCGCGTCGACGATGATGGGCGTGGCCGAGGGCCTCGCCTACGCGCGCCGCGCGGGGCTCGACGCCTCGACCGTCCTGGGGTCGATCCGCGGCGGCGCGGCCGGCAGCTTCCTGCTCGATGCGATGGGGCCCCGGATGCTGAAGGGCGACTACGCGGCCGGCTTCTTCACCGAGCACTTCGTGAAGGACCTGGGGCTGGCGCTGGCCGAGGCCGGGCGGATGGGGCTCGAGCTGCCCGGGCTGGCGCTCGCGAAGCGGCTGTACGACGCGCTGGTGGCCGAGGGGCGGGCGCGTGACGGCACGCAGGTGCTGTTCGCGCGCTACGGGGGCTGACGCGCCCCGCCCCTACAGCGCCCCCAGCGTCCGCCGCCGCCGCTCCATCATCCGCCAGATGAACGGCGTGAAGATCAGCTGCATCGCGAGCTCCATCTTCCCGCCCGGCACCACGATCGTGTTCGGCCGCGACATCCACGAGTCGTGGATCATGTTCAGCAGGTAGGGGAAGTCGATCCCCTTCGGGTTCGCGAAGCGGATCACCACCATGCTCTCGTCGGCCGACGGGATGTCGCGCGCGATGAAGGGGTTCGAGGTGTCCACCACCGGCACGCGCTGGAAGTTCACGTGCGTGTGCGCGAACTGCGGGACGATGTAGTGCACGTAGTCGGGCATCCGGCGCAGGATGGTGTCGGTCACCGCCTCGGCCGAGTAGCCGCGCACGTGCTTGTCGCGCCAGAGCTTCTGGATCCACTCGAGGTTGATCACCGGCACCACGCCGATCAGCAGGTCGGGGTGCCGCGCGATGTCCACCTCCTCGGTCACCACCGCGCCGTGCAGGCCTTCGTAGAACAGCAGGTCGGTGTCGCCCGGCAGGTCCTCCCAGGCGGTGAAGGTGCCGGGGTCCTGCCTGTAGGGCTCGGCCTCCACGGGGTCGTGCAGGTACTTGCGGATCCGCCCGGTGCCGCGCTCGCCGTAGTGGCGGAACAGCGCCTCGAGCTCGGCGAACAGGTTGTTGTCCGGCCCGAAGTGGCTGAAGTGACGGTTGCCCTCGCGCTCGGCCTCGGCCTGCCGCTTGCGCATCTCCTTGCGGTCGTAGCGGTGGAAGCTGTCGCCCTCGACGATGCCGGCCTTCACGTTCTCCCGGCGGAAGATGTTCTGGAAGGTTCGGGTCACCGACGAGGTGCCGGCGCCGGACGAACCGGTGATCGCGATGATGGGATGACGCTCGGACATGGCGGCTGGGCGGTCGTGGAGGGGGGGCGGGGCGGTGTCCGGTCAGTCCCGGAACAGGCCGCGTTCGGCGAACAGCGGCGTCTCCGGCGCGCGGATCGACGGGTCGGTGTGGTAGCGCTCGATCCGCTCGACCTCGTCGCGCGAGCCGAACACGAAGCCGATGCGCTGGTGCAGCGATGACGGCGTCACGCCCAGCACCGGCTGTCGGCCCGTGCTCGCGCGCCCGCCCGCCTGCTCGATCACGAAGCCGATCGGGTTCGCCTCGTAGAGCAGCCGCAGCCGGCCGTTGGACGACGCGTCGCGGGTGTCGCGCGGATAGAGGAACACGCCGCCGCGCATCACGATCCGGTGGGCCTCGGCCACCAGGCTAGCGATCCAGCGCATGTTGAAGTCCTTGCCGCGCGGGCCGGTGCGACCGGCGAGGCACTCGTCGACGTAGCGCTTGACCGGCGGCTCCCAGAAGCGCGCGTTCGACGAGTTGATCGCGAACTCGTGCGTGGCGGGCTTCACCGAGAGCTTCGGATGCGTGAGCACGAACTCGCCGAGGTCGGGGTTCAGCGTGAACGCGGCCGCGCCGTTGCCCACCGACAGCACCAGCATCGTCGCCGGACCGTAGATCGCGTAGCCGGCGGCGACCTGGGTCGCGCCGGGCTGGAGGAAGTCGGCCTCGACCACGTCGCGACCCGAGGCGATCACGTCGGCCGGCGCGCGCAGGATCGAGAAGATGCTGCCGACCGCGACGTTGACGTCGATGTTCGACGAGCCGTCGAGCGGATCGAAGAGCAGCAGGTACTTGCCGCGCGGATAGGCGGCGGGGATCTGGGCCGGGTCGGCCAGCTCCTCGGACGCGAGGCCGGCGAGCTGGCCGCTCCACTCGTTCATCCGCAGGAAGATCTCGTTCGACAGCAGGTCGAGCGGCTGCTGGACCTCGCCCTGGACGTTGGTCGCGCCGCCGGACGGCGCGTCGACCAGCGGGCCGAAGCCCACCCGTCGCGCGATCGCCTTGCAGGCCAGGGCCACGTCGAGCAGCAGCGCGTTGAGGTCGCCGCTCGCCTCGGGGAAGCGCCGCCGCTCCTCGATCAGGTAGCGGGTCAGCGTCCAGCGTCCGGTCAGGGGCATCCGTGTCTCCGGTGTCGGGTCGTCACGCCATCAGGCGGCGACCGCCTGTCGCCATTCGATCAGCTGGTCCACCCGGACGTCGAGCAGCGAGGGCATCACGCGCATCGCGCCGCGGAAGTCCTGGTGCTGCGTGAAGTGCGAGGGCGTGACCACCGTGGGCAGGCCGGCGGCGAGCGACGCGCGCAGCCCGGTGATCGAGTCCTCGAAGGCGATGCAGGCCTCGGCGGGCAGGCCCAGCCGCTCGAGCGCCTGCGTGTAGACCTGCGGGTCGGGCTTGCGGCGCGGCGCGGTCTCGGCGTCCTCGACGATCTCGAAGAACTCGCGGCGCCAGTCGCGTCCGAGGTTCGAGGTCAGCAGTGCGTCGATGTTCGCGGGCGAGGTGGTGGTGGCGATCGCCAGGCGCAGGCCCCGCGCACGCGCCTCGCGGATCAGCCGCTCCACCCCTTCGCGCAGCGGGATCTCGCCGCGGTAGACGATGTCGGTGTAGATCGCGGTCTTCGCCTCGTGCAGCGCGATCACCTCCGGCGTGCGGTGCGTCCATGCGGGCGCGCCCTCGGCGCGGTGCTCGCGCTGCCAGTGCGCGATCCGCTCCTTGCCGCCGGCGATCGCGAGCAGCCGGCGGTAGGTGGGCGCGTCCCAGCGCCAGTCGATGCCGGCGCGCGCGAACGCCTCGTTGAAGGCGAAGCGGTGCAGCGGTTCGGTGTCGGCCAGCGTGCCGTCGACGTCGAAGACCAGGGCCTGGAGCGGGGAGGCGTTCATCGGGAGGTCTCCTGTGCGGGGTGGGCGAACACGCGGCTCGCGAGGATGTCGGGCGGCTCGATCGTGGACAGGGTGCGTGCGTCGAGCTCGCGCGCGGGGTCGGCATAGAGCCGGTGCGCCTGGCGCAGCCGCGCGCGGTCGAGCGCGTTGCGCACGCTGCGTGCGTTCGAGAAGCGGGGCTGCGCGACGCGGCGCTCGAGGTAGGCGCGGAAGGCCTCGCGGGCGCCGTCGCCGAAGCGGTACTGGGTGGCGTCGAGCATCCGCTCGGCGATGGCGAGCAGCTCGTCGGGGGCGTAGTCGGGGAAGTCGACGTGGTGCGCGATCCGCGAGGCCATGCCCGGATTCGACGAGAAGAAGGTGTCCATCCGGTCCTTGTAGCCGGCGAGGATCACCACCAGGTCGTCGCGCCGGTTCTCCATCACCTGCAGCAGCAGCTCGATCGCCTCGACGCCGTAGTCGCGCTCGTTCTCGGGGCGGTAGAGCCAGTAGGCCTCGTCGATGAACAGCACGCCGCCCATCGCGCGGTCGAGCACGGCCTTGGTCTTGGGCGCGGTGTGGCCGATGTACTGGCCGACCAGGTCGTCCCGGGTCACGCTGATCACGTGATCCTTCCGGACGTAGCCCAGCCGGTGGAGGATCCGCGCCATCCGCAGCGCCACCGTCGTCTTGCCGGTGCCGGGGTTGCCGGTGAAGCACATGTGCAGCGACGGCGCGGTCGACGCGAGGCCGTGCGCGGCGCGCAGCCGGTCGATCACCAGCAGCGCCGCGATCTCGCGGACGCGCCGCTTGACCGGCGCCAGGCCGATCAGGTCGGCGTCGAGCTCGTCGATCACCGCCTCGACGCCGGTGGCCGCGAGCACGTCGGCGACGCTGCGCGGCGGCGGCGGCGCGGGGGGCGCCTCGGCGGCGGACGGCGTCGTCGGCGGACGTGCGGACGTGCCGGGGATCGAGTAGAGCGGCGTGCTCACGGTCGGTCTCGTCGGTGTGGGCGGTGTGGGCGGTGTGGGCGGTGTGGGCGGGCGGGCCTCAGCCCGCGTACCGCTCGCCCTCGGGCCGGTCGACGCCGTAGCCGCGGACCGAGACCCGCATCCGGCGTCCGTCGATCTCCTGCCGCTCGAGGAAGAAGCCCGGCTCGGACGCGGGGCGGTTCACGATGAAGCTCATCGCGATCGACTCGACGCCGCGCACCGAGTCGAAGGCCATCAGCCGCACGTAGTGCCGGGGGAACGCCGCCCGGCATGCGTTCATCTCCGAGATCAGGCCGGCCGCGTCGGCCAGGTCGAACATCGGATGCCCCCACATCTCCCAGTAGGTGTTCCGCGGGTGCGGGTCGTCGGTGTACTCGACCGACCACGCGTAGCCGCGCTTCAGGCCGTATTCGACCTGCAGCGCGATCTCGGCGTCGGTCAGGTCGGGGAGGAAGCTGAACTGGCCCTGCGTCAGCCGGCCGGTGGGGTTCGTCATCATGGCGGGGGGGGCTCCGTGGGTGCGCTCAGGCCGCGGTCGGCGTGGCGACGTAGTCGGCGGTGTCGGTCGAGGCGTAGTTGAAGGACACGTCCTTCCAGGTGTCGAGCGCCTGCTTGAGCGGCGTGCAGAAGCGCGCCGCGGCCTGCAGGATCTCCGGTCCCTCCTTCGCGATGTCGCGGCCCTCGTTGCGCGCCTTGACCATCGCCTCGAGCGCGACCCGGTTCGCGACCGCGCCGGCCTGGATGCCCTGCGGGTGGCCGATCGTGCCGCCGCCGAACTGCAGCACCACGTCGTCGCCGAACAGGTCGATCAGCTGGTGCATCTGGCCGGCGTGGATGCCGCCCGAGGCCACCGGCATCACCTTCTTCAGGTCCGCCCAGTCCTGCTCGAACCACAGGCCGCGGGTCAGGTCCTGCTTCGTGACCGCGTCGCGGCAGACGTTGTAGTAGCCCTGCACCGTCATCGGGTCGCCCTCGAGCTTGCCCACCGCGGTCCCGGTGTGCAGGTGGTCGCAGCCGGCCAGCCGCAGCCACTTCGCGATCACGCGGAAGCTCACGCCGTGCGACTTCTGCCGCGTGTAGGTGCCGTGGCCCGCACGGTGCATGTGCAGGATCATGTCGTTCTTCCGGGCCCAGTTCGCCATCGACTGGATCGCGGTCCAGCCGATCACCAGGTCGACCATGACGATCACCGAGCCGAGCTCCTTGGCGAGCTCGGCGCGCTCGTACATGTCCTCCATCGTCGCGGCGGTCACGTTCAGGTACGAGCCCTTGACCTCGCCGGTCGCGGCCGAGGCCTTGTTGACCGCGTCCATCACGTAGAGGAACCGGTCGCGCCAGTGCATGAAGGGCTGCGAGTTGATGTTCTCGTCGTCCTTCATGAAGTCCAGGCCGCCCTTCAGGCCCTCGTAGACCACGCGCCCGTAGTTGCGGCCGGAGAGTCCCAGCTTCGGCTTGGTGGTGGCGCCCAGCAGCGGCCGGCCGAACTTGTCGAGCCGCTCGCGCTCGACCACCAGGCCGGTCGGCGGCCCCTTGAAGGTCTTCACGTAGGCGACCGGGATCCGGATGTCCTCGAGCCGGCAGGCCTTCAGCGGCTTGAAGCTGAAGACGTTGCCGATCAGGCTCGCGGTCATGTTCGCGATCGAGCCTTCCTCGAACAGCACCAGGTCGTAGGCGACCCAGGCGAGCCAGACGCCGGGCGCGCCGGGCGCCGGCTCCACGCGGTAGGCCTTCGCGCGGTAGGTGTCGCAGGCGGTCAGCCGGTCGGTCCAGACCACGGTCCAGGTCGCGGTGCTCGACTCGCCGGCGACCGCGGCCGCCGCCTCGATCGGGTCCACGCCCTCCTGCGGCGTGATCCGGAACAGGCACAGCACGTCGGTGTCCTTCGGGACGTAGTCGCCGTTCCAGTAGCCCATCTGCCGGTACTTGAGGACGCCGGCCGAATACCGCTGCTTCGCGTCTCGGATCTCGCTGCCGGCGACCTGGGCGCCTTCGAGGGGTTGGTTCACGGGGGGCTCCGGGGGGTGGTGTGAGCCCACTGTAGGCAGGCGGATAGTTCAGGTAAAGTCAGACATCCTGATCGTCGGATTAATAAAAGACTTAAGTAATGAACGTCACCTTCCGGCAGCTGCGCGTGTTCGCCGAGGTCGCCCGGCACGGTTCCGTCCAGCGCGCGGCCGAGGCGCTGCACCTCACCGCCCCCGCGGTGTCGATGACGGTGAAGGACGTGGAGACCCAGGTCGGCCTGCCGCTTTTCGACCGCAGCGGCAGGAAAATGGCGCTCTCCACTGCAGGTGAGTACTTCCTTTCATATGCGCGGCGGCTGCTGGGGACGCTCAAGGACGCCGAGGACGCGATGGCCCGGTTCACGCGCGTCGAGCAGGGGAAGCTGACGATCGGGATGGTCAGCTCGGCCAAGTACTTCCTGCCGCGGCTGCTCGCCGAGTTCCACGCCGAGCATCCGGGCATCGAGCTGCGGCTGCGGCTGGGCAACCGCGACGAGCTGGTGGCGGCGATGTCCGCGTCCGAGATCGACGTCTCGGTGATGGGGCGCCCGCCGCAGGACTGGCCGAACCGCGCCGAGCCCTTCGCCGCGCATCCGCACGGGCTGATCGTCGCGCCCGGGCATCCGTTCACGTCGCTCGAGACGGTGCCGGCCGCCGCGCTGGCGCGCGAGCCCTTCCTGGTCCGCGAGACCGGCTCGGGCACGCGCGCGGCGCTCGAGACCTTCCTCGCCGCGCACTCGCTGCAGCCGGTCTTCGTGATGGAGATGAACAGCACCGAGGCGATCAAGCAGTCGGTGATGGCGGGGCTGGGCGTGGCGCTGGTGTCGCTGCACACCGTGGGGCTGGAGCGCGGGCTGGGGCTGATCGTCGTGCCGCCGGTCGAGGGGCTGCCGCTGGTGCGGCGCTGGCACCTGGTGGCGGCGGCCGGGCGCCTGTCGTCGCCGGCGGCCGAGGCGTTCCGCTATTTCGTGCTCGAGCACGGCGAGACGTTCCTGGCACGCAGCTTCGGCGACGAGGTCCGCGTCCGTGGTTCCATACGGGCATGAGCATCGTCCTGATCCGCCACGGCGAGACCGACCTGAACGCAGCCCGGGTGCTGCAGTGGCCCGATACCCCCCTCGGCGAACGCGGCCGTGCGCAGGCCCGGGCGCTCGGCGTGCGTTTCGCGGCCGCGGCGCCGCGCCCGCTGCGGCTGGCGAGCAGCGACATGGCCCGCGCCCGCCAGACCGCCGACGCGATCGCGGCCGCCACCGGGCTGCCGGTGACCGAGTCGCCGCTGCTTCGCGAACGCGACTTCGGCGAGCTGCGCGGCCGGCCGTACGACACGCTGGGCTTCGACCCGATCGAGGACGAGCGCGCGCCGCCCGGCGGCGAGTCGATGGCCGCGTTCCGCGCGCGGGTGGCCGAGGCCCTCGCCTGGCTGCGCGCGCTGCGCCGCGAGGCCGGCGGCGACGTGCTCGCCGTCACCCACGGGTTGGTGATCCGCGTCGCGCTCGCCGAGCACTGCACCTTCGCCGACGGGCTGTCGGCGCCCGAGCGCCTGTCGAACACCTCGGTGTCGGTGCTCGGCGTGGAGGTGCCGCACCGGGTGAGCCTGGTGGACTGCAGCCGCCACCTCGAGGGGGCGGTGCGCGACGACGGGCGCGGGGTGTCCGGCGTCTGAGCCGGCCCGCAGCGCGGCGAGGAGACGAGACGATGGGACGTACCGTACGGGCCCTGCGCACCCTGGTGCAGGCACTCGTCGCGCTGCTCGCGCTCGCCGCCGTCGCGATCCACGCGAGCGGGCACGGCTACTTCTGGCGGGCGCTGTCGGCCACCTACCTGCAGGGTCACGCGACCGCGCACATCGACGACGCCGACACCTTCGCGCAACGCGTCGTCGCCGCCGGCACGCCGGCGCCGTGGCCGCGCGACGCACGCTACAACCGCGACCCGCTCGACCCCGCGACCCTGACGCACCTGCGTGCGCACGGTACCGCCGCCTTCGTCGTCGCGCAGGACGGCGCGCTGCTGCACGAGTCGTACTTCGCGCCCTACGACGCGGACAGCCGCACGAACTCGTTCTCCGTCGCGAAGACGATCACCACGATGCTGGTCGGCCTGGCCGTGCAGCAGGGCGCGATCAGCGGCTTCGACGCGCCGCTGCTCGAGCGCCTGCCCGAATACGCGGACGACCCGCGCGGCCGCGTCGCCACCGTCGCGCAGCTGTCGGCGATGAAGGCCGGCCACGACTGGTCGGAGCACTACTACCTGCCGCTGAACGTCACCACCGAGCTGTACTTCGGCGGCGATGCCGCCGGCCTGGTGCTGCGGCGGGGCTTCGAGCGCGACCCGGGCAGCGCGTTCGAGTACAGCAGCGGGTCGACCCAGCTGCTCGGCGTGTTCCTGCAGCGCGCGTTGGCCGCGCGCGAGCCCGGCCTGAGCGTCTCCGCGCACCTGTCGCGCAGCCTGTGGCAGCCGCTCGGCATGTCGCGCGACGCGATCTGGACGCTCGACCGCGAGGGCGGCATCGAGCGCACGTACTGCTGCGTGTTCGCCACCGCGCGCGACTTCGCCCGGCTCGGCCAGCTGCTGCTGCAGGACGGCGAATGGGACGGTCGGCCGCTGCTCGACCGGGCCTTCGTCGAACGGATGCGCACGCCCGACCTCGTGCCGTTCTACGGCCACTCGCTGTGGATGGATCCGAAGCACGCCCACCCGTTCTGGCTGATGCAGGGCCACCAGGGGCAGTACGTGATCGGCGTGCCGTCGAAGCGGCTGGTGATCGTGCGCACCGGCCGCTTCCGCGACAGGGGCGCGAGGGGGCCGAACGGCGTGCTGCCGGCCGAGGTCTATCGCTACGTGGACCAGGCGGTGGCGCTCGCCGGTCGCTGAGCGGCGCCGCACCAGCGGGCCGCGCGGGCGCTCAGATCTGCCGCAGCCAGACCTCGCCGATGCCGTGATCCGGCCGCTTGCGCAGCACCACGTGCGCGCGCTCGCGCGAAGGCAGGATGTTCTCCTGCAGGTTCACCAGGTTGATGTCGCGCCAGATGCCCAGCGCCACCTCGCGCGACTGCTCCGCGTCGAGGTCCTTGTAGTGGTGGAAGTAGGACGACGGGTTCTGGAAGACCGTGCGCTGCAGCTTCTGGAAGCGCCGCACGTACCACTCCTGGATGTGCTCGACGTCCGCGTCGAGGTAGAGCGAGAAGTCGAAGAAGTCCGACACGATGATCGACGGCGAGCGGCCGCCCTCGAGCGTGCCGGTCTGCAGCACGTTCAGGCCCTCGAAGATCAGGATGTCGGGCCGCTCCACCACCGTGCGCTCGCCGGGCACGATGTCGTAGCCCTGGTGCGAGTAGACCGGCGCTTCGACGTGGTCCTTGCCCGCCTTCAGGTCGGCGAGGAACTCGATCATCCGCCGCCGGTCGTAGCTCTCGGGGAAGCCCTTGCGCTTCATCAACCCGCGCTCGAGCAGCGTGGCGTTCGGGTAGAGGAAGCCGTCCGTCGTGACCAGGGCCACCGAAGGATGGTCCGGCCAGCGCGCGAGCAGCGCCTGCAGCGTGCGCGCGAAGGTGCTCTTGCCGACCGCGACGCTGCCGGCGATGCCGATCACGTAGGGGCGGCGGGCGACGAGCCGGCCCAGGAACTCGTCCTTCACGCCCGACAGCGCGCGCGCCGAGCGGAAGTGCAGGTTCAGCAGCCGCGACAGCGGCAGGTAGATCTGCACCACATCCTCGAGCGAGACCTGCTCGAGCACGCCGCGCAGCGCGGCGAGGTCGGATTCGCCGAGGGTGAGGGGCGTGCTCGCGCGCAGTGCGGCCCACTCGTCGCGGGCGAAGACTTCGTAGGCGGAGAATTCCGTGCCGGTCGCGGGATCCATGGGGCGGGAGCTTACCTGAGGGCTGTGGCGCGGACGCCGCCGCAGGTCGGCGAGGGGTCGGGCTGGCGTACACTCGGGCGCCACCCCGCCCTGCGTGCACCCGAGCCGAGGCGCAGCGTGTACGGCGGCCCTTCCTTTCCGATGATCCCGACCGTCGCCATCCTCCGACACGCCGCACGCGTGCGCGGCCGCCGCGCATGAAGGCCTTCCTGAGCCTGCTGGTCGTCGCGAACCTGCTGCTCTTCGGCTGGTTCCGCGGGTGGATGGCGCCGTTCGGCGGGGACGGCCGCGAGCCGCAGCGGCTCGAGCGGCAGGTCTCGCCCGAGCGGCTCCGGATCGTCGGTGCGCCGCGGGCGCAGACCGCCCCCGCCGCGCCGTCGGCCCCGGCGGCACCGGCCTCGTCGACGGCGGCCGGCGGTGCCGCGCCGACGCCGCCCGCTGCGGCGGCGGCGAGCGAGCCGCCCGCATCGCCCGCGGCGCTCGCGGCTGCGATGAAGGCGGCCAACTGCGCCGAGCTCGGTCCGCTCAGCGAGCCGGAGACGGTGCGGCTGCACGCGGCGTTCGAATCGATGCCCGGCGAGTTCGCGACCTCGACCCGGCGGGCCGACGAGATCTCGTCCTGGATGGTCTTCGTCGTCTCGCGGCCGAACGAGCTGCAGAAGCGGCTCGACGACCTGCGCGAGCGCGGCGTGAAGGACCTGTACGTGCTGCCCGAGTCCAGCGCGTGGCGTGGTGCGGTGTCGCTCGGGCTGTTCAAGCAGGAGGACCTCGCGCTGGCGCTGCAGAAGTCCGTCGCGGCCAGGGGCGTGCGCAACGTCCGCGTCGCGCCGCGCGGTGCGGGATCGGGGCCGATGACGGTGCAGGTGCGGCCCGCCTCCGACACGCTGATCGGCGAGTTGCCGAAGCTGCGGGCGGCGATTCCCGCGGCGGTCGCGCGGCCCTGCGGGGCCGGGGGCTGAGCGGCTCGGCGCCGCGTCAGCCGGTCGGTGCGAGCCCCAGCCGCGCCGCGATCTCCCCGAGCCATTCCTTGATCGCCCGTCCGCTCAGGTCGAGCGCCTCGGTGTTCGCGCCGAGCGGGTGCGCGAGCGGCCGGTCGCGGTCCAGCGTGCGGAAGTCCGTCGGGAAGGCATGGGCATCGAGCCCCGCCGCCCGCGCCTCGCGCAGCGCCCGCGGCATGTGGATCGCGCTGGTGACCAGCGCGACCCGGCGTCCGCGCCCGATCAGCTCGGCGGTGAAGCGCACGTTCTCGCGGGTGTTCGCCGATCGGGGCTCGAGCAGGATCGCGGACCGCGGTACGCCGAGCGCCTCGAGGAAGGTGCGCATCGCCTCGGCCTCGGTGTAGCGCATGTCCTGGCCGGGTGCGGGCAGCGGCCCGCCGCTGGCCACGATCATCGGCGCGATCCGCTCGTGCCACAGGCGCGCCGCGTGCCAGACGCGGTCGGACGCGCCGAGCAGGCGGATCTGCGTGGCCGGGTGCTCGGGCGGCGGCTGCACCGCGCCGCCGAGCACCACGATCGCGTCCCAGGGTCCGGGCGGCGCTTCGGCCGCGAGCGCCAGCGCCTTCGCCTCGAGCGGCAACGCCAGCGCCCGCGCGACGGCCGACGACGCGCCGAGCTGCACCGCCGCCATCCCGAGCGCGAGCAGGCCCGCGGCACTCCAGCGCGCGCGCGACGCGAGCCGCGGGGCGAACCGGCCGACCACGACGCTTGCGACGAACAGCGCGCCGGCCAGCAGCGACGCGGCCGTCGCCGCGCCGAGCGGCGATGCGAGCCAGGTGATCAGGCGGGTCATCGGCGGGGACGCGCGGGCACCGTACCGGGGCCGCGCGTCCCCTTACCGCGGCACGGCGCGGCCCTCAGGCCGCGGCCGCGTTCAGCTCGCGCCGGTACCGGTTCAGTGCCTGCACCGTCGCCAGCTCGCGGCCGAACAGCAGCGACAGGTTGTGCAGGATCCGGTCGACGACCTTGCCCTCCCAGTCCGCGTCGAAGCGGATCTGGCTGTCGAGCCAGCGCTCGAGCCAGCCCGGCTCTGGCAGGCGGCTCTGCACGGTGTCGTTCGGGAACAGGTCCTTGTTCACGTGCAGGTTGGTCGGGTGCAGCGCCTGCGCGGTGCGGCGTGCGCTGGCCATCAGCAGGCCGATCTTCGCGAAGGCCGTGCGCGCGGTGTCGCCCGCCTCGCCGATCGCCTTCTTCATGTACTGCAGGTAGGCGCCGCCGTGGCGGGCCTCGTCGCGCGAGATGGTGTCGTAGATGTGCTTGATCACCGGCTCGGTGTGCCACTCGGACGCGCAGCGGTACCAGTGGTTCAGCCGGATCTCGCCGCAGAAGTGCAGCATCAGCGTCTCGAGCGGCGGGGCCGGGTCGAACTCGAAGCGCACCGCGTGCAGCTCCTCCTCGGTCGGCACCAGGTCCGGACGGAAGCGGCGCAGGTACTCCATCAGCACCAGCGCGTGCTTCTGCTCCTCGTAGAACCACACGCTCATGAACGCGCTGAAGTCGCTGTCGTGGCGGTTGTCGCGCAGGAACATCTCGGTGGCCGGCAGCGCCGCCCACTCGGTGATCGCGTTCATCTTCACGGTCCGCGCCTGCTCGTCGGAGAGCTTCGACGCATCGAAGCTGTCCCAGGGGATGTCGTCGAGCGACCAGCGCACGCGTTCGAGCGTCTTGAACAGTTCGGGGTACAGCATGGGCGTTGGCGGGTCGGGCGGTGGGAAGGGGTCGGCCGACGGGGCCGGTCCTTGCGGGGCGGGCGGTCGGGCCGGGATCGGACCGCGGCCGGGCCTCGCCCGGGCGGCGCGCGCGATTCTAGCAGTCGCCCATGACGCCGGCGATCCGTCTGCCCGACGGGCCTCAGGGGCGTTGCGCCACCGCCCCGCGCCGCCTGAGCCAGCGCATCAGCACCCCGATGGCGGGCAGCTTCTCGTACAGCTCCTCGGCGGCGTCCCAGTAGTCGCGGTGGAAGGCGATCCGGCCGTCGGGCGCGTAGCGCAGGTGCGAGCAGCCGCGGATGGTGCAGGGCACGGCGGGCAGCGGCCGGCGGAAGCCGAACTCGAAGTCCCAGAGGAGGAAGGCCGCGTCGCCCTGGCAGACGGCCTCGCGGACGACGAAGCGCGGCGCGTCCACCTGCTCGAACATGTGGGCGAAGATCCGCGCGATCGCAGGCACGCCGCGGACCTCGTTGAACGGGTCCTTGAAGAACGCGTCGTCCGCGTAGAGCTCGCCCATCCTCGCGACATCGGCCGGCGAGATCGCCTCGAAGAAGCGGACGGTCCGTTCGACCGCGTCCGGACGCGGGCCGTTCACAGCCCGGTGACCTTGCGGACCAGCGGGAAGTAGGCCCGGTACGGCAGGATCCGCGCGAACTTCAGCCAGCGGGTGAAGCGCTTCGGATAGTGGATCTCGAAGCGGCCGGCCCCGATGCCGGCGAGCGTGGCCTCGGCCGCCTCCTGCGCGCTGATCAGCGCGGGCATGGTGTAGGCGTTGCCGGCGGTGGCCGGGGTGTCGACGTAGCCGGGGTTCACCAGGTAGACGCCGATGCCCGAGGGCCGCAGGTCCAGGTACAGCGACTCGGCGAGGTTGATCAGCGCGGCCTTGGTCGGCCCGTAGACCAGCGCCTGCGGCAGCCCGCTGTAGCCGGCGACGCTCGAGACCAGCGCGATCCCGCCCTGACCCTGCGACAGCAGCATCGGCAGGATCGACGCCAGCCCGCCGAACACGGCGTTCAGGTTGGTGTCGAGCATCCGGCGCGCGCCCTCGAGCTGGTAGTCCTGCGCGCGCATCGGCGCATAGGTGCCGGCCACCCAGAGCACGAGGTCGATGCCGCCCCAGCGCTCGCGCAGCGTGGTGCAGGCGGCGGCGACCGCGTCGGCGTCGACGACGTCGAGCGGCAGGATCTCGGCCGGCGGCGCGCCGGTTGCGGCGTCGTCGGCGATCGCGTCGCGCAGCGCCTCGGCGCGGCGCGCGGAGACGGCCACGCGCGCGCCGCGGCGGCGCAGCGCGCGGGCGAGTTCCGCGCCGATGCCGCTCGAGGCGCCGACCACCCAGACGCGGCGGTTCGCCCAGTTCGCGATCGGCGGATTCATCGGGCCGAGCAGCGTCGGCGCGGCGGACGGACGCTCGATCGGGGCGAAGCGGTTGTCGAGGAGGCTCGATCCCATGGCGTCGGTCCTCAGCGCTTCGTGAAGGAGAGCAGCACCTCGCCGAGGCGGATGCCGAACTTGCTCATCGTCGCGCGGTTCAGCATCACCTTCTCGTCCACCAGGTACATCCAGTCGTCGAAGTCCACGTGCCAGGTCGAGCCGTCGACGACCAGCGCGAGCGTGTAGCGCCAGTTCAGCGCGTTGCCCGAGGACACGCCCTGCGCCTCGCCGACCACGTCGGCGGCGGTGCCGATCCAGCGGCCGCCGGGCTGGCGCTTCACGGTCCAGACGCGGCGCTCGGTCTTGCCGTCGGAGTAGGTGAAGCCCTCGTCGAGGATGCCGGTGTCGCCCTGCCACGAGCACTTCATCTTCACGGTGAAGCGGCGGACGACCTTGCCGGAGCGGTCCTGGAACACGCCCCAGGCATCGACGTCGCCGTCGAAGTAGGTGCGCAGGTCCAGCACGGGCTTCTCGGCCGCGTAGGACGACGGGTCCGGGCCGGCGCAGCCGGACGCGAGCGCGGCGGTGCCGAGCAGGCCGCCCAGCGCGGCGCGGCGGCCGAGCAGGCGGGACGGAGGGAGGCGGAGGCGGTCGTTCATCGGGGCACCTCGACGGGGCGGTCGTCCGGCGGCAGCGGCGCGAGCAGCAGCACGAAGCCGGCGACCAGCTTCAGGGCACTGGGCAGCAGCGCGTACGTCGCCGACAGCGCAAGGGTGTTTCCGGGGGATCCGCCGGGCCGGTAGCCGAAGGCGTCGAGCACCGGCAGCGCCAGGCCCGCCGCGGTGGCGAGGTTGATCTTCGTGGCGAGGCTCCACACGCCGAAGAACGCGCCGTCGCTGCGGCGCGGCCCGTCGTCGGCGGCGAGCACGGTGGCGAGCAGCGCGGGCGGCACGGCGAGGTCGGCGCCGAGCGCGAAGCCGGTCACGATGCAGACCGCGAGGAAGGCGGTGGTGTCGCCGGCCCGCAGTCCGAATGCCCAGACGAAGGCGAAGACCGCCAGGGCCATGCCGAGCAGCCACGCGTTGCGCAGGCCGGCGACGCGCGCGATGCGCACCCAGGCGGGCATGCCGACCGCGGCCGCGAGGAAGTAGGCGATCAGGAAGCCGGGCGCCGTCTCGCGCGCCTGCAGCACGTCGCCGACGTAGAACAGCACCAGGGTGGCCGGGATCGCGGTCGCGATGCCGTTGATCATGAACGCGGCGAGCATCCACCGGAACGCCTGGCTGGCCCAGACCGTGCGCAGGCTCGCGGCGAACTGCGCGACGATCGACGGCGCGGCGGTGGCCAGGGGGGGCGCGGCCTCCGGCAGGCGCGGTGCCGGCGCGACCCGGATCGAGAGCGCCGTCAGCGCCGCCCCCGCGACGAAGAGCGCGACCAGCCACGGCGCCCGATCGGGCATCAGCAGGCTCGCCGACAGCAGCACGCCGACCAGCCCGCAGGCCTCGCGGCTCGCGGTCACGCGGACGCGCTCGAGCGGCCCGTCGCCGAGGCGCGCCCCCCATGCCTGGTAGGCGACCGAGACGATCGAGTAGGCGAGGTAGGTGACCACCGACGCGACCGCCAGCCAGGCGGCCAGCGGCACGCCGGGCGGCGGCAGGAAGAGCGCGGCGAAGCCGAGCGCGAGCACCGGCAGGCTCCACAGGATCGCGCGGCGGTAGGTGTCGCGGCCCGGGCGGCGGTCGAGCGCGATGCCCACGCCGGGGTCGATCACCGCGTCGAGCAGGCGCGTGACGAACAGCACCGCACCGACCACGGTCAGGTCCACCCCGAGCCGCTCGGCGTAGAAGGTGGGCAGCAGCACGAAGAGCGGCAGCTCGAGCAGCGCGAGCGGTGCGCGCAGCGCGCCGTAGCTCGCGTAGTCGCGGGCGCGCAGCGGCCTGCCGTCGCGCGGCGACCCGGTGGCCGGGGTCGTGCCGGTCGCCTGGGCCGCGCCCGAGGCGCTCACCGCGACCCTCCGCCGTCGTTAGCCGCCTGCCTCAGCAACGACTCGCGCAGCGCCGGCGCGACCGTCCGCTCGTCGAGCCAGATCGCGAAGAACGCGCTCGCGAAGTCGGGATCCTCGACCGCGCCGATCGGCCGGTCGTTGAGGAAGAAGCGCGCGCCGCGGCCGGGCTCGTGGACGCCGGTCAGCCGGTCGCCCTTCGCGACGTCCGGGAACAGCCGCTTCATCGCGTCGCCCCAGCGCGTGCGGCGCTGCGGATCGCCGAAGCCCAGCCGCTCGATCTCCTGCACGCTGCGCTCGGCGATCGCCGAACCCTTGAGCGAGGTCGCGTAGCGCAACTCGAGCGCGAAGGGCGCGGTCGTGAACCGGTCGATGCGCAACCCGGGGCGGCCCACCCACAGCTGCGCGGTGTAGACGCGCAGCCCGAACCAGCGCAGGTCGCCTTCTCCCGCCAGGCGAGGCTCGGCCAGCGTCTGCGCGATCGAGGGCGGGGCGTCGGCGGTGTTCGCCAGCGCGGCCGGCGTCGTCGCGTGCAGCGCGACGGCGAGGGCGGCGGACACGAGGGCGCGCGGCATGGTCGGAGATCGGCGCGTCGGCACGCGGGTCAGGCCGGCGCGGCCAGCGTGAACTGCACGACGTCCGTCGAGCCCTGCGAGAAACCCGCCTCGCAGTAGGCGAGGTAGAACTCCCAGGTCCGCGCGAAGCGGGTGTCGAAGCCCTGCGCCGTGATCCGCGGCAGGCTCGCGACGAAGGCCTCGCGCCAGAGCTTGAGCGTGCGCGCGTAGTCGCGCCCGAAGGCGAAGCGGTCGTCGACCGCGAGGCCGGTGCGCGCCGCGCCCTGCTCGAACGCGGTCGGCGAGGGCAGCATGCCGCCGGGAAAGATGTACTGCTGGATGAAGTCGGTCGACTTGCGGTAGCGGTCGAACAGCGACTCGTCGATGGTGATGGTCTGAACCACCGCGCGACCGCCGGGTGCGAGGCAGCGGCGCAGCGTCTGGAAGTACGACGGCCAGTACTGCTCGCCGACCGCCTCGAACATCTCGATCGAGACGATCGCGTCGTAGCGGCCGTGCTCGTCGCGATAGTCCTGAAGCAGGAAGCGCGCGCGGTCGGCGAGACCCGCGTCGACGAGCCGCTTGGTCGCCCAGGCGTGCTGCTCGGTCGACAGCGTGAGGCCCGTCACGTGCAGTCCGTCGCGCGCGGCCATCTCCGCGAAGCCGCCCCAACCGCAGCCGATCTCGAGCACGCGGGCGCCGGGGCGCAGCGCGAGCTGGTCGAGGATCCGGCGGTACTTCGCGTCCTGCGCGTCCTGCAGCGAGCGCGCCGGCTCGTCGCCGAACAGCGCGCTCGAATAGGTCATGCTCGGGTCGAGCCAGACCTCGTAGAACGGGTTGCCGAGGTCGTAGTGCGCGTGGATGTTGCGGCGGCTGCCGGCGCGGCTGTTGCGGTTGAACAGGTGCCGCACGCGGTAGAGGAGGCTGCCCCACCAGCTGCCGTAGATCGCCCGCTCGACGACGTCCCGGTTGACGAGCAGCACGTGCATCAGCGTGGCGAGCGAGTCGGTCTGCCAGTCGCCGGCGATGTACGACTCGGCGAAGCCGATGTCGCCCTTCGACAGCGACGCGCCGAACACGTCCCAGTTCGACAGCCGCACGGTGGCGTGCGGATCGCCCGCGCCGAAGGCGAGCACCTGGCCGCCGGGCGTGACCAGCGTGAGCCGGCCCTCGCGCATCCGCGACAGCAGCGCGATCACCGCGCGGGCGGCCGCGGGCATCGGCTCGGAGGCGGCCGCGGACGCCGCGTCGCCGTCGAGCATCGGCGCGCCGGCCGGGTTCAGCAGCGTGGACTCGGCGTCGAGCATCGGACGCGTGGAGGCATGACGATTCATCGATGACCTCGGGTGACGAACGCCTCGGGGGGCTCGGGTTTGCGGTGGAAGGGGACGCGCGCGAGCCAGAGCCGCAGCGCTTGCCAGTGGATGCGGGCGATGACGCCGATGGTGAAGAGCGGCTGGCCGAACAGCGCGCGACGCACGGCCGCACGGTCTGCCGGCACGAGCTCGCCCGACAGGCTGGTCAGCAGCAGCGGCCCCTCGTCGTCGTGCAGGTCGATCCGTGCGAGCGCGCGGTCGGGCCGGTTGAAGAAGCGGAAGCTGTAGCGGCCCGCGACCGAGCAGAACGGCGACACGTGGAAGACCTTGGTCGCCTGCAGCTCGCGACCCTGACCCATCGGCCCGCCGTCGGGTTCGGCGAGCAGGTAGCAGTGGCGCTCGCCGAAGGTGTTGTTGACCTCGGCGATCACCGCCACCAGCGCGCCGTCGCCGCGGTGGCAGAACCAGAAGCTCACCGGCTTGAAGGCGTAGCCGAGCACCCGAGGAAAGGTGTGCAGCCAGATCGCCCCGTCGGCCGCGACTCCGGCCTGCCGGCACAGCGCGCGGGCCCAGGCGTCGAGCGGCGCGCCGCTGCCGTCGCCGTGGTCGTCGCTGCGGAAGGACACCGGCGCGGCCGCGTCGAAGCCGAACCAGCGGCCCAGCCGGCCGGCGGCCGCGCGCGCCGCGCCGCCATCCATCCGCATCCGCAGGAACACGCCGGCGTAGCCGAACGCGTGCCGCACCGGCCGCAGCCGCGTGTGGCGGATCGGTCCGAATCCCAGCTGCAGCGGTGCGTCGTCCATCGCGCGTCGCGTGTGTCGTGCCTCAGGCGGCCGCGCGGACCGCGGGGGCCCGATCGTCGCGCACCGCGTCGCCGCGCGCCAGCAGCGCGCCGGCCACCGCGAGGCCGGACTTCAGCCCGTCCTCGTGGAAGCCCCAACCGGTCCAGGCCCCGGCGAACCAGGTGTTGCGCAGGCCCTGGATCGACGGCAGGCGGCGCTGCGCCTCGATCGCGCCGGTGTCGAACACCGGGTGCGAGTAGTCGAAGGCCTGCAGCACGAGGTCCTCGCGCGGCGGCTCGATCGGGTTCAGCGTGACCAGTACCGGGCGGTCGAAGGGCAGCGGCTGCAGGGCATTCAGCCAGTAGGTGACGGCCACCGACCGCTGGCGGTCGGTCGGCGCGTCGAACGAGCCGCCGCTCAGGTAGTTCCACGCCGCCCATGCACGCCGGCGCTTCGGCATCAGCGACACGTCGGTGTGCAGGTACGAGCGGTTCGGCTGGTAGGGCACGGCGCCGAGGATCGCGCGCTCGTCGTCGCTCGGGTCCCGCAGCATCGCGAGCGACTGGTCGCTGTGGCTCGCGAGGATCACGTGATCGAAGGTCTCGCGGCCGTGGTCGGTGATCACCGCGACCGAGTCGCGGCCGTCGCGGGCCGTGTCGAGCGGCGTGCGCAGGATGCCGCGCACCGGCGTCGACACGCGGACCTGCTGCAGGCCGGCCACGATCTTCTCGACGTACTGCCGCGCGCCGCCCTTGACGGTGAACCAGCGCGGACGGTTCGCGACCTGCAGCAGCCCGTGGTTGTCGCAGAACCTCGCGAAGCTGCCGACCGGGAACGCGAGCATCGTCGCGGTGGGGCACGACCAGATCGCCGCGGCCATCGGCAGCAGGTAGCCGTCGCGGAACGGGCGTCCGTAGCGGTTCGCGTCGAGCCACTCGCCCAGCGGCACCGTGGCGTCGGCCGCGCGGCCCGCGTCGCGGGCCAGCGCGGTGGCCTCGCGGTTGAAGCGCAGGATGTCCTTCAGCATCGACCAGAACCGCGGCGACGCCGCGTTCGACGGCTGCGCGAACAGCGACGCGAGGTTCGAGCCGCACCACTCGAAGTCATGCGGCCCGACCGACACCGAGAACGACATGTCGGAGCCCGCGGTGGGCACGCCCAGCGCGTCGAACAGCGCGATCAGGTTCGGATAGGTGCGCTCGTTGAAGACGAGGAAGCCGGTGTCCACCGGGAAGGTGACGCCGCCGACGGTCGCGTCGACCGTGTGGGTGTGGCCGCCGACGTAGTCGCCGGCCTCGAACAGGGTGACGTGGTGGTGGGGCGCGAGGCGGTGCGCCGCGCCCAGGCCGGCGATGCCGCCGCCGACCACCGCGATCCGGAGGGGGGCGCCCATGGCGGCCTCCAGGCTCAGGCCTTGACGCGCTCGATGCGCGCGTAGGCCGAGTGGTTGTGGATCGACTCGAAGTTCTCCGATTCGACGACGTACGCCGACACCGCATCGATCGCCTCGACGCCGATCGCCACGTCGCGGACCAGGTCCTCGACGAACTTCGGGTTGTCGTAGGCGCGCTCGGTCACGTACTTCTCGTCCGGGCGCTTCAGCAGCCCCCAGAGCTCGCAGGACGCGGCCTGCTCGGCCACCGCGATCAGCGCCTCGACCGGCAGCTCGCCGCGCAGCGTGGCCGCGATGGTCACGTGCGAGCGCTGGTTGTGCGCGCCGTACTCGGAGATGTTCTTCGAGCACGGGCACAGGCTGGTCACAGGCACCAGCACCTGCATCGTCACCGTGGTGACGCCGGACTTCGTCTCGGCGCGCAGCGTCACCCGGTAGTCCATCAGGCTCTCGACGCCCGAGACCGGCGCGGTCTTCATCACGAAGTACGGGAAACGCATCTCGACGTGGCCGGCGTCGGCGTCGAGCCGCTCGAGCATCCTGACCATCAGGCCCTGCAGCATCGCGGGCGAGACCGGCTCGTGCGCGGCGGCCAGCACCTCGAGGAAGCGCGACATGTGCGTACCCTTCACGTCGGGGGGCAGCGCGACGTACATGTCGACGCTCGCGACGGTGGGCTGCGCGCCCCGGGCGGTCGCCACCGTCAGCGGATGGGTGATGTCCTTGACGCCGACCCGCTGGATCGCGAGGTTGCGGCGATCGGCGTCCGACTGGACGTCGGGGAGGAAGATCTTCTCGGGGGCGTTCATTCGGCGGACTCCGGGTGGACACGTACAGCCATGCTAACTGGCATTGACCAGAAAGTCACGAAATGACTGACAAGTCCACGCGGACTTCGCCGTCCCCGCCGCGGCGGGTCCGTTCAGCGGGCCAGCGCCCGGTCGATCTCCCGCAGCACGGCGGGATCCAGCGGTGCGACGGCGCTCGGCCAGGCGGCGATCACCTGGCCGTCCCGGCCCACCAGCCACTTGTGGAAGTTCCATTTCGGCGCGGATGCGCTCTGCCTGGACAACTCGACGAACAGCGGATCCGCCTTCGGGCCGGCGACGACGGTCTTCGCGAACATCGGGAAGGCCACGCCGTAGGTGTTGAAGCAGAAGTCCGCGATCTGCTTCGAGGTGCCGGGTTCCTGCTGCCCGAAGTCGTTCGACGGGAAGCCGAGCACCGTGAAGCCGCGTCCACGGTACCGCTTGTACAGGGTTTCGAGGCCCTCGTACTGTTGCGTGTAGCCACAGTAGCTGGCGGTGTTGACCACCAGCGCCACCTGACCGGCGTACTGGCACAGCGACTGGGGTACATCGTCCTGGAGCCTGGGCAGGGTCCGGTCGAGCAGCGCGGGACAGGCCGCGGGCCGGCCCGTCGTCCGGGGCACGACCTGGGCGGTTGCATCTTTGTCCAGGTCAAGGCCGGGGCAGATCGACATTGCCACGAGGGTCAAGGCCGCCGCGAGCAACCTGCCTGACTTTCCGACCCTCGCGCCCACGATGTTGTCCTAGTCAATGCAGGGTGACGGCCATATACTAGGCTTCCAAACGCCTCGGGTCAAAAGTTGTCCTGGACAATTCGCCTCATTGTCCAAGGATGGTCCGGTGGCAGACAGAGGCGGGGAAGCAGCACTCTCCATGAACGACCGCAATGCCACGCCTTCGCTGTCGCGCACCATCGCGGCCGTGGAGCGAGATACCGGGCTCTCGAAGGACACCCTTCGGGTCTGGGAGCGTCGGTACGGTTTCCCCCACCCGGACCGCGACCAGTTCGGCGAGCGTGTCTACCCGATCGAGCAGGTGGACAAGCTGCGGGTGCTGCGCCGGCTCATGGATGCCGGCCATCGTCCGGGCAAGGTCATCCACCTGCCGATCGACCAGCTGCAGTCGCTCGCGGCCGAGACCACCGGCTCGGCGGTCACGCCGCGCTCGATGGGCGACGCGAACGCCGAGCACGAGGACCTGCAGCGCTACGTCGAGCTGGTCAAGGGCCACGAGGTCGAGTCGCTGCGCCGCGCGCTCTCGCAGGCGCAGCTGCGGATCGGCATGGAGCGCTTCGTCACCGAGATCGTTTCGCCGCTCACGCGGATGATCGGCGACGCCTGGGCGCGCGGCTACGTCGAGGTGTTCGAGGAGCACCTCTACACCGAGTCGATCCAGGTCGTGCTGCGCAGCGCGATCGGCACGATCCCGCAGCCGGCCCGGCGCCCGCGCGTGCTGCTGACCACGATCCCCCAGGAGCCGCACGGCCTGGGATTGCTGATGGCCGAGGCGATCCTCGCGCTCGAGGGCTGCCGGTGCGTGTCGCTGGGCGTGCAGACCCCGATCTGGGACATCGTGCTGGCCTCGAGCGCACACCGCGCCGACGTCGTCGCGCTGTCGTTCTCGGCGGTGGTCAACCCGAACCAGGTGCTCGACAGCCTCGTCGAGCTGCGCAGCAAGCTGCCGCCCGAGGCCGAGATCTGGGCGGGCGGCAACTGCCCGATCCTGCAGCGCCGTCCGCCGCAGGACATCAAGGTGCTGAACGCGCTCTCCGACATCCAGCCGGCGATCCGCGCCTGGCGGGACGCCCACCCCGAGCAGCAGTGAGTCGCGGCGGGGCCGGCAGGGTCCGCGGCACCGTGAGCTCGTCGCACCGTGGAAACAAGGCGTCCCTGCCCAGCAAGCCCTGTGCGCACTGCGCCAGGCCGATGACCTGGCGCAAGCGCTGGGCGAAGAACTGGGACGATGTCCTCTATTGCTCCGATGCCTGTCGAGTCGCTGCGGCTCGTGCTCGGCGACCAGCTCAGCCGAGGCAACCCGGCCCTTGAGGCCGTCGACCCGCGAACCGATCGCGTCGTCCTGATCGAGGCACCCGGCGAGTCCACGCACGTGCGCAGCCACAAGGCGCGCACCGTGCTGTTCCTGTCGGCGATGCGCCACTTCGCGCAGGCGCTGCGGGCCGAGGGCCTGCCGGTCGACCACGTGCGCCTCGACGACGACCCGTCGTGTCCCGGTCTGATCGAGCGGCTGGCGCGGATCCTGGACACCCGACGGCCCGCCGCGCTGGTGGTGACCGAACCCGGCGAATGGCGCCTGCTCGTCGGGCTGCAGGACCTGTGCGCCGCGCGCGGGCTGCCGCTGCGGGTGCTGCCCGACACGCACTTCCTGTGCTCGAGTGCCGACTTCGCGCGCTGGGCGGGGTCGTCGAAGCAGCTGCGGATGGAGACCTTCTACCGCTGGATGCGCAAGCGCCACCGGGTGCTGGTCGACGCCGACGGCGAGCCCGAGGGCGGCCGCTGGAACTTCGACGAGGACAATCGCGGCACGTATCCGAAGTCCGGTCCCGGCGAGATCCCGCCGCCCGCGCGCTTCGAGCCGGACGCGGTCACGCGCGAGGTGATCGCGCTCGTCGAGCGGACCTTCCCCGACCATCCCGGCGACCTGTCGCGCTTCGCGTGGCCGGTGACGCGCGAGCAGGCCCTCGTCGCGCTCGCGCGCTTCGTCGATGTGCGTCTGGTGAACTTCGGCCGCTACCAGGACGCGATGTGGACCGACACGCCGCAGGGCTGGCACGCGCTGCTGTCGTCGTCGCTGAACCTGAAGCTGCTCGATCCGCGCGAGGTGATCGACGCGGTGCTCGCGGCGTGGCGCGCGCGACGCGACGATGCCGCGGGCGCGCCCTCGCTCGCCGCGGTCGAGGGGTTCGTTCGGCAGGTGCTCGGCTGGCGCGAGTTCGTCCGTGGCGTCTACGGGCTCGACATGCCCGCGCTCGCGGACGCGAACCACTTCGGCCACGCGCGGCCGCTGCCGGCGTGGTGGTGGACCGGCGACACGCGGATGGCCTGCCTGCGCGACGCGATCGGCCAGACGCTGCGAGACGGCTACGCCCACCACATCCAGCGGCTGATGCTGATCGGCAACTTCGCGCTGCTCGCCGGGCTCGACCCGCGCGCGGTCCAGGCGTGGTTCCTCGGCGTCTACGTCGACGCGGTGGAGTGGGTCGAGCTGCCGAACGTCGCGGGCATGGCGCTGTACGCGAACGGCGGCCGCTTCACGAGCAAGCCCTACGCGGCGAGCGGCGCCTACGTGAACCGGATGAGCGACCACTGTCGCGGCTGCGCGTACGCGCACGACGTACGCACCGGTCCGCGCGCCTGTCCGATGACGACGCTGTACTGGCGGTTCCTCGACGCGCACGAGCCGGCACTCGCGGCGAACCCTCGGACGGCGCTGATGGCCAAGGGCGTCGCGCGGCTGCCGGCCGACGCGCGCGCGGCGATCCGCGACTGGGGGGACCGGCTGCTCGCCGACGCGGACCGGCTCTGAGGGTGCACCCTCAGCCGGCGGCGCGCGGTCCGGTGAACAGCGTCAGCACGCCGGTGTAGCCGTACAGCCGGTGCTGGGCGATCTCGCCGTTGGCGAAGAAGCCCACCAGCGGCACGTCGCCGAGCTGCGACTGCACCAGGCCGACCTCGGCCGACGGAGCACCGAACAGCGAGCGGCCGCGTGCGACGCAGGACACGTAGACGCCGCCGCGGACCTCGAGGCCGTCGGTCTCGAGCTCGTCGCGCAGCTCTGTGCAGGCGCGGACCAGGTCGGCGCGCGCGGCCCGCGCGTCGCGCGTGCAGAACACCGCGCGGTCCCCCTCCTGCGGCAGCGCCGCGACCGCGACCAGCCGGTTGTGCGGATCGATGCCGACGAGGTTGCGGACAAGGTAGTCGCCGAAGCCCGGCCGCGGGCCGCGCGCCGGCTGGTCGCCGCCGGCCAGCCCGACGAAGAGCCCGGCGCGCATCCGCTCGGCCGGCAGCGCGCGCATCAGCGCCGCGCCGTCGCGGGTCGCGCGGACCGCCTCGTCGACGCCGAGGTCCGCGAGCAGCACGTCGAGCGCCGGGCGGCCGTCGAGCGCGCGGATCAGGTTGGAGCTGCAGTCGGAGATCACGTGCTCGCCGGCGAGCGGCGCGCAACCCTGCGTGACGCGCATCCGCAGGTCGACCTCGGACGAGAACACCACGCCCGACAGTCCGCCCGACAGCACGCGATCGGCGATCTGCAGCAGCGGTTCCGCCCGCCCGCTCGAGATGCCGCCGAAGAGCATCCCGGAGGCGACCTTCACGGCCATGTCCTCGACCAGCTCGGCGAGCTCGGGAGTGGCCGGATCGGCATGGACGAGCGCCGCCTGCGCGGCCACCGCGCCCGACGCGGTCCGCGCGCCGGGCGGCGGCGGTGGCGCCGCGCCCGAGAACACGCGGAACGCGCCCTCGGGCAGGTCGCAGAGCATCAGCGCGATCGCCGGTTCGTCCTCGTACTCGGCGCCGGTGGCCACGATCGCGTGGCCGACCGTCCCCGCCCAGTGCGCGATGCCGGTCCGCTGCCGCAGCAGCGCGACGATCTCGTCGGCACGGGGCGCGAGCCCCGCGGTCAGGTAGACCAGGCCGAGGGTGCCGCCCGGGGCCCAGCCCGGCGTGCCGCGCCGGCCGTCGACCTGCGCGAGCGCCAGCTCGGTCGCCATCCGCCAGTCGGGATGGGTCGCATGGCCGTGCAGGAACCGTGTCACGGAGCGGCGGCCTTCGCAGCCTTCCTCGCCGGCGCGCGCTTCTTCTTCGCGGCCGGCTTGCGGGCGGCGGGGGCCTTCGCGACCGGCTTCGTCGCGGGCTTCGCGGCCGGCTTGCCGGCGGCGGGCCCGAGGCCGGGCATCGCCGCACCGGCGAGCCCGCCGGCGGCCTTCATCGCGGTCACCGCCGCGTCCTGAAGCCCGCCGCCGCTCAGCGCGGCCTGCGCGACCTGGTTGAAGTTCTGCTGCAGCAGGTTCCACCAGACGCCCGGGTTGATGCCCGGCATCGCCGGTGCCTGGGCCTCGCCCGTCGCGCCGCCGCCCGTCCCGGGCGCGCCGGCCCGCTGCTCGGGCTCCGGTTCGGGAGCCGGCGCGGGCGCCGCGGCCGGTGCGGGCGTGCGCAGCGTGGGCTTCGGCCGCGAGGGTGCGGGTGCGGGCGCCGCCGCCTGCGGCGCGAGGGCGCCGAAAGACGCGCCGAATGCCTTGACCGCCGCGAGCGTGCCGCGCTGGATCTCCAGGCCCTGGATCGTGCCGTGCAGCATGCTGAGGTTCACGTTCAGCCACTGCTCGACCGCCTTCAGGTCGGCGATGCGCTTGTCGAGCTCGTCGATGTCGACGGTGGGCACCATCTGGCTCGGGATGTTCAGCGTCGACCACGCGCGCTTGACGAACTCCACGCTGTCGAGCATCTGCCCGATGCCGCCGATCGCCATCTTGCCCATGTCGAACGCCTTGGATGCGCCGGATGCCATCGTCCGCCTCGCGGTGGGTGGGAGTCGGCGAACGATAGCAGCAGCGCCGACGGCTCCACAACGACGAAGGCGATCGCCTCAGTAGCCCCGCTCGCGATCGACCGGCTGGCGCAGCGGCTCGCCGCGTTCGAGGCGCGCGACCTCGTCGGCGAACTGCGCGGCGACCGCAGCCGGCGACAGCTGGCCGGCCACGTGCGGCGTGATCGTGAGGTTCGGCGCGGTCCACAGCGGATCGTCGGCGGCCATCGGTTCGTTGACCTGCACGTCGAGCGCGGCGCCGCCGAGCTGCCCGCTCGCGAGCGCGGCGACCAGGTCGGGCTCGACGACGTGGCCGCCGCGGCCGATGTTCACGAAGAACGCGCCGCGCGGCAGTCCGGCGAACGCCGCGGCGTCGACGATGCCCGCGGTCTGCGGCGTGAGCGGCAGCGCGCAGACCAGCACGCGTGCCCGCGGCAGCGCCTGCGCGAGGCCGTCGGCGCCGGCCACGGTCTCGATGCCGTCGATCGCGTGCGCCGTGCGGCTCCAGCCGGTGACCCGGAAGCCGAGCGCGGCGAGCGAGCGCGCGATCGCGCGGCCGATCGGGCCCATGCCCAGCACCAGCGCCGGCACGCCGACCGCGGGCGCCCGGTGGCGCGTCCAGTCGCGCGCGGCCTGCTGCGCGCGGTAGGTCGGCGCGAGGCGCAGGTGGTCGAGCACCGCGTGCACCACGTACTGGGCGAGCTCGAGCGCCTGCGCATCGTCGGTGACCCGCGCGATCGGCAGGCCGGGCGGCAGGTCGGGCGTGGCGAGCAGCTTGTCGACGCCGGCCGCGCAGTTGAACAGCAGCTCGAGCCTCGGCAGCCGAGGCAGCACCCCGGCGGGCAGGCGCCAGGCGATCATCCAGCGGATCGAGGCCGGGTCCCAGTCGCCGTCGATCGTGGTGTGGATCGGATGGGTCCAGCCGCGCTCGCGCAGCGCCTGCGCGAAGGGCTCGGGCGGCATCGGCTTGCTCAGGATCAGCAGCGCCACGGGGCTCTCCTCAGAACGGCTCGCGGCCGTCGAACTCGGGCGCGCGCTTGTCGCGGATCGCGGCCACGCCCTCCTTCACGTCGGGGCCGGCGAAGCCCATGAATTCCAGCGCGAGCGACGCGTCGAAGGCCGGGCCCGCGCTGCGCAGCCAGTTGTTCAGCGCGTACTTCGTCCAGCGGATCGCGGTCTGGCTGCCGCGCGCGAGGCGGCGCGCCACCTCGAAGGCCTTCGCCTGGAGCGCGGCCTCGTCGTCGACGACCAGCGACACCAGGCCGATGCGCTCGGCCTCCTCGCCGGACATCGGCTCGCAGAGCATCAGGTAGTACTTCGCCTTGGCCATCCCGCACAGCAGCGGCCAGATCACCGCCGCATGGTCACCGGCGGCAACGCCGAGCCGCGTGTGCGCGTCGACGAGCTTGGCGTCGCGGGTGGCGATCGACACGTCGGCCAGCACGCCGCAGACCAGGCCCGCGCCCGCGGCGGGGCCGTGCATCGCGGAGACGACCGGCTTGGTGCAGTTGATCATGTTGTAGACGAGGTCCTTCGCCTCGCGCCAGACGCGGGTGCGGACGTGGAAGTCGTCGGCCATCGACTCGACCAGCGAGACGTCGCCGCCGGCCGAGAAGCCGCGGCCCTCGCCGCGGATGACCGCGACACGCATCGCGGGGTCGGCATCCAGCGTGCGCCAGACCTCGGTCATCTCGAAGTGGGTGCGGTCGTCGGCGGTCGGCAGCTTCTGGCCGGGTCGGCAGGTCATCACGATCTCGAGCACGCCGTCGTCGTGGCGGACGAGGCGCAGCGAGCGGTAATCGGCGTAGGCGAGGGACATGGCTGCGGATCCGGAGGCGGTGGGTCGGCCATTATGGCCGCGCGCGAGGTTGCCTGGGCCGCGGACCGCGCGGTACCGTGTCCGGCGAACCGGACGGCCCGCGGCGCGTCCGGCCCCTCTCCATCCTCCGGGAGCCCCGACATGAAGGCCCGCAGCATCCTCGACACCATCGGCCGCACGCCGCACGTGCGCATCAACCGGCTGTTCGGCGATGCCGAGGTCTGGATCAAGGCCGAGCGCAGCAATCCGGGCGGTTCGGTCAAGGACCGGATCGCGCTCGCGATGGTCGAGGAGGCCGAACGGAACGGGATGCTGAAGCCGGGCGGCACGATCGTCGAGCCGACCTCGGGCAACACCGGCGTCGGGCTGGCGATGGTCGCCGCGGTGAAGGGCTACGCGCTGGTGCTGGTGATGCCCGACAGCATGTCGGTCGAGCGCCGCCGGCTGATGCTCGCCTACGGGGCACGCTTCGTGCTGACGCCGCGCGAGAAGGGGATGAAGGGCTCGATCGCGCGCGCGCAGGAACTCGTCGCCGAGATCCCGGGCGCGTGGATGCCGCAGCAGTTCGAGAACCCCGCCAACGTCGACGTGCACGTGCGCACGACCGGCCCCGAGATCCTCGAGGACTTCCCCGAGGGCCTGGACGCGCTGATCACCGGCGTGGGCACCGGCGGCCACCTGACCGGCGCGGCCCGCGTGCTGAAGGCCGCCTGGCCGACGCTGAAGGTGTTCGCGGTCGAGCCGGCGGCCTCGCCGGTGATCTCGGGCGGCGCGCCCTCGCCGCACGCGATCCAGGGCATCGGCGCGGGTTTCGTCCCCGCGAACCTCGACACCTCGCTGCTCGACGGCGTGATCACCGTCGATGCCGAGGAGGCGCGCGAGATGGCGCGGCGCTCGGCGCGCGAGGAGGGCATGCTGGTGGGCATCTCGTCGGGCGCGACGCTTGCCGCGATCGCGAGGAAGCTTCCCGAGCTGGGCAAGGGCGCGCGGGTGCTGGGCTTCAACTACGACACCGGCGAGCGCTACCTGTCGGTCGACGGATTCCTTCCCACGGAGTGAACCTCGCGCGGGCGCCGGCCGATGTGCTAGAACGTCTGCCATGAGCCTCGCGACCGAACATCTCGCCACCCTCTTGCGCTACGCCGGCATCAGCTTCATCGCCGGCGCCGTCAACCACGGCTTCTTCTCCGGCGAGCGCTCGCTCGCCACCGCCGTGCTCGGCGTCGTCGCCTACCTGGCGGGCGCGGTGCTCGAGCGGCGCGCGATGCCCGATCCGCCGCGCTGGGTCGACCTGCTCGGCGTCGGCATCGTCGCATCGATCGGGCTGGGCTTCTTCACCGGCGGCCTGCAGCACTTTCCCGACTCGCCGGCGCGCAGCGCGTGGGTGGTGCCGCTCGGCTTCGCGATGAGCGTGGTGGCGTTCCGGATGGCCCGCGCGCGCGACGGCGCGCCGGTGCGCGGCTTCGTGCCCTACGCGCTCGTGACCGGCGTGGTGCTGACCGCGGGCTCGGTGGCCGCGTGGAAGCTCTACGACCTCGGGATCCTCGAGGCCGCCCCGCATTCGCACGGCGAGCAGGCGGCGCATGACCACGACCACGATCACGACCACGGCGCCGCAGCGGACCGGCCGGCCTCCGCCGGTGCCGCGTCGGGCGCAGGCCCGGGGGCCGACGCCGGCGCGGCAGCGGGGGCGGGCGCCGCCGGCGGCCCGGCCACGGCCGCGGTCCTGGAGGTGCGCGTCGAGATGGACGACGCGATGCGCTTCACGCCGTCCCGGATCGAGGTCGCGGCGGGCCAGCCGGTGCGCTTCGTCGTCGCCAACGTCGGCCGCGCGACCCACGAGCTGGTGATCGGCACCGAGCGCGAGCTCGCCGCACACGCGGCCGAGATGCGCCGCGGCGGCGCCCACCACCACGGCGACGCGTCGGTCCGCGTGAAGCCCGGCCGCACGGCCACGCTGCGGCGGACCTTCACCGAACCCGCGGAGCTCGGCATCGCCTGCTTCGAGCCGGGCCACTACGAGGCCGGCATGCGCGGCACCCTCGTGGTCCGGCCGCGTTCCTGAGGGCCTCCGGATGGACGACATCGAGACCCTGCGCCGCCTGCTGTCGACGCACCGCACGATCGCCGTGGTCGGCCTGTCGGCCGACTGGTTCCGGCCGAGCTACTTCGCCGCGAAGTACATGCTCGACCACGGCTACACCGTGATCCCGGTGAACCCGAAGTACCCGGAGATCCTGGGGTGCAAGGCCTACCCGTCGCTGCGCGAGATCCCGGTGAAGGTCGACATGGTCGATGTCTTCAGGAAGACCGCCGACGTGCTGCCGATCGCCCGCGACGCGATCGCGATCGGCGCACGCTGCCTGTGGCAGCAGCTCGGCGTGACGAACCTCGAGGCCGACGCGCTCGCGCGCGAGGCCGGCCTCGAGAGCGTGATGGACCGCTGCGTGAAGATCGAGCACGGCCGGCTGTTCGGCGGGCTCGGCTTCGCCGGCGTCGACACGAAGGTCATCTCGGCGAAGCGTCCGCGCTGGAACGGCGTGCTGCCGCCCGCGGCCTGAGCCGCACCCCCGTTCCCGCGAGACCGCCATGACCGACCGCCGCTTCGGCATCGAGACCCTGTGCCTGCATGCCGGGCAGATCCCCGACGCCGAGACCGGCTCGCGCGCGGTGCCGATCCACCAGACCGCCGCCTACGTGTTCGACTCGGCCGAGCACGCGGCGGCGCTGTTCGACCTGCAGACCTTCGGCAACGTCTACAGCCGGCTCGGCAATCCGACGGTGGCGGTGCTCGAGCAGCGGATCGCGGCGCTCGAGGGCGGCCGCGCCTGCCTCGCGACCGCGAGCGGCATGTCGGCCGAGATGGTCGCGATGCTGACGCTGTGCCGGCAGGGCGACCACATCGTCGCGGCCAACACGCTGTACGGCGGCACGGTCTCGCAGTTCTCGGTGACCTTCGCGCGCTTCGGCATCGACTGCACGTTCGTCGAGCCCGACGAGCCGTCGAACTTCCGCGCGGCGCTGCGGCCGAACACGAAGGCGGTCTTCGTCGAGACGATCGCGAACCCGCGCCTCAACGTGATCGACCTCGCCGCGGTCGCCGAGATCGCCCACGCGCACGGCGTGCCGCTGGTGGTCGACAACACGCTCGCCTCGCCCTACCTGTGCCGGCCCATCGAGCACGGTGCCGACATCGTCGTGCACTCGGTCACCAAGTACCTCGGCGGCCACGGCACGACGCTCGGCGGCGCGATCGTGGAGAGCGGCCGATTCCCCTGGGACAACGGCCGGTTCCCCGAGATGGTCGAGCCCAGCAAGGGCTACCACGGCGTGCGCTTCTACGAGACCTTCGGCGACTTCGGCTTCACGATGCGCTGCCGGATGGAGACCGCCCGGACGCTCGGGCCCACGCTCGCGCCGCTGTCCGCCTTCCTGCTGCTGCAGGGCATCGAGACGCTGCCGGTCCGGATGGACCGGCACGTGGAGAACGCCGGGCGCGTGGCCCGCTTCCTGTCGGAGCATCCGCGGGTCGCCTGGGTCAACTACCCGGGCCTCGACTCGAGCCCGTACCGCGCGCTCGCGACGCGCTACCTGCCGAAGGGCGCGGGAGGCATCCTGTCCTTCGGCGTGAAGCCGGGCGCGGGCGGCGACGCCAAGCTCGCCGGCGAGCGCTTCATCGATGCCTGCACCTTCCTGTCGCACCTCGCGAACGTCGGCGACGCGAAGACGCTGGTGATCCATCCGGGCTCGACCACCCACCGCCAGCTGTCCGAGGCCGAGCAGCGCGCGGCCGGGGTGTCCCCCGACATGGTCAGGCTCTCGGTCGGACTGGAGTCGGTCGACGATATCCTCTGGGATCTCGACCGGGCGCTGGCGGCCACCGCCTGACGCACCCGGCCCGGCGGCCCGCGCGCCGCACGTCTCCCCTCACCGGACCCACCCCCGATGCTCGAGCTGCTCGCCTCCCCCCAGGCCTGGATCGCCTTCGCGACGCTGACCGCGCTCGAACTGGTGCTCGGGATCGACAACATCATCTTCATCTCGATCCTGGTCGACAAGCTGCCGCCCGAGAAGCGCGAGCTCGCGCGGCGCCTGGGCCTCGCGATGGCGATGTTCATGCGGATCGGCCTGCTGCTCGTGCTCGCATGGATCGTCGGCCTCGTCGAGCCGCTGTTCACCGTGTTCGGCCAGGAGATCTCGGGCCGCGACCTGATCCTGATCGGCGGCGGCCTGTTCCTCGTGTGGAAGAGCACCACCGAGATCCACCATTCGCTCGAGGGCGAGCAGGGCACGACAGCGGGCGCGGTGAAGGCGACGTTCGGCGCGGTGATCCTGCAGATCCTCATCGTGGACCTGGTGTTCTCGCTCGACTCGATCATCACCGCGGTCGGCATGGTCGACGACGTGCGGGTGATGATCGCGGCGGTGATCGTGTCGGTGGCGCTGATGATGGTGTTCGCGGGCGCGATCGGGCGCTTCGTGTCGGCGCACCCCACGATCAAGGTACTCGCGCTGTCGTTCCTCGTCGTGGTCGGCGTGGTGCTGATCGCCGAAGGATTCGACAACCACGTGCCCAAGGGCTACGTCTACTTCGCGATGGCCTTCTCGACGGTCGTGGAGATGCTGAACATCCGCGCGCGGCGCCGCTCGGCCAAGCCGGTGGACCTGCACAGCCCGTACCGCGCGCCGGAGGACACCCGCTGACGCCGCCCGCGTGAAGAAACGCGTCAGGCGGATGCAACGGCTGTAACCGCGGCAACGCCGGGTAATGCGGCTCGGCGTGGCGGGTCGCCCGGTGCGACGATCGGGGCTCTCCCACCTCCCATGGAGCCCACGATGACCCCCTCGACCCGTCATGCCCTCCTCGCCGCGTCCGCCGCGGCCCTGTCGCTCGCCGCCGGCCTCGCGGCGGCCCAGACCGGCGCGGCCCCCTCGCTGCCGGCCGCCGCGCCGCTCGCCCAGGCTCCGACGCCTGCGCCGCAGGCCGCCCCGGTGCCGGGCCCCGGGCCCCAGGGCGGCCACGGCCATCACGGCCACCGGGGCCCGCACGGCGACCGCGGCGAGCGGATGATCCAGCGGCTCGACACCGATGGTGACGGCATGGTGAGCCGAGCGGAGTTCGACGCCGCGCAGAAGGCGATGGCCGAGCAGGCATCCCGCGCGTTCGACGCCGCCGACACGAACCGCGACGGCGCGCTCGGCCCGGACGAGCGTCGCGCGTTCCGCGACGCGATGCACGCGCAGATGGGCGGCCGCGACGGCGCCGGCCCGCGCGGTCCCCGCGGCCACGGCGGCCACGGCGGCCACGGCGGCCCGGCCCGGCCAGGCACTCCGGCGCCGTCGACGCCGGTGCCCTCCGGCGCGGCCGTCTCGCCGATCCAGGGCGGCTGACCACCGGTCCCGCCGGCAGCGCCGGCGGGCGGGCGGCTCGGGGCCGGCGCCCGTGCGAGTCGTCGCGGCCCGCCGCATTTCCGGCGATCGGACCGCGCGTCGCGGTGGGACGATCGCCCGCATGACACCGCATCCCGACTCCGCCTCCGCCGCCGTCCCCGTCCCCGTGTCCACCTCGTCCGCCGGCTCCGGTGGCGACGCGATGTCGCGGGTCTACTCGTCCGCCGACCGGATGCTCCTCGCCGTGCTCGCCGTCTGCGCGGCGGCGGCCGTCGCGCTCGGCCTGCAGCACGGCGACCCGGTCACCGCGCTCGCGGTCGGCATCCCGCTCGTGGGCGTCGCCGCCGCGCTGGTGAGCGCGGCGCCCGGCTCGCTCGCGACGCGGCTCTACATGGGCTTCGCGTTCATGGCGGTCACGGCGCTGCAGATCCAGGTCGCCCGCGGGCAATCCGAGATGCACTTCGGCGTCTTCGTGAGCCTCGCGTTCCTGCTCGCCTACCGGGACTGGAAGCCGATCGTGGTCGCCGCCGGCACGATCGCCGTCCACCATGTGTCCTTCAACCTGATGCAGCAGCTGGGCTGGAGCACGGTCTGCTTCACCGCGCCGAGCTGGACCCTGGTCGTGACCCATGCGTCCTACGTGGTCGTGCAGACCACGCTGCAGGTGCTGATGGCCCGCCGCCTCGAGAACGACGCGCGACTCGGCGCCGAGCTCGCGCTGGTGACCGAGTCGATGCGCGGCGAGCGCGACCGGCTGCGGCTGGACCTGTCGGCCGTGACCGTCTCCACGCCCGCGGCGAGCGACCTGCATGGCGCGCTGTCGCGGATCGGCGGCACGCTGCGCGAGGTCGCGGTGACCGCCGAGTCGGTGCGGACGGCATCGGTCGAGATCGCCCAGGGCAACAGCGACCTGTCGACGCGGACCGAACAGACCGCGGCCAACCTGCAGCGCGCGGCCTCGTCGATGGCGCAGCTGTCGGCGACGATCCGCCAGACCGCCGAGCATTCCGAGCAGGCGGAACGGCTGTCGTCGGTCGCGTCCGACGTCGCGATCCGCGGCGGCCAGGCGGTCGAGCAGGTGGTGGCGACGATGGCCGAGATCACGCAGAGCAGCCGCAAGATCGCCGACATCATCGGCGTGATCGACGGGATCGCGTTCCAGACGAACATCCTCGCGCTGAACGCCGCGGTCGAGGCCGCCCGGGCCGGCGAGCAGGGGCGCGGCTTCGCGGTGGTGGCCAGCGAGGTCCGCACGCTCGCGCAGCGCAGCGCCGGGGCGGCCCGCGAGATCAAGTCGCTGATCGAGGAGTCGGTCGGCCGCGTCGAGCAGGGTTCGCGCCTGGTGGGCGAGGCGGGCGAGACGATGGGCCGGATCGTGGAGTCGGTGCGCGAGACCGGCGTGCTGATCGGCGAGATCAGCCGTGCCGCGAACGAGCAGAGCACAGGGGTCGGTCTCGTCAACCGGTCGGTCGGCGAGCTCGATGCGATGACGCAGCAGAAC
Organism: Pseudomonadota bacterium; assembly: GCA_046046245.1. GTDB lineage: Bacteria > Pseudomonadota > Gammaproteobacteria > Burkholderiales > Burkholderiaceae_E > UBA4615. The sequence continues at coordinate 782 of JBJOKE010000059.1, read as the reverse complement.
GCCGCGCTGGTCGAGGAGAGCGCGGCGGCGGCGATCACCCTGAAGGACCAGGCCGAGCGTCTCGCCGGCGCCGTCTCGCAGTTCGAGTTCGGCGGCCGCTGAGGCCGCCGGCGGCGATCCGGTCACCCCGGGTCGTCCGCCTCGCATGCCGCGCGCGGGATCCGCGCCCGCCCGGTCAGTCGCGCGGGTCGAGCGCCGCGGCGAGCCGCGACGCCGAGCAGGGCTTGGGCAGCAGCACGAACCCGCCCTCGACCGAGGCCTTGTGGACCTCGGCGATGTAGCCGGTCATCAGCACCACGCGCAGCGTGGGGTGGGTGCGCCGCAGGTGCACCGCGAGTTGTGCGCCGTCGAAGTCGCCGGGCATCGCGATGTCGGCGAGCACCGCGTCGGGCACGTGGCCGCGGTCGATCCGCTCGAGCGCCGACTCGGCGTGGGGGGCGTGCTCGACCTCCCAGCCGAGGCTGCGCAGCACCTCGCCGGTCGCCGCCGCCACCACGGGGTTGTCCTCGACCAGCAGCACCCGGCGCGGCGTGGCGGTGGTCGTGAGGGCGGGATCGGCGGGGTCGGGCACGGCGGGCTCCGGCGGAACGGCTGCGGGCCGCGACGCCGACCCGTTGCCCATTATGGTCGCGCTGCGCACCGGCCGGCAGTGGGGGACTTCCGCTAGGAGTCTGGGCGGCAGAGCGCCACGAAGCCTGACTTGAGCGAGGCGTTTTTTGGTAGGTTTGAGTGCATGAGCGCGAGCTACCTGCCGTACGACCCCCAGCAGATGTTTCTGCTAC
>JBJOKE010000050.1:0-19123 GCA_046046245.1 Pseudomonadota bacterium | reverse complement strand
GCCCGGCCGCCGGCGGCCCGGACCGCGGGCGCCGACGGCGCCGAGCGCCCGGGCGTCGCCGCATCGGCCGCGGCCTCGACGGCGGCGCTGGCCCCCGCCGTCCGCAGCGCCGGCGAGCGCTTCACCGACTGGTCCTTCGGCGAGCTGCCCGAGCTGCTGGAGCTCGCGGTCGGTCCCCGCGGCGAGGAGACGCTGATCGGCTATCCGGCGCTCGTCGACCGTGGCGACGCGGTGGCGCTGCAGGTCTTCGACGAGCCCGAACGGGCCGGGCGCGAGCACCGCGCGGGCCTGCGTCGCCTGCTCGCGATCGCGCTGCGCGAGCCGCTGAAGTGGCTGGAGAAGAACCTGCCCGACGCGCAGCGGCTCACGATGCAGTTCATGCCCTTCGGCAGCGCCGAGGACTTCAGGCGCGACCTGGTCGCCGCGGTGCTCGACCGCGCGGCGCTCGCCGAGCCGCTGCCCGCCGACCGCACGGCCTTCGAGGCCCGCGTGGCCGAGGCCCGGCCACGGCTCGCGCTGATCGGCCAGGAACTCGCCCGCACGGTCGGCGCGATCCTCGCGGAGCACGCGGCGCTGCAGAAGAAGCTCGCCGGCGCGAAGGGCTTCCCGCAGGCCGCGACCGACGTCGCCCAGCAGCTCGCCGCGCTGCTGCCGAAAGGCTGGGTCGCGACCACCGACCCGGCCCGGCTGCCGCACGTGGCACGCTACCTGAAGGCCGCCTCCGCCCGTCTGGACAAACTGCGCGCCGACCCGGCACGGGATGCCCACAGGTTGGCCGAGATCGCGCCGATGCTTCAGAATTTGCAGCGTGCGCAGTCGGCGCTCAAGGGTCGCCACGACCCGCGGCTCGACGAGTTCCGATGGCTGCTCGAGGAACTGCGCGTCTCGCTGTTCGCGCAGGAGCTGCGGACCCCGGTGCCGGTGTCCGTCAAGCGGCTGCAGAAGGTCTGGGAGTCGATCCGGTGACGTGCATGCCCGACGGTTCCGGCACAGGGAAAAGGACAACGATGATCTCCTCGCTCCGTCGCGCGGCCTCGGCCGCGCTCGCCTGCGCGACGCTCGCGCTGCCGTCGTGGGCCGCGGCCCAGGTCGCGATCGTGCTGAACTCGCGCGACGCCTCGGTCTCGCTGATCGACCAGCAGACCTTCAGGGAGGTGGGCCGCGTCGACGTCGGCAAGGAGCCGCACCACCTGTACCCGATGCCCGACGGCCAGCGGCTGATCGTGGCCAACGCGGTCAGCAACGACCTGCATTTCCTCGACCCGATGACCGGCAAGGTGCTCGGCCGGCTGCGCGGCATCGACGACCCCTACCAGCTCGCGTTCTCGCCCGACGAGAAGTGGTTCGCCACCGCCGCGCTTCGGCTCGATCGGGTCGACGTCTACGGCTGGGACGGCAAGGAGAAGAAGCTCGTCAGGCAGATCGCGCTGCCGAAGGCGCCGAGCCACCTGTGGTTCTCGGCCGACAGCCGCACGGTCTACGTGACGCTGCAGGAGAGCGACGAGATCGCCGCGATCGACGTGCCGACGCAGACGGTCTCGTGGAAGCACAAGGTCGGCAGGCAGCCGGCGGGCATCGTCGTCTCGCCCGACGGCAAGTCGCTGTTCGTCGGCGTGATGGGCGAAGACCATGTCGAGGTGGTCGACATCGCGACCCGCAGGACCGTCGCGAAGATCCGCACCGGCAAGGGGGCGCACAACTTCCGCGGCCTCGGCGACAAGCGCCACCTGCTGGTCAGCAACCGCGTCGACAACACCATCTCGATCCTCGACATGAACGAGCTCAAGGTGGTCGGCCAGATCCCGGTGCCGGGCGGCCCCGACTGCATGGAGCTGACCGCCGACGGCAAGCTGCTGTGGGTCACCTCGCGCTTCGCCAAGCAGGTGTCCGTGGTCGACATGGCCCAGCGCAAGGTCGTCCGCACGATCCCGGTCGGCCGCTCGCCGCACGGGATCTACCTGCACAACCGGGCGCCGCTGCTCTGATGGGGCCCGCCGTCCCGACCGTCGGCGGGAGCCGCGACGACCGCACCGTGCGGGGCCGCGCAGCGGCGCGCGCGTCGCATTCGACGGTCGCGACGACGGCCGCGCTGGTCGCCGCGCTCGCCGCGCCCGGCGCGCAGGCCGCGTCCTGCGCGCCGGGCGCGGCGGTCTATCTGACGCTCGACACCGGCAACATGCGCGAGGCCGAGCGGATCGCCGGCATCCTGCGCAAGCACGACGTCCGCGCCACGTTCTTCCTCGCCAACGAGAAGACCCCCAACGGCGACTTCTCGCTCGACGACGGCTGGGCCGACTACTGGCGGGCACGGGCGAAGGAAGGCCATGCGTTCGGCAGCCACACCTACGACCACGTCTACTTCAAGGGCGCGGCCGCCGCCGACGGCACGATGGCGGTCAAGCCGCAGTTCGGCGCCGACGCCGGCCGCACGCTGCGCTGGGACGCGAAGGCCGTCTGCACCGAGCTCGAACGGGTCGGCACGCGCTTTCGCGCGATCACCGGCCAGGGGCTGGATCCGCTGTGGCGCGCGCCCGGCGGCAAGGCGCCGTCGCAGGCGATGGCCGCGGCGAAGGGCTGCGGCTTCGCGCACGTGCACTGGGCGCCGGCCGGCTTCCTCGGCGACGAGCTGCCCTCGGACCGCTACCCGAACGAGGCGCTGCTGAAGCAGGCGCTGTCGTCGATCCGCGCCGGCGACATCCTGATGGCCCACCTGGGCATCTGGTCGCGGCAGGACCCGTACGCGCCGATGCTCGACCCGCTGATCGCCGGGCTCAAGGCCCGGGGCCTGTGCTTCGCGACGCTGCGCGAGCACCCCGACCATCGGCGCTGAAGGACGCGCCCGCATCACGATGGACACGATCCTGGGCTGGCTCGACGCGCTCGTCCACGTTCCGCAGCGCTGGCTGTTCGAGACGGTGGTGCAGCCGATGCTCTACGCGCTCGGCTGGATGCGCTACGGCGAGGAGCTGTTCGACTTCACCGAGTGGGTCGTGCTCGGCGCGATCGAATGCGTGGTGCTCTGGGTCGTGCTCGGAGCGCTCGAGCGCCGCTGGCCCGCCGAGCCGGTGACCGACCGCGCGGCGATCCGCACCGACGTGCTCTACACGCTGCTGCATCGGCTGGGCGGCTTCGCGCTGGTGGTGTTCGCGCTGCTCACGCCGCTGCTCGACGCGCTCGAGGGCCAGCTGCGGCTGCTGGGCTTCTCGCGGATCAACGTCGACCAGCTGTGGCCCGGCGTGACCGACCTGCCGCTGGTCAGCTTCGCGATCTACCTGCTGCTCTTCGACTTCGTCGACTACTGGCTGCACCGCTGGCAGCACCGCTTCGACTGGTGGTGGTCGCTGCACGCGGTCCATCACAGCCAGCGGCAGATGACCCTCTGGAGCGACAACCGCAACCACCTGCTCGACGACCTGATCCGCGACGCGGCGATGGCGCTGGTGGCGGTGGCCCTCGGCGCGTCGCCGGGACAGTTCGTCGCGCTGACGATCGCCTCGCGCGTGCTGCAGAGCCTGCAGCACGCGAACCTGCGCTGGCGCTGGCCCGGCCCGCTCGAGGGCGTGCTGGTCAGCCCCAGCTGGCACCGGCTCCACCACGCGATCGGCTACGGCCACGAGGGGCGGGCGCGCGGCGTGAACTTCGCGGTGCTGTTCCCGCTCTGGGACATCGTCTTCCGCACCGCCGACTTCCGCCCGGGTTTCGTGCCCACCGGCATCCGCGACCAGCTCGCGGGCCGCGACTACGGCCACGGGTTCTGGGCGCAGCAGACGCGCGCCATCGGCCGCTGGTTCGGCCGGGCCTGAGGCCGCGCCGCGCGGCCCGCGGGCGGCGTGGCCGACGCTCGGGCTTCGCGGGCCGCTCCGCGCCGAGAGGGCATACTGCGGTCCCTTCGTTCACCGGTCCTTCGGAGCAGCACACGTGGCCACCTTCGGTCTGATCATCGTCGGCGACGAGATCCTCTCGGGCAAGCGTCAGGACAAGCACTTCGCGAAGGTCGTCGAGCTGCTCGGCGCGCGCGGCCTGCAGCTGTCCTGGGCGCGCTACCTCGGCGACGAACGCGATCGGCTGGTGGCGACGCTGCGCGAGACCTTCGCGTCGGACGACGTGGTCTTCTCCTGCGGCGGCATCGGCGCGACGCCGGACGACCACACCCGGCAGGCCGCGGCCGCGGCGCTGGGCGTGCCGCTCGCGCTGCACCCCGAGGCCGAGCGGCTGATCACCGAGCGCACGATGGAGATGGCGCGCGAGGGCAAGGCCGCCGCCGACATGGCCGCGCCCGAGAACCGCCAGCGGCTGAAGATGGGCGAGTTCCCGCAGGGCGCGGCGATCATCCCGAACCCGTTCAACCGGATCCCGGGCTTCAACGTCGGGCGGCACTGGTTCGTGCCGGGCTTCCCGGTGATGGCCTGGCCGATGATCGAGCAGGTGCTCGACGCGCACTACGCGGACCTCTTCCACCGCGAGTCGCGCGGCGACCGCTCGATGCTGGTCCACGAGCTCGCCGAGTCCACGCTGACGCCGCTGATGGAGGCGGTCGAGCGCGAGTTCGGCGGCATCAAGGTCTACAGCCTGCCGTCGGTGGGCGAGGGCGGCGCGCGCCGCCACATCGAGCTGGGCGCGAAGGGCGCGGCCGACCAGGTCGAGCCGGCGTTCGAGCGGCTGCGCGCGGGCGTGCTGGCGCTGGGGGGCACGATCGGCTGAGGCACGCGGCCGCCGGAAAGAGAATCGGCCCGGTCTCCTTGCGGATCCGGGCCGAACGCGTCGCGGAGGAGGAGAGGGCGACGCGGGAGGAGACGATCAGGCTTCGACGCGCGGGGCGCTCGTGCACCCCGCAGGCGTCGCGGCGCCTCAGGCCGCCTTCTTCGCGCGCGGCGCCGCGGCCGTCGCGGTCTTGGCCGCGGCGCTCAGGTTCGCCTCGGCCAGCTCGACGACCTGCTTGGTCGCCTTGTTGACCTGGTCGTACGCGGTGTTGGCCGCCGAGACCGCCGACTTCATGAAGGTCACGACGCCTTCGCTGCCGGCCGGCGCGTTCTTGCCGAGCGCGTCGATGGCGGCGTAGAGCTGCTTGTTCGAGTCGGCCAGCTGCTTCTCGATCAGCTTGGTGATCTCCGAGCCGGTCTCGCTGGTGATCTCGTAGACGTGCTTCGCGTAGGCGGTCAGCTTGTCGGCGGCAGGCTGGGCCGAGCCGGCGGCCAGGTCGGCCAGCGCCTTGACGTCCTTGACCTCGAGCAGGGCCTTGAACTGCTCGGCCGACTCCTCGAAGGTGCTCTTCGTGGCGGCCAGGTTCAGCTCGGCCAGCTTCTCGAAGCCTTCGAACGACTTGGCGGCGACCGATTGGAACGATTCGAGCGCAGCCTTGTGCATCGCAACCATCTGATCCGGGGTAGTGAACATGATGACCTCTTCGGTAGATTTTGATGAATTGAATCAACCGCTTCCAGGGGCATTCACGGTTGGCGACGCAGCGTTGTGCGCTGCAACAGAACCGATTATAGGGTCGACGATGTCGATGTCAAGAACTTTTTTTGTGCGTCGCAACAAAAGGTAGACTCGGCGGGTGCGAGCCTTCTACAGCGACCGCTTCGTGCTGCCCCTGCCGGACGGTCACCGCTTCCCGATGGCCAAGTACCGGCTGCTCCGGGAGCGGATCGAGCGATGCCTGCCGGACGTCGTGCTCGCCGAGCCCGAGCCCGCGACCGACGGCGTGCTGGCGCTCGCGCACACGCCCGACTGGATCGAGCGGCTGAGCCTCGGCCGCCTCACGCCGCTCGAGCAGCGGCAGATCGGCTTCCCGTGGTCGCCCGAGATGGTCGAGCGCTCGCGCCGCTCGGTGGGCGCGACGATCGCCGCCTGCCGCGCCGCGATCGAGGACGGCGCCGCGGCCAACCTCGCGGGTGGCACGCACCATGCGGGGCGCGACCGCGGCGAGGGCTTCTGCTGCCTGAACGACGTCGCGGTGGCCGCGCGGCTGATGCAGGCGGAGCGGCGGGCGCGTCGCGTCGCGATCGTCGACCTCGATGTCCACCAGGGCAACGGCACGGCGGAGATCCTGCGCGACGACGCGTCGGTGTTCACGCTGTCGATCCACGGCGCGCGCAACTTCCCGTTCCGGCACCGCTGCGAGGGCGACCTCGACACGGACCTGCCCGACGGCACCGGCGACGACGCCTACCTCGACGCGCTCGACGCGGCGCTCGAGGGCCTCGCGCGGCGCTTCGAGCCCGACTTCCTGATCTTCCTCGCCGGCGCCGACGTCTACGCCGGCGACCGCCTCGGGCGGCTCGCGCTGTCGATCCCGGGGGTGGCCGAGCGCGACCGGCGGGTCTTCGCGTTCGCCCGCGCGCGCGGGCTGCCGGTGGCGGTCGCGATGGGCGGCGGCTACTGCCCGGACATCGAGCGGATCGTCGACATCCACTTCGGCACGGTCCGCGAGGCCGCCGCCCATGCGGCCTCGGGCCCGGTGCGCCGTCCGCCGCCGGCGCCCGTCCGGTGAACGTGCGCGTCGCGGCGGCCGCCGACGGCGGCCTGGGCATCGTCGTGCCCGCGGTGTTCGTCGTGCTCTGGGCGACCGGCTTCGTGGTCGCGCGACTCGCGATGCCGCACGTGCCGCCGCTCGGCTTCCTCGCGCTGCGCTTCGCCGCGACCCTCGTGGTGCTGGGGCCGCTGATCCTCGCGGCCCGTGCGCCGTGGCCGTCGTGGCGCGACGCGCGCCACCTCGCCGTCGCCGGCCTGATGCTGCACGCGGGCTACCTCGCGGGCGTCTGGACCGCGGTCGCGCTCGGCATGAGCGCCGGCCTCGTCGCGCTGATCGTCAACCTGCAGCCGGTGCTCACCGCCGCGTGGCTCGCGTCCGGCCGCGAGCGGCCCGGCGCGCGGCAGTGGGCCGGACTCGCGCTCGGCTTCGGCGGCGTCGCGCTGGTCGTCGCGCACCGCGTCGGCACCGACGGCCTCGCGATCGCGCCCGTCGCCTGCGCGTTCGCGGGCCTCGTCGCGATCACCGCGGGCACGCTCCACCAGCGGCGCCACGTGCCTGCGTTCGACCTGCGCACCGGCGCCTTCGTGCAGTACGCCGCCTCGCTCGTGGCGCTGGCGCCGCTCGCCGCGTGGGTCGAGACCGGGACCTGGGCGCCGAATGCCGAGGTCTGGATCGCGCTCGCGTGGTCGGTGCTCGCGCTGTCGATCGGCGCGACCTTCCTGATGAACCTGCTGATCCGCCGCGGCTCGGCGACGCGGGTCTCGAGCCTGTTCTACCTCGTGCCGCCGGTCACCGCGCTGCAGGCCTGGCTGCTGTTCGGCGAGCCCTTCGGCGCGGTCGCGGCCCTCGGCATGCTGTGCGTCGCCGTCGGTGTCGCCCTCGTCGTGAGAACCTGAACCGTCCCTCCTGGAGCCCCCGTCCGTGTCCGACCCCCGCCCCGCGCCCGAGCCGCGCGCCGCCTACCGCCACCACCTGCCGATCACCACCCGCTGGGCCGACAACGACCAGTACGGCCACGTGAACAACGTCGTCTACTACCAGTACTTCGACACCGTGGTGAACCGCTACCTGATCGAGGCGGGTGCGCTCGACGTGGCCGCGGGCCAGGCGATCGGGCTGGTGGTCGAGACCTCGTGCCGCTATTTCGCGCCGACCAGCTTCCCCGACACGATCCACGCGGGGCTGCGGGTCGCGCACCTGGGCTCGAGCAGCGTCCGCTACGAGATCGGGCTGTTCCGCAACGACGACCCGACGGCTGCCGCGCAGGGCCACTTCGTGCACGTGTACGTCGACCGCCTGTCGCGCCGTCCGGTGCCGCTGCCCGCGGCGCTGCGCGCGGCGCTCGAACCCCTGCGCGCCTAGTGCCGGAGGCAGACCTTGCCGAAGTGCGCGCCCGACTTCAGCCAGGCCATCGCCTCCTTCAGCTCCTCGAACGCGAACACCCGGTCGATGACCGGCTCGAGCCGGTGCTGGCCGATCGCGCGCAGCATCGCCTCGAAGCCGTCGCGCGAGCCCACGGTGATGCCCTGCAGGCGCACCTGCCGGGTCACGACCAGCCCGAGCGACGCGCTCATCGTGCCGCCCGAGAGCACGCCGATCATCGAGATCGTGCCGCCCGGCCGGATGCAGCGCAGCGACTGCGGCAGCGTCCGCTCGCCACCGAGCTCCAGGATGTGGTCGAAGCCGGCGCCGCCGGTGATCGCCCGCGAGGCCTTCGCCCATTCGGGCTCGGCGACGTAGTTGAGGCCGGCGTCCGCGCCGAGCGCCCGCGCCCGCGCGAGCTTGTCGTCGGACGACGAGATCACCGTCACGTGCGCGCCCGCGAGCTTCGCGAACTGCAGCGCGAAGAGCGCGACGCCGCCGGTGCCCTGGACCAGCAGCCGGTCGCCGGCCTTCAGCCGCCCCTCGGTGACCAGCGCGCTCCAGGCGGTCAGCGCCGCGCAGGGCAGGGTGGCCGCCTGCACGTCGCTCAGGTGATCGGGCACGACGCAGACGCCGCCCTCGGGCAGCACCATGAAGTCGGCCATCACGCCGTCGATCGGACCGCCGAGCGAGCCGGTGATCCGCTCGAGCGTCAGCTCGCCGCCCACCCAGCGCTGGAGGAAGCTCGGGCAGACCCGGTCGCCGACCTTCACGCGCGAGACGCCCGCACCGCACTCGACGACCTCGCCCACGCCGTCCGAGATCGGGATCAGCGGCAGGTTGCCGGTGTACTGCCCGTAGCCGCGGTCGGGCACGACGAGGTCGCGGTAGTTCAGCGACGCGGCCTTCATCCGCAGCAGCACCTCGCCCGGACCCGGGCGCGGATCGGGCCGCGAGGACAGCTTCAGGTGGTCGGACCCCCACCCGCCTTCGATCTGGAAGACACGCATGAGACATTCTCCACCGCGTGCGACGCCGTTCGTCGGCAAGTTGATGCACCTTGTTGGGTTTTCGTTCCAAGTACTTCTGCGGAGTACCTTTTTCGCTCAGACAAGGGGTGGCGTTTGTTAAACTTCGCGCCCGTTCCGAGGGAGGTCGTATCGATGGTTCCGGTGTTCGTTGGCGCCCGCCTGAGGCGCGTCCTGGCCCTCGCGGCCGGCCTCCTCGCCTTCCACGCCCCGCTCGCCGCGACCGCCGCCGACCGATCCCCCGCCAAGGCCCGCAAGCCCGCCGCCGAGGCGCCCGCCGCCCGCAAGGTCGGCGACGTGCAGGCCCGCAAGGTCGCCGACGTGCAGACCCGCAAGGCGACCCTGCCCCCGCGCGTGAACGCGCAGCCGATCCGCAAGCAGGGCGCCCCGAAGGCCGACCGCGCCGCCGCCGCGCCGGCCAAGGGCAAGAAGTCCGCATCCGCCGCGTCCCGCGCCGGCCGGATCGTGCAGGCCTCGTTCGCGCAGCGCCCCGTCGAGCCGCCGCGGCGGTCGATCGGCAACGCGATCGGCCTGCACCTCACCGACGACCCGCTCGACCTGCGCTCGTCGGTCGCCCTGGTGCTCGACCAGGAGACGGGCGAGCCGCTCTACGAGAAGAACCCGGACGCGGTGCTGCCCATCGCCTCGATCACCAAGGTGATGACCTCGATGGTCGTGCTCGACGCGGGCCTGCCGCTCGAGGAGATGATCGAGATCACCGAGGCCGACCGCGACACCGAGCGCCACAGCTCGTCGCGGCTCGCCATCGGCTCGAAGCTCTCGCGCGCCGAGATGCTGCATCTCGCGCTGATGGCCTCCGAGAACCGTGCCGCGCACGCGCTGGGCCGCACCTTCCCCGGCGGCCTGCCGGCCTTCGTCGACGCGATGAACGCGAAGGCCCGTGCGATCGGCATGGCCGACAGTCGCTTCTCCGATCCGACCGGCCTGTCGAGCGGCAACGTCTCGAATGCGCGAGACCTGGCCCGGATGGTCCGGGTCGCCCATGCCTATCCGCTGGTCCGCGATTATTCGACCGCGACCTCGCTGACCGTCGACACCGGCTACCGTCAGGTGGCCTTCCGCAGCACGAACCGCCTCGTCGACCATCCGGACTGGCAGATCGGGCTGCAGAAGACCGGCTACATCTCCGAGGCCGGCAAGTGCCTGGTGATGCAGGCGCTGATCGACGGCCGGTCGGTGATCGTGGTGCTGCTCGATGCCGCCGGTGCGCAGTCGCGCTTCGCCGACGCGCAGCGGCTGAGGAAGTGGATCGCCCAGCAGCCGCGCGAGTCGCGGCTGCAGGTCGAAGCACGCAGCTGAGGTCGCGGCCCGGCACGCCGGGATCCTCGAGTGCTCCGGGGCCCGCTGCGCGCGGGCCTCGCCGCGTCACTGCTCGGGGTCGAACCCGATCGCGGCCGAGATCTGGCCGGCGGTGCGGCACAGCAGGTCGATCCAGTCGTCCTGCAGGAAGTCCGAGGGCGCCGAGATCGACAGGCCGGCGACCAGCTTGCCGGCGTCGTCGCGGATGCCGGCGGCGATGCAGCGCACGCCCAGCTCCAGCTCCTCGTTGTCGCGCGCGTAGCCTCGCGCGCGCACCAGCGCCAGCTCGCGCTCGAGCTTCGCCGGCTCGGTGAGGCTGTTGCGGGTGTGGCCGGCGAGCCCGGTGCGGGTCGCGTAGGCGCGGACGTTGCGCGGGTCGTCGGCCGCGAGGAACAGCTTGCCGACCGAGGTCAGGTGCAGCGGCGCGCGGCCGCCGACCGCACGGACCACCTGCATGCCGCTGCGCTCGGACACCGCGCGCTCGATGTAGACGATCTCGTCGCCCTGGCGGATCGACAGGTTGACCGGCTGGTGGGTCAGCCGATGCAGCTCGCGCATCGGCCCGAGCGCGGCGTCGCGGACGTTGAGCCGGGCCTTGACCAGGTTGCCGAGCTCCAGCAGCCGGATGCCGAGCTGGTAGGTACCGGGCTCGGAACGGTCGACCAGCCGGGCCGTCACCAGGTCGTTCAGGATCCGGTGAGCGGTCGACGGATGCAGGCCGGTGCGGATCGACAGGTCCTTCAGGCTCACCGCCTCGGGCTGCTCGGCCAGCGCGTCCAGCAGGCAGACCAGCCGGTCGATGACCTGGATCGCGGTGCGGCCGCCGCCGTCGGCGGTACCGGGCTGGGACGCGTCTTCTCGCCGTCGGGCCATGGAAGGGGTGGCGGGGCCGCGCCGGACCCCGGGGGCGGGCGCGTGTATCGTGGATGGTGGTACGTTATATCAAGCGGTGAAATCGCTGTCGAGGCTCGGTGCGTGCCGGCGCACGGCGTCGGTGAGATGATCGCCGCCTCGAGGAGGAGTGTCTTGAGAGTCGGATTGTTCATCACCTGCCTGGTCGACGTGATGCGGCCGGAGATCGCCGAGGCCGCGGTGCGACTGCTGGAGGCGGCCGGCTGCGCGGTCGAGGTGCCCATGGCGCAGACCTGCTGCGGCCAGCCGGGCTACAACTCGGGCGACACCCCCACCGCGCGCGACCTGGCTCGCAAGGTGCTCGGCGAGTTCGAGAGGTTCGACTACGTGGTCGTGCCCTCCGGCTCCTGCGGCGGCATGATCCGCACCCACTATCCGGCGCTCTTCGCCGACGACCCCGACCTGCGGATCCGGGTCGACGCGCTGGCGGCGAAGACCTGGGAGCTGACCTCGTTCCTGCACGACGTGGTCGGGCTGAAGTCGCTGCCGGGGCGCTTCGAGGGCTCGGTCACCTACCACGACTCGTGCAGCGGGCTGCGCGAGCTGGGCGTGCAGGCGCAGCCGCGCGCGCTGCTGGCGCTCCAGCCGGGCGTCACGCTCACCGAGATGAAGGACGCGCGCGCCTGCTGCGGCTTCGGCGGCACCTTCGCGATGAAGTACGGCGACATCTCCACCGCGATCGTCGACGAGAAGATCGACCGCATCAAGGCGAGCGGCGCGTCCTGCGTGGTGCTCGGCGATCTCGGCTGCATGCTGAACATCGAGGGGCGGCTGCGCCGCACCGGCGACACCGCCACCCGCGTGCTGCACGTCGCGCAGGTGCTGGCCGGCGACGCGGTGAAGGAGGGCTGAGGTGCAGGTCCAGTCGATGCACTTCAAGGCGCGCGCCGGGCAGAAGCTCGCCGACGTCCGCCTGCAGCAGAACCTGAAGATCCTGTCGCAGCGCTGGACGGTCGGCCGCGCGAACGCGATCCAGGAGCTCGACGACTTCGAGGGCACGCGCGCCGAGGCGGTCGACCGCCGCAACCGCGCGCTGCGCCACCTCGACGTCTGGCTCGAGCGCTTCGAGCAGGAGGCGACCGCGCGCGGCGCGACCGTGCTCTGGGCCGAGACGCCCGAGGAGGCCTCGCGACTGGTCGTCGAGATCGCGACGCGGCACGAGGTCCGCAAGGTCACCAAGTCGAAGTCGATGGTGTCCGAGGAGATGGCGCTCAACCGCCACCTCGAGGCTGCGGGCGTCAAGGTCGTCGAGACCGACCTGGGCGAGTACATCCTGCAGATCAACGACAACGAGCCGCCCTCGCACATCGTGGCGCCCGTGGTCCACAAGTCCAAGGACGAGGTCTCGGACCTGTTCGCGAAGGTCCACGAGCGGCCGCGGCTGACCGAGATCCCTGCGATGACCCGCGAGGCCCGCGAGTTCCTGCGGCCGCATTTCCTGTCCTCCGACATGGGCGTCTCGGGCGGCAACTTCCTGGTCGCCGAGACCGGCTCGGTCGCGGTGTTCACGAACGAGGGCAACGAGGGCATGTGCACGGTGCTGCCCCCGAAGGTCCACGTCGTCGTCACCGGCATCGAGAAGGTGCTGCCCACGCTCGAGGACCTGGCGCTGGTCGCGCGGCTGCTGCCGCGCTCGGCCACCGGCCAGTCGATCTCGAACTACTTCTCGATCCTCACCGGCCCGCGTGCGCCGGGCGAGCAGGACGGCCCCGAGCACATGTACTTCGTGCTGGTCGACGGCGGCCGCACCGGGCTGCTGGGCGGCGAGTTCCAGGACATGCTCCGCTGCATCCGCTGCGGCGCCTGCATGAACCACTGCCCGGTCTACCAGAAGATCGGCGGCCACACCTACGGCTGGGTCTACCCGGGCCCGATGGGCTCGGTGCTGACGCCGGCCTACGTGGGCATCGAGAAGACGCTGGACCTGCCGCAGGCGGCGACGCTGTGCGGCGAGTGCCACGTGGTCTGTCCGATGAAGATCCCGCTGCCCGACCTGCTGCGCAAGCTGCGCGAGCGGCAGATGGAGCGGGGCCTGCGGCCGTGGCGCGAACGCGCGGGACTCGCGGCCTGGGCCTTCGCCGCGAGGCGGCCCGGGCTCTACCGCCCGCTCGCGCGGATGGGCGCCTGGGTGCTGTCGAAGCTCGCCGGCGAGGACGGCCGCATCCGCAGCCTGCCGATGGCCGCCGGCTGGACCGCCACCCGGGACATGCCCGCGCCGCGCGGCCCGACGTTCAAGGAGCGTTGGGCGAAGCAGCGGCACTGACGACGCGCCAACGCGGCGACCGGCCGGGGCCGCGGGGCGCGCGGTGCGGCCCTCGCTCGCCGTCCGCCCGACGTCGTCGTCCCGCGTGCCCGCCTCACCGGAGCCTCCCATGACCGCGCTGCCCCTCGACGGCCGGATCCTGTTCCTGTCCGCCGACCCCGACCGCATCGACGCCCAGCTCGCCGGCGCGGACCTCTCGCGCGCCGAGGCCGGGCCGCTGCGCGACGACGTGTCGACCGACGAGATCACGCCGATCACCGTCATGACCGTGTTCGACGCGCGGCTCGGCCGCCATCCCTACGTGGGGCTGAAGGCGGGCGACCGGCTGCCGATCGGCACCGACGCGGTCCGCCGCGGCCGCTTCTCGGTGGTGGTCGCGGGGCGGCGCTACGGCAAGGGCTCGTCGCGCGAGCACAGCCCGCTCGCCGAGCTGCGCGCGGGCGTCAGGCTGGTGATCGCCGAGAGCTTCGAGCGGATCTACCGGCAGAACGCCGACAACATCGGGCTCTTCACGTCGACCGACCTGGGGCTGGTCGACCGGCTCCGCGCGGGCGGGACGGTCACCGTCGACGAGCTGGTCGCGGGGCGCGACGCGCTGGCGGCCGGAATCCTGCGGGCGGGCGGCCTGCTCGCCTACGGGCAGCAGCGGGCGACGTCTTCGCAGCCGGGCGCGGGCGCGTCGAGTGCGTCGAGTGCGTCGAGTGCGTCGAGTGCGTCGAGTGCGACGGGCGCGACGGGCGCGACGGGCGCGACGGGCGCGACGGGCGCGGCGGCCGGGGCGACGGCCTCCGCCCGGTCCGCCGGTCGTCCGCTGACCCTCTTCGAGAAGATCGTCGCCCGCCACACCGCCGACGGCCGCGTGCCCGAGCCGGGGCAGGGCGGCTTCGTGCGAGCCGACCGCCGCTTCATCCACGAGTACTACACGGGGCTGTGTGCCGGCCTGCTCGACGAGGCCTTCGGCGAGCGCCTCGCGCTGCACGACCCGGCCTCGATCGTCTGCTTCGAGGATCACCTGTCCTACGCGCACCGCAGCCCCGCGCACGCGGGCGGCGGGCTGATGCACGGCGTGGGCGAGCTCTCGCGCGCGCACCGCGGCTTCGTCGCGCGGCACGGCCTGCGCGACCACGGCCGGCTGCCCGGCGACGTGGGTTCCGAAGGCATCTCGCACGCGATGATGGCCGAGCGCTACGCGTGCCCCGGCGAGCTGATCGCCGGTACCGACTCGCACACGCCGCACAGCGGCGCGCTCGGCTGCGTGGCCTTCGGCGTGGGCACCACCGACATCGCCAACGCCTTCGTGACCGGCGAGGTCCGCTTCACCATGCCCGAGGTCCTGCGCGTGGAGCTGACGGGCGAGCGGCCCGCCGGCGTCACCGCGAAGGACGTGGTGCTGCACCTGCTCGCCGAGCCGCGGATCCGCGCCGGCGCGGGCGTGGGCCGGGTCTTCGAGTTCGGCGGTCCCGCGCTCGCCGGGCTGTCGACCGACGAGCGCGCGACGCTGACCAACATGACCGCCGAGCTCGGCGGCTTCACCGGCCTCGTCGAGCCCGACGCCGAGACGCTGCGTTTCCTGCGCGAGCGGCGCGGCCTGGACGCGGCGATCGAGCCCTGGATGGGCAGCGACCCGGGCGCGCGCTACGCCGAGACCTTCCGCATCGACGTCTCGACGCTGTCGCCGATGGTCGCGCGACCCGGCGACCCGGGCCGGGGCGTGCCGCTCGCATCGCTCGACGTGCCGGTGCGCATCGACATCGCCTACGGCGGCTCGTGCACCGCGGGCAAGCGCGAGGACTTCGACCTGTACCACGCGGTGCTGTCATGGGCTGCCGAGCGGGGCCTGCGCGTGGCCGAGGGCACGACGCTCTACCTGCAGTTCGGCACGACGGCGGTGCGCGACTACTGCGTCGCGCGCGGCTATCTCGAGACCTTCGAGCGCGTGGGCGCCGAGATCCTGATGCCCTCGTGCGGCGCCTGCGCGAACTGCGGACCGGGCTCGTCGGAGCGGCGAGACCAGGTGACGGTCAGCGCGATCAACCGCAACTTCCCCGGCCGGTCCGGCCCGGGCGAGGTCTGGTTGGCGAGTCCGCCGACCGTCGCGGCCAGCGCGATCGCGGGGCGCATCGTGTCCTTCGACGAGCTCAGGCGCGGCGCGGCGGCCTGAGCCGTGCGGCGGGCGCGTCAGCGCGCGGCGTCGTCGGCTGCGGCTCGGGCCGGGTCGTCCGCGGCGGTTCGCGTCGCGTCGTCCGCGGCGCTGCGCGCTTCGTCGTCCGCGGCGATCCGCGCCGCGTGCCGGTCCTGCCTGAACGTCACGCCGCGCGTGCCGCCCGCCAGCCCGCGCGCGAGGAACGCCGGTCGGCCGCGCGCGCCGCTCGCCGCGTAGTCGTCGGCCACCCGCTCGCGGGCCTCGCCGCGCGCGAGCCCGCCCTCGGTCGCGAGCCAGTCGCACAGCGCGTCGGCCATCGCCTCGGTCGACACCGCGTGCGTCGCGCCCAGCCGCGCCCACAGCGCATCCGAGAACGCCATGAAGCGCGCGAACGGCGCGTCGCCCAGCAGCGCGGGCAGCGAGCGCGGGTATCGCCCCGAGTTGCCGACGAGGTCCCAGTAGCGCGCGAAGCGCGCGATCCGCGCGATGTCCGCGGCCGGCAGCGCGCCCGTCTCGATCACCTCGTACGGGGCGCGGTCCGCGTAGCGCATCCCGAAGGCCTCGGTGTGCCGCGCGATCGGCGCGCCGCGCAGCCGCTTCAGGATCCCGACCTGGATCTCGTGCGGCCGCAGCCCCACCAGCCGGTCGAAGCCCGTCCCGAAGCTCGCGAGGTCCTCGCCCGGCAGCCCGGCGATCAGGTCCACGTGCAGGTGCGCGTGCGTGTTCGCGCGCAGCCAGCGCAGGTTGGCCTCGGCGCGGTCGTCGTCCTGCCGTCGCGAGATCCGCGCCTGCACCTCGGGGTTCCAGGTCTGGATGCCGATCTCGAACTGCAGCGCGCCGGGCGGGAAGCGGCGGATCAGGTCCTTCAGCCCGTCGGGCAGCCGGTCGGGCACCAGCTCGAAGTGCGCGAAGAGCGGCTCGTGCGGCGCGGCCTCGATCCGCTCGAGGAAGACGCCGAGGATCGCGCGGCCGGTGTCGACCTTCAGGTTGAAGGTCCGGTCCACGAAGCGGAAGCGCCGCGCGCCGCGCGCATGCAGCCGCGCGAGCGCGTCGAGCAGGCGCTCGAGCTCGAAGGGCCAGGCCGTGCGGTCGAGCGCCGACAGGCAGAACTCGCACCTGAACGGGCAGCCGCGCGAGGCCTCGACGTAGAGGTGCCGGTGCGCGAGGTCGGCATCGGTGTAGAGGTCGTAGGGCAGCGCGAGCGAGGGCGGGTCGGGCTCGCCGCCGTGGACCACCTTCTGCAGCGGGCGCGGGCCCTCGAGCAGCTGCCGAGCGAGTGTCGCGAACGCGAGCTCGCCCGGGCCGGTCACCACGTGGTCGGCGAGCCGCACGATCTCCTGCGCATCGAGCTCGTGGCTCACCTCGGGCCCGCCCAGCACGATCCTGAGCGACGGCGCGGCCGCGCGCAGCGCACGCACCAGCTCGGTCGTGCGCTCGACGTTCCAGACGTAGACGCCCAGCCCCACCACGCGCGGCGAGCCGGCGAGCACGCGCGCCACCACCTCGTCGAGCGGCGTGGCGATCGTCGCCTCCTCGATCCGCGCGCGCGGCGCGAGGTCTCCGAGGTTCGCGTGGAGGAAACGCAGGCCGAGCGAGGCGTGCGTCCAGCGCGCGTTGAGCGTGGCGAGCACGATCTCGGCGGTCGGGGTCGGTCCGGGCATCGCGCGATTCTATGTGCGAAGATCGGCCGAGGAGGACGAACCCGGTGTCAGGCAACCACCCCCACGGCAGCACGCTGTCCGAGATGGACCTGCGCGTGCGCGCGCTCGAGACCCTGCTGGTCGACAAGGGCTACGTCGACCCCGCCGCGCTCGACGTGCTGATCGAGACCTACGAGCACAAGGTCGGCCCGCACAACGGCGCGCGCGTCGTCGCGAAGGCCTGGGCCGATCCGGCCTTCGCCGCGCGGCTGCGCGCCGACGCCACCGCCGCGATCGCCGAGCTCGGCTACAGCGGCCGGCAGGGCGAGCACATGGTCGCGCTCTTCTGCGAGCCCGGCGTCCACCATCTCGTGGTCTGCACGCTGTGCTCGTGCTACCCGTGGCCGGTGCTCGGGCTGCCGCCCGCCTGGTACAAGTCCGCGCCGTACCGCTCGCGCGCGGTGATCGACCCGCGCGGCGTGCTCTCCGACTTCGGCACCGTGCTGCCCGAGGGCACCGGGATCCGCGTCTGGGATTCGACCGCCGAGCTGCGCTACCTGGTGGTCCCGATGCGCCCCGCGGGCACCGAGGACTGGTCCGAGGCGCGACTCGCCGCGCTCGTGACCCGCGATTCGATGATCGGCACCGGCCTGGCCCGCGATCCGGCCGCGCTCGGGGAGGCCTCGGCATGAACGGCGCGCAGGACCTCGGCGGCATGCAGGGCTTCGGGCCGGTGGTGCCCGAGGTCGACGAGCCCTGGTTCCACGACACGTGGGAGCGCCGCGCGTTCGCGCTCACGATCGCGATGGGCGCCTCGGGGGCCTGGAACCTCGACCAGTCGCGCCACGCGCGCGAGACGCTGCCGCCCGCGCACTACCTGGCCTTCACCTACTACCGGATCTGGCTCGAGGCGCTGGTGAAGCTGCTGCGCGAGCGCGGCATGGTCACCGACGAGGAACTGGCCGACGGCGTCGCGCGCGTGCCCGCGGCGCCGCCGCCGCGCGTGCTCGCCGCGGCCGCGGTCCCCGCGGCGCTCGCCGCCGGCTCGCCCACCGAGCGGCCTGCGCCTGCGCCCGCCCGCTTCGCGCCCGGCGACCGGGTCCGCGCGATCGTGATGAACCCGACCGGCCACACGCGCCTGCCGCGCTACGTGCGCGGCCGCACGGGCACCGTCGTCTCGGTCCACGGTGCGCACGTCTATCCCGACACGCATGCGGCGAACGGCGACCCGTCGCCCGCGTGGCTCTACACCGTTTGCTTCGACGCACACGAGCTCTGGGGCCCGGACACCACCGCGTCGGCGGTCCACGTCGACGCGTGGGAGCCGTACCTCGAGCCCGCGGCGGCATGAGCGGGGCGGGTGCCCTGCGCGCCGCGGCCTTGCCCACCGCTGCCTCGATGCCCGCCGAGGCCTCGATGCCCGCCGCTGCCTCGATGCCCACCGAGGCCTCGATGCCCGCCGAGGCGCGGGCCGCCGCGACGCCGCCTGCCGCGCTGCCGCCGCTCGCCGACCTGCCCTGCGACGTGCAGGGCCCGGTCTTCGCCGAGCCCTGGCAGGCGCAGGCCTTCGCGCTGACGCTCGCGCTGCACGAGCGCGGCGTCTTCGAGTGGACCGAGTGGGCCGAGCGGCTGAGCCAGTCGATCCGCGACGCGCAGGCCGCCGGCGACCCCGACCTCGGCGACACCTACTACCGCCACTGGCTGGCCGCGCTCGAGCGGCTGCTGCTGGAGAAGGGCATCGCCGCGCCGCTCGCGCTCGCCGGCCTGCGCGAGGCCTGGCGGACCGCGGCCGAGGCGACGCCGCACGGCGAGCCGGTGCGGCTGAACGCTGCCGCGCGGCGGATGGGGCGGTCGGTCGACGCGGACTGAGTAACCGTGTTCTGCGTCAAGCGATAGCGAGCCGATCGTGAGCGTTCAGATGGTCGCGGGCAATGGCGTTGAGGTGGGTGATCAGCTTGCGCATGCAGGCGATCAAGGCCA
>JBJOKE010000040.1:0-82575 GCA_046046245.1 Pseudomonadota bacterium | reverse complement strand
CGTGCCGCGCGGCGCCCCGCGGCGACGTCCGGACGGCGTGCGCCGACCTCCGGAGCCGCCGGCACGACCGCGCGGCCCGCGACCTGCGGCGGCGCCGGTCCTCAGTCGCGCGCCGGGAAGCTGGCGAGCCAGCGCACGTCGAGGTCGCCGCGCGGCACCGCGCGGCAGGCGAGGGTCCAGCCGCGGGCCTGCTGCGCGGGGCCGAGCGCGCCGTCCGCATAGGGCAGCAGCTCGACGTCCGCGCCCTTCGCCTCGCAGACGCACAGCCCGCAGTTGCCGGTGGCGCAGCCGTAGGGAAAGTCGACGCCGGCGGCGAGCGCGGCCTGCAGCACGGTCTGTCCGTCCTCGGCCTGGATCGACTGGCCGGTATTGCCGATTCCGATGCGGTGGGTCATGGGCTGGGCTCCTTCGAGAGGGTCGTCCCGGCCGGTGTCGGTCCGGTGACGGTGGTGTGGTGGCAGGCGACCGCGTGGTCGCCGTCGAGCGGACGCAGGATCGGCGCGGCCGCCGCGCAGGCGTCGGTGGCGTGCGGGCAGCGCGTTCGGAAGCGGCAGCCCGACGGCGGGTCGAGCGGGCTCGGCACATCGCCCTGCAGCAGCGCGCGCGGCCGGTCCCGCCGCGCCGGGTCCGGCACCGGCGCCGAGGCGACCAGCGCCCGGGTGTACGGATGCGCCGGCGAGGCGAAGATCCGCCGGCGATCGCCGATCTCCACGATGCGGCCGAGGTACATCACCGCGACGCGATCGGCGACGTGCCGCACCACCGACAGGTCGTGCGAGACGAAGAGGTACGACAGCCCGAGCTCGGCCTGCAGGCCGGTCAGCAGGTTGACGACCTGCGCGCGGACCGAGACGTCGAGCGCGCTCACCGGCTCGTCGCAGATCACCAGCTTCGGGTTCAGCGCGAGCGCGCGCGCGATGCCGATCCGCTGGCGCTGGCCGCCGGAGAACTCGTGCGGCAGGCGGTCGAGGTGCTCGGGTCGCAGGCCCACGCGCGCCATCAGCCAGGCCACGCGCTCGCGCCGCTCGACGGCGCCGCCCAGGCCGTGCACCTGCAGCGGCTCGGCGAGGATCCGGCCGACCGTGGCGCGCGGGTTCAGCGACGCGTACGGGTCCTGGAAGATCATCTGCACGTCGCGCCGCAGCGGCCGCAGCGCCGCGCGGTCCAGCGCGGCGAGGTCGCGGCCCTCGAGCAGGATCCGGCCCGCGTCGGGCGCGTGCAGCCGCAGCACGGTCTTGCCGAGCGTGGACTTGCCGCAGCCCGACTCGCCGACCAGGCCGAGGGTGGTGCCGGCGGCGATGCCGAAGCTCACGTCGTCGACCGCGTGGACGGTGCCGCCGCGCACCGCGAAGCGCTTGGACAGGTGCTCGACGCGCAGCAGTTCGGTCACCGCGGGATCCCCTCCGCGTGGACGGGCGCACCGAGGGCGTGGTGGCAGGCGACCGCGCCGTCGCCCGCCGGCTCGAGCTCGGGGCGCCGTTGCCGGCAGCCGTCGTCGGCCGACGCGCAGCGCGCGGCGAACGCGCAGCCCGCGGGCAGGGCGTCGAGGGCGGGCACGAGGCCGGGGATCTCGCGCAGCGGCGCCCGCGGCGCGTCGCCGTCCGGGTCGTCGGGGCCCGGCAGCGAGCCGAGCAGCCCGCGGGTGTACGGATGGCGCGGCGCCTCGAAGAGCGCGCGCACCGGCGCCTCCTCGACCTTGCGGCCGGCGTACATCACCGCGACCCGATCGGCGATCTCGGCGACGACGCCGAGGTCGTGCGTGATCATCAGGATCGCGGTGCCGCTGTCGCGCCGGATCGCGCGCAGCAGCTCGAGGATCTGCGCCTGGATCGTCACGTCGAGCGCGGTCGTCGGCTCGTCGGCGATCAGCAGCTTCGGTTCGCAGGCCAGCGCCATCGCGATCATCACCCGCTGCCGCATGCCGCCCGACAGCCGGTGCGGATACTCGTCGACGCGGCGCGCCGGGTCGGGCACGCGCACGCGCTCGAGGAGCTCGATCGCGCGGGCCCGCGCGGCGGCGCGCCCGATGCCCGCATGGGCGACGACCGACTCGGCGATCTGCTCGCCCACCGTCATCGTCGGGTTCAGCGCGGTCATCGGATCCTGGAAGATCATCGCGATCGAGCCGCCGCGCAGCCGCGTGAGCTCGGCCGGCGGCATGCCGACCAGCTCGCGGCCCTCGAAGCGGATGCTGCCGCCGACGATCCGGCCCGGCGGGTCCGGGATCAGCCCGAGGATCGAGAAGGCGGTCACCGTCTTGCCGCAGCCGGATTCGCCGACCAGCGCGACGATCTCGCCGCGGTCCACCGTCAGCGACACGCCGTCGACGGCGCGCACGGGCTCGCTGCCGCGACCGCGGAAGCGGGTCTGCAGGTCGCGGATCTCGAGCAGCGCCATGGTCGCCTAGCGGTTGCGCAGCCGCGGATTGAGGGCGTCGTTCAGGCCCTCGCCGACGAGGTTGATCGACAGGACGGTGACCAGGATCGCGACGCCGGGCAGCGCCGCGATGTACCAGGCCGAGCGCAGCGCGTCGCGGCCGGCGCCGATGATCGTGCCCCAGCTCATCACGTTCGGGTCGCCGAGCCCGAGGAAGGACAGCCCGGCCTCGAGCAGGATCGCGGTGGCGACGTTCAGCGACGCGGTGACGACGATCGAGGGCAGCGCGTTCGGCAGGATCTGCGTGACGATGATCCGCGCGTCGCCCATGCCGATCGCGATGCTCGCCTGGACGAACTCGCGATCGCGCAGCGCGAGGAACTCGGCACGCACCAGCCGCGCGAGCGCCGGCCACGAGACCAGCCCGATCGCGACGGTGACCGTGGCCACCGTGGGCTGCAGCACCGCGACCACCACGATCGCGAACACGAAGGGCGGCAGCGTCTGGAACAGCTCGGTGACGCGCATCAGCCAGCGGTCGGCGCGGCCGCCGTGGTAGCCGGCGATCGCGCCGATGCCCACGCCGATCGTCGCGGCCATCCCGGTGGCGACCAGTCCGATCAGCAGCGACACCCGCGCGCCGTGGGCGAGCCCCGCCGCGAGGTCGCGGCCCATCATGTCGGTGCCCAGCGGCAGCTCGGGGTCCGCGCCCGGCCAGGTGAAAGGCTGGCCGATCATGTCCCAGGGATCGGCCGGGTAGAGCCACGGCGCGGCGAGCGCGAGCGCGGCCACGCCGGCCAGCACCACCGCGGCGGAGAGCGCGGTGCGCGAGCGCGCGTAGCGGCGCAGGAACGACCGGCCGGCGCTCATCGCAGCTCGATCCTGGGGTCCAGCCATGCGTAGAGCAGGTCCACCGCCAGGTTCACCAGCATGACCACCAGCGACGACAGCAGCAGGATGCCGAGCAGCAGGTTGAAGTCGCGCGCGGCCACCGCCTCGAAGCCGAGGCGCCCGAGCCCCGGCCACGCGAACACCGTCTCCACCAGCACCGAGCCGCCGAGCAGGGTGCCGACCTGCAGGCCGAGCATCGTCACCATCGGCAGCATCGCGTTGCGCAGCACGTGCCGCCGCAGCACGCGGCCCTCGGCGAGCCCCTTCGCGCGCGCGGTGGTCACGTAGTCCTGGTTGAACACCTCCAGCATCGAGGCGCGCATCATCCGGGTGTAGAACGCGGTGTAGAACAGCGCGAGCGTGGTCGCGGGCATCACCAGGTGGGCGGCGACGTCGAGCGCGCGGTGCAGGCCGGCGTGCCCGGCGCCCACGGTCTCGAAGCCGCCCGAGGGCAGCCAGCCGAGCTGCACGCTCAGCAGCACGATCATCATCAGTCCGATCCAGAACACCGGCGTCGCGTAGACCAGCAGCGCGGCGGTGGAGATCGCGCCGTCGAGCCAGCGGTGCACGTGGCGCGCGGCGAGCACGCCCAGCCCGATGCCCGCGCCGAACGCGATCGCGATGCCCACCGCCATCAGCAGCAGCGTGGCCGGCAGCCGCTCGAGCACCAGCGCGAGCACGGATTCGTTGTGCCGGAACGAGAAGCCGAGGTCGAGCCGCAGCAGCCGCAGCAGATAGCTGCCGAACTGCATCCACACCGGCTGGTCGAGGCCGAAGCGGGCCTTCAGCTCGGCGACGTACTCGGGCGTGGCCGAGCCGGACTCGCCGGCGAGCACGTCTGCGGCGTCGCCCGGGGCGAGCTGCAGCAGCAGGAAGTTGACCGCCGCGATGCCGAGCACCGCGGGCACCATCCGGACGAGGCGCGACGCGGTCCAGCGCGCGGCCTGCGCGAGGCGGGGCGCCCGCCCGGCCGCGAGGGGGCGGCGGACGGGCGCGCTGCTCACTTCGCGATCCAGGTGGAGGAGAAGTTGCCGCCGATGATGCCGTCGGCACCGAGCGTGTGGTTGCGCACCGCGCGGTTCGAGATGGTGAACATCCGCATCTCCATCAGCGGCACCACCGGCAGGTCGGTCATCGCGATCCGCTGCATCCGCGCGAACATCTCGAAGCGCTTGGCCGCGTCGTTCTCGGTCTGCGCGCCCTCGAGCACCTGGTCCATCATCGGATTGCGGTAGTCGTTCGAGTTCGTGAAGACCACGCCCTTGCCGATCGCCTTCGACCAGAAGATCCGCTGCAGGCCCTGCGTGGGATCGGGGAAGGCGCCGTAGTAGCCGAGCGTCAGGTCGTAGTCGTAGTCGCTGTAGATCCGCTTCGCGTAGGTCGGCAGGTCGGTGTTGCGGATCTCGACGTCGACGCCGATGCGCCCGAGCTGCTGCTTCACGAACTCGGCGCTGCGCTGGTAGTCGGCACCGAAGGGCATGTAGTCGAGCGTGACCTTGAAGCGCCGGCCGTCCGCGCCGCGCTTCATGCCGGCCTCGTCGAGCAGCGCCTCGGCGCGCTTCGTGTCGTACGGGTACTTCGCGTCGTCGGGCGGCGCGAAGAAGCGCTTGATCTGCGAGGGCACCGGCGAGACCGCGGGCACGCCGTAGCCGAACCAGACGACCTTGGTGAGCGCGGCGCGGTCGATCGCGTGGGCGAGCGCCCGTCGCACGCGGACGTCGGCGAGCGGCCCGCGCCGCATGTTCACCTCCATCAGGTAGACCGGCGACATGTAGTCGTAGCCGCGCGTCTCGATCTCGATCTGCGGCAGCTTCGACAGACGTGCCACGTCGGCGAGCGGCACCGGCGACAGGCCGCCGATCTGCACCTCGCCGGACTCGAGCGCGGCGGCGCGCGACGACGCGTCGTTGATGAAGCGGAACACGACACGGTCGAGATAGGGCTTGCCGGCGTCCCAGTAGTTCGGGTTGCGCTCCAGCACGGCGTGGCTGCCCTTCTTCCATTCCTTGAAGACGAACGGGCCGGTGCCGATCGGCGCATTGACCGCCGGGTTCGACGCGATGTCGGTGCCGTCGAACACGTGCCTGGGCACGACCTGGGATTCGTAGGCCGAGAACGCCGTCATCATCATCGGGGTGGGCTCCGAGAGCCGGATCACCACGGTGTGCGCGTCGGGCGCATCGACCGCCACGACCTTGGCGAAGGTCGAGCGGCCCCGCGCGTGCATCGGCTTCCAGACCTTCAGCAGCGAGAAGACGACGTCGGCCGAGGTGAAGTCGCGGCCGTCGTGCCACTTCACGCCGCGACGCAGGTTGAATCGGTACGACAGCCCGTCCTTCGAGACCTCCCAGCTCTCGGCGAGCTGGGGCCGCGGCGTGAGCGTGTGGTCGTACCAGAGCAGCCCCTCCATCACCTTGGTGGTGAGCATGCCCATCTGCAGCGTCGGATTGATCGCGCTGAGCAGGAAGGGCGGCTCGGGGTTGACGGTCATCGTCAGCGTGCCGCCGCGCACGGGCGTGGCGGCGGCCGGGGTCTGGGCGAGCGCGGCGGCGGGCGACAGGACGTGCGCGAGGACGGCGAGGACGGCGAGCGCGGCGGTCGCGGCGAGGCGGGCGAGTCTCATGGCGTGCTCCGGAGGCAGGTCGGTGGGGGCGGTCAGCCGCCGCGGATCGTGCGGCCGGCCGAGGCCGGCAGCCGGCGTCGGGTGCCGAGCTCGGGGTGGTAGAACACCACCGGCGGGAACTGCGCGAACGGTCGCTCGTACAGGTGCAGCAGCCGCGACTCGGTCTCGCCGACGGTGAGGGCGGCGTGCAGCTCGCTGGCGCCGAGGAACATGCCCCGGCCGGGCTCGACCGGGATCTCGTGCGTCTTCACGACCGTGGCCCGCGTCTCGGACGACCCGTCGTCGGTCCGCGTCCAGAAGGTGTTCACCTCGCAGCCGCTGAACGCGACCGTGGCCCCCCACAGGCCGTGGTCGTGCGGCGCGGCCTCCTTGCCGGGGCGGGTGACGCCGTAATAGAGCCCGTAGGGCGTGTCCCCGCCCTCGACCAGCGGGTGGAAGCGGCTGTGCGCGCGCGGGGACGCGAAGTCCTCGTCGGGGAACAGCGACCGGTTGCGCTCGACGAACGCCAGCATGGCGTCGACGACGGCTTCCCTCGGGAAGCGTCCGCCGGCGTGGGCGAGCTCGAGATCGCGGATCCGGGCGAGAAGCTCCCGGCAGGCGGCTGCGCGGGCCGCTGCCCGCTCGGTGTGCTGCTCCATCGTCGCTCCGTCGCCGACCACCGGCGTTCGCATGCAATGTAGGTGGTATTCCAGAGACATGCAACAGCCCGTCCGCACCGGCGAGACGCCGGGGCGCGGTTCGCGCGACAATCACGCCCACTCGGCACGGGAGACTCCATGGCTCGACAGGCTTCGCGCACCGGTACCGCCGCGGCGGTGACCGGATCCAGGCCCGCGGCGGCGAAGGTCCGCGCGGCGAAGGCGCCCGCGGTCAAGGCGCCCGCGGTCAAGGCGACCGCGATCGGGGCGCCCGCCGCGAAGGCGCCCGCACGCCGCAGCGCGGCCGACGACGCGCTCGAGACGCTTGCCGACCGCGCGTTCGAGCGGATCGAGTCGATGCTGGTGAAGATGGAGATCCGGCCGGGCGCGCTGATGTCCGAGCCCGAGCTCGCGCGGCGCCTGGGCATGAGCCGCACGCCGGTGGGCGAGGCGATGAAGCGCCTCGCCCGCGCCGGGCTGGTGACCATCCTGCCGCGCCGCGGCTTCATCGCGACCGAGCTCAACGTCACCAGCCAGCTGCGCCTGCTGGAGCTGCGTCGCGAGGTGACCCGGCTGGTCACGCGCGCCGCCGCGCTGCGGGCGGACGCGGCCCAGCGCGCGCAGCTGGCCGAGCTCGCGCGGGCGTTCGTCGCCGCGGCCGAGCGCGGCGACGAGCCCGAGTACATGCGGATCGACCAGGCCTTCCACGCGCTGATCGCGCGCTGCGCGGACAACGACTACGCGGTGCAGGTGCTCGAGTCGCTGGACTCGCAGGCGCGGCGCTTCTTCTTCGCCCACCCGCTGTCGTCGGACGACCTGCGGGCGATGGGCCGCCTGCACGCCGACATCGCCACCGCCGTGGTGGGCGGCGACGCCGCCGACGCGGGGGCCGCGTCGGACGCGCTCGCCGACGCGCTCGACCGCTTCACGCGGTCGACGATCGACGCGGTGGGCCGGCTCGACCGGCCGGCTCCGGTGGCGGCCTGACGGGCCGCGCGTCGGACCGTCGCGCGCCGCAGCGGCCGCCGCCGCCGCGTGCGGGATAATCCCCGGTCCCGGCGGGTCTCCACGCCGCGGTCCCGCCGTCTTTCCGCTGCACGCCCCCGGTTCGTGGTGGACGTCCGCCGACCCCCGCCGAACCCGGAGCCCCGCCTTGATCACCCTGAAGAACGTCGTCCTGCGCCGCGGCGCGAAGGTCCTGCTGGACCGCGTCTCGGTCGTCGTCGCGCCCGGCGAGAAGGTCGGGCTGGTGGGGCGCAACGGCGCCGGCAAGTCGACGCTGTTCGGGCTGCTGAACGGCACGCTGCACGAGGATGGGGGCGAGCTGTCGTACCCGCGCACGTGGCGGCTCGCGCAGGTCGCGCAGGACATGCCCGCGACGACCGAGTCGGCGACAGCGTTCGTGGTCGCCGGCGACACGCGGCTGGTCGCGCTGCGCGAGGCGCTCGCGCGCGCCGAGGCCGCGTTCACCGAGGATCCGGACGACCCGGACGCGGGCATCGCGATCGCGCAGGCGTACGTCGACCTCGCCGACGCGGGCGAGCACGACGCGAACGCGCGCGCGCAGGCGCTGATCCTCGGGCTGGGGTTCCGGACCGACGAGCTGGACGCACCGGTCGACAGCTTCTCCGGCGGCTGGCGGATGCGGCTGCAGCTCGCCCGCGCGCTGATGTGCCCGAGCGACCTGCTGCTGCTCGACGAGCCGACCAACCACCTCGACCTCGATGCGCTCGTGTGGCTCGAGGCCTGGCTGAAGTCGTATTCGGGCACGATGATCGTGATCAGCCACGACCGCGAGTTCCTGGACGCGGTGACCTCGGTCACGCTGCACATCGACGCCGCCCGGGTCACCCGCTACGGCGGGAACTACAGCGTGTTCGAGGCGCTGCGCTCCGAGCAGATGCTGCTGCAGCAGGCCGCCCACGCGAAGCAGCAGGAGCGCATCGCGCACCTGCAGCGCTTCATCGACCGGTTCAAGGCGAACGCGAGCAAGGCGCGGCAGGCGCAGAGCCGGGTCAAGGCGCTCGAGCGGATGGAGAAGGTCGCGCCGATGCTCGCGAGCGCGGACTTCGAGTTCGAGTTCCGCGAGCCGGCCCACCTGCCGAACCCGATGCTGTCGATCGACCGCGCGGACTTCGGCTACATGGTCGACGGCGCGCCGCGCACGATCCTGCGCGGCGTGGCGCGCTCGGTGCTCGCCGGCCAGCGGATCGGCATCCTCGGCGCGAACGGGCAGGGCAAGTCGACGCTGGTGAAGACGATCGCGCGCGATCTCGCCGCGCTGGGCGGCGAGATCGTCGAGGGCAAGGGGCTGTCGATCGGCTACTTCGCGCAGCACGAGCTCGACGTGCTCCGCGCCGACGACGACCCGCTGCAGCACATGACGCGCCTGGCGCGCGAGACGGGCGCGCAGTCGGGCACCGGCGAGCAGGCGCTGCGCGCGTTCCTCGGCGGCTTCAACTTCGGCGCCGACATGGTCCGACAGCCGGTGGGCACGATGAGCGGCGGCGAGAAGGCGCGGCTGGTGCTCGCGATGATGGTCTGGCAGCGGCCCAACCTGCTGCTGCTCGACGAGCCGACCAACCACCTCGACCTGGTGACCCGCGAGGCGCTCGCGATGGCGCTGAACCGCTTCGAGGGGACGCTGATGCTGGTCAGCCACGACCGCGCGCTGCTGCGCAGCGTCTGCGACGAGTTCTGGCTGGTGGGGCGTGGCGGGGTCGGCCCCTTCGACGGCGACCTCGACGACTACCAGGCGTACCTGCTCGAGGAGGCGAGGCGCCGGCGGGCGGCGGCCTGAGGCGTCGCCACCCGCCGTTCGGACGGCGCGCTCAGTTCAGCGCCTTGTCCTTCCAGAACTTCGTGCCGGCCACCGCGCCGCCGGCCTGCAGGCCGTTCTTCGTGATCGTGTAGACCGTGGACTCGGCCCCGATCATCGCGGCGGTGGTGCCGCCTGCCGACTTGCCGGCCGCGCCGGCCGAGCCGCCGCCGCCCGCCTCGGCAGTCCAGCCCGAGTTCACGAACGCATCCATCGCCTTCTTCGACTTGAAGACGACGAGCGTCTGGCTCTCGGCCGCACCGATCTGCACGCCGGCGCTGGCCTGCGCCATCTGCATGAAGGTGTCCTTCTTCGTCGCCGCGTCGTGGACCAGGCCCTTGCCGCCCGCGCCGCCGATCATGAAGCTCAGCCCGTAGGTGGTGAACACCGCGTAACCGGGCGCGGCGGCGAGCTCCTCCCTGATCTTCGGCTCGGCCTGCTCGAACTTGCCGATCGCCTCGCGGGCCGCCTTGCGGATCTCGGCCTGCTGCTCGGCCTTCGGCACGGACTTGGCCGGCTTGGGCATCGTGTTCGGGGCGACGTCGGAGGTCTGCGCGAACGCGGGGGCGGCGACGAGCGGCAGCAGCAGGGCCGCGGCGGCGGCGATGTGACGGATCGTGGGCATGGGGGCCTCTCCTGGGGGCGGCGACGGCCGTCGATGCGGCGGCCGAAGTCCGGGAGACCCATCGTAGGCCGGTCGCCGGGACCCGGCCAGCGCCCGGAGGGTCGGAACCGGTACGCGGCGGGCCAGCCGCAGTAGGAGGCGAGCTCGCGTCAGACGTTGAACCGGAAGTGCATGACGTCGCCGTCGTGCACCACGTAGTCCTTGCCCTCGAGCCGCATCTTCCCCTTCTCCTTCGCGCCGGTCTCGCCCTTGCATGCGATGTAGTCGTCGTAGGCGATGGTCTCGGCGCGGATGAAGCCCTTCTCGAAGTCGGTGTGGATGACGGCCGCGGCCTGGGGCGCGGTCGCGCCGACGCGCACCGTCCACGCGCGGACCTCCTTCACGCCAGCGGTGAAGTAGGTCTGCAGGCCGAGCAGCCGGAAGGCCGCGCGGATCACGCGGTTCAGGCCGGGTTCGTCCATGCCCATGTCGGCGAGGAACACCGCCTTGTCGTCGTCGTCCATGTCGCCGATCTCGGCCTCGATGGCCGCGCAGACCGGCACCACCACCGAGTTCTCGGCGGCGGCCAGCGCGCGCACGGCCTCGAGATGCGGGTTGTCCTCGAAGCCGTCGTCGCGGACGTTGGCCACGTACATCGTGGGCTTCGCGGTGATCAGGCACAGCGGCGCGAGCACCGCCTTCTCCTCGTCGTACAGGTCGAGCGAGCGCACCGGCTTCGCCTCGTTCAGCACCGCGAGGCACTTGTCGAGCACCGCGACCAGTCGCGCCGCCTCCTTGTCGCCGCCGGCGCGCGCCTGCTTCGCGTAGCGCTGGTGCGCCTTCTCGCAGGTGGCCATGTCGGCCAGCGCGAGCTCGGTGTTGATGACCTCGATGTCGGACAGCGGATCGACGCGGCCCGAGACGTGGACGACGTTCTCGTCCTCGAAGCAGCGCACCACGTGGACGATCGCGTCGGTCTCGCGGATGTTCGCGAGGAACTGGTTGCCCAGGCCCTCGCCCTTCGACGCGCCGGCGACGAGACCGGCGATGTCGACGAACTCGACGGTGGCCGGCATCACCCGCTCCGGCTTCACGATCGCCGCGAGCGCGGCCAGCCGCGGATCGGGCACCTCGACGATGCCGACGTTCGGCTCGATCGTGCAGAACGGATAGTTCTCGGCGGCGATGCCGGCCTTGGTGAGGGCGTTGAACAGGGTCGACTTGCCGACGTTGGGCAGGCCGACGATGCCGCACTTGAGGGACATTCGGGGACCTCGGGACGGATGGGCGGCCCCGGCCCGGGCGGGCAGCGGCCGCGGCCGGCGAGCGCCGGCGCGAAGGGCCGCATTGTACGTGGCCGCGTCAGACCAGACCGAGCAGGCGCAGCACGAAGAAGACGACGACCGCCAGGCCGACTCGCGCTCAGCGTCGCCGCTCGAGCGCGCCGCGGGTGGCGAGCAGCGCGGCCGCGAGGCCGCCGCCGGCCAGGCCGACCAGGGTCGGCGAGAGTTCGCCCACGCGCCCGGGCAGCGAGGCCTGCAGCCATTCGGTGGCGGCGAGCAGGCCGACCGCGAGCGCGACCCAGCGCAGCACGCGCCCGTCGGCGGCGTGGCCGCCGGCCACCAGCGCGAGCGCGAACCACGCGAACCAGAAGGCCTGCTGGATGCCCTCGATCGGATCGCCGGACAGCAGCATCGCGCGCCAGCGGAACGGCCGGATCGGGCCGTAGGCGGGCTCGAGCTGGGTGGCGAGCAGCGCGACGACGGCCGCTGCCGCGACCACCGCGCCGCAGGTGCGCCGGCCGAGCAGCGGCACCGTGGCCGCCATCAGCACCGCGACCGGCAGCGTCAGCAGCATCGCCGCCGGCGGCCCGTGGCCGATCGGCAGCGTGAGTCGCCAGCCGACGACGAGCGCAGCCAGCGCGCACAGCGCGGGCAGCGCGAACAGCGGGCGGCGTGCGGGCAGCGCGATCGCGAGGCCGAGCGCCAGCCATGCGGCGCCGTGCGCCGCCACCGACCACGGGTCGTGGAAGCCCGCGCCGATCGCCTGCCAGGCCGCGGCCGCGTTGCGGCGTGCCACCCACAGGCTCGGCGCAGGCACCCACGGCGCGGTCTGCGCGCCGATCCACGCGAGCGTGGCGAGCGCGACCACCACGCCGGTCCGACCGTCGCCCAGCTGCCCGAGCCGCCCGCGCAGCAGCGCGTTCAGCGGCGGGTGCAGCAGCCGCGCGACGAACCAGCCGATCGCCGTGCCGCCCGCGTTGGCGCCGAGGTCGACGATCGACGAGGTCCGCGACGACAGGCAGGCCTGCACGGTCTCCATCGACAGCGACAGCAGCGTGCCGGCGGCGACCACGAGCGCCCCGCCGACGAGCGCCGTCCGCGCGGGCAGCGGCGGCGACGGCCGGCGCCGCAGCCAGCACAGGCCGAGCACGAGGCCGAGCACCAGGTAGGCGAAGACATTGCCGAGCAGGTCGCCGCCGAGCGCGGACACCGACTCGCGCAGCCAGTGCGAGCGGAAGTCGGTGCAGTCGATCGCGCCGTACCGGGCCAGGCTCGCGTAGCCGATGCCGGCGACGACGATCGCGGCGAGCGCGTCGTCCGCGCCGGGCGCGTGCGCTGCCGCGCGGCGTACGCCCCGCGCATCGGCCGTGCGTCTCACCGCGCGCCCTCGAGCGGCTCGAGGCGGGCCGGATCGGGCTCGCGGACGAAGCCTGCGAAGGCCTCGACCATCGCCTCGCATTCGGCCATCGCGCGGCGCCAGTCGCGCAGCCTGCCCTCGTGGTCGAGTCCGTGGCGGTGGAAGTCGCTGCGGTCCGGCAGCCGGCCGTGCGGCAGGCGGGCGAGCAGCCCGTCTGACGGCACGACGAGCAGCATGTCGGCGAGCCAGTGCGTCGACCCCGCGAGGCCGCGACGGCGCCAGGGCAGGGCCTTGTCGAGCCAGCCGGGCGTGAGCCACGGCGTGAAGTGCGGGTAGAGCACCAGGCCGTCGAGGGCCTGCCAGCGCAGGAACAGGTGGTAGTCGACGAGCCCGCCGTCGAAGTACGCGCCGGTCGGTGCGCCGGCAGGGTCGCGGACCGGCTCGGCGATCAGCGGGATCGTGCCCGAGGCCAGCAGCGCGTCGACGGCATTGCTCGCGTCGAGGCCGATGTGGCGCGTGGAGAACGCGTCGTCGGGCCAGACACCGGCGTGTGCGCGGACGTCGCCGAGGCCGAAGACCACGCGCTGCAGGTGCGCGCCGAGCGCGCGCCGCGACAGCAGGTTCGCGCCGGCCGGCCGCGCGAACGCGAGCCGCGTCGCGCGCTCGGCGATCGCGCCCCGTCCGCGTGCGGTGACGACCGCGAGCGAGGCGTCGCGCCGCGCCCCGGCGACGAAGCGCGCCGCGTCGCCGACCGTCGCGTCGACGATCTCGCGGCAGACCGCCGAGACCAGTCGTGCCGACGGCTTCATCGGATAGCGCTGCCGCTCGAGGTAGGCCTCGCCGAGCCGGCGCGTGGCCGCCGGTCCGTCCGGGTGGACCGCGGCCGCCATCCGCCACGCGCCGATCGATGCGCCGGCGAGCAGCCGCGGGCGCGGCGCGCGCGGCAGCCACTCGCCGAAGAGCCAGGCGTCGAGCCCGAGGAAGGCGAGGCCCTTCGGGCCGCCGGCGGCCGCGGCGACGCCGGCCACCGCGTCGGCGCGCAGCCCGTCGCGCCCGATGCGCTCGCGGGCCCGCGGGCCCGCGAGCAGGCGGATCGCGCTCACTACGCCTTCGGCACCGTGTGCAGCTGCTGGCCGGCCCGCTCCCACTGGCCGTCGGCGAGCATCGGCACGATGCCGAGCGCGGCCGGCATCCGGTCGTCGATCGCCTGCTGCTCGGCGCGCGACGGCCGCTGCAGCACGAAGTCGACGACCTCGCGGCCGGGGTACAGCTCGCGCGGGTGACCGATGCCGATCCGCAGCCGCCAGTAGTCGGGCCCGCCCATCGCGGCGGTGATGTCCTTCAGCCCGTTGTGCCCGCCGCTGCCGCCGCCGCGCTTGAGCTTCACCGTGCCCGGCGGCAGGTCGAGCTCGTCGTGCGCGACGAGGATCTCGCCCGTGGCGATCCTGTAGAACTTCGCGATCGCCGCGACCGCCTGGCCCGAGCGGTTCATGTAGGTGCCGGGCTTGAGCAGCCAGACGTCCTGGCCGCCGATCCTCGCGCGGGCGGCCTCGCCGAAGAAGCCGCGCTCGCGGCGCCAGCTGCCGCCGTGCTCGCGCGCGACCGCCTCGACGAACCAGAAGCCGGCGTTGTGGCGGTCGTGCTCGTGCTCGGGGCCGGGGTTGCCGAGCCCGACGATCAGACGGATCGCGGTCATGCGCGCATCGGGGTGGGGGGACGGGCGCCAGTGTAGTGGATGCCTGTCGCAGCCGGGCCGACGCACTCGAGGCCGGCGGGCCGGCCGCGCAAGGACGGAGCCCCCGCCGGCTCGCGCCGGACGGGGGCTCCGTCATCGGTCGGCGCGCCGCGGGGCGCGCCGGTCGATCACTTCTTGGCGGGTGCCTTCGCGGCGGCCGGAGCCGGCGCGGCCGCCTTGGTCTCCTCGCCCGCGTCGCCGCCGCCCTTGACGGTCGCGACGACCAGCACCGGGTTCTCCTTGGCCTGCACCGGGGCCACGCCGTCGGGGAACTTGACGTCCGACAGGTGGATCGGGTGGCCGGCGGTCAGGCCCGACAGGTCGACCTCGATGAACTCGGGCAGCGCGCCCGGCAGGCAGGTGACCTCGATCTCCGACTGCACGTGGCTGACGATCGCCGCCGAGATCTTGACCGCCGGCGAGATGTCCTGGTTCACGTAGTGCAGCGGCACCTTGACGTGGATCTTCTGGTCCGCGGCGACGCGCTGGAAGTCGATGTGCGTGACCTGCGGCTTGTACGCGTGCCACTGCACGTCGCGCAGCAGGACCTTCTCGGGCTTGCCGTCGAGTTCCATGTCCAGGATGGACGAGTGGAACGCCTCGACCCGCAGCGAGTGGTACAGCGGGTTGTGGTCGAGCTCGATGGCGGTGGGGGTGGCGGCGCCACCGTAGATGATGCCGGGCACCTTGCCCGAGCGGCGCAGTCGGCGGCTCGCACCCGAACCTTGCGCAGTACGTGTCACAGCGACGACTTTCATCGCGTCTTCCTTCTCGGTGATCCCGGGCTCCGCGACCAGAGCGCCGGGCTGCTTCGTCCCCGCCGCGAGGCGGGGGCCTGGTGTGCCCGCCTCGCGGCGGGCGTGCCCCCGGGTGTAGCGCTCGCGCGCGGCCCCCGCGGGCGGTTTCGGATCACTCGTCGGTGAACAGCGACGACACCGAGTCGGCCCGGTTGATCCGCATGATCGTCTCGGCGAGCAGCGTCGCGCAGCTGAGCACGCGGATCTTGCCGCAGGCCAGGCCTTCGCCGGACAGCGGGATGGTGTCGGTCACGACGAGTTCGTCGAGCGCGGACTTCGTGATGCGCTCGACCGCGTTGCCGGACAGCACCGCGTGCGTGCAGTAGGCGAGCACGCGGGTGGCGCCGTGTTCCTTGAGCGCGTCGGCGGCCTTGGTCAGCGTGCCGGCGGTGTCGACCATGTCGTCCATGATCACGCAGGTGCGACCCCGCACCTCGCCGATGATGTTCATCACCTCGGAGACGTTCGCCTTCGGCCGGCGCTTGTCGATGATGGCGAGGTCGGTGTCGAGACGCTTGGCGAGCGCGCGCGCGCGGACCACGCCGCCGACGTCGGGCGACACCACGATGCACTCGGCGAGGTCCTGCGTGGCCACGTCGGCGAGGAGCACCGGCGCGGCGTAGATGTTGTCGACCGGGATGTCGAAGAAGCCCTGGATCTGGTCGGCGTGCAGGTCCATCGTCAGCACGCGGTCGACGCCGGCGACCTCGAGCATGTTGGCGACGACCTTCGCGCTGATCGCGACGCGCGACGAGCGCACGCGGCGGTCCTGGCGGGCGTAGCCGAAGTAGGGGACGGCGGCGGTGATGCGGCCCGCGGACGCGCGCTTGAGCGCGTCGACCATCACCATCAGCTCTATCAGGTTGTCGTTGGTCGGCGCGCAGGTGGACTGCAGCACGAAGACGTCCTTGCCGCGGACGTTCTCCAGGATCTCGACCATGACCTCGCCGTCGGAGAAGCGGCCGACGGTGGCCTTGCCCAGCGGGATGCCGAGGCGTTCCGCGACGGCGGCGGCCAGCCGCGGGATGGCGTTCCCGGTGAACACCATCAGGCCTTCCGGCCTGAGCGAATCGTTCGTGCTACGGACGGGCCGGTTCATGTCGCCGAACTGAAGAGAGTGGGCTGGGGAGGAAGGACTCGAACCCTCGCATGCCGGAATCAAAATCCGGTGCCTTAACCAACTTGGCGACTCCCCAACGGGTGCCGATCCAGCCCGCGACAGACACGGACCGTACCGACCTCGCGGCGCGCGACCTCCCCTGCCAGCCGCCCTGCGAGGGCCTCGGTGGGGGTGGGGCAGAACACGCACGCGCCTGACCCCGACATCCGGGCCCGCGCGGGATCCAGCCCCGCCGCGTGGGCGACTTCCTTCAGGGACGACAGCGCTGCCGCCACTTCCGGATACCGCCTCAGGACGACCGGCTGCAGGTCGTTGCCGCCCTGCCAGACGCGGTCGCCCCGCGAAAGACCCGAGAGTTTGAGCGGTTCGGTGTCCCGTGTCAAATCGGGGGCGGAGAACACCTCGGCGGTCGGTACCATCACCGGCGGGGCGACGATCACGAACCACGAGGGCGGAAGGTCGATCGGCTCCAGCCGCTCGCCCACGCCGGTCGCGTAGGCGCTGCGGCCGAAGACGAAGAACGGCACGTCGGCGCCCAGTCGCAGCCCGAGGGCCGCGAGTCGCTCCGACGGCCAGTCGAGGGCCCAGAGGCGATCGAGCGCCATCAGGACGGTGGCGGCGTCCGAGCTGCCGCCGCCCAGGCCGCCGCCCATCGGGATGCGCTTGTCGAGCGCGATGTCCACGCCCAGGCGCGCGCCGCTCTCGGCCTGCAGCAGTCGCGCGGCGCGCACGACCAGGTCGGCCTCCGGCGGGACGCCGGGCAGCGCGCCCTCGCGGACGATCGCGCCGTCGTCGCGCAACCGCAGGTGGACGTGGTCGCACAGGTCGACCAGCTGGAAGACGGTCTCGAGTTCGTGGTACCCGTCGGGCCGGCGGCCGGTCACGTGCAGGAACAGGTTCAGCTTGGCCGGGGCCGGCGCGTGGCGGATCTCGCGGAGCATCGGGCAGGACGGAAGAAGGGTCGGAAACGGGTCGCGTCAGCGGTCGAGCACGAGCACCACGCGCAGGCGGCCACCCTCGTGCGGCCGCTGCAGCGCCCAACGGCGCGGCTCGCGCTCGATCCGCCAGCCGCTGTCCTCGGCCAGTCGGACGCCGCCGCCGGTGTCGCGCTCCCGGACCGTCTCGAAGCGGTCGTCGAGCCAGTCGGGCAGCCGTTCGATCGGCAGCGGCCAGCCGAGGGCCTGCCGCAGGAGACCGTCGAGCGAGCCGGCCTCGAGCCGGCGGCCGTCGGAGAGCGTCAGCGTCGCCCGGCCGTCGGCGGCGCGCCGGCCGCTGGCGAGCGTCTGGCCGAAGGGCGAGACCAGCTCGAGGTCCAGGCTGCGCGCGCCGGGCGCGCCGCGCGAGGACAGCATGAAGCGTCCGGCGGCAGCGTCCTGCCGCTCGCCGGGCACCGCGGAGTCGACGACGACCGAGAAGCGGCCTGCCCAGTCGCGCGCGGTGGCGTCGCTCGGGGGCGGGGCAGGGGTCGGAGGCGTGGCGCAGCCGGCGAGCCAGAGCGCGGCGGCCAGCGCACCGGCGGCCGTGCGCCGGCGGCCGGCGCGCGGCGCATGCGGCTCAGAGCGCCACATTCAGCCGGGCGAGCGTCTCGCGCAGCGTGGTGTTGTCCGGCTCGCGCCCCTGCGCCTCGCGCCACAGCGCGCGTGCCTCGTCGGCACGGCCGGTGGCCCAGAGCACCTCGCCGAGGTGGGCCGCGATCTCGACCTCGGGCCGCAGCGCGTAGGCCTTGCGCAGGTACTCGAGCGCGCGCGGATGGTCCTTCTGCCGGAACAGCACCCAGCCCATGCTGTCGAGGATGTGCGCGTCGTCGGGCGCGAGCGACAGCGCGCGCTCGATCAGCGTGCGTGCCTCGTCGAGCCGCATGTTCCGATCGGCGAAGGTGTAGCCGAGCGCGTTGTAGGCGTGCGCGTGGTCGGGCCGCAGCTCGATCAGCCGGCGCAGCGACGTCTCCATCACCGGCAGTCGGTCGAGGCGCTCGGCGGCCATCGCATGGTCGTAGAGCAGCTCGGTGTTGTCCGGCATCCGCTCGAGGCCGCTCGCGAGGACATCGAAGGCCTCCTGGTTGCGGCGCGCCTCGCGCAGCAGCTGCGACTCGGCCGACAGCAGCTGCACGCGCTCGCGCTGGCTCGAGACGGAGGCGTCCTGCAGCACACCGCGCGCGGCCTCGACCTGTCCGAGCTTGCCCATCAGCAGCGCTCGCCGCACGGTGGCCGCGACGTACTCCTCGCCGCGCGGCACCTTCTCGAGCCAGTCGATCGCCTCCTGCGTGCGGCCGCCTTCCTCGGCGATCTGCGCCAGGAAGAGCAGCGCGGGCGCGTTGTCCCGGACCACGCCGCGCGGCAGGTCGACGTAGCGCCGCAGGTAGCGGGTCGCGTCCTCGGGCTGCTTGCCCTGGTAGGCGAGCTGCGCGAGGCTCAGCAGCACGGCGGGCGTGTCGGGCCGCTGCGCGAGCGCGCGCTCGAGCTGCGCGCGCGCCTCGTCGTTGCGCTGGTCGGCGAGCAGCAGCCGCGCGTAGGCGTAGCGCGCCTCGATCGACATCGGCTGGCGCTGCAGGTGCCGCTCGAGGATCGACAGCGCCTCGGCCTTGGCATCGGGGAGCCGGTGCAGGTTGCGCGCGGCCGCGATGACCGCGTCCTCGTCGTCGGGCGCGAGGCGCATCGCCTCGCGCGACTCGGCGGCCGCGGCCGGCCAGTCCTCGGCGGCGGCGGCGAAATGCGCGCGCACCAGCCGCGCGGCGGGCACGTTCACGTCGGGCGCGGACAGCCGCTGCACGGCCTGCCATGCGGCGCCGCGGTCCTGAACCCGCGACAGCGAGCGCTGGAGCTGCGCGTAGGCCGCCGGCAGCGTGCCGTCGGCGCGCGCCTTCGCGAGCCGATCGGCGAGCAGGGGCTCGACGTCCCTGACGCGGCCCGCGCCGAGCCACAGCGTCTCGAGCATCTGTGCGGCCGCGCGCGAGTCGGGCGAGAGCTCGCGCCACAGCTGCGCGGACTGGATCGCCTCGTCGATCGCGCGCGCGCCGATGGCGACCTCGGCCGCGCGGCGCGCGATCCGCGGGTCCCGCGTGCTGCGGGCGGCGGACATGTAGGTGGACCAGGCCGAGCCGAGCTCGCCGCGCTGCGCTGCGAGGTCGGCCGCGAGCAGCTGGAACATCAGCTGCGGCGACAGATCGACCGCGGGCAGCGCGCCCTCGGCGTCGGCAGCCGAGGCCTCGGTGCGCACGACGACAGCGGGACGCGGGGGCGGCCGCTGGGCGGTGGACGGGGGCGGCGAGGAGGCGTCCGCGGTCGGCCGGGGCGTCGCGGCCGGACCCTGCGTCGCGCACCCCGACGCGGCGGCCGCGACCAGGGCCGCGGCCAGCGCGATGACTGCTTTCATGCGGCGATGTTAGGCTGGATTACACTGCCGGGCAACCGCGTGCCGGCGCGTTCTCCGCCGCTCGGCGCGCCCCTTTCCCCACGCCGCGAATGCCCGAACTGCCCGAGGTCGAAGTGGTCCGCAGCGGGCTGGCGGCGACCGCCGTCGGCCGGACGGTCGCGGCGGTCGTGCGCCGTGCACCGGCGCTGCGCTGGCCGATCCCCGAGGACCTCCACGAGCGTCTCGCCGGACGGTCGCTGCGCGCCGTCGAACGGCGCGGCAAGTACCTGCTGCTGGCCTTCGACCACGGCTGGCTGATCGTGCACCTCGGCATGTCGGGCACGATCGCCTGGGCGCGCACCGACGCGCCGCTGCGGCCGCACGACCACCTCGACCTGGTCTTCGACGGCGGCCTGCTTCGCCTCAACGACCCGCGCCGCTTCGGTGCCGTGCTGTGGCACGACGCGGACGCCGGCCCGCCGGCCGCCCACCCGCTGCTCGCGTCGCTGGGCATCGAGCCGTTCGACGACGCGTTCGGCGGCGCGCTGATGCACGCGGCCACCCGCGGGCGTCGCGTCGCGATCAAGCAGCTGCTGCTGTCGGGCACGGTGGTGGTCGGCGTGGGCAACATCTACGCCTCCGAGAGCCTGTTCCGCGCCGGCATCCGGCCCGCGACGCCCGCGCACCGGATCTCCCTCGCGCGCTACGAGCGGCTCGCCGCCGCGATCCGCGCGACGCTGTCGGCCGCGATCGCCGCCGGCGGCAGCACGCTGCGCGACTTCGTCTCGAGCGAGGGCGCGAGCGGCTACTTCCAGCTCGAGTGCTTCGTCTACGACCGCGCGGGCGCGCCCTGCCGGTCCTGCGCCACGCCGGTCCGCACGGCGCGGCACCAGCAGCGCGCCACCTACTGGTGCCCCCGCTGCCAGACCTGATCGGGGCCGGCCGCGCGAGGCCCTGTGCTACCCTCGCCGCGGACTCCGGCACTTCGCCGACAGCGCCCGGCAGAACCCCTGCGGATCGCACGAATTCGATGAGCGGCTTCAACGAGCGGATCCGCGAATACGGCGCTTGGCGCAGCGAGCTCGCCGCCGTCATCGGCCGCTATGGCCGCTGGCTCGCCGAGGCGGGGCTGGCCGACGCGACGCTGCAGGCCCGGCTCGCCCGCCTGCTCGACCGGCTGCGCGACGACCGCATGTCCGTCGCCTTCGTCGCGGAGTTCTCCCGCGGCAAGTCCGAGCTGATCAACGCGATGTTCTTCGCCGATTACGGCCAGCGCGTGCTGCCCTCGTCGGCCGGGCGGACCACGATGTGCCCGACCGAGCTGCTCTGGGATCCCGCCCAGCCGCCGGGCATCCGGCTGCTGCCGATCGAGACGCGGCTGCGCGACGCATCGGTGGCCGAGCTCCGCCAGTCGCCCGAGGAATGGCGCTCGGTGCCGATCGACCCGCGCGACGTCGAGAGCCTGAAGATCGCCTTCGAATGCGTGCGCGAGACCAAGCGCGTGTCGGTCGAGGACGCGATCCTGATGGGACTCTTCGACGCCGAGGACCCGACCTCGCCGATCGCGCCCGACGACGCCGACATGATCGAGGTCTCCTGCTGGCGGCACGCGGTGGTCAACATCCCGCATCCGCTGCTCGAGACCGGTCTGGTGGTGATCGACACGCCCGGGCTCAACGCGATCGGCGCGGAGCCCGAGCTGACGCTGAACCTGATCCCGAGCGCTCACGCGGTCCTGTTCGTGCTCGCCGCCGACGCGGGCGTGACGCGCAGCGACATCGAGGTCTGGCGCGACCGCATCAGCCCCGCGCACCGCTCGGGCCGCCTCGTCGTCCTCAACAAGATCGACGGCCTCTGGGACGAGCTGAAGACGCCGGCCGAGATCGATCGCGAGATCGAGGGCCAGGTGGCCTCGGTGTCGCGCACGCTGCAGCTGCCGGCGCAGCGGATCTTCCCGGTCTCGGCGCAGAAGGGGCTCGCGGCCAAGATCCGCCGCGATGCCGCGCTGCTCGCGCGCAGCCGGCTGCCCGAGCTCGAGCGCGCGCTGTCGCGCGAGCTGGTGCCGCAGCAGCAGGCGATCGTCCGCGAGGTGGTCCGGCGCGAGTTCGACGAGGCGCACTCGGTCGTGCACGCGCTGCTCTCGGCGCGTCGCCGCAACCTCGTCGAGCAGGCCTTCGAGCTCGACGGGCTGCGCGGCAAGAACCGCGGCGCGATCGAGCAGATGGCGCGCCGCATCCGGGGCGAGCGCGCGGAGTTCGAGCGCAGCCTGCGCAGGCTGCAGGCGCTGCGCAGGGTGTTCGGCCGTCACCAGGAGGCGATCCACGCGACGGTGGGAGTCGACCGGCTGAAGGGCCACGTCCGCGAGGCGCGCGACCGCATGCGCGAGAGCCGGCTCTCGACCGGCCTGCGCGAGGGCATGGCGAGCCTGCTCGCCGCGGCCCGCGCCGACCTCGTGCGCCTCGACGGCCACGTGCAGGAGGTGTCGGCGCTGATGACCGCGATGTACGGCAGCTTCAACCGCGAGCACGGCTTCACGCTCGGCCAGCCGCTGCCGTTCGCGACGCAGCCCTTCGTCGCCGAGCTCGAGCGCATCGAGGCGCTGTTCGAGCGCCACTTCGGCGCCCTCAGCCTGGTGACCACCGAGAAGTGGGCGCTGACGCGGCGCTTCTTCGAGTCGGTGGCGGTCCGGATCCGCGACGTCTAC
Organism: Pseudomonadota bacterium; assembly: GCA_046046245.1. Classification (GTDB taxonomy): domain Bacteria; phylum Pseudomonadota; class Gammaproteobacteria; order Burkholderiales; family Burkholderiaceae_E; genus UBA4615. The sequence continues at coordinate 60,278 of JBJOKE010000040.1, read as the reverse complement.
GAGAAGGCGGGGCGCGACCTCGAGAGCTGGCTGCGCGCGGTGCTCGCGCCGATCGAAGGACAGGTCCGCGAACACCAGCAGCAGCTCAAGCGCCGGCTCGACTCAGTCCATCGGGTCATGCAGGCGAGCGGCCAGCTCGATGCGCGCATCGCCGAGCTGCACGAGGGGCGCGGCGCGGTCGAGGGCCAGATCACCGCGCTGCAGGCACTCGCGCGCGAGGTTGTCGGCGTGCTCGAGCGCAGGGAGTCGCCGGCCGACGAGGCCGCGGTCACCGCTTGAGCACGGCGGCGCCCGGGGCGCTCGCCCGCGCGCTCGTCGACTGGCAGCGCCGCGCGGGACGTCACGACCTGCCCTGGCAGCGGACCCGCGACCCGTACCGCATCTGGGTCTCGGAGATCATGCTGCAGCAGACGCAGGTCTCGACGGTGCTCGGCTACTACGAGCGCTTCCTCGCGGACTTCCCCGACGTCGCGACCCTGGCGGGGGCGCCGATCGACGCGGTGCTGCGGCACTGGAGCGGGCTCGGCTACTACTCGCGCGCGCGCAACCTGCACGCGGCCGCGCGCGCCGTCGTCGAGCGGCACGGCAGCGCGTTCCCGACCGAGCCGGCCGCCCTCGAGGCCCTGCCCGGCATCGGCCGTTCGACCGCCGCCGCGATCGCCGCGTTCTCGCGCGGCACGCCGGTGGCGATCCTCGACGGCAACGTGAAGCGGGTCCTGTGCCGCGTGTTCGCGGTCGAGGGCTTCCCCGGCGAGCGGGCGGTCGAGCAGCGGCTGTGGTCGATCGCCGGCCGGGAGCTGCCCGAACCCGGCGACGGGCGGATCGAGACCTACACGCAGGCGGTGATGGACCTCGGCGCCACCGTCTGCGTGCGCACGCGGCCGCGCTGCGACGCGTGCCCGGCAGCCGGGCTGTGCGAGGCGCGCCGGCTGGGCCGGGTCGCCGCGCTGCCCACACCGCGGCCGGCGAAGCCGACCGGCACCCGCGTCGCGCACTGGCTGATGCTGCGCGCCGGCGGCGCGGTGCTGCTCGAGCGTCGGCCGGCGAGCGGGCTCTGGGGCGGGCTCTGGAGCCTGCCGGAGCTGGCGGCGCCGTCGGCGGACGCGCCGGTGCTCGGGGTGGACGATGCCCGCGCGTGGATCGCCGCGGCCGGGCTGCCGGCGCCCGTCGACGTGCCCGAGCCGCTCGCCGAGGTCCGTCACGCGTTCACGCACTTCCGGCTCCGCGCCCGGGTCTGGTCGGCGATGCTCGCCGGCGACGCGCCGCCCGCCGCACCCGTCGATCATCTCTGGCTGCCGCTCGACGAGGCGGCCGACGCGCCGCTGCCGCGGCCGGTGAAGACGCTGCTGACCGGACCGCTCGGGCAGGGCGGCGGGCTCGCCTGAGGGGTCGCGGGCGCCCGGGAGCGCAGCCGTTCGTCCTGGACACGACGCGGGCCGGCCGTCCGCAGGGCCGCCGCTCGCCGTCCGTCGGCGACCGCCGGGCTTGGTTGCGTTTGCACATCGGCGGCGCCGAAGAGACCGTGCCATCGGCCCCCATGTCCCCGACCACGCCGCCCCCATGAAGACCCGTTCGATCGTGCTGGCCTCGACCGGCCTCGCCCTCACCGCCGCTGCCGCCGTCGGCGGCGTCACCCACCTGCGCGCGAACGCCGTTGCCGACGAGGTGGCCGCCTTCGAGCAGTCGATGAAGGACGGCGACGTCCGCGTCTCGTCGCTGGCGCACGAGACGGGCCTGCTGCGCTCGACCGGGCGCTTCGAGCTGTCGATGCAGCCCGGCTGCGACGTCGCCGAGGCCGGCGCGAAGCCGCTGCGCGCGACGGTCGAGTACGAGCTCGCGCACTTCGGGATGCCGAACGCGCCGGTCCGCTTCAAGGTGTCGGCGCGGCCGCTGGGCGAGCTGGGCGACGCGCTGAAGGACGGTCTCGCGGGTCGTGCGCTGCTGGTCGCCGAGGGCTCGGCCTCGCGCGGCGGCCCGCTCGAGGCGGCGGTGTCGATGCCCGAGCTGCAGCTGCGCGAGGGCCGCACCACGATGAAGGTGGCCGCCGGCAGCGGCCGATTCGCGCTGTCCGGCTCGGCGATGAAGCTCGACTGGACGACCGACCGCGCGACCGTCCGGGACGAGGACGGCGCGTACGAGGTCCGCGGCGTGAAGTTCGGCATGGACCTCGCCGACCTGAAGCTCGGCACGGGCCAGGCGAAGGTGGAGATCGAGCACGTCGACACGCCGCAGCTCCAGATGGAGGGCCTGTCGCTGCTGTCCGAGGCCTCGGTCCGCGGCGACGTGCTCGACGCGCGCTTCGCGCCGACCGTGCGCAAGGTGGTCGTCGAGGACGAGAGCCTGCGCGACGTGGCGCTCGACGTCGCGATGAAGGGCGTGCACCTGAAGAGCTGGGAGACGCTGACGAAGCTCGCCACCGAGCGCTGCGGCTTCCAGGGGATGACGCGCGCCGAGACCGATCAGGCGCGAGAGGCGGTGCGCGCGATGCTGGCGCGCGGCCTGTCGATCGCGGTCACCCGGCTCGCGGCGGCCGGCGAGGACGGCGGCGTGAAGGGCGAGCTCGAGCTGGGCCTGGAGCCCTCCGGCGAGCGCGGCACGAAGCTGCCGGCCTCGCTCGCGACGCAGGCCTTCGCCCGCGGTCGCGTCGAGGTCACCGGCAGGCTGCTCGACGACGAGCAGCGCGAGTTCGTGCTGACCAGCGGCTTCGCGTCGGAGAAGGGCAAGGCGCTCGTCGCATCCTTCGACTACGCGCGCGGCCGGCTGACGGTCAATGGCGCGCCGGATCGCAACGGCATCGCCGAGCAGGTGCAGGTCGCCCTGGCGGGCGCGGACGCCGTGCTCGCCGAGGCGATCGGCGGCGCGATCGGCGAGCCGCCGCGTCGCGATGCGCCTGCCGCAGCGGCGCCGGCCGCGCGTCGGAAGAAGGTCGGCCTGTTCGACTGACGGTCGTGCGCCGCGGCGCGCGCGGTCAGCGCCCGCCGCGGCAGTCGACGAAGCTGCCGGTGACGTAGGGCGAGGCCTCGTCGTCGCCGAGCCAGACGATCGAGCGCGCGACCTCGTCGGCGGTGCCGACGCGTGCCATCGGCACCGAGCGCGCGATCTCCTCGAACTGGCCCGGCGGCCGCGAGGCATGGATCTCGGTGTCGATCAGACCGGGGCGCACGCAGTTCACGCGGATGCCCTCCGCGGCCACTTCCTTCGCGAGTCCGACCGTCATCGTGTCGATCGCGCCCTTCGTGGCCGCGTAGTGGACCCAGACGCCGGGCGTGCCGAGCTGCGACGCGCCCGAGCCCACGTTGACGATCGCGCCGCCGCGACCGCCGTGCCGCGTCGACATCCGGCGGATCGCCTCGCGCGCGCAGAGGAAGGGGGCGCGCACGTTCGTGCGCAGCACCTCGTCGAGTCGCGCGGGATCGAGTTCGTCGACCCGCGCCACGCCGCCGGTGACGCCGGCGTTGTTGACGAGCGCGGTCAGCGGCCCGAGCGCGTCGGCCTCGCGGAACGCCTGCGCGACGCCGGCCTCGTCGCCGACGTCGGCGCGGACCGCGAGCGCGCGCCCGCCCTCGGCTGCGATCGCCGCGACCACCGCGTCGGCGTCGGCGGCGCGATCGCGATAGACCACCGCCACCGACCAGCCGCGGCGCGCCGCGAGCCGTGCGACCGCGGCGCCGATGCCTCGGCTGCCGCCGGTGACCAGCATCGTGCCGCGGGCGGACCCGTCCCTGTTCGTGTTCATCGGAGGACCTCGGCGTTCAGAGCACCTGATGCTGCTGCAGCCAGCGCATCACCAGCGACAGCCGCACCAGCGGCTCGTCGAGCGCCATCAGCTTGTGCTTGGCGGGGTTGGGGATCGGCAGGAACTCGGCGAGCCGGTTGGCGACCCAGGCGGCCGATTCGACGTCGGGCGGCTCGGCGATCATCCGCCTGTCCGGGTCGGGCTCGCGGGCGCGCAGGTCGTCGATCAGCCGGTGCACGAGCATCGCGCACTCGGCCATCTCGTCGGGCACCTCGACGCGCGGATCGTCAGGCAGCTCGTCGACGCTCGCGCGGATCAGCCCGTTCCCGCCCACCCGGCGGTCGAGGATCCGGAAGCGTGCACCGCCCACCGTGCGCAGCTGCAGCAGGCCGAGCTGCTCCATGTCCCAGCCGCGGATGTGCGCGAGGGTGCCGATCGGCTCGTGCTCGGCCGGCTCGCCGACCTCGCCGCCGCGGGTGATCAGGCACACGCCGAAGGGCGCCTCGCGCTGCATGCAGTCGCGGACCATGTCCATGTAGCGTGCCTCGAAGATCCGGAGCGGCAGCACGCCGCCCGGGAACAGCACGGTGGACAGCGGGAAGATCGGCAGGTCGGCGATCACGGCGGCGTCCTGCGGCTCAGGCCTCGATGCGCCGCGCCGCGAGCGAGCGGTGCCGGACCAGCACGCGCTCCGCCGCGCGGAAGCGGCGCGCGAGTTCCTCGACGACGTAGACCGAGCGGTGCTGGCCGCCGGTGCAGCCGATCGCGACGGTCAGGTAGCTGCGGTTCTCCTGCACGTACGACGGCAGCCAGGTCTCGAGGAAATGCTCGATGTGCTCGATCATCCGCGTGACCGCGGGTACGCCGCGCAGGAACTGGGCGACCGGCTCGTCGAGCCCGGACAGCGGCCGCAGCGCCGGGGTGTAGTAGGGGTTCGGCAGGCAGCGGACGTCGAAGACCAGGTCCGCGTCGAGCGGCACGCCGGACTTGAACGCGAACGACTCGAACAGCAGCACGATCGACGCGCGGTCCAGCGCGGCGGTGTCGCGCACCCATTGGCGCAGCACGTTCGGGTGCAGGTCGCTGGTGTCGATCGACGCGCCGAGGTCCTCGATCGCGCTCATCAGGTCGCGCTCCCGCTCGATCGCCTCGAGCAGCGTGGGCGCCGGCTCGTCGGGGCTCGCCTGCATCGCGAGCGGGTGGCGCCGCCGGGTCTCGGAATAGCGCTGCACCAGCGTGTCGGTCCGCGCGTTGAGGAACAGCACCTTCACGTCGTGGTCGCGACGCAGCGCCGCGATGATGTCGCGCAGCTCGGCGACCGACTCGCCGCTGCGCGCGTCGACCGAGACCGCGACCCGCGGGTACCCCTGCTCCTGCATCGAGCCGATGACCTCCTGCAGGAACTTCGCCGGCAGGTTGTCGATGCAGAAGAAGCCGTCGTCCTCGAGGACGTTGATCGCGATCGACTTCCCCGAGCCGGAGATCCCGGTGATCAGAACGACCTTCATGCCTTCACTCGCCCGCCGACTCGATCTCGCGCTGCTGGCGCGCGACGAATTCCCGCATCGTGTCGATGCCGCGCAGCCTCAGGATGGTGTTGCGCACCGCGGCCTCGGTCAGCACCGCGATGTTGCGGCCCGCCGCCACCGGCACGACGACCTTGCGGACCTGCAGGCCGAGCACCTCCTGGGCGAGGTCCTCGAGCGGCAGCCGCTCGTACTCGTCCTCGTGGGTGCTGCGCCGTACCAGGTGGACGATCAGCTTCAGTCGCATCTTGCGCCGCACCGCGGTCTCGCCGAAGACGGTCTTGATGTCGAGCAGTCCGAGGCCGCGGACCTCGAGCAGGCCCTGCAGCAGCGGCGGGCAGCGTCCCTCGATCGTGCGCGGGCCGATCCGCTGCAGCTCGACGACGTCGTCGGCCACCAGCCCGTGGCCGCGGCTGATCAGCTCCAGTCCCAGCTCGCTCTTGCCGAGCCCCGACTCGCCGGTGATCAGCACGCCGAGCCCGAGCACGTCCATCAGCACGCCGTGCATCGTGCAGGAGACCGCGAGCGCCTTCGCGAGCAGGCCGCGCAGCAGCTCGATCGTCCGTGCGCTGGGCAGCACGCATTCGAGCAGCGGCAGCCCGTGGGCCTCGCAGGCGGCGACCAGCTGCGGCGGGGGCACGATGCCCTCGGACATCACCAGCGCCGGCGGGTCGCCGGCGACGATCTCGTCGATGATGTGCCCGCGGCGGGTCTCGCTCAGCCGGTGGAAGTAGCCGACCTCGGCGATGCCCAGCACCTGGATGCGGTGCGGGTGGATCAGGTTCAGGTAGCCGACCTGGTCGACGGTATCGGGGGCCGGCGCGGCGGCCGGTCGGTCGATGCCTGCGCGGCCGGCCACCCAGCCGAGCGCCATCGTGTCCCGGGCGCGGTCGACGAGCCCGCCGACGGTCAGCGTCGGAGGCGGCTCGGGAGGGGGCGGCGATCCGGCGTCGGGCGGCGGCCCGGCGTCGACCGGGACATGGGACTCGGCGGACATCGGTCCGACTCTACACCGCCGATCCGTGCGACGCAGCCTCGGGCCCTCCCGGTGCCGAGGCCGTTCAGGCGGCGGGGCGGTACGGCTCCCAGGTGGCCAGCACCCGGTGGATCGCCGCGGCGTCGTCGGAGGTCATCAGCGTGTCGCGGATGCCGGCGTCCGACAGCAGCTCGGCCAGCTCGGACAGGATCTCGAGGTGTTCCTCGGTCGCGTGCTCCGGTACCAGCAGGAAGACGAGCAGCCTGACGGGCAGGCCGTCGGGCGCGTCGAAGGCGATCGGGGTCTCGACGCGGACCACCGCGGCGATCGCGTCGCGCAGGCCCTTGATGCGTCCGTGGGGAATCGCGACCTGCTGGCCCAGCCCCGTGGAGCCGAGGCGCTCGCGGGCGAACAGCGAGTCGAAGACCTTGCCGCGCTCGATGCCGTGCTCGTTCTCGAACAGCAGCGCGGCCTGCTCGAATACCCGCTTCTTGCTCGTGACCGCCAGGTCCAGCAGGACGTTTCGGGCCGGCAGCAGCTTGGCGATTCGGTTCATCTCGGGTGCCGCGAGCGGCCGGTTGTTGCGATGCAATAGACCTGCAGGACCCGGGCCCGACCCGTAGTCGCGGCCGATTATAGCCACGGCGGGCGGCCTGCGACCGAGAACGATTTTGCGTTGCGGGAAGCCGACTCCAGGAATTCCGAAGCGCGGCGGTCGGACACCCGGTCCGGCACATGCCGGGCATCCGCCGGCCGGGGCAGGGCGCCCCGGCTGTCCTGGACGCAGGCTCAGGTCTCGAGCTGGTGCTTGATCGCCTCGTGCGCGTGAGCCGCGCGCTTGTCCTTGTACTTCAGGACCTGGCGGTCGAGCTTGTCGACGAGCGCGTCGATGGCCGCGTACAGGTCGGCGTCGCTGGCCTCGGCGAACAGGTCCTTGCCGCGGACGTGCAGCGAGACCTCCGCCTTCTGCACCAGCTTGTCCACCGACAGGAACACGCTGACGTCGATCACCTGGTCGAAATGCCGTCGGATCCGATCGAGCTTCGCCGTGACGTATTCGCGCAACGCAGGGGTGACTTCGAGGTGGTGCCCGCTGATGGAGAGATTCATGAAAGCTCCTGTATGGCTCACGACGTTGCGGTGGCGGCGCAGCGGGCACGCCGTCGTCGGGAGATCCTGCCGACCGGGGCTACAGCGCCTTGCGCTGGGCGACCGGCGGGATCTGCAGCGCCTCGCGGTACTTGGCGACCGTGCGGCGGGCGACGACGATGCCCTGCTCGCCGAGCAGTTCGGCGATACGGCTGTCGGATAGGGGGGTCTTGGGATCCTCCGCGGTGACGAGTTGCTTGATCAGGGCCCGGATGGCGGTGCTGGAGGCGGCGCCGCCCGTGTCGGTCGCCACGTGGCTCCCGAAGAAGTACTTCATCTCGAACGTGCCGAACGGCGTGTGCATGTGCTTCTGCGTGGTCACGCGAGAGACGGTCGATTCGTGCAGGCCCAGTGCGTCGGCGATCTCGCGCAGCACCAGCGGACGCATGGCCACGGCACCGTGGGTGAAGAAGGCCCGTTGCCGGTCCACGATGGCCTGGGCGACCCGCTGGATGGTGTCGAATCGCTGTTGGACATTCTTCACCAGCCAGCGCGCCTCCTGCAACTGCGACGAGAGGCTGCCGCCGGTGCTGCCGCGGTTGCGCTTGAGGATCTGCGCATAGACGTCGTTGATCCTCAGGCGGGGCATGACGTCGGGGTTGAGCACCGCCTGCCAGCCATTCCTGCCGCGGCGCACCATGACGTCCGGGACGACGTAGGCCGGTGGATCGCCCGCAAAGCCGCTCCCCGGGCGGGGATTCAGCCCCTGGATCAGCTGCTGCGCCGCGCGCAGCGCGTCGTCGTCGCAGCGCAGCACGCGCTTCAGGCGCGCGAAGTCGCGTGCGCCGAGCAGCTCGAGGTGCTGGTGGACGATCGAAGCGGCGAGCTTCATCGTCGCCTCCGTCGGTCGGGCGACGGGCGGCAGCGCGGCGAGCTGCAGCAGCAGGCACTCGGGAATCGAGCGCGCGCCGACGCCGGGGGGATCGAAGCTCTGCAGCAGGCGCAGCGCCGCGGACAGCTCCTCGGGCTCGATCTCCAGCTCGGCGGGCAGCGCCTCCATGACCTCGTCGAGGCTCGCGCGCAGGTAGCCGTCGCCGTCGAGCTCGTCGATCAGCAGCGTCACCAGCGCCCTGTCGCGCACCGTGGCGCCGGTGCCGGCGAGCTGGCGCAGCAGGTGGTCGCGCAGCCGGTCGCCGGTCGAGGCGACCTGCGGGAACTCGCGCTCGTCGTCGCCGTCCTCGGTCCGGCTGCCGCGACCCTCGCCGCCCCAGTCCGAGCCGTGGTCGCCGAAGCCCTCGCCGTCGCCGTCGAGGCCGCCGTCGGCACGCTCGACGCGCTCGGTACCGTCGCCGCCCTCCGACCGCTCGGCGCGGTCGGCCGCCGCGGGACCGGCGCCGCCGTCGAGGTCGGCCGCGGGCGGCGCGGTGTCGAGCGATCCGTTCGGCGCGATCCGCGCGCAGTCGGCGAGCGGATCGTCGAGCCGCTCGAGCAGCGGGTTCTCGGCGAGGATCTGCTCGAGCTCCTGGTTGAGCTCGAGTGTCGACAGCTGCAGCAGTCGGATCGACTGCTGCAGCTGCGGCGTGAGGGCGAGCTGCTGGGAGAGCCTGAGCTGGAGCGACGGTTTCATCGACGGGGCCGACGGGCGGCCCGGCGGGACCCGTCACATCCGGAAGTCGGCGCCGAGGTAGGCCTGGCGCACGCGATCGTCCTGGATCACTTCGTCGGGCCGCCCGAAAGCAAGAACGATACCATCATTGATGATGTAGGCGCGGTCACAGATCCCGAGGGTTTCCCGGACGTTGTGGTCCGTGATCAGCACGCCGATCGAGCGCTCCTTGAGGAAACGGACGATCCGCTGGATCTCGATCACCGCGATCGGGTCGACGCCGGCGAACGGCTCGTCGAGCAGGATGAAGCGCGGAGAGGTCGCGAGCGCGCGGGCGATCTCGACGCGGCGGCGCTCGCCGCCCGACAGGGACTGCGCCGGGTTCGAGCGCAGGTGGGAGATCTGCAGCTCGTCGAGCAGCGCGTCGAGGCGACGCTGGATCTCGGCCTTCGCGAGCGGGCGGCCGTCCTCGCCCACCTGCAGCTCGAGCACCGCGAGCACGTTCTCCTCGACCGTGAGCTTGCGGAAGACCGAGGCCTCCTGGGGCAGGTATGACAGGCCGCGGCGCGCGCGCTTGTGGATCGGCAGCCGGTTGATCGCCTCGCCGTCGAGCTCGATGCGTCCGCCGTCGGTGGGGACGAGGCCGGCGATCATGTAGAAGCAGGTCGTCTTCCCGGCGCCGTTGCGGCCGAGCAGGCCGACCACCTCGCCGCTGCTGACCTCGACCGACACGTCCTTGACGACGGTGCGGCTGCCGTAGACCTTCATCAGGTTGCGGGCGACCAGCCGGCTCGAGCCCGGCGCGGTCCCGGCCGCGACGGCCGCCGCGACGGGCGTCTCGTCGACCCCCATCAGCGCGGCTCCGCGGGGCGCGGCGCGACCGACGCGCCGCCCGCGGCGGAGCCGCCCTGGCCGGACGCGCCCCCTCCCGGGCCCGGTGCCCGGCCCGACCCCGCGGCGCCAGCGCCGCCCTCGCCGAGTCGCGGCTGGATGACGACCTTCACGCGCCCGCCAGTGGTCGAGGCCGCGTTCGACGCGCCGCCTTCCACCTCGTACTGCTCGGTGCGGCTGTCGTAGACGATGACCGCGCCGTCGATCTCGTCGACGATGCGCGTGCCCTCGAGGCGGCGGACCTTCGCCCGGCCGGTCAGCCGGACCTTCTCGGTCCTGCCGTCGTAGAAGATCTCCTCGCCCCAGCCCTCGATCCACTCGTCGAGGCCGTCGCGCTTCTGGCGGAAGGTGGCGAGCCGGCCGGCGGAGGTGGCGTACTGGTAGCCCTCGGGATCCTGCTGCAGCACCAGCCGGTCGCCGCGAAGCGTGATCGTTCCCTTGGTCAGCACCACCGAGCCGGTGAACACGTTGACCTGCTTGAGGTCGTCGTAGTTCATCCGGTCGGCCTCGACGTTCGTGGCCTTGTACCGGTCGGCACGCTCGGCGGCCACCCCGCCGGCCAGCAGCGTGGCCACGATCGCGACACAGGGCGCGAGCAGGCGTGCGGGCAGCGGGCCGGGGCAGCGGGTCATCGGCGTCGTTCGGGGGCGTCGGGCGCGGCGGAGGCCGGGCCGGCGGGGACGTCGGCCGGCCGCTCGGGCGGCGGGACGACGACGCGGACCCGCGAGTCTACCCGCAATTGCCGGGTCCGATTGTTCAGCTCCATGCCGACGCCGGACAGCCTCTGGCCGCCCTGGATCACCTCGACGGGCCGGTCGGTGCGGACGATGTCCTCGTCCGGGAAGACCTGCGCGTAGTCTGTCTCGACCTTCATCGGCGGCGAGCCGTCGGTCGCGGCGCGGGTCAGCACGACGTTGCCCGACAGCCGGGCCTCCTCGCCGCCCTGGATCAGCCGTCCGCGGTTCGACGTCAGCGTGATCCGTGGCCGCGACGGGTCGAGGCTCACCATCACCGGTTCCTCGAACTCGGCGACGTCGTCGGCCGGGAAGTGCTGCAGCTGGCGCGCCTCGAGGCGGTACGAGGGCTCGCCCTGGGCGTTCATGGTCAGCAGCGACATCCGCTCGACGAAGTAGTCGGGCCGGTCGGGCGGCGGTTCGCTCGCACGGACGCCGTCGGACGGGCCCGCGACCTGCGCGAGGTAGAAGGTGAACAGGCCGAGGCCCGCCAGCAGCGCCAGCGACACCGCCGCGGCCATCCGGTCGAGCGAGCGGGCGTTCATCGCTGCCGCGTCCGGTGCCGGCGGATCAGGCCGCGCGGCCGTCGAAGCGGCCGACCATCGCGTCGAGACGCCCCTGCACCCGCAGCAGGTGCTCGGCCAGCTCGCGTGCGGCACCGCCGCCGGCGGGCACGGTCGCGACCCAGTGGGCGGCGGCCCTCACCTCGGGCGCCGCATCGGGTACGGCGGCCGCGAAGCCCACGGCGCGCATCGCCGGCAGGTCGGGCCAGTCGTCGCCCATGAAGCCCGCCTGGGCGGGCTCGAGGCCGGCCTGCGCGCAGAGCGCGCGCATCGCCTCGGCCTTGTCGGCCACGCCCTGCAGCACGGTCTCGATCCGCAGCTCGCGCGCACGCTGCGCGACGATCTCGGAGCGGCGGCCGGTCACGAGCGCGACGCGGATGCCGGCCTCGCGCAGCAGCACCAGGCCCAGGCCGTCGCGGACCGAGAAGCGCTTGAAGGCCTCGCCGGCCGGGCCGATGTGGATCCCGCCGTCGGTCAGCGTGCCGTCGACGTCGAAGGCCATCAGCCGCACGGCCGCGGCCCGGGCGTCGGCGGTGCTCATACGACCTTCGCGACCAGCAGGTCGTGCAGCGTGAGCGCGCCGGCCATCCGGCCGTCCGCGTCGATGACCAGCAGCTGGCCGATCCGGCGCTCCTCCATCAGGCGCACCGCCTCGACCGCGAGCGCGTCGGCGCCGATGGCCGCCGGCCGGCGGGTCATCACGTCGTCGACCCGCAGCGCGCCGAGGTCGGTCGTGCGCTCGAGCACCCGGCGCAGGTCGCCGTCGGTGAAGATGCCGGCCACGCGGCCGTCTGCGCCGAGGACCGCGGTCATGCCCATCCGCTTGCGGGTGACCTCGAGGATCGCGTCGGGCAGCGACGAACCCGCGGGGACGGCAGGGAGCACGTCGCCGGTACGCATCACGTCGGACACGCGCGTGAGCAGCCGGCGGCCGAGCGAGCCGCCGGGGTGCGAGCGGGCGAAGTCGTCCTCTCCGAAGCCGCGTGCGTCGAGCAGCGCGACCGCGAGCGCGTCGCCGAGCGCGAGCGCCGCGGTGGTGGACGCGGTGGGCGCGAGGTTCAGCGGGCAGGCCTCCTTGTCGACGCGTGCATCCAGGTGCACGTCGGCCTCGCGCGCGAGCGGCGAGCCGGCGTCGCCGGTGATCGCGACCAGCCTCGCGCCCTGGCGCTTGACCGGCACGACGATCGCGAGCAGTTCCTCGGTGCGGCCCGAGTTCGACAGCGCGACGAAGACGTCGTCGCGGGTCACCATGCCGAGATCGCCGTGGCTGGCCTCGGCCGGGTGCACGAAGAACGCGGGCGTGCCGGTGGAGGCGAGGGTGGCGGCGAGCTTGCGCGCGACATGCCCCGACTTGCCCATGCCGCTGACGACGATGCGGCCGCGGCATGCGAGCATCAGCCGGCAGGCCGCGACGAAGTCCTCGCCGATCCGCGGCACGAGCGACGCGACCGCGTCGGCCTCGATGCGCAGGACCTCGCGCGCCCGCGCGACGAGCCTGTCCGCGGCGGCAGGCGTGGCTACAATCGGAGCGGTCATCGGTCGAGTATAGCGTCCCCGCCCGGCCGACCCGCCCCGCCCCGCTCCGCGAAAACCCGCCCGAAGGACGCCTCCGCGCCGATGCTCACGGCCCTCGAGATCACCCTGCTGCTGCTGGCCGCGAGCATCGTCGCCGTGCTGCTGCTGCGGGCACTGGGGATGCCGGCCCTGGTCGCCTACCTGCTGGTCGGCGTGGTGCTGGGCCCCTGGGCCGGCAACTTCGCGGCCAACGGCGAGGCCGTCCACACGCTCGCCGAGCTGGGCGTGGTCTTCCTGATGTTCACGCTCGGGCTGGAATTCAACCTCGCGAAGCTGTCGGCGATGCGGCGCTTCGTGTTCGGCCTGGGGTCGCTGCAGGTGGCCGCGACGATCGGCGCGGTGATGCTGGCCGCGGTCGTGCTGCCGGCGGCGTGGCTCGGCCAGGTGCTCCCCGGCGGCATCGACTGGCGCGGCGCGCTCGTTCTGGGCGGCGCGGTCGCGATGTCGTCCACCGCGCTGGTGAGCAAGCTGCTCGCCGAACGGCATGCGCTGGAGACCGAGCACGGCCGGCGGATCTTCGCGGTGCTGCTGTTCCAGGACCTCGCGCTGATTCCGCTGCTGATCGTGATCCCGGCCCTCGGCGGGGGGCAGGCGGACTGGTGGATGCCGATCGGCTGGGCGCTCGCGAAGGCCGCCGCGCTGCTGGTCGTGCTGCTGCGCTTCGGCCCGCCGGTGATGCACCACTGGTTCCTGCGCGTCGCGCGGCAGCGCTCGCACGAGCTGTTCTCGCTGAACATCCTGCTGGCGGCGCTGCTGTTCGCATGGCTGACCAAGCAGGCCGGCCTGTCGATGGAGCTGGGTGCGTTCGTCGCCGGCATGCTGATCTCCGAGACCGAGTACCGCTACCAGGTCGAGGAGGACATCAAGCCGTTCCGCGACATCCTGCTCGGACTGTTCTTCATCACGATCGGCATGAAGCTCGACCTGAGCGTGGTGCTGGACTCGTGGCCGGTGGTGCTCGCCGCCTGCACGCTGCCGATCCTGCTGAAGTTCGGCATCGTGGTCGCCGCCTCGCGCGCGATGGGCGACTCGGCGCCGGTCGCGATCCGCACCGGCGTGTGGCTCGCGCAGGCCGGCGAGTTCGCGTTCGTGCTGCTCGCGCTCGCGGCCGACACCGGGCTGATCGCGCCGGCCACGCTGCAGCCCGTGCTCGCGGCGATGCTGCTGTCGATGCTCGCGAGCCCGTGGCTGATCGGGCGTGCCGACTGGCTGGCGCTGCGGGTGTCGCAGCAGGAGTGGCTGCAGCGCTCGCTGCAGCTGCAGACCATCGCCGCGCGCAGCCTCTCGCGCGACAGGCACATCCTGATCTGCGGCTACGGCCGCAGCGGCCAGAGCCTCGCGCACGTGCTCGAGGCCGAGAAGGTGCCCTTCGTCGCGCTCGACCTCGATCCCGACCGGGTCCGCGAGGCCGCGTCGGCCGGCGAATCGGTGGTCTACGGCGACGCGACCCGGCGAGAGACCCTGCTGGCCGCGGGCGTTCATCGCGCCTCGGTGCTGGTCGTGACCTACGACGACACCGCCGGTGCGATCCGGCTGCTCCACCAGGTGCGCGCGCTGGCGCCGCAGCTGCCGGTGGTGGTCCGGACCGCCACCGACGTCGACCTCGAGCGGCTGCGCGAGGCCGGTGCGACCGAGGTCGTGCCGGAGGTGGTCGAGGGCAGCCTGATGCTCGCGTCTCACGCGCTGGCGCTCAACGGCGCGCCGCTCGCGCGCGTGCTGCGCCGGATCCGTGCGATCCGCGAGGACCGCTACAGCCTGCTGCGCGGCCATTTCCACGGTGCCGACGACCGCGAGGTCGAGACGATCGAGAGCGACCACCTGCGGCTGCACGCGGTGACCGTGCCGGCCGACGCGATCGCCGTCGGCCAGCCGATCGCCGACCTGTCCCTGGAGGGCTGCACGGTCAGCGCGCTGGTCCGGGGCGGTCGGCGTCGGCTCGAGTGGCCCGACGACCTCGCGCTGCAGGCCGGCGACACGCTGGTGCTGCGCGGGACGGTCGAGCAGGTCGATGCGGCGGAAGCCCGGCTCCTGCGTGCCGGCGCCCCGGTCCGGTCGTGACCGTCTTGCTACACTCGCAGCCGTCCTCGTCGACCCGCCGCCCGATCCCCTCCCGCGGCCCCACCGTGCCCGATCCCGATCCGTTCGTCTCGATCGATGCCCTGCATTTCGGCTACGCCGGCCGTCCGCTGCTGCGCGACGTGAGCCTGCGCGTCGGGCGCGGGCAGGTCGTCGCGCTGATGGGCGGCTCGGGCTCCGGCAAGACGACGCTGCTGCGGCTGCTGGGCGGCCAGCTGAAGGCCGACGCCGGCCGCGTGCGCTTCGACGGCCAGGACGTCGGCGCGCTCGACCGCGAGGGCCTCTACCGCCTGCGGCGCCGGATGGGGATGCTGTTCCAGTTCGGCGCGCTGTTCACCGACCTGTCGGTGTTCGAGAACGTCGCCTTCCCGATGCGCGAGCACCTGCCGCTGTCCGAGCCGATGGTCCGCGACCTGGTGCTGATGAAGCTCGATGCGGTCGGACTGCGAGGCGCCGCGTCGCTGATGCCCTCGCAGATCTCCGGCGGCATGGCGCGCCGGGTCGCGCTCGCCCGGGCGATCGCGCTCGATCCGCCGCTGCTGATGTACGACGAGCCCTTCGCCGGCCTCGACCCGATCTCGCTGGGCACCATCGCGCACCTGATCCGCGCGCTGAACGACGCCCTCGGCGCGACCTCGATCGTCGTCACCCACGACGTGCCCGAGACCTTCGCGATCGCCGACCGGGTCTACCTGCTCGGCGACGGCCGCATCGTCGCCTCGGGCACGCCCGACGAACTGCGCGCCTCGTCCGATCCCTACGTCACGCAGTTCCTGCACGGCTCGCGCGACGGCCCGGTGCAGTTCCACCGGCCGGCACCGCCGATCGCCGAGGACCTGGGGCTGCCCCGATGACCGATCTCCTCGCCCGAACCGGCGGCTGGGTCCTCGACCGGATCGCCGGCATCGGCCACGGCGCGCGCTTCTTCCTGCGGCTGCTGTGGCTCGCGCCGCAGGCGCTCGCGCGTCCGCGGCTCGTGATCGACCAGCTGCACTTCATCGGCAACCGGTCGCTGTCGATCATCGCGGTCTCGGGCCTGTTCGTCGGCTTCGTGCTCGGCTTCCAGGGCTACTACATCCTCCAGCGCTACGGCTCGGCCGAGGCACTGGGACTGATGGTCGCGCTGTCGCTGCTGCGCGAGCTCGGTCCGGTGGTCTCGGCGCTGCTGTTCGCCGGTCGGGCGGGCACCTCGCTCACCGCGGAGATCGGCCTGATGAAGGCCGGCGAGCAGCTGTCGGCGATGGAGATGATGGCGGTCGATCCGATGGCCCGCGTGCTCGCGCCGCGCTTCGCGGCGGCGGTGATCGCGATGCCGATCCTCGCGGCGATCTTCTCGGCGGTCGGCGTGATCGGCGGCTGGGGCGTGGGCGTGCTGCTGATCGGCGTCGACCCGGGCGGATTCTGGTCGCAGATGCAGGCCGGGGTCGAGGTGTTCCAGGACCTCGGCAACGGCGTGATCAAGAGCGTGGTGTTCGGCTTCGTCTGCGCGTTCACCGCGCTGTACGTCGGGCACGAGGCGCAGCCGACGCCCGAGGGCGTGTCGCGCGCGACGACGACGACGGTGGTCGCGTCCTCGCTCGCGGTGCTGGGCTTCGACTTCATCCTCACCGCGCTGATGTTCGGGACGACCTGATGGACCACCTCATGCACGACACCACGGCCCGCCCGGGCCCGGACCAGGGAGGGCGGCGATGAAGTCCCGTCGCGCGATCGACACGATGGTGGGCGGCTTCGTGCTGCTCGGGCTGGCGGCGCTGCTGTTCCTCGCGCTGAAGGCCGGCAACCTCGGCAGCTTCACGGCCGGGTCGTCCTACGAGGCGAAGGCGAAGTTCGACAACATCGGCGGGCTGAAGGTCCGCGCGCCGGTGAAGAGCGCCGGGGTCGTCGTCGGACGGGTCGTGTCGATCGGCTTCGACGACCAGGCCTACCAGGCGGTGGTCACGCTGTCGCTCGACCAGCGGTTCCGGTTCCCGAAGGACAGCTCCGCGAAGATCCTGACGTCAGGACTGCTGGGCGAACAGTACATAGGACTGGAGCCGGGCGGCGACGACAAGATGCTCGCCGCCGGCGACACCATCAGGATGACGCAGTCCGCGATCGTGCTCGAGAACCTGATCGGGCAGTTCCTGTTCAGCAAGGCGGCCGAAGGAGAGAAGAAGCCGTGATCGCAGACTCCCTCGCGGCACCCGGCGCCATCCGGCCGGCCCGTCGCGCGCTCGCCGCGCTGCTGGTCGCCGCGGTCGCCTGGACTGCCGAGGGCTGCGCGTCGCTGTCCGTCGACGCGCCGCCGGCCACCGCGGTCGATGCCGCGGCGGCCGCGATCGGGGCGGCCGGCGCGGTCAGCGCCAGCAGCGCCACCCGCGGCGACGCCGAGCCCGACGAGGGCAGCAGCCCGGCGCGGCGCGCGGCGGTCGATCCGTTCGAGCCGTTCAACCGGGGCGTCGCGCGCTTCAACGACTCCGTCGACGGCTGGGTCTTCCGCCCGGTCGCGCGCTTCTACGACCGCTGGACGCCGGAAGTCGTGCGGATGATCGCGCGCAACGTCCTGTCGAACCTGCTCGATCCGTACATCGCGCTCAACAACTTCCTGCAGGGCAAGCCGGCCGCGGGCTTCAACGACCTGGGCCGCTTCGTCTTCAACACGACCTTCGGATTCCTCGGTTTCGGCGACCCCGCCTCGGAGGTCGGCATGGAGAAGCATCGCGAGGACTTCGGCCAGACGCTGGGCGTCTGGGGCGTGCCGCCCGGGCCGTATCTCGTGCTGCCGTTCTTCGGTCCGTCGAACGTCCGCGACGGGATCGGCTTCGGCGTCGACGCCTGGACCGCGCTGATCAACCGTTTCGACAACGTGCCCTTCCGCAACAGCATGGCGGGCCTGCAGTTCGTCGAGACGCGGGCCCATCTGCTGCCGGCCGATCGTCTGCTGCAGGACGCCCTCGACCGTTATCTGCTGGTGCGCGACAGCTACCTGCAGCGTCGCCGCAGCCTGGTGTTCGACGGCAACCCGCCGGACGACGACGAATGACCCGACCCGGATACCGACCATGACCCGATTCCTGCTCGCCACGCTCGTCGCCTGGCTGCTTGCCCTGGCCCCGGCCGGGCCGGCGCTCGCCCAGGCCGCCGCCGCCCCGGACGAGATGATCAAGTCCCTCAGCACGCAGATCCTCGACCGCATCAGGGCGGACAAGGACCTGCGCGAGGGCGACCTGCGCAAGCTCTCGCAGTTCGTCGACGACACGATCATGCCGACCGTGAACTTCGAGCGGATGACGGCGCTGGCGGTCGGCCGCAACTGGCGGCAGGCCACGCCCGAGCAGCAGAAGGCGCTGATGGCCGAGTTCCGGGCGCTGCTGATCCGCACGTACGCGGGCGCGCTGTCGGCGGTCAAGGACCAGCAGGTCCGCGTCAAGCCGCTGCGTGCGGGCGCCGACGACACCGAGGTGATCGTCCGCAGCGAGATCGTCCAGAGCCGCGGCGACCCGATCCAGCTCGACTACCGGATGGAGAAGAACGGCTCCGGCAGCTGGAGGATCTACGACCTGAACGTGCTCGGCGTCTGGCTGGTCGAGACCTACCGGAACCAGTTCACGCAGGAGATCAACGCGAAGGGCATCGACGGGCTGATCAAGAGCCTGGCCGACCGGAACAAGGCCTTCTCGCAGGGCGGCGGCAAGGCCTGAACCGCATGGCCGCCTGCCCGTCCGAGATGCGCCTCGCGAGCGCGCCCGCCGCGCTCGAGGCCGCGCGTGCCGCGCTGCGCGCCGGCGGTGGCACGCTCGACCTCGCACCGCTCTCGCACTTCGACTCGGCGGCGGTGGCGGTCCTGGTCGCGCTGCGGCGCGAGGCCGGAAGCGGGGCCGTGTTCCGGAACCCGCCGGCGAACTTGCGTAAACTCGCGTCCCTCTACGGCGTCGAGGAGGCGCTGTTCGGTCCGACGTCGGCCTGAGCGGCCACGCCGGGACCGGTTCCGGCTCCCCGGGCGCAACCCGACCGCACCCGGCGGGCGGGCGATCCCGACTCGATCCGTGTCGACCGCGGAGCCGGGTCCCCGCAGCCCCCGAGCCGCCGCCCTGTCGCCCAGCCGGACCCCCGACCCGCCCATGACCGCCGCCATCGACGTCCGTTCAGTCCACAAGCGCTACGGCGCCTTCGAGGCGCTGCGCGGCGTGTCGCTGGAGATCGCGCAGGGCGAGTTCTTCGGCCTGCTCGGGCCCAACGGGGCCGGCAAGACCTCGCTGATCGCGATCATCGCGGGGCTGAACCGGCCGAGCTCGGGCTCGGTCCGCGTGATGGGACACGACGTGGTCGCGGACTACCGCAGCGCGCGGCGCGCGCTCGGCGTCGTGCCGCAGGAGCTGGTCTTCGACCCCTTCTTCACCGTCCGCGAGACGCTGCGGATCACCTCGGGCTACTACGGGCTGCGCCGCAACGACGACTGGATCGACGAGATCCTCGCGAACCTCGACCTCACCGCCAAGGCCGACGCGAACATGCGTGCGCTGTCGGGCGGGATGAAGCGCCGGGTGCTGGTCGCGCAGGCGCTGGTCCACCGCCCGCCGGTGATCGTGCTCGACGAACCGACCGCCGGCGTGGACGTCGAACTGCGCCAGACCCTCTGGAAGTTCGTGCGCCGCCTGAACCGCGACGGCCACACGATCGTGCTGACCACGCATTATCTCGAGGAGGCGCAGGAGCTCTGCGGCCGGATCGCGATGCTCAAGCAGGGCCGGGTGGTGGCGCTCGAGCGGACCGCCGACCTGCTCGGCCGATTCGGCGGCGGGACGGTCACGCTGCGGCTGTCGCGCGCGCCGCTGCCCGAGGGGTTGCGGCCGCTGCTCGCCGGCGAACCGCTGCCCGATGGACGCATCCGGCTGAAGCTCGACGACTGGCAGGCGCTCGAGCCGGTCCTGGCGCGGCTGCGCGAGGCGGGCTGCCATGTCGACGAGATGGAGCTGGCGCACACCGATCTCGAGGATGTCTTCGTCAGGATCATGGCGGGAGAGGGCGGTGGCGCCAGGCCGGTGGAGAAGGCGGCATGACCGGCTTCCGAACCCTCCTCTACAAGGAGATGCTCCGCTTCTGGAAGGTCGCGGTGCAGACCGTGGCCGCGCCGGTGCTGACCGCGCTGCTCTACCTGCTGGTCTTCTCGCAGGCGCTGTCCGAGCACGTCCAGCCGTTCCCGGGCGTGCCCTACGTGGCCTTCCTCGTCCCCGGCCTGGTGATGATGTCGGTGCTGCAGAACGCCTTCGCCAACGCGTCCTCGTCGCTGATCCAGTCGAAGATCACCGGCAACCTGGTGTTCGTGCTGCTGCCGCCGCTGTCGCCGCTGGAACTGTTCGGCGCCTACGTGCTCGCGGCGGTCGCGCGCGGGCTGATGGTGGGCCTGGGGGTGCTGGCGGTGACCGCCTTCTTCGTGCCGCCCACCTTCGCCGCCCCCCTGTGGGTGCTGGCCTTCGCGGTCCTGGGCAGCGCGATTCTCGGTACAATGGGCCTGATCGGCGGGATCTGGGCGGAGAAGTTCGACCAGATCGCGATGTTCCAGAACTTCCTGATCATGCCGGCCACCTTCCTGGCCGGCGTCTTCTATTCCGTGCACACGCTGCCGCCCTTCTGGCAGACCGTCTCGCACCTGAACCCGTTCTTCTACATGGTCGACGGCTTCCGCTACGGCTTCTTCGGTCAGTCCGACGTGCCGCCCGTCGTCAGCCTAGCGATCGTCGTCGCGACGCTGGCTGTCGCGGCCGGCGTCGCGCTGCGGATGCTGCAGACCGGCTGGCGGATCCGCCACTGACGCTCCACCCCCGCGCGGGCGCCGCCGTCCGCGCGCCCTTCGTCCGCGCAGACACCATGACCACTCCCGACGCCATCCACCGGTACATCGCCGAGGGCCTGCCCTGCGAGCACCTGCACGTCGACGGCGACGGCCGGCACTTCGAGGCGACCATCGTGTCCGCGCAGTTCGCCGGTAAGCGCCCGGTGCAGCGGCACCAGATGGTCTACGCGGTGCTCGGCGACCGGATGCGCGAGGAGATCCACGCGCTGTCGATGAACACGCTCACGCCCGAGGAATGGGCGGCGAAGCAGGGCCGCTGACGGCCGGCCGGAGGAACCCCCGATGGACAAGCTGCTGATCCACGGCGGCCGCCGGCTGCAGGGCGAGGTGCGCATCTCGGGCGCGAAGAACGCCGCGCTGCCGATCCTGTGCGCCGGGCTGCTGGTGCCGGGCACGCTCGAGCTCTCGAACGTGCCGACGCTGCAGGACGTGGGCACCACGCTGAAGCTGCTCGAGCGGATGGGCGTGAAGACCGCGCGCGACGCCGCCGCCGGCACCGTGACGCTCGACGCCTCGCAGGTCACGAACACCGAGGCCGCCTACGACCTCGTGAAGACGATGCGCGCGTCGATCCTCGTGCTCGGGCCGCTGGTCGCGCGCTTCGGCGAGGCCCGCGTGTCGCTGCCCGGCGGCTGCGCGATCGGCCAGCGGCCGGTCGACCAGCACATCAAGGGGCTGCAGGCGCTGGGCGCCCACATCGAGATCGAGCACGGCTACGTGGTCGCGAAGGCCTCGCGGCTGCGCGGCACGCGGATCGTCACCGACATGGTGACGGTCACCGGCACCGAGAACCTGATGATGGCCGCGGTGCTCGCCGACGGCGAGACGGTGATCGAGAACGCCGCGCGCGAGCCCGAGGTGGTCGACCTCGCGAACGCGCTGATCGCGCTCGGCGCGAGGATCCGCGGCGCGGGCACCGACCGCATCGTCGTCGAGGGCGTCGAGGCGCTGCGCCCCGGCTCGCACCGCGTGATGGCAGACCGGATCGAGACCGGCACCTTCCTGTGCGCGGTGGCCGCGGCCGGCGGCGAGCTGACCCTCACGCACTGCGAACCCGACACGCTCGACGCGACCCTCGACAAGCTGCGCGAGACAGGCCTGCGGATCGAGACCGGCCCCGACTGGGTCCGCGGCTCGATGAGCGGCCGGCCGAAGGCGGTCAACGTGCGGACCGCGCCGTACCCGGCCTACGCCACCGACATGCAGGCGCAGATGATGGCGGTGAACTGCGTGGCCGAGGGCACCGGCCTGATCACCGAGACGATCTTCGAGAACCGGTTCATGCACGTGCAGGAGCTGCGGCGGCTGGGCGCTGAGATCGACACCGAGGGCAACACCGCGGTGGTCCGCGGCAAGCGCGGGCTGTCGGGTGCGATCGTGATGGCGACCGACCTGCGCGCATCGGCCGGTCTCGTCATCGCCGGGCTGGTCGCGGACGGCGACACCCTGGTCGACCGCATCTACCACCTCGACCGCGGCTACGACCGGATGGAGCGCAAGCTCGCGGCGGTCGGCGCGAGCATCGAGCGCGTGCGCACGGTGGTCGACGCATGATCACGCTCGCGCTCTCCAAGGGCAGGATCCTCGACGACACGCTGCCGCTGCTGAAGGCGGTGGGTATCGACGTCGATCCGGCGGTGCTCGACTCGCGCAGGCTGATCCTGCCCACCGCCGACCCCGGCCTTCGCCTCATCATCGTCCGCGCGTCCGACGTGCCGACCTACGTGCAGTACGGCGCGGCCGACCTCGGCGTCGCCGGCAAGGACGTGCTGCTCGAGCACGGCGGCGACGGCCTCTACCAGCCGATCGACCTCGGCATCGGCCGCTGCCGGATGTGCGTCGCGACGAAGCGCGGCTTCGACTACGCGGCCGCGGTGCGGCGTGGCCAGCGGCTGCGGGTGGCGACCAAGTACGTGAGCGTGGCGCGCGAGCACTTCGCGGGCAAGGGCGTGCACGTCGACCCGATCAAGCTGTACGGCTCGATGGAGCTCGCGCCGCTGGTGGGTCTGGCCGACGCGATCGTCGACCTCGTCTCCACCGGCTCGACGCTGAAGGCCAACGACCTCGTCGAGGTCGAGGAGATCATGCGGATCTCGTCGCGCCTCGTCGTCAACCAGGCCTCGCTGAAGATGCGTCATGCCGAGCTCGCGCCGCTGCTCGACAGGCTCGCGCGCGCGGTCGGCGCGGAGGCCCTGCGATGAATGCGCCGCAACCCGACATCCAGCGGCTCGATTCGTCCGAGCCGGGCTTCGACGCGACGCTCTCGGCGCTGCTCGCCTGGGAGGCCGACCAGGACGCCGAGATCGAGCGTGCGGCCACCGAGATCCTGCGCGACGTCCGCGCCCGCGGCGATGCGGCGGTGCTGGACTGCACCCGGCGCTTCGACCGCGTCGAGGTCACCGACGCCCGTGCGCTCGAGCTGCCGCGTGCCGAGCTCGAGGCCGCGCTCGCGGGGCTGCCCGCCGCGCGTCGCGACGCGCTGCAGGCCGCGGCCGAGCGGGTGCGCGCCTACCACGAGCACCAGAAGCAGCCGTCGTGGTCCTACGTCGACGCCGAGGGCACGCGGCTGGGCCAGAAGATCACGCCGCTCGACCGCGTCGGCCTCTATGTGCCCGGCGGCAAGGCCGCCTATCCGTCCTCGGTGCTGATGAACGCGATTCCCGCGAAGGTCGCGGGCGTGCCCGAGCTGGTGATGGTGACGCCCACGCCGGGCGGCACCCGCAACCCGCTGGTGCTCGCCGCCGCCGCGATCGCCGGCGTCGACCGCGTGTTCACCATCGGCGGCGCGCAGGCCGTCGGCGCGCTCGCCTACGGCACCGCGACGATCCCCGCGGTCGACAAGATCGTCGGCCCCGGCAATGCCTACGTCGCCGAGGCCAAGCGTCGCGTCTTCGGCACGGTCGGCATCGACATGATCGCCGGTCCGTCCGAGATCCTGGTGATCTGCGACGGCGGCACGGATCCCGACTGGATCGCGATGGACCTGTTCTCGCAGGCCGAGCACGACGAGCTCGCGCAGGCGATCCTGCTGTGCCCGGACGCGGCCTTCCTCGACGCGGTCCATGCGTCGGTCCGCCGGCTGCTGCCCGCGATGCCGCGTCGCGACGTGATCGCCGCATCGCTCGCCGGCCGCGGCGCGCTGGTGAAGGTCCGCTCGCTCGAAGAGGCCTGCGAGATCGCGAACCGCATCGCGCCCGAGCACCTCGAGATCTCCACCGCCGAGCCGCAGCGCTGGGCCGACCGCATCCGCCACGCCGGCGCGATGTTCCTCGGCCCCTGGACCAGCGAGTCGCTCGGCGACTACTGCGCCGGCCCGAACCACGTGCTGCCGACGATGCGCACCGCGCGCTTCTCGTCGCCGCTCGGCGTCTACGACTTCCAGAAGCGCTCGTCGGTCATCGAGGTCTCGCAGCGCGGCGCGCGCGCGCTCGGCGCGATCGCCTCCGAGCTCGCGCACGGCGAGGGGCTGCAGGCACACGCGCGCAGCGCCGAGCTGCGCGCCGAGGCGAAGTGAGGGACCATCGATGAGCGCGACCCCGCAGGACCTGATCCGGCCCGACATCCTCGCGATGTCGAGCTACCACGTGCCGCCGGCCACCGGTCTGGTGAAGCTCGACGCGATGGAGAACCCGTACGAGCTGCCCGAGGAGCTCAGGCGCGCGCTCGCCGATCGCCTCGCCGCGGTCTCGATCAACCGGTATCCCGCGCCCTCCTATGCGCGGTTGAAGGCGCTGGTCCGCGAGAAGCTCGGCGTGCCCGACGGCGCCGAGGTGCTCGTCGGCAACGGCTCGGACGAGCTGATCACGATGATCTCGGTCGCGACCGCGAAACCGGGTGCCACCGTGGTCGCGCCCGCGCCGTCGTTCGTGATGTACGACCTGTCGACCCGTTTCGCGCACAGCCGCTTCGTGCCGGTGCCGCTGGCGGCCGACCTGTCGCTCGACGCGGACGCGATGCTCGCCGCGATCGCCGAGCACCGGCCCGCGGTCGTCTGGCTCGCCTACCCGAACAACCCCACCGGCAACTGCTTCGACCGGGCCGCGGTCGAACGGATCCTCGCGGCGGCGCCCGGGCTGGTCGTGCTCGACGAGGCCTACCAGCCGTTCGCGCTCGACACCTGGATGGACGCGCTCCCGGCGCACGACAACCTCGTGGTGATGCGGACGGTCTCGAAGCTCGGTCTGGCCGGCATCCGGATCGGCTACCTCGCCGCGTCGCCGCGCTGGGTGACCGAGTTCGACAAGGTCCGCCCGCCGTACAACGTCAGCGTGCTCGACGAGGCCGCGGCCGAGTTCGCGCTCGAGCACATCGAGGTGCTGCAGGCCCAGTGCGCGCGGCTGCGGACCGACCGCGAGACGCTGGCCGCCGCGCTGGCCCGCGTGCCGGGCGTCGGGCGCGTCTTCCCGTCGAAGGCCAACTTCGTGCTGGTCCGCGTCGCCGACGCGGCGGCCGTCCACGCCGGGATGCGCGAGCGCGGCGTGCTGGTCAAGGACGTGGGTAGAATGCACCCGCTGCTGTCGGGCTGCCTGCGCCTGACCGTGGGCACCCCGGCCGAGAACGCGGCGATGCTCGACGCGCTGCGCGGCGCGCTCGCCGCCGGCCGCTGAACCCCTCCTCGCACGCCATGCGCACCGCCGAAGTCCGCCGCGATACCGCCGAGACCCAGATCAGGGTCCGCCTCGACCTGGACGGCACCGGCCGCCAGAAGCTCGCCTCGGGCGTGCCCTTCCTCGACCACATGCTCGACCAGATCGTCCGCCACGGGCTGGTCGACCTCGAGGTCGAGGCGCACGGCGACCTCCACATCGATGCGCACCACACGGTCGAGGACATCGGCATCACGCTCGGCCAGGCGGTCGCGCAGGCGATCGGCGACAAGAAGGGCATCCGGCGCTACGGCCACGCCTACGTCCCGCTCGACGAGGCGCTGTCGCGGGTGGTGGTGGACTTCTCCGGCCGCCCGGGTCTCGTCTGGAACGTCGAGTTCACCCGCGCGATGATCGGCAGCTTCGACGTCGACCTCGCCCACGAGTTCTTCCAGGGCTTCGTCAACCATGCGCAGATGACGGTCCACGTCGACAACCTGCGCGGCGACAACGCCCACCATCAGTGCGAGACGATCTTCAAGGCCTTCGCACGGGCGTTCCGGATGGCCGCCGAGCCCGATCCGCGGGCGGCGGGCACGATCCCCTCGACCAAGGGCAGCCTGAAGGGCTGAGAGGCCCGGGGCGCGGCGACGGCGGGCGGAACGCGATGACGACGATCGTGGTGGTCGACTACGGGATGGGCAACCTGCGTTCGGTCGCGAAGGCGTTCGAGCACGTGGCCCCGAAGGCGCGGGTGCTGATCTCGGGCGACGCCGCCGTGATCCGCGCGGCCGACCGCGTGGTCTTTCCCGGCCAGGGCGCGATGCCCGACTGCATGCGCCACCTCGACGAGTCGGGCCTGCGCGAGGCGGTGCTCGAGGCGACGCGGACCAAGCCGCTGTTCGGCGTCTGCATCGGCGAGCAGATGCTGTTCGATTCCAGCGAGGAGGGCGACACCGCGGGCCTGGGGGTGCTGCCGGGCCGGGTCGTCCGCTTCGCGTCCGACATGACCGGTCCGGATGGCGCGCGCCTCAAGGTGCCGCACATGGGCTGGAACCGGGTCGCGCAGGACCGGCCGCACCCGTTGTGGGCCGGCGTGCCGGACGGCGCCTACTTCTACTTCGTCCACAGCTACTTCGCGGCCCCGGCGGACGCCTCCCTGAGCGCCGGCAGCGCCGACTACGGCGGTCGCTTTACCTGCGTGGTCGCGCGGGATAACATTTTCGCGACCCAGTTCCACCCCGAGAAGAGCGCCGCGCACGGGCTGCGGCTCTACGCGAACTTCATCGACTGGCGCCCCTGACCGGCGCCGACCCACCCCGAACATCGCCTCCGCCGACGGGTCCTCCCCATGCTGCTGATTCCCGCCATCGACCTCAAGGATGGCCGCTGCGTGCGCCTGCGCCAGGGCGACATGGACGACGCCACCGTCTTCTCCGACGATCCGGCCGCGATGGCCCGCAAGTGGCTCGATCTCGGCGCCCGCCGGCTGCACCTCGTCGACCTGAACGGCGCGTTCGCCGGCAAGCCGAAGAACGAGGCCGCGATCAGGGCGATCGTCAACGAGGTGGGCTCGCGGATCCCGGTGCAGATCGGCGGCGGCATCCGCGATCTCGACACCATCGAGCGCTACCTCGACGGCGGCATCGCCTACGTCATCATCGGCACGGCCGCGGT
Source organism: Pseudomonadota bacterium (assembly GCA_046046245.1). GTDB lineage: Bacteria > Pseudomonadota > Gammaproteobacteria > Burkholderiales > Burkholderiaceae_E > UBA4615. Next base: position 33,407 of record JBJOKE010000040.1, on the reverse strand, counting down.
GAAGAACCCGGGCTTCCTGCACGACGCCTGCGGCGCGTTCCCGGGCCAGGTCATCGTCGGCCTCGACGCCAAGGACGGCAAGGTCGCCACCGACGGCTGGAGCAAGCTCACCGGCCACGACGTGCTCGACCTCGCGAAGAAGTTCGAGGGCTACGGCGTCGAGTCGGTCATCTACACCGACATCGGCCGCGACGGCATGCTGACCGGCGTGAACATCGAGGCGACGGTCCGGCTCGCCCGTGGCCTGTCGATCCCGGTGATCGCCTCCGGCGGCGTGGCCGCGATCGACGACGTGGACCGGCTCTGCGCGGTCGAGCACGAGGGCATCGAAGCCGCGATCGTCGGCCGCGCGATCTACGAGGGCACGCTCGACTTCAAGGCCGCGCAGGCACGCGCCGACGAGCTCGGCGGCGAGTCCTGAGATGCTCACGAAGCGCATCATCCCCTGCCTGGACGTCACCGCAGGCCGGGTGGTCAAGGGCGTCAACTTCCTCGCGCTGCGGGACGCCGGCGATCCGGTCGAGATCGCGCGCCGCTACGACCGCGAGGGCGCCGACGAGCTGACCTTCCTCGACATCACGGCGTCGAGCGACGAGCGGGACATCATCCTGCACGTGATCGAGGCGGTGGCGGCCGAGGTGTTCATCCCGCTGACCGTGGGGGGCGGCGTGCGCGCGGTCGAGGACGTCCGGCGGCTGCTGAACGCCGGCGCCGACAAGGTCTCGATCAACACCGCCGCGCTGCAGAACCCTCAGCTCGTCGCCGACGCGTCGCACCGATTCGGCTCGCAGGCGATCGTCTGCGCGATCGACGCCAAGCAGGTCGAGCCGGGCCGCTGGGAGGTCTTCACCCACGGCGGGCGCAAGCCGACCGGCCGGAACGCGGTCGACTGGGCGCGCGAGGTCGAGCGCCTGGGAGCGGGCGAGATCCTGCTGACCAGCATGGACCGCGACGGCACGAAGCAGGGCTTCGACCTCGGACTGACCCGCGCGGTGTCCGACGCGGTCGGCATCCCCGTCATCGCCTCCGGCGGCGTCGGCACCCTGCAGCACCTGGCCGACGGCGTCACGCAGGGCCGGGCCGACGCGGTGCTCGCGGCCAGCATCTTCCATTTCGGCGAGCACACGATCGACGAGGCCAAGCGCCATCTCGCGGCGCAGGGCATCGCGGTGCGGCTGCAATGAGCGCGACCCTCGTCGCGCGTCGCGCCGGCGGGCTGGACGGGCGCATCGCCCGCGCGGCGTCGATGCGCCGGAGCGCGACGTGAGCGCCCCCGTCGTGACCGGCGGCGAGGCCGTCGCTGCGGGCTCGGCCCCGGGCCCCTGGCTCGACGCGGTCCGCTGGGACGCGGCCGGGCTGGTGGCCGCGATCGCCCAGGACGCCGCCACCGGCCGGATCCTGATGGTCGCCTGGATGGACCGCGAGGCGCTGGCCGAGACCGCGCGCACCGGCCGCGCGGTCTACTTCTCGCGTTCGCGCCGGCGGCTGTGGCGCAAGGGCGAGGAGAGCGGCCACCTGCAGGCGGTGCGCGAGATCCGCCTGGACTGCGACGGCGACGCGGTCGTGCTGCAGGTCGAGCAGACGGGTGGCATCGCCTGCCACACCGGCCGCTGCTCGTGCTTCTTCAGCCGCCTCGACGACGGGCGCTGGACCGTCGTCGACCCCGTGCTGAAGGACCCCGGCACGATCTACGCGCCGCCGACCCCTTCCACGCCGAAGGACCCGACATGACCGCACCCGGCGACGCGTTCCTCGCCCGGCTCGCCGCGACCCTCGAGTCGCGCAAGGGCGGCGACCCCGCCCGCTCGTACGTGGCCAGGCTCTTCGACAAGGGCGAGGATGCGATCCTCAAGAAGATCGGCGAGGAGGCCACCGAGACGGTGATGGCCGCCAAGGACGGCGACCCCGCGCGGATCGTCGCCGAGACCGCCGACCTCTGGTTCCACTGCCTCGTGATGCTCGCCCACTACAATCTGGGGCCCTCCGACGTGCTGGCCGAGCTGGCCCGGCGGGAGGGCACCTCGGGCATCGAGGAGAAGGCGCTGCGACCGCAGCGCGACTGACACCCGAGCCCAGCCCGCGTGCGGGCCGCCGACCCAGGAGCCGCGATGAGCCAGGACTGCATCTTCTGCAAGATCGTGCGCGGGGAGATCCCGAGCCGAAAGGTCTACGAGGACGACGACATCCTCGCCTTCCACGACATCCATCCGGCCGCGCCGGTGCACTTCCTCGTGATCCCCAAGGTCCACGTCGTCAACCTCTACGATGCGGACATGGCGCACCAGGCGGTGCTGGGCAAGATGATGGGGATGACCGGACGGCTGGCCCGGGAACAGGGCCTGAACGACGGCTTCAGGACCATCATCAACAACGGAAGGGTGGGCAGGCAGGAGGTGTATCATCTCCACATGCACGTGTTGGGCGGGCCTGACCCTCTTCGCTCGGGCATCAATACGCCCTGACACCGGAGGTTCGTGATGGGTTCGTTGAGCATCTGGCACTGGCTGATCGTCCTCGTGATCATCATGCTGGTCTTCGGCACCAAGAAGCTTCGGAACATCGGCTCCGATCTCGGCGGCGCGGTGAAGGGCTTCAAGGAAGGCGTGAAGGAAGGCGCCGCCGAGGCGTCGTCATCGGATACGGCCAAGACGATCGACGTCGACGCCAAGCCGAAGGGCTGACGCCCGGGCCGTCCCGCGGGGCGGCCTCGGCCGGCGGCGAATCCTGACGCGAGCGGCCGAGCGCCGCTCGCTGCGTTTGGGTCCTCATGTTCGACATCGGTTTCTCCGAGATGGTGGTCCTCGCGGTCGTGGCGCTCGTCGTGCTCGGCCCCGAGCGGCTTCCGAAGGTCGCGAAGCAGGCGGGCGCCTGGATGGGCAAGCTGCGCCGCTACGTCGACGACGTGAAGTCGGACATCAACCGCCAGATGGAACTGTCCGAGCTGCGCAACCTGAAGTCGCAGCTCACCGACGCCGCCCGCGACCTCGAGACCTCGGTGACCACGTCGGTCAACGAGGTGAAGGGCTCGTTCGGCGAGATCGAGAAGTCGCTCGAGGGCGCCTCGTCGTCGTCTCCCGAACCGGCCACCGACTGGGACAGGATCTACGCGGTGCGGCGCACGCGCGACCGGATCAAGGACCGGCGGATCGAGCGCGAGAAGGAGCTCGGCATCAAGCGGCCCAAGCGGCCCTTCCACCGCTGAGGTCCCGCCGTGGCGCTCCCCAAGCTGTTCAGCCGCAAGCAGTCCGACGTCGATCCGGCCCAGGACGAGAACTTCATCTCGCACCTGGTGGAACTGCGCGACCGGACGATCCGCTCGCTGGTGGTGGTGCTGGTCCTGTTCGGGGTCTGCTTCTACTTCAGCGGCGAGATCATGAAGTTCCTCTCCCTGCCGCTCTACCAGGCGCTGCCTCCGGGTACCAGACCGATCTTCACCGACCAGGCCGGCGCCTTCTTCACGCTGACCAAGGTCTCGTTCCTCACCGCGCTGCTCGCGGCCCTGCCGTGGGTGCTGTACCAGGCCTGGGCCTTCGTGGCGCCGGGGCTGTACGAGCACGAGAAGCGCTTCGCGCTGCCGCTGATCGTCTCCAGCGTGTTCTTCCTCTGCGTGGGCATCTCGTTCGCGTACTTCTTCGTGCTGCCCGCGGCCTTCAAGTTCTTCATCTCCTTCTCGGCTCAGACCGGCGCCGAGACGCTGCAGGACCTGCAGAAGTACTGGGACTTCTCCCTCGCGATCTTCTTCGGCTTCGGACTGACCTTCGAGGTGCCGGTGGTCGAGATGCTGCTGGTCAAGCTCGGCATGGTGACCACGCAGCAGCTGCGCGATGCGCGCCGCTACGTCGTGGTCGGCGCGTTCGTCGTCGCAGCGGTGCTGACGCCGCCCGACGTGCTGTCGCAGTTCATGCTCGCGATCCCGCTGATCCTCCTCTACGAGCTGGGCATCTGGATGTCCGGCTTCATCGCGGCGGTCAGCAAGGCGCCGCCCGCACCCGACGAGACCGCGGCCGAGTCGGGCGGCTCCGAGCCGCGCTGAGTCAGTCGTCGCGGCCCGCGTCGGGCGAGGCGCCCAGCCGCTGCGCGAAGCGGCGCATGCCGCCCAGCCAGCGGTCGTAGTCCTCGCCCTTGCGCCGGAAGTAGGTGGCGACCTGCGGATGCGGCAGGATCAGGAAGGACTCGGCGTCCATCCCCTCGACGACGCAGTCGGCCAGCACCGAGGCCGCGATCACGCCGTCGTTGGCCGCGGCCGCGGCGCCCGCTCGGCCCTGGATCATCGGCGTCTCGACGGCCTGCGGGCAGAGCACCGAGACCCGGACGCCGGCCGCCCCGTGCTGGATCGACAGCCATTCGCCGAACGCGACCGCCGCGTGCTTGGTGACCGCGTAGGTGGCCGAAGGCAGCGAGGTCAGCAGGCCGGCGGCCGACGCGGTGTTCAGCAGGTAGCCGCTGCCGCGCTCGCGCATCCCCGGCACGACCGCGCGCGCCGCATAGACGTGGGCCATCACGTGGACGCGCCAGGACAGGTCCCAGTCGGCATCGGGTGCGTGCTCGGAGCCGTCGCGGATGACGCCGGCGTTCGAGCAGAACACGTCGACGTGGCCGAAGCGCGCGTCGGCGGCGGCCACCAGCGCCCGGACCTCGGTCTCGACACCGACGTCTGCGGCCACGGCGATCGCGGCGACCGCGGGCTCGTCCTCGCCGGCGCCGCGCTCGAGTTGCGCGGCCAGCGCCTCGAGGGCGGCGCGGTTCGCGGGCAGGTCAGCGAGCACCAGGCCCCGCGGCCGCTCGCGGGCGAAGCGCAGCGCGAGCGCACGGCCGATGCCGCTGGCCGCGCCGGTGATCACGATCGATCGATCGGCGAGCTTCATCCGTTCCCCTCCCTGATGGTCGGCGGAGGGTACCGCGTCGAGCACCGCCCGCGCACCGCGGCGTTCCGCCGCCGCCGGGCGGCGCTCCGGGGCGCGGCCGGGCTCAGGGACGCTGCAGCGTCTGCAGGTAGTCGACGAGCGCGAGGATCCGACCGCGGACGCTCCACTCGGCCGGAAACGGCGTCCCGCGGGTCTGCGCGTCCGACTGCTCGCGGTAGACCCGGCCCCAGACCGGCATCTCCCGGGTGCCGTGAGGACCCGGTCCGGTCATCCCGCGGCCGTCGATCAGGTCGGCGATCGCGGACTTCGGGAACCTGCCGCCATTGCGCCGCGCGAGCGTCGTCAGGTCGGCCGGCTCGCGGGCGAGGAACGGGCGCATCGGGCCGTCACCACGCGCCTCCATCCCGTGGCAGGTCGCGCAGTTCGACTCGAATTCGTGGCGGCCGAGCTCGACGCCGGTCGCCGGCGACGGCGAGGTCGCGCCGGCCTGGCCGAGTGCGGGGCCGGCGATCGCCGCCATCGCCGCGACCAGGAGCGTGGACCGGAGTCGGGCGGTGTGCGGGCGGGCAGGGGGGCATCGGTCGGACATCGGCGTCTCCATGGGCGGGCAGCGGAACCGGACCCATCCAGTCTGCGTCCCGTGCGGCGAGCGGGCTTGACCGCGATCAAGACGGGCGAAGGGCCGGGGCGCGGGACACCGGGCGCCGACGCCAGGTCGGCGTGCGCGGCGGTCGCCCGCCCGGGTAGTCGGGAATACGGACGTACGAGCGGCCTACGATACCTTTAAGTTACGATCTAGAGACTATCTCGGCACAAAGGCGGCCAGCCCGCCCGACCCGCGCCCACGGGCGCGTCCTCCTCCCCGCCACGCCGTGTCCCATCGATTCCCTGTAGACGACACGCTCGCGACGCGTGCCGAGCGCTCCGCCCCGGCCCATGCGTTCGACGCGCTGCCGGCGTCGATCGGCGTGCTCGACGGCCGCGGCCGGATCGTCGCGGTCAACGCGGCCTGGCGGCGGTTCGGCCGCGAACACGGCTCGACCGATCCCGCGTTCGGCGTCGGACGAGACTATCTCGCGGTCTGCGAGGCGGCGGGCGAGTGCTGCGCCGAGGCCGGCGAGATCGCGGTCGGGCTGCGGCGCGTGCTGGCCGGCGATCTCGACCGGCTCGACCTCGAGTATCCGTGCGAGGTGCCCGGCGGCGCCTCGTGGTTCGCGCTGCAGGCGGCGCGATGGAACGGATCGGGTCCGGTGCGCGTCGTCGTCTCGCACACCGACGTCACGGCGCGCCGTCTTGCCGACCAGGCGCTGCGCGACGCCGACCGGCGCAAGGACGACTTCCTCGCGATCCTCGCCCACGAGCTGCGCGACCCGCTGGCGCCGGTGGTCAACGCGGCCCGGGTCCTCGAGCGCACGCAGCCGCTCGACGAGCGCGGCCGCCTCGCGGTCGGGATGATCGAGCGGCAGGTCGACCACCTGCGCCGGCTGGTCGACGACCTGCTCGACGTCGGCCGGATCAACGTCGGCCGCATCGAGCTGCGCCGCGAGCGGCTCGACGCACGCGAGGCCGTGCGATTCGCGCTCGAGGCCGCGCGGCCCGAGGCCGACGCCTTCGGCCACCGGCTGGCCGCGACGGTGGACGACGGACCGCTCGAGGTCGACGCCGACCCGGTGCGGTTCGCCCAGATGCTCGGCAACCTGCTCGCGAACGCCTGTCGCTATACGCCGCCCGGTGGCCGGATCGACGTGAGCCTGGCCGACGCGGGGCCCGAGGTCGAGGTCCGTGTCGCCGACACCGGCATCGGCATCGGCGCCGACGCGCTGCCACGGCTGTTCGAGCCGCTCCGGCGCCGGATCGTGGTGACCTCGGCCGGCCCGTCGGGCCTCGGCCTCTGCCTGTCGCTGGTGCGCCGGCTCGCCGAGCTGCACGGCGGCTCGGTCCTTGCCGAGAGCGCCGGCCCCGGACAGGGCTCGACCTTCGTGCTGCGCCTGCCGCGCGCGCTGCCCGCCTGAGCCCGCACTGCCCGCCTGAGCCCGCACCGCGGGCCGGGGCCTTCCGCTCCGCGCCCTGCATCGCGAGGCGCCGCGCGCCGTGCGGGTAACATCGGACCGACACGAGCGGCCCACGGGGGGGCTGCGGCAGGAGACTCCGTCCGATGAACGCGCCGACCGAAGGCATGCGGCTGGTCACCAGCCTCAAGGAACGCTACACCGCCGGCGAAGGCTGGCTCTACATGACCGGCACCCAGGCGCTGGTGCGCCTGCCGATCCAGCAGCGCCTGCGCGATGCCGCCCAGGGCCTGAACACCGGCGGCTACGTGTCGGGCTACCGCGGCTCGCCGCTCGGGCGCTACGACATGGAGCTGTGGGCCGCGAAGGACGTGCTCGGCGCGCAGAACGTCGTGTTCCGCCCCGCGGTCAACGAGGACCTCGCCGCGACCCAGCTCTGGGGCGCGCAGTACGTCGGCGTGTTCCCGGGCGCGAAGGTCGACGGCGTGTTCGGCATCTGGTACGGCAAGGGGCCGGGGGTCGATCGCTCGGGCGACCCGTTCAGGCATGCGAACCTCGCGGGCACCTCGCCCGCGGGCGGCGTGCTCGCGCTGGCGGGTGACGACCACGGCGCGAAGTCCTCGACGGTCGCGAACTACTCGGACCTGAACTTCGTCGCCGCGACGATCCCGCTGCTCTATCCGAGCAACGCGCAGGAACTGCTCGACTTCGGCCTGCACGGCATCGCGATGAGCCGCTTCTCCGGCTGCTGGACCGGGATGAAGGTGGTGACCGACGTCGTCGAGGGCGGCGGCTCGGTCTACGTCGCGCCCGACTCGCCGACCATCGTCGTGCCCGCCGGGCCCGAGGCGCCCGCCGGCGGCGTGCACACGCGGCCCTTCGACATGGCGGTGCCGCAGGAAGAGCGGCTGCACGTCCACAAGATCCACCGCGTGCTCGCCTACGCGCGCGCCAACGGGCTGAACCGCATCGGCGGCGCGATCGGCGAGGCACGCCTCGGCGTCGTCGCTGCGGGCAAGGCCTGGCAGGACCTGCAGCAGGCGATGGTGGCACTCGGGCTCTCCGAGCCGCGGCTGCGCGAGCTCGGCATCCGCACGCTGAAGGTCGGGCTGGTGTGGCCGCTCGATCCCACGATCGTCCGCGAATTCGCGCGCGGGCTCTCGACGATCCTCGTGGTCGAGGAGAAGCGGCCGCTGCTCGAGGACCAGATCCGCACGGCACTCTACGGTCTGCCGGGCGCGCCCGCGATCCGCGGCAAGCACGCCGACGGTCCGCTGTTCGCCGAGGACCGTGGCGCGGCGATCTTCCCGAACCACGGCGAGATCTCGCCGGCGATGGTCGCGCAGGCGATCGTCGACGGGCTGCGGCTGCACGACGCCTCGTGCCCGCTCGCGCTGCCGGCCGACGCGCTCGGCCCGAAGGCCGCGGCCCCCGGTCCGGTGCGCGCGCCGAGCTTCTGCTCGGGCTGCCCGCACGGCCGCTCGACCAAGCTGCCCGAGGGCAGCCGGGCGCTCGCCGGCATCGGCTGCCACACGATGGCGATGTTCCGCGACCCGACCACCACCACCACCGTCTCGCACATGGGCGGCGAGGGCGCGATGTGGCTCGGCCAGCAGCCGTTCACCACCGAGAAGCACGTGTTCGCGAACATGGGCGACGGCACGTACTTCCACTCGGGATTCCTCGCGGTGCGGCAGGCGGTGGCCGCGCACGTGCCGATCACCTACAAGATCCTGCACAACGGCTTCGTGTCGATGACCGGCGGCCAGCAGATCGACGGCGAGCTGTCGATCCCCGGGATCATCGGCGAGCTCTCCGCGGAAGGCGTGAAGCGGATCGCGCTGGTGAGCGACGATCCGTCGAGGTGGCAGGGCGTGTCGCTGCCCGCCGGCACGACCGTCCACCACCGTTCCGAGCTCGACGCCGTGCAGCGCGACTTCCGCGAGTACGCCGACGTCTCGGTGATCGTCTACGACCAGCCCTGCGCGACCGAGCGCCGGCGGCTGCGCAAGCGCGGCAAGTGGGCCGACCCGGACAAGCGCGCGTTCATCAACGCGGCGGTCTGCGAGGGCTGCGGCGACTGCGGCAAGGTCACGAACTGCATGTCGATCGAGCCGCTCGAGACCGAGTTCGGCCGCAAGCGGCGGATCAACCAGAGCTCGTGCAACAAGGACTTCTCCTGCCAGGAGGGCTTCTGCCCGAGCTTCGTGACGGTCGAGGGCGGGCGCGTGCGCCGCGCGGGCGGCGCGGCGGGCGAGGGCGCGAAGGCCGATCCGCTCGCGGCGACCGCCGCGGCCGGCGACGCGGCGTTCCGCGACCTGCCCGAGCCGGTGATCGCGCGGCCCGAGCGCTCGTACGCGATCATCGTCGCGGGCATCGGTGGCACCGGCGTCGTCACGATCGGCCAGACGCTCGCGGTGGCCGCGCACCTCGAGGGCCTGTATTCGTCGAACCTCGACGTGACCGGCCTCGCGCAGAAATACGGCGCGGTGCTGTCGCACGTGAAGGTCGCGCCCGAGCCGTCGATGCTGCACGCGACCCGCGTGGCGGCCGGCGAGTCCGACGCCCTGATCGGCTGCGACCTGATCGTGTCGGCCGGGGACGAGACCTTCTCGAAGCTGAAGGCGGGCAGCGGCGGCGTGGTCTGCACCGACATGGTCCCGACCTCCGAGTTCCCGAAGAACCCCGACTGGAATCCCGACACCGACGCGCTCGCCGAGAAGCTCGCGGGCGTGTTCGGCGAACGCGGCCTCGCGCTGGAGGCGCTGCGGCTCTCCAGCGCGCTGATGGGGGACTCGATCACCGCGAACATGTTCATGCTGGGCGCGGCCTGGCAGCGCGGGCTGGTGCCGCTCACCTTCGCGGCGATCGACCGCGCGATCGAGCTGAACGGCGTCGCGATCGAGAGCAACCGGCGCGCCTTCCTGTGGGGCCGGCGCGCCGCGCACGACCTGCCCGCGGTCGAGAGGATCGCCGCGGGTTCGGGCCCGGCGAGCGCGCAGGTGATCCGCTTCGACCCGAAGTCGCCGGCGACGCTGAACGAGCTGCTCGCCAGCCGGATCACTTTCCTCGCCGACTACCAGGACGCCGCGTACGCGAACCGCTACGCGGCCGCGGTCGAGCGGGTGCGGCAGGCCGAGGCGGCGCTCGGACGCGGCGACGCGCTCGCGCGCGCGGTCGCGAAGTACCTGTTCAAGCTGATGGCGCACAAGGACGAGTGGGAGGTGGCGCGCCTGTATGCACGTCCCGAGTTCCGACAGGAGCTGGAGAAGGCGTTCGAGGGCGACTTCCGACTGAAGTTCCACGTCGCGGGCGGGCCGTTCGGCCGGCGCGATCCGGCAACCGGCAAGCTGGTCAAGCGCGAGGTCGGGCCGTGGCTGATGACCGCGTTCCGGCTGATGGCGCCGCTGCGCGGGTTGCGCGGCACGGCGCTCGATCCGTTCCGCAACGGGCCGGAGCGCCGGCTCGCGCGCGAACTGCTCTCGACCTACGAGGGCGACCTCGAGCGCATCGTCGCGGGGCTGACCTCGCAGAACCACGCGACCGCGGTGCGACTCGCATCGCTGCCGGAGAAGGTGCGCGGCTACGGGCACGTCCGCGAACAGCATGCCGAGGCCGTCGCGACGGAACGCGAGGCGCTGCTCGCGCAGTGGTCGGGCGGCGGTGCGAAGGTGATCGAGCTGAAGCGGGCGGCGAAGGCGGCCTGAGCGTGGGTCAGCGCGCCGCGGCCGCCTGCGGGGCGGGCCTGGCGCCCGACGCCTGCGCCGACGGCGGCGCGGTCATCTCGAGCAGCCGGTTTCGGTACAGCGTGAACAGCACCTCGTGCCCGAGGTCGGTCAGCCGCGGCGGCTCGCCGCCCGCGACCAGTCCGACGATCGCACGGCGGCCGGCCGCCTCCGAGCGGAACGCGAGGTAGAGCGGCAGGTAGTGCCGGCCGAGCGCTTCCCGGGCCCGACGCTCGAGCTCCTGCTGCCGGGCCGCGGTCTCGTCCGGCGCGGTGTCGACCGGGCGTTGTCCGCCCACGAGGCAGACGGCCTCCACCTCGGCGCAGACCCGCATCAGCGAGGCATAGCGGGCAAGCAGCGCGTCGACCGTCGCGCCGCCGACGAGGTCGGCATGCGGGAAGTCGAACACCGCGACCGCGGGGCGCAGCTCGCGCAGCGTCGCCTCGAGGCCGGCCTGTGCAGGGGCGAGCCGGCCGCTCGTCTCGGGGTGCTCGCGCATCGACCACGACGGGCCGCAGGCTCGGATGAACAGCTCGCGCAGCCTCGCGCCGACCGGCTTGACCGGAATCGACTGCGGCGCGGGCACGAGCGTCGCCCCCTCGCCCGCGAGGAGCATCGGCCGGTCGCAGGGCAGCGCCACCTTCAGCGGCGCCGCGTGGACGTGGCCGGCGGCGGCGAAGCCGATGGCGACGAGGATCCTAGAGACGGATGTCATGACGGCGGAGGACGACGGCGATCGCGAACGAGGCGGCCGCGACGAGGATGAACAGCATCGCCATGCGGAACACCGTCTCCGTGAAGGTGGCGAACACGAGGGTCTGGAACGTGCCGAACACGAGCATGTAGGCCAGCTTGAGCACCTGCTCCATCACGCTGATCAGCGGGTACTGGACCACGTACGGGACGAACAGGTAGTTCGAGAACCGAGGCGCGCGCACCCGGCGCACGAGCCGGTCGCCCGCGGCCATGAGCACGTGGACCGTCGCGAGCCCGTAGACGAGGCGCAGCACCGCGTCGATGGCCGGGTACACCGGCGTGCCGAAGTCGTCGAGCCAGGTGCGCGCCACCAGGCACGAGGCCGCGAGCGCGACGGCGATCCGCGGACGGATCTGCCATCCATAGGTGTGGTAGCCCACGTACATGCAGACGAAGGCCAGTGCGATCGCGTGCAGCACGTACGGCGAGGACTGGATCTCGTAGGCCGGGAAGATCACCAGCACCAGCCCGCAGGCGAAGGTGAACGCCGCCGCCCGTTCGTCGAGCGCGATCAGCAACGGGCCGGCCAGCGCGTAGGCGAGAAGGAACCACAGGTTCGACGAGTACAGGTTCCGGTAGAAGTGCTCCCAGAACGGCGGGGCGTCCACCCCGCGAAGGAACTGCCAGGCCGACATGAACGCGGTCACAGCGAGGGCCGCGCCCATCACCTTCGCGAGCGCCGACGCGGTGAAGCGCATCCGCGGGTTCGCGCGGGTCTTCGCGCGCAGCGACCCGCCTGCGACGAGGAAGAAGCCGACGACGCCGAAGTCGCGCAGCGTGTCGAGCCAGGCGATCAGCGCGCGGCCTTCGACGAACTCGAAGGGCACGATCACCGTGTGGTGGAACAGGATCGCCAGGAAGCAGGCGATCCGGATCCAGCCGACGACGGCCTTCTCCTGCGCGATCTCACGGGGCCTCACTAGCCAGGTCGAGGACATGCCGAACGGGGGCGAGTGGGTGTGCATCGCGATCCTAGTGCGTTTCGCGGCGACTCATCGGACGACCCGGACGCATTTGCCCGAATCGATCAGCGTGGTGACGCGCGACGCGATCAGCGCATGGCCGGCGTCGTTCGTGTGGATGCCATCGCCATAGCTGAAGGCCGGGGCGATCAGTCGGTTCGGTCCGGCGAGCGCGGCTCGGATGGCGACGAAGCAGTCGCCTGCCATGGCGGAGACCTGGGCGTCGATCTGCTCGAGCTGGTCGAGCTGGCTCGGCGTGAAGGCGCGTGGCTGGGTCGAGAGCAGGATCACCGGCACGCCGCGGGCCAGTGCGTAGCCGCGGATGGACCGCAGGGCGGACACCGTCTGGTCGACCGAGAAGCCGTAGGCGATGTCGTTCGTCGGGTACGCGACGATCACCGCGCGTGGCGCGTAGTTGAAGGCGTTCACGACGTCGCCGTAGCCGTTGCCGGAGGCCGACCGTCCGTACTCCGCGAGGTTCGTCAGGGTCACGCCGGCGCTGGAGTAGTTGGCGACGACGAGCGGGACCCATGCCGTGACGAAGCGGTTCGTCGCGCCGGTACCGTAGGCGGTGGACGATCCGATGACGACCCATCTCCCGGGGTTGACCTGCGGTGTCTTGGGGACCGGCGGCGCGGGCGGCGGTGGGGCCGTAGGGGGTGGGGCCGGTGGCGGTGGGGCCGGAGGCGGCGGCGGAACCGGCGGCGGAGGTAGGGCCGGCGGCGGTGCGGGTGCCGGGGCAGGGGCGGGTACCGGTGCGGGCGCGGGCGCGGGCGCGGGAGCGGGCGCCGGTGCGGGAGCGGGCGCCGGTGCGGGCGCGGGAGCGGGAGCGGGCGCGGGCGCAGGCGCCGGACTCGCCGCGGGCGATGCCGAGGCCGTCAGCGTATCGCCGGCGACGGCGGTCGGCGTCGACGGGTCGGAGCCGGTGGAGCCGCTGCCGCAGCCCGACAGCACCGCCACGGCCAGACCCGTCGGGATCCTCCCCCAGTGCCGCCTGCCCCCCGTGCCGTTCCGTTCGACCATACCGTTCGTCCGCTCGTCCGCCGGCGATTGCCCTCGCCACCCGATCCAGGGCTCGACTGTGAACGACTCCGACCCGCTCGGACGTGCACGATCTCACGCGCTCGGAACGCGTGTCGCGAGAAAGCCCCGCGGGACGGGTCTCTCACCGAACTCTTACCGGAAACATCCGGGTTTCGCACGACTCCGTTCGTCCGGTACCGGCGCCCGGGCCGTCAGGACGCGCCGCGTTCGACGGACCTCTCGGCCGGCCGGGTGCGCGGCCCCGTCGGCGCGAGCGAGGCCGACCGAGCCTCAGTCCGCCTCGGCCGGCGCCGCGAGCACGTGCCGCTCGAACGATGCGCGGATCTCGTCGAGCGGTGCGTCGCGGAAGATGAACACCAGCTTCGAGCCGCGGTGCCCGTCCGGCCAGCGCGGCAGCGTGACCGGCGGATGGAACACGTGGTGCACGCCGTGCAGCACCACCGGCAGCGCCTCGTCGTCGAGCGCGACCACCGCCTTCGCGCGCAGCAGGCGGTCGCCGAACACCCGGCGCAGCTCGGCGAGCCAGGCCTGCAGCCGCAGCCAGTCGAGCGGTGCCTCGGGCGTCAGGCACAGCGCGCGGACGTGCTCGCCGTGGGCGTCCGGATCGGGCCGCGCGGCATGCGGCGGCGCGTAGCGCAGCCACCGACGCACGCGGTCGCCAGGGTCCTGCGGCGTGCGCGGCAGCACCTCGTCGGCGGACGCGCGGCCGGCCACCACCGCCGCGATCGGGGCGATGCCGTTCAGCGCGCGCAGCCGCGGCTCGAGCCTCCCGAGCGCGTCCGGATCGAGGTCGGTCTTGGTGACCAGCAGCCGGTCGGCGAGCGCCACCTGCTTGCGCGCCTCGGCCTGTTCGTCGAGCTGGCGCGGCCCGTTGACCGCGTCGACGGTCGTCACCACGCCGGCCAGCGCGCAGAAGTGCGAGACCAGCGGGTTGTTGAGCAGCATCTGCATCATCGGCGCCGGATCCGCGAGGCCGGTGGTCTCGATGACGATGCGCCGGAACGGCGGCACGGTTCCCGCGTCACGCCGGGCGAGCAGGTCGCGCAGCGCGCTCTCGAGGTCGGTGCGCAGCGTGCAGCAGACGCACCCGCTCTGCAGGACGAGCATCTCGCCGTCGACCGAGTCGACCAGCAGGTGGTCGAGTCCGACCGCGCCGAATTCGTTGACGATCACCGCGGTGTCGCCGAGCTCGGGCTGCTTCAGCAGATGGTTGAGCAGCGTGGTCTTGCCGCTGCCGAGGAAGCCGGTCAGCACGGTGACGGGCATGCGCTCGGCGGACCGGTCGGGATCGAACAGGCTCACGGGATGTCTCCCTCTCGTCGGGAACGGGGTCGGTGTTGACCGCGCGTGCTGGTGAGCATAGCGTGAGAGGTGGACGGGCGACGACACGCCCCCGTGACGGAGGAGACCGGATGAGCGACGACGCGAAGACCCCGCAGCCGCCCGAATCGGACGGCGTTCCCCAGCATCCCGGCGAGGAGGGCGAGTCCCCGCGCCGGGACTTCTTCCGCAGCGCGGCGCTGGCCGCCGGCGTGCTCGGCGTGGCCGGCGCGCTGCACGGGAAGTACTCGAGCGCGCCGCTGATCTCGAGCGCGCATGCGCAGGGTGCCGGCGGCGCCCGCTGGTGGCCGTCGCGCTGGGGCGCTGGCGACGAGGCCGGCGCGTCGAACTGGATCACGCCCGAGAAGGTGCTCGATGCGGCGAAGTGGATCCGCGACGGCCGCATCTACCGGATCGGCCGCGTCTACGAGACCGGCATGCCGATGTTCGGCGCGCGCGCCTGGTCGCTGCGTATCCCGGGCGGCCCGACGGGCGGTCCCTTCGGCAGCAACAAGCTCGTCTACAACGACGAGTTCCTCGCCGCCGAGGTCGGCCAGAGCGGCACGCAGTTCGACGGACTCGGCCACATCGGGATCCAGCTCGGACGCGATGGCGACAAGACCGAGATGCGCTACTACAACGGCTTCACCGAGCAGGAGGTGGGCGGCGCCTACGGCCTGCAGAAGCTCGGCATCGAGAAGGTCAAGCCGTTCTTCACCCGTGGCCACCTGTTCGACGTCGAGGCGGTCAAGGGCCGGATGTGGGAGGCCGGCGAGGAGATCCGGCTCGCCGACCTGCGCGCGGCGATGCAGCGGCAGGGCATGAACGAGGCCGACATCAAGCAGGGCGATGCGGTGTTCTTCCAGACCGGCTGGGGCAAGCTCTGGATGAAGAACAACGACCGGTTCACCGGCGGCGAGCCCGGCATCGGGATGGAGATCGCGCGCTGGTGCATCGAGAAGGGCGTGGCCCTGACCGGCGGGGACTCGTGGGCGGTCGAGGTGGTGCCGAACCCGGACAAGAACCTCGCGTTCCCGGTGCACGGCGAGCTGATCACCAAGCACGGCATCTTCAACCACGAGAACCTGATGTTCGACGAGCTGATCGCCGCGAAGAAGTACCAGTTCGTCTACATCTTCTCGCCCGCGCCCATGAAGGGCGCGACCGGGTCGAACGGCGGACCGATCGCCGTGACCTGAACGCGGTACGGGCCGGCGGCGCCTCGCCCCCGGCCCGCCGGTCGGCGCGGTGCCGCGCGCATCGCGCCGCCTTCAACCGGCCAGCGCCGCACGCTGCGTCTCCACGCGGATCTCGTCGGTCAGCCGCGCCTTGTGTTCGGCGAACGCCGGCGTGGTCTTGATCCGGTAGTCGCGCGGATGCGGGAACGCGATCCGCTCCTCGTGCTTGATGCGGCCGGGCCGCGCGCTCATCACGACGACGCGGTTGGCCATGAAGACCGCCTCGTCGATGTCGTGCGTGACGAACAGCACCGTCTTGCGGTGCTCGAGCCAGATGCCGAGCAGCAGCTCCTGCATCAGCTCGCGGGTCTGGTGGTCGAGCGCGCCGAACGGCTCGTCCATCAGCAGCACCTTCGGATCGTTCGCGAGTGCGCGCGCCAGCGCCGTGCGCTGCTGCATGCCCCCCGACAGCATCTTCGGATAGTGCGATTCGAAGCCGCGCAGCCCCACCTGCGCGATGAAGTGCGCGGCGATCTCCTGCTGTCGCGCGGTGGGCAGGCCCTTCTCGCGCAGCCCGAAGCAGACGTTCTCGCGGACCGTCAGCCAGGGGAACAGCGTGTAGCTCTGGAACACCATGCCGCGGTCGGCGCCCGGACCCGCGACCGGCGTACCGTCGAGCAGCACCCGGCCGGAGGTGGCGACGTCCAGCCCCGCGACGATCCGCAGCAGCGTGGACTTGCCGCAGCCCGACGGGCCGAGCAGGGTGATGAAGTCGTTGTCCTCGACCTCGAGCGAGGTCGCGGACAGCGCCTGCGTGGGCGGCTGCCCGCGCGTGCCGGGAAAGGTGCGGGAGACCTCGCGGATCGACAGCCTCGCCATGCTCACCTCAGCGCCGCCCAGGGGAAGAGCCGCCGATTGCCGGCCTTGAAGGCGAGGTCGGTCACCAGCCCGATCAGGCCGATGACGATGATCCCGAAGATCATCTGGCCGGTGGCGAGCAGCGCCTGGCTGTCGATGATCATGTGGCCGATGCCCGACGACGAACCGATCAGCTCGGCGACGATCACGTAGGTCCAGGCCCAGCCGAGCACCAGCCGCAGGATCTCGGCGATCTCGGGCGCCGCGTTGGGCAGCACCACGCGCGTGACCAGCGTGCGGTCCGAGGTGCCCAGCGTGTAGGCGGCCTCGACCAGGTCGCGCCGCGTGTTGCCCACCACCACCGCGACCATCAGCACCAGCTGGAAGAACGAGCCGATGAAGATCACCAGCAGCTTCTGCAGCTCGCCGATGCCGGCCCAGAGGATGAGCAGCGGGATGAAGGCCGAGGCCGGCAGGTAGCGGGCGAAGGACACGAAGGGCTCGATCAGTGCCTCGATCGGCTTGTAGACGCCCATCGCGACGCCGAGCGGCACCGCGAAGGCCGCCGCGAGCACGAAGCCGCCGACGACGCGCCAGATCGTCATGCCGATGTCGTGAGCGAAACCGTGCTCGACGAGCAGCGTCGTGCCGTCGCGCAGCATCGTGAGCGGGTCGGCGAGGAAGGTCTTCGAGACGAAGCCGCCGAGCGTGGCGAACGCCCAGGCGCCGAAGAACAGCACGAAGAACGCGATGCCGAGGCCGACGCGCGCGCCGGCCGAGACGGGCTGGAGGGGCTTCACGCGCGGCCCCCCGCGGGGCCGCGCGCGCGGGACGCGCGTCGGATCACTTGATGAAGCGCGTGTCGACGATCGCGTTCAGGTCGGGGACCTGCTTGATGATGCCCAGCTCGAGCAGCAGGTCGGCCGCCTCCCTGGTGAACTGCTGCCACTCGCCCGCGAAGAAGCGCTGGTTGGCCGTGCGGTCCTGCCAGCGCAGGTACGACGACGACTTGGCGAAGGCCTCGGCGCTCTGCTTCACGTCCGCGCCCATGATCGCGTTCGACTTCGCCGGATCGGCCTTGATCATCTCGAGCGCCTCGAAGTAGCTGTCGGCGAGCGCCTTCACCGCCTTCTCGTTGCCCGCGATGAACTGGGGCGTGCAGCCGAAGGTGTCCATCACCATCGGGTAGTCGAGGGTCGTCGCGATGATCCGTCCCGATTCGGGCTTGTCGCGCACCGTGGAGAGGAAGGGCTCGTAGGTCATCGCGGCGTCGAGGCCGCTCTGGCCGGCGACGAAGGCCTGCGCGGCCGGACCGGGCTCCATGTTGACGACCTTCACGTCCTTCAGCGACAGGCCGTTCTTCTTCAGCATCCACGCCATCGTGAAGTAGGGCGCGGTGCCCGGCGCCGATGCGGCGATGGTCTTGCCCTTCAGGTCGGCGAAGCCCTTGATGTCCCCGCGCACGGCCATGCCGTCGGCGCCGAAGCTCTTGTCGAGCTGGAACAGCTGCTTCGTCGCGACGCCGTTGGCGTTCCAGACGACCCAGGTCTCGACGGTGGTCGCCGCGCACTGGATGTCGCCCGAGGCGATCGCGAGGTGCCGCGAGGCCTGCGGGATCTTCTTGATCGTCACGTCGAGACCGTTCTTCTTGAAGATCCCGGCCTCCTTCGCGAGCGTCAGCGGCGCGAAGCCGGTCCAGCCCGAGATGCCGATCGAGACCTTGGTCTCCTGCTGGGCGAGCGCGGGGCCCGCGGCGAACAGCGCGGCAGCGGCGGCGACCGCGCCGAGACGGCGCAGCGGGTTCGTACGACGGGACGGTTGCATGGGCCTCTCCTGGCGGGGTGTCGTGCAGCCGGTCGGCTGCGGGGGTCTGTCTGATGGGCCGCGCATCCTGCTCACGCGGGTCGGAATCGGTTGAACAGCCGGAACCGCGCGCCGGGGTGCACGAGCCGCGCGCAGGTGGCGACGCGGCCCTGCGACCAGGTCCGTCGCAGGATGGTGAGGCACGGACTGCCGCGCGGCACGTCGAGCAGGTCGGCGGTGGGACCGTCGGCCGTCTCGGCGACGATCACGTGCTCGACCTCGCGCAGCGGATAGTGCTCCTGCAAGTACTGTGCCGGCGTGGTGCCCGTGAAGTCGACGTCGAGGTAGTCGGGCACCACGCGCGGGTTCACGTAGCGGTCCTCGAGCTGGATCGGCACGTCGTCCTCGAGGTGCACGAGCGTGGAGTGGAAGACGCGCGTGCCGCTGCGGACCTCGAGCCGCTCGGCGAGCGGCGCGTCCGCCTTCGTCGCCCCGACCTCGATCAGCCGCGCACCGTGCCGGTGCCCGCGCAGCGCGACCTGGTTCTCGATGGGCTCGACGGTGATCGCCGACGACTGCGGCGCGAGTGGCGCGACGAAGGTGCCGCGGCGGCGGAAGCGCACCAGCACGCCTTCGGCGGTCAGCTCGCGCAGCGCGCGGTGGACGGTGAGGCGCGACAGCCCGAGCGACGCGGCGAGTTCCTCCTCGGAGGGCAGCGGGTCGCCCTCGCCGAGCCGGCCCGACGCGATCCGTTCGCGGACGAGGTCCTTGACCTGCTGGTAGCGTGGGCGGGTGGCCATGGCAATTGTATAGACAATAAAACCGGGTCGTGCAACCATCCGGGCCGATCCGTCTCGCCCGCCGCCGGGCCGCGCCGCGTCGCGTGCGCCGCCCGCGCGGGCTCCGCCGAGGAGAGTCCCGATGAACGCACCCGTTCCCGGCGCCGCGCTCGACGCGGCCGTCCCGTCCGCCGCGCCGGCGTCGCGCGCCGCCGGTGCCCGCCCGGTCCGTGCCCCGCGCGGCACCGCGCTGAACGCCCGCGGCTGGCTCACCGAGGCACCGCTGCGGATGCTGATGAACAACCTCGACCCCGAGGTCGCGGAGAACCCCGACGAGCTGGTCGTCTACGGCGGCATCGGCCGCGCCGCGCGTGACTGGGCGTCGTTCGACGCGATCGTCGCGACGCTGAAGCGGCTGGGCGACGACGAGTCGCTGCTGATCCAGTCGGGCAAGCCGGTCGGCGTGTTCCGCAGCCACCCCGACGCGCCGCGCGTGCTGATCGCGAACTCGAACCTCGTCGGCAAGTGGGCCGACTGGTCGCACTTCGACGAGCTCGACCGCCGCGGCCTGATGATGTACGGGCAGATGACGGCGGGCTCGTGGATCTACATCGGCTCGCAGGGCATCGTGCAGGGCACCTACGAGACCTTCGTCGAGCTCGGTCGCCAGCGCTACGGCGGCGACTGGCGCGGCCGCTGGATCCTGACCGCCGGCCTGGGCGGCATGGGCGGCGCGCAGCCGCTCGCCGCGGTGCTCGCCGGCGCGTCCTGCGTGGTCGTGGAGTGCCAGCAGTCGCGGATCGACATGCGGTTGCGCACCCGCTACCTCGACGTGCAGGCTAAGGACATCGACGACGCGCTCGCCCGCATCGCCGCCGCGCACGCCGAGGGCCGCGCGATCTCGGTCGGCATCCTGGGCAACGCCGCCGAGCTGCTGCCGCAGTGGGTCGCGCGCGGCATCCGCCCCGACGCGGTCACCGACCAGACCTCCGCGCACGACCTCGTCAACGGCTACCTGCCCGCGGGCTGGACCGAGGCCCGCTGGTGGCACGTGCGCCGCGAGGGCACCGAGGCCGATCGGCGCGAGCTGACCGAGGCGGCACGCGCGTCGTGCGCGACGCACGTGCGGGCGATGCTCGCGTGGCACGACGCGGGCGTGCCGACGATCGACTACGGCAACAACATCCGGCAGGTCGCGAAGGATGCCGGCGTGGCGCGTGCGTTCGACTATCCCGGCTTCGTCCCCGCCTGCATCCGGCCGCTGTTCTGCCGCGGCAAGGGGCCGTTCCGCTGGGTCGCGCTCTCCGGCGACCCGGAGGACATCTGGAAGACCGACGCGAAGGTGAAGGAACTGTTCCCCGAGGACCGGCACCTGCACGCATGGCTCGACGCCGCGCGCGATCGCATCGCGTTCCAGGGGCTGCCCGCGCGGATCTGCTGGCTCGGGCTCGGCGAGCGCCACCGCGCGGGGCTCGCGTTCAACGAGATGGTCCGCCGCGGCGAGCTGAAGGCGCCGATCGTCATCGGCCGCGACCATCTCGACACCGGCTCGGTCGCGAGCCCGAACCGCGAGACCGAGGCGATGAAGGACGGCACCGATGCGGTCGCCGACTGGCCGCTGCTCAACGCGATGCTGAACGTCGCGGGCGGCGCGACCTGGGTGTCGATCCACCACGGCGGCGGCGTCGGCATCGGCTATTCGCAGCATTCGGGCGTGGTGATCGTCTGCGACGGCACCGTGGCCGCCGACCGGCGGATCGAGCGGGTGCTGTGGAACGATCCCGCCACCGGCGTGATGCGGCACGCCGACGCGGGCTATGACGAGGCGGTCGCCTGCGCCCGCGAGCAGGGGCTCGACCTGCCGATGATCGCGCCGCGCGGTTGAACGTCGCCGTGCGGGTGGTCGACGCCGCCGCCTGTGCGCCGCGACCGTGGGCCAACGGTGGCGGCGCGACGCGCGAGCTCGCGTCCGGCGCGGCCGCCGGCGATGCGGGTCCGGGCGACGTACGCATGCGCGTCGCGGGTCTGCCCGAGTTCGAATGGCGCCTGAGCCTCGCGGACATCGACCGTGAAGGGCCCTTCTCGGCGCTGCCCGGCGTGGACCGGCTGTTCGCGCCGATCGCCGGTCGGGTCGCGCTCGCGTTCGGCGGCCGCGACCCGGTGACCCTCGGCGCCGACGACGCGCCGTTCGCCTTCGACGGCGCGCTCGCACCCCATGCGCGGCTCGACGGCGGGCGGCCCGCGCGCGCGCTGAACCTGATGTGCACGCGCGGATGCCGCGCCGGTGCCATGCGCCGCGTCGCGCTCGCCGACGGCGGCGCACCCGACCGCGGCTGGGCCCGCGCGGCCGTTGCCGGTGGCGCCGCACTGCGCGGCTGGTTCGTGCAGGCCGGGCGCGTCGGCGCGGGCGGCGTCGAGCACGGCGCGGGCACGCTGCTGCTGTGGGACGGCGTCGCGGACGGCGACGACGGCGACCGATCCGGAGCGCCGCGCGCGCTCGGGCCGGCGCGCGTCGTCGAGTTCGCCGTCTCCGCCCGATTCGCGCCCACCGACGCCGGCCGGCCGCCGGCCCCGAGGACCTCACGATGATCGCCTTCGATCGCGATGCCGCCGATCCCGCCTATGAGCTGGTGCGCGGCGATGCCCCGCTCGTCGTGTCGATGCCCCACGTGGGTACCGGCCTGCCGCCGGGGATCGCCGAGCGGCTCGCGCCCGCCGCCGCGACGCTCGCCGACACCGACTGGCACCTGCCGGTGCTCTACGATTTCCTCGATGCGCTCGGCGCGACGCGGATCGTCGCGACGCAGTCGCGCTACGTGATCGACCTCAACCGGCCGCCGGACGGCTCGAGCCTCTATCCGGGCATGGCCACCACCGACCTCGTCCCGGTCGAGACCTTCCGAGGCGAGCCGGTCTGGCGCGGCGCGCCGCCCGATGCCGACGAGATCGCCGCCCGGCGGGAGCGCTGGTGGCGGCCCTACCACGAGGCGCTCGGCGCCGAGCTCGCACGGCTGCGTGCCCGGCACCCGCGCGTGGTGCTCTGGGATGCGCACTCGATCGCGTCGGTGCTGCCGCGCTTCTTCGAGGGACGGCTGCCGGACCTGAACTTCGGCACGGCCGACGGTCGGTCCTGCGCCCCGTCGCTGATCGACGCGGTGCTCGCGCCGGTCCGCGGTCAGCAGGCGCATTCATGGGTGCTGAACGGCCGCTACAAGGGCGGCCACATCACGCGCCACCACGGTCGGCCCGGCGAGGGCGTGCACGCCATCCAGCTCGAGATGGCCCAGGCGCTCTACATGGACGAGGCCGCGCCCTTCGCGTTCGACGACGCGCGGGCCGCGCGGCTGCGGCCGCTGCTCGCCGCCTGCCTGGGCGCGGCGCTCGACTGGGCCGCTGCCGCCTGAAGCGGCGGCCGGTCAGGCCCGCGGCAGCCGCAGCACGAACACGCTGCCGCGATCCGGCCCGTCGCTGTGGGCATGCGCGGTGCCGCCGTGCAGCTCGGCGAGTCGCCGCACCAGCGACAGCCCGATGCCGAGCCCGCCCTGTGCGAGCCCGATGCCCGGCGCCATCTGCGTGAACGGCTCGAACACCGTCTCGAGCAGGTCGGGCGAGAGCCCGATGCCGGTGTCGTCGACACGGATCTCCACGCGGTCGTCGCGGCCCTCGGCCGATACGGCGATCGCTCCCCCCGAGGGGGTGTACTTGCAGGCATTGTTCAGCAGGTTGTCGAGGATCTGCGCGAGCCGAACGCGGTCGGCGCGGACCGCCAGCGCCGGCGACACCGGCTCGAGCCGCAGCTGCAGCGCGCGCGCCTCGCAGCTCGAGCGGATGCCCGCGACCGCGGCGGCCAGCGCGCTCTCGACCGTGACCACCTCGAGCAGCAGCTCGATGTGGCCGCGGGTGATCCGCGACACGTCGAGCAGGTCGTCGACCAGCCGACGCAGCTGCTGCAGCTGTCGTCTGGCGATCGCACCGGCCTCGCGCGAGGGCGTCGCGAGGCCCGGGTCCGCCGCGATCACGCGGACCGCGTTCGTCAGGCCCGCGAGCGGATTGCGCAGTTCGTGGCCGAGCATCGCGAGGAATTCGTCCTTGCGGCGGTCGGCCTCGTAGAGCGCGTCGATCGCCGCCCGCCGGTCGGTCACGTCGAGGTGCGTGCCGATCGCGCGCAGCGGCCGGCCCTGCGCGTCGCGCGCGACGACGCGCCCACGGTCGAGCACCCAGACCCAGTCGCCCGACTTCGCCCGCAGCCGGTGCTCGCATTCGTAGACCGGCGTGCGGCCGTCGAGATGCGCCTGCAGCAGCGCCTCGACGCGCTCGACGTCGTCGGGATGCACGCGCTCGCGCCAGGCGTCGACACTCGGCGCGATCTCGTCGGGTGCCTGGCCGAGCATCGCCGCCCATCGGCCGCCGTAGTGGACACGCCCGCTCGCCAGGTCCCAGTCCCAGAAGCCGAGCTGCCCCGCCTCCAGCGCCATCGCGAGCCGCTGCTCGCTCTCGCGCAGCTGCGCCGTCGCACGGTCGCGCTCGGCCTGCGCCTCGCGCTGCTGCGTCACCTCCTCGGCCAGGATGCTGACCGCGACGACCCGCCCCGCCGCGTCGCGAAGCGGCAGGAACTGCACGATCCAGGTCCGGCGCACGCCGGGCATCGCCGGCGTCTCGCCGGTGATCTCCACGTCGCGCATCGGCTCGCCGGTCTCGACCAAGCGGCGCAGCGCCGCCTCTCCCTGCGCGGTCAGGTCCGGCACGATCTCGCGCACCGGGCGACCCAGGTGGGCCTCGACCGGCAGGCCGTTGAGCTCGGCGAGGCGCTCGTTGACGAGCACGTAGCGCAGCGATGCATCGACCACCGCCAGGCCGACCGGCACGTTGTGCCAGATCGCCTCGAACTCGACCGCGTCCGTGCCGATCGGGTGCGGATCCATCGACGCGGTCATCGCCCCGCGACCCAGCGCCTCACCAGCGGTGCCGCGCCCATCGCGTAGGCGAGCTCCGCCGGCCGACCGACGTCCCACAGCGCGAGGTCCGCGCGCCGTCCCGGGGCGATCGTGCCGGTCTCGTCGGCGAGCCCGAGCGCGCGGGCCGCGTGGACCGTCATGCCCGCCAGCGCCTCGATCGGCGTCAGCCGGAACAGCGTGCACGCCATGTTCATCGCGAGCAGCGGCGAGCACAGGGGAGACGAGCCGGGGTTGCAGTCGGTGGCCACCGCGATCGGCACACGGTGCCGGCGCAGCGCAGCCACCGGCGGCAGGCGGGTCTCGCGCAGCACGTAGAACGCGCCGGGCAGCAGCATCGCGACCGTGCCCGCGGCCGCCATCGCGGCCACGCCGGCCTCGTTCGTCCACTCGAGGTGGTCGGCCGACAGCGCACCGTGACGCGCCGCGAGCGCCGCGCCGTCGAGGTCCGACAGCTGGTCGGCGTGCAGCTTGACCGGCAGCCCCGCGGCACGCGCCGCCTCGAACACGCGTGCGCACTGCGCGGGCGTGAACGCGATGCCTTCGCAGAAGGCGTCGACCGCGTCGGCGAGGCCCTCGCCTGCCGCCCGCGGCAGCCAGTCGTCGACGATCGCGTCGACGTAGTCGTCGGCGCGGCCCGCGAACTCCGGCGGCAGCGCGTGCGCGGCGAGCAGGGTGGTGCGGACGGCCACGCCGTGCGCCGTCCCCAGCGCGCGAGCGACCCGCAGCATCCGGAGCTCGGTCTCGAGGTCGAGCCCGTAGCCCGACTTGATCTCGACCGTGGTCACGCCCTCGGCCGCGAGCCGGGCGAGGCGCCGCCCCGACTGCGCGGCGAGCTCGGCCTCGCCGGCGGCCCGGGTCGCGCGGACCGTCGACAGGATGCCGCCGCCCGCGCGCGCGATGTCGGCATAGCTCGCGCCCTCGAGCCGCATCTCGAATTCCTGCGCGCGGTCGCCGGCGTACACGAGGTGGGTGTGCGCATCGACGAGGCCGGGCGTCAGCCAGCCGCCCCGCGCGTCGTGGGCGGGCGGCGCGCCGGCACCGTCGGCGGCGGTGAAGCGCGGCGCCTCGGCGCGCGGGCCGACCCAGGCGATCCGCCCGCCGGCGATCGCGACGAGCGCGTCGTCGACGATGCCCGGGCCGCCGTCGGCGAACGTGGCCGCACGACAGTGCTCGACGACGAGATCGACCTTCATGTTTCGGCTTTTCCGGTCATCTCCGTATGATAGGCCCATGATCCGCATCGATGCCCGATGGGCGCTGACCGAGGCGGGCTGGTGCTCGAACGCGCGGCTCTCGATCGGCGACGACGGCCGCGTCGCGTCGATCGACGACGCGCCCTCCGCGCCCGACCCGCAGCAGGCGCCTCACGGCGGCGGGCGCCCGGCCGAGCTCGCCGACGTGAGCGCCGACCTCGTCGTGCCCGGCCTGCCCGACGCCCACTGCCATGCGTTCCAGTACGGCATCGCCGGTCTCGCCGAACGCGCCGGCGGCCGCGGCGACAGCTTCTGGACCTGGCGTGAACGGATGTACGCCGCGGTGGCCGCGCTCGACGCCGACGCGCTCGAGCGGACCGCGACCGCCCTCTACCGCCGGCTGCGCGCGAACGGCTACACCTCGGTCGCCGAGTTCCACTACCTGCACCGGCTCGGCGCCGAACACGGCCGGCGCGCGTCGCTCGCGTCGGCGCTCGAGTCGGCGCAGGCCCTGGTCCGCGCCGCCGCGACGGCCGGCATCACGCTGCTGCTGCTGCCGGTCCTCTACCGCTGGGGAGGTTTCGGCCGCGCCGAGCTCGGCGCGAAGCAGGCGCGCTTCGCGCTCGCCCGGGACGACTATCGCCGCCTTCTCGAGACGCTGGCCGCTCGGGCCGCCGACCCCGCCCTGCGCGGCACGCTGCGGGTCGGCGTCGCGCCGCACTCGCTGCGCGCCTGCGATCCGGACGACATCGCCTGGCTGCTGCGGCTGCGCGAGTCGCTGGTGCCCGACTGTCCGGTCCACGTCCACGTGTCCGAACAGCCGGCCGAGGTCAGCGACGCACGCGCCACGCTCGGCCAGACCCCGATCGCCTGGCTGTGCGCGAACGCGCCGGTCGATCCGCGCTGGACGCTGGTCCACGCGACCCACGCGACCGGCACCGAGCTGCGCGAGGTGCTCGCGCGCGGCGCGACGGTCTGCGTGTGCACCACCACCGAGGCGAACCTCGGCGACGGCTTCTTCCCGATCGAGGACTGGTTCGCCGCCGGCGGCCGGCTCTCGGTGGGCAGCGACAGCAACGTCGGTACCGACGCCGCCGAGGAGCTGCGCTGGCTCGAGTACCAGGCGCGGCTGCGCCGCCAGGCGCGCGCGGTGCTGGTCGAACCCGACTGTCCGCATCCCGGCACCGCGCTGTGGCGGCGCACGGTCGCGGGCGGGCGGCTGTCGTTCGGCGAGGCGCGGCCGGGGCTGGCCGCGGGCGCGCCCGCCGAGCTGCTGCTGCTCGACAACGGCGCCGGACTCGCGCCCGACGACGCGCTCGACGACTTCGTGTTCGCACGCCGCGCGACGCGGCTCGCCGGCTCGCTGACGCCGGCCGGCCTGCACCGCTTCGACGAGCGCTGAAGCGCGGGCGGGACGCCGCGCCTGCGCGGTACCGGCCCGGCGGGCTCGGCGCTCACTGGCCGGGCTTCGGCCTGCGCCCGACGGTGATGGGCACCGCGAGTTCGCGGCCCTCGCGCACGAAGGTGAAGCGCGCGGTCGAGCCCGGTGCGATCTGGGCGATCACGTTCAGCATCGTCGCGGTGTTCGGGATCGCGCGGCCCTCGACGTCGATCAGGATGTCACCGGTCCGCACGCCGGCCTTGTCGGCCGGCCCGCCGCGCATCACGCCGGCGATGATCGCGCCGTCCCTGCGCGGCAGCTTGAAGGCCTGCGCGAGCTCAGGGGTGACGTCCTGCGGCTCCACGCCGATGTAGCCGCGCACGACCGAGCCGTTGCGCACGATCTGCTCCATCACGCTGCGCACGGTCGAGGTCGGGATCGCGAAGCCGATGCCGAGCGAGCCGCCGCTGCGGGAGTAGATCGCGGTGTTGATGCCGAGCAGGCGCCCCTCGGTGTCGACCAGCGCGCCGCCCGAATTGCCGGGGTTGATCGCGGCGTCGGTCTGGATGAAGTTCTCGAAGGTGTTGATGCCGAGCTGCGTGCGGCCGAGCGCCGAGACGATGCCCATCGTCACCGTCTGCCCGACGCCGAACGGATTGCCGATCGCCAGCACCACGTCGCCGATCTTCGCCGCGTCGGAGTCGGCGAGCACGATCGCCGGCACGTCGGGCAGGTCGATCCGCAGCACCGCGAGGTCGGTCTCCGGATCCGAGCCCACCAGCTTCGCGCGCGCGCGGCGGCCGTCGGCCAGCAGCACCTCGATGCCGTCGGCGCCGTCGATCACGTGGTGGTTGGTGAGGATCGTGCCGTCGGGCGCGACCACCACGCCCGAGCCGAGGCTCGAGGTCTGCTGGCGCCGCTGCTGGTCGCCGAAGAAGCGGCGGAACAGCGGGTCGTTGAAGAACGGGTGGTCGGGCGGGACGCGGCTCTCCTTGGTCGTGTAGACGTTGACCACGGTGGGCGTCGCACGGCGTGCAGCCTCGGCGTATGACAGAATCGACGCGGCCGGCGTGCCGGCGGCAGCCCCGGGGGTCGGCGCCTCGCGCGTGGTCGCCGGCGCGGAAGCCGCCGGCTCGAACCGGTGCGGCAGCCACTCGGGCCTCAGCGTCGCGACCACGAAGACGCCCGCGAGCCCGACCGTGACGGCCTGGGCGAACGTCAACCAGAGCTTCTTCAGCATGAGCGCGAGCGCGGACGGAACGCGGGGGGAGGAATCGGCGGGCACGCGGTCGGTGTCGCGCGCGGCGTTGGCCGGCTGGCTCGACACGCTGCTCGAGGCCCGCCGCTTCGACGATTATTGCCCGAACGGTCTGCAGGTGGAAGGCGTGGCCGACATCCGGCGGGTG
Organism: Pseudomonadota bacterium; assembly: GCA_046046245.1. Taxonomy (GTDB): domain Bacteria; phylum Pseudomonadota; class Gammaproteobacteria; order Burkholderiales; family Burkholderiaceae_E; genus UBA4615. Next base: position 5,173 of record JBJOKE010000040.1, on the reverse strand, counting down.
GTGCTCGGCGTCACGGCGAGCCTCGCGCTGGTGCGCGCCGCGGCCGAGCGTGGCGCACAGGCGATCCTCGTCCACCACGGCTGGTTCTGGCGCGGCGAGGATCCGCGGGTGGTCGCCACCAAGCGCGAACGCCTCGCCACGCTGCTTGCCCACGGCATCAGCCTCTATGCGTACCACCTGCCGCTCGACGTGCACCCCGAGCTCGGCAACAACGTGCAGCTCGCCCGCCGGCTCGGCTGGCCCGACGGCGAGGCGATCGGCCGCGACGGACTGATCCGGATCGCGACGCTGCCCGACGCGCTCGATGCGCCCGCGCTCGGGGGGCGGCTCGCCGCGGCGCTCGGGCGCGAGCCGCTGCTGGTCGGCGCGGCCGACCGCCCGATCCGGCGCATCGCCTGGTGCACCGGCGCCGCACAGGACCTGCTGCAGCAGGCGATCGATGCCGGGGCCGACGCGTTCGTCAGCGGCGAGATCGCCGAGCGGACGACCCACCTCGCCCGCGAGGCGGGCGTGGTCTACGCGGCCGCCGGCCACCATGCCACCGAGCGTTTCGGCGTGCAGGCGGTCGGCGCGGCCCTGGCCGCACGCTTCGGCGTCGAGGTGACGTTCGTCGACGACCCGAACCCCGTCTGACGGGCCCGGGTCATCGCGCGCCGGTCAGGCCGCGCGCTTGCGCAGCTCGTCCCGGATCTCGGCGAGCAGCACTTCCGAGGCCGGCGTCGGGGGCGGCGGCTCGGCGGCCTTCTCGGCCTCGAACCGCGCCTTCACCCGGTTCATGTTCTTCACGATCATGAAGACGATGAACGCGAGCAGCAGGAAGTTGATGAGGATGGTCAGGAAGCTGCCGTAGGCGAAGACCGGCACGCCGGCCTTCTTCAGCGCGTCGAGGGTCCTGGGCACGCCGTCGGGTGCGGTGCCCAGGATGACGAACAGGTTGCTGAAGTCGACCTTGCCGACGATCGTCGAGACGATCGGCATGATCAGGTCGCCGACCACCGAGTCGACGATCTTGCCGAACGCCGCGCCGATGATCACCCCGACCGCCAGGTCGAAGGCATTGCCCTTGACGGCGAACTCACGAAACTCGGACAGCAGGCTCATCTCAGGATTCCCCGTGTTGTGTTGTCTGCAGGACGCGCGGGGGCCGTCCCCCGCGGGGACTGCACCGTAGCACGCGGACCGCGCATCGCCGCGTCATCCGAGCGACAGGAACCCGCCCGATCGTTGCGGGAACGGCCGATTTCGGCGCGTTCGAGACGGTTCCGCCGCACTTGGGGGCGTCGGTGCCACGTTCGGCGCCGCGCGAGGCCCGACCGCCCGGGCGCGACGCGGGGCGCCCCGGCGAGCCGCCGTCGCCTGGCGTGCCGGCGCGTCGGGGCCACGGCCCAGGCTGGCGCCGCTGCGCTGCAATAAGCTAGAATCTCGGGTTGTCGTCCGGGGAGGTCCGTCGTTGCCGTCCCCGACCCCTCACCGAGGTCTTCATGGCTGCAGATTCCTCGAGCGCGTCCTTCACGCCTCCGTCGTCCCTCGATCTTTCCCGCCGCAATGCCATCGCCGTCACCGGTGCCGTGGGCGCGGTCGGCGCCGCCGCGTGCGCGATCCCGTTCGTGAGCACCTTCCAGCCCTCCGAGCGCGCCAAGGCCGCCGGCGCGCCGGTCGAGGCCGACATCTCCGGCATGGCCCCGGGCGAGCTGCGCCGCGTCGAGTGGCGCGGCAATCCGGTGTGGATCGTCCGCCGCACGCCGGAGATGCTCGAGTCGCTGAAGAAGACCGAGTCGCAGGTCCTCGATCCGGGCTCGACGAAGCCCTACCAGTTCGCGATGCCCGAGTACGCCAAGAACCCGGCGCGCTCGATCAAGCCCGAATACCTGGTCGTCGTGGGCATCTGCTCGCACCTCGGCTGCTCGCCGTCGGACAAGTTCACGCCGGGCGCCCAGCCCTCGCTGCCCGACGACTGGCAGGGCGGCTTCCTGTGCCCCTGCCACGGCTCGACCTTCGATCTGGCCGGCCGCGTCTTCAAGAACAAGCCGGCCAACGCGAACCTGGACGTGCCGCCGCACCAGTACCTGTCCGACACGCGGATCCTGATCGGCGAGGACAAGAAGGCCTGACCGACGCGGCCGACGGCCGGTGCAACACCCGGGCGTCCGCCGCGTCTATCCCACCGATCACCCCGAATCCGCAGCATTTCTCGAGCAGTCTGGCGAGGAGCATTCGATGGCAGCCGAAAAGAAAATCGAGACCACCGGCCTGTTGGGCTGGGTCGACCAGCGGTTTCCGCTGACGGCCAACTGGAAGGCCCACCTGTCGGAGTACTACGCTCCGAAGAACTTCAACTTCTGGTACTTCTTCGGCTCGCTCGCGATGCTGGTGCTGGTCATCCAGATCGTGACCGGCATCTTCCTGACGATGCACTACAAGCCCGACGCGGCCCGCGCGTTCGAGTCGGTCGAGTACATCATGCGGGACGTGCCCTGGGGCTGGCTGGTGCGCTACATGCACTCGACCGGCGCGTCGGCGTTCTTCGTCGTCGTCTACCTGCACATGTTCCGCGGCCTGATCTACGGCTCCTACCGCAAGCCGCGGGAGCTGGTCTGGATCTTCGGCTGCCTGATCTTCCTGGTGCTGATGGCCGAGGCCTTCTTCGGCTATCTGCTCCCCTGGGGCCAGATGTCGTACTGGGGCGCGCAGGTCATCGTGAACCTGTTCTCGGCGATCCCCTTCATCGGGCCCGAGCTGTCGGTCTGGATCCGCGGCGACTACGTGGTCGGCTACGCGACGCTGAACCGCTTCTTCGCCTTCCACGTGATCGCGATCCCGCTGGTGCTGCTCGGCCTGGTCGTCGCGCACATCATCGCGCTGCACGAGGTCGGTTCGAACAATCCGGACGGCGTCGACATCAAGGCCAAGAAGGACGCTCAGGGGCGGCCGCTCGACGGGATCCCGTTCCACCCGTACTACACGGTGCACGACATTCTCGGCGTGTCGGTGTTCCTGATGGTCTTCTCGGCGGTGATCTTCTTCGCGCCGGAGATGGGCGGCTACTTCCTGGAGTTCAACAACTTCATCCCGGCCGACCCGCTGAAGACCCCGGCGCACATCGCGCCCGTCTGGTACTTCACGCCGTACTACTCGATCCTGCGCGCGATCACCACCGAGTTCCTGACCTGGGGCCTCACGCCGTTCCTGCTGGTGTGGCTCGCCGTGGTCTGGATGAGCGGCACCAGGCCGCTGTCGAAGCTGATCGCCACCGCGGCCGTCGGCGCGCTGATCGTCGGTTTCTTCCTGTTCGACGCGAAGTTCTGGGGCGTCGTCGGCATGGGCGTCGGCGTGCTGGTGTTCTTCTCGCTGCCCTGGGTCGACAACAGCCCGGTCAAGTCCATCCGCTACCGCCCGGGCTGGCACAAGTACGTGTACGCGCTGTTCGTCGTCGTGTTCGTCATCCTCGGCTACTTCGGCGTTCAGGCGCCGTCGCCGATCGGCGAGCGGATCTCGCAGGCGTGCACGCTGCTGTACCTCGCGTTCTTCATGTTCATGCCGTGGTGGAGCGCCATGGGCGATCCGAAGCCCGTGCCCGAGCGCGTGACCTTCGCGCCGCACTGAGCCGAGCCGCCACGACAGGACCCTTCGCCATGAACCACTGGATCCAACGCCTCGTCGCCCGGTTCGCGCCGGCCCTCGCCGCCGTCGCGCTCGCCGCGGCTCCGGCCGTCTCGCAGGCCGCGGGCGGCGGCTATCCGCTCGATCACTTCCCCAAGGAGAAGCTGACCGACCAGGCCGCGCTGCAGAACGGCGCGAAGCTGTTCGTCAACTACTGCCTGGGCTGCCACAGTGCGGGCCTGATGCGCTACAACCGGCTGCAGGACATCGGACTGACCGATGCGCAGATCAGGGACAACCTGATGTTCACCGGCCAGAAGGTCGGCGATCCGATGCGCATCGCGATGGCCCCGGGCGACGCGAAGGGGTGGTTCGGTGCGCTGCCGCCGGACCTGTCGGTGACCGCACGTGCCCGCTCGTCGCACGACGGTACCGGCTCCGACTGGCTCTACACCTACCTGCGCAGCTACTACCGCGACGCCACCCGCGCCACCGGCTGGAACAACGCGGTGTTCCCGAACGTCGGCATGCCGCACGTGTTCTACGAGCTGCAGGGCTCGCGTGGCGCGACGATCGAGGAGATCAAGAAGGGCGAGGGCCACGGCTTCGTCAAGACCGTGGTCACCTTCGACCCGAGCGGCGCGCGCTCCGAGAAGACCGAGAAGATCGAGGGTGGCCACCCGCACGAGGGCACGTCGATCAGGCTCGGGCCGGCCTCCGGCGGCAAGATGAGCCAGGCACAGTACGACGAGCAGGTCGCCGACCTGACCGCGTTCCTGACCTACGTGGCGGATCCCTCGGCCAAGACCCGCATGCGCCTCGGTACCTGGGTGCTGCTGTTCCTCGGGATGTTCACCGTCCTGGCCTGGTGGCTGAACCGCGAGTACTGGAAAGACGTCAAGTAAGCGACCGTCCGACCGCCACGCAGGGTGAGCCGCCTCGAGCGCGGCTCGCCCTTCACTTTTTACGGATACCCGCCGCGACATCCCGCGGCGATCGATTCGGAACCGAGGAGCGAAGCCCATGATGGTCCTGTATTCGGGCACCACCTGCCCATTCAGCCAACGCTGCCGCTTCGTGCTGTTCGAGAAGGACATGGACTTCGAGATCCGCGACGTGGATCTCTACAACAAGCCCGAGGACATCTCGATCATGAACCCGTACGGCCAGGTCCCGATCCTGGTCGAGCGCGACCTGATCCTGTACGAGTCGAACATCATCAACGAGTACATCGACGAGCGCTTCCCGCACCCGCAGCTGATGCCCGCGGACCCGGTGATGCGCGCGCGGGCTCGGCTGTTCCTGTTCAACTTCGAGCGGGAGCTGTTCGTCCACGTCCAGCAGCTCGAGCGCCGGGACCACACGAAGGACAGCGGCAAGCTGATGGAGCGCGCGCGCCATCAGATCCGTGACCGGCTGACCCAGCTCACGCCGATCTTCATGAAGAACAAGTTCATGCTCGGCGAGGAGTTCTCGATGCTCGACGTCGCGATCGCTCCGCTGCTGTGGCGCCTGGACCACTACGGGATCGAGATGCCGAAGACGGCGGCGCCCTTGCTTCGCTACGCCGAGC
>JBJOKE010000038.1:0-14685 GCA_046046245.1 Pseudomonadota bacterium | reverse complement strand
AGCAGAAACATCTGCTGGGGGTCGTACGGCAGGTAGCTCGCGCTCATGCACTCAAACCTACCAAAAAACGCCTCGCTCAAGTCAGGCTTCGTGGCGCTCTGCCGCCCAGACTCCTAGCCGGCGCGGGCCGAGCGCCGGCGTGCAACTTCGCCGGGCGGGACGCGTCTCCACCTGCCATGGATCCCGTCCACCCTCGGCCCGATCGACACGCGCCCGACGCAGGCGCGCGATGGCCGGACGCGCTCGTCGCGGACCTGCGCACCGACCACGCCGGCGAGACCGGCGCCGTGTGGATCTACCGCGGCGTGCTCGCCGTGACGCGGGACGCGGCGCTGCGCGCGTTCGCGGAGCGCCACGGCGCGACCGAGTCGGACCACCTCGAGCGCATCGCGTCGGTGCTGCCTGCGCAGGCGCGCAGCCGGCTGCTGCCGCTGTGGCGGCTCGCGGGCTTCGCGACCGGCGCCCTGCCCGCACTGGCCGGCCCGGCCGCCGTGCATGCGACGATCGTCGCGGTCGAGACCTTCGTCGACCGCCACTACGCCGCGCAGCTCGAGCGGATCGACCGGCTCGACCCTGGAGGCGCCGACGCTTCGCTCCAGCGGCTGCGCGCGATGCTCGACGCCTGCCGGGAGGACGAGGTCTCGCATCGGGACGAGGCGGCCGCGCTCGGAGCGAACGCACGACCGGCGGGGCGGATGATTCGCGCGTGGACGTGGCTGGTGGGGGCGGGGTCGGAGGCGGCGGTGGGGGTGTGCCGGAGGGTGTAGGGCGATGCAGTCGCCCTCACACCCACGCCTGCAGCACGTAGTCGAAGGCGGCCTGCCCGTTCATCATGTCCACGCGCTGCAGCTGGATCAGGAACGACCCGTTCGCGCCGCGCTTGAGCGTGTGCCGGTACGACCCGCCGAAGTGCCGCACCGCGTCGCGCCGCAGCTCCATCATCTGGAAGCGGGAATAGACGCGCACCGTGTCGCCGTCGGCCGCCTCGATCACGACGTTGCCCACGAGGTGGTTCGTGCCCCACGCGGCCGCCTGCGACCATGCGTTCGGATGCGTGAGGCGGCCCATCCGGACCTCCATGAGCAGCCGGTCCTCGGCGAAGATCGACGGCTCGCCGAGCCAGTCGGTCTGCTCGGGGATGGCCGGCATCCAGTAGACGCCGTCGTCGGCGAACAGCTCGGTCCAGTCCTGCCAGCGCTTCGCATCGAGCAGCGCGGCCTGCCGGTACAGGAAGGTCTCGACCTCGCGCTGCAGCGCCACCGGCACGTGCGCGACGTCGGGCACGTACTGCGTCGACGGCCGCGAGCCGCGGCCCATGTGCTCGGGCGCGATCGACTCCGCGCCGGTCATCGATTCGATCGCCTCGATCACCACGCCGGTGCCGAGGGCCTTGTTCACCTGGTTGCTCATCGCCGCTCTCCCCTCAGGCCCTGACCGTCTGCGCGGCGGCCGGCGCCATGTACTCGGCCCACGCGCGGAACTGGCTCCGCATCACCGCCTCGGACGTGCCGTTGTTCGAATAGATCACGCCGTCGCGCTCGGTGTCGCCGCCGTGGTTGCGGTGGAAGCTCACCCAGTCGCCCGCCTTCGAGGCCTCCAGGCCCCACTGGCCCTTGGTCCAGTTCTCGAGATCGTCGGCGTTGATCATCGTCGCCGGCGAGTTGACGAGGTTGTAGTACCAGAGCGAGCGGCGGTAGATCGCCTCGGGCACGCCCTTCAGGCGGAAGTGCCAGATCTCCGACAGGGTCCTGTTCGCCGCCAGCGGACGCAGGCAGCGCAGCTGCTGCAGCGGCGACTGCACCGACAGGTACGGATAGATCAGCACGTGGTGGATGCTGCGCGACAGGTACGCCTCGGCCTTCTCCTCGCCGTAGGCCTGCTTGAGCAGCGCCTCGTGCTCGAGGGTGTCCGGGTCGGTCGGGCGCAGGCCCATGTAGCCCTTCAGGATCCCGTGGCCCTTCGGGAAGTTCACCGTCTGCACAGAGTCCCACTGGTCGAAGCTCGACGCGAAGGTGGACAGGTAGTGGAAGAACAGCGGCGCCGAACCCCGCTCGGCCTTCACCCGGTTCTCGACGCGGCGCGCCGGCACGCCGGTGCTCTGGTGGGTCACCGACGGATGCAGCGCGTCGAGCTGGTTCTCCATGAAGAACTTCCAGTTCGAGTGCTGGATCACGCGATGGCAGACCGGGACCGCCTCGACCTCGCCGACCGGGGAGCGGTCGCACATGTCGTCGAACGCCACCTTCGCGTCGCCCAGGAACTCGAGGAGCGACGGTCCGTCCGCGGACAGGCTCGCGAACACGAAACCGCGGTAGCTGTCGACGCGAGCGGCCGCCTTCATGCTGCAGTCGGGGCTGTCGGCCGTCAGGCGCGTGCCCTCGTAGCCCTTCATCAGCGGGATCGCGCGCACGCGGCCGTCGAGGTGGAAGGTCCACGCGTGGTACGAGCAGACGAAGGCCTTTCCGGTGTTGCCCTTCTGGTTGCCGCAGAGCTCGACGCCGCGGTGCGGGCAGCGGTTGTAGAGCACGCGCACCGAGCGGTCCTGGTCGCGGACCATCACCATCGGCTGGCGGCCGATCTGCAGGGTCCAGTAGTCGCCGACGTTCGGCACCTGCGACGCGTGGCCGCAGTAGACCCAGGTCTTCTCCCAGATGTGCTCCATCTCCAGCTCGAAGATGGCGGGGTCGGTGTAGACGCTGCGATGGACGCGGTCGGGTTCGACGAGCGCGGACGGGTTCATGCACGGTCTCCTTCGTGGACCGCCCGACGGCACGGCCGCGGCGGGGATGGTCCGATCTTAACGAGCGATCAATTCCACCGTGCATGAACGGTATTGCAGCATCCATGACTTCGGGTTATGACTCGGCCATGCGCACCGACCTCGATCCCCGCCGTCTCGCGATGCTCGCCGTCGCCGCCCGCTGCGGCAGCCTCACCGCCGCCGCCGCGGAGCTGGGGCTGACCCAGCCCGCGCTGTCGAAGTCGATCCGCGAGCTGGAGCGCGCGCTCGGCGTGCCGGTGCTGGAGCGCGGGCGGCACGGCGTGCTGCCGACCGAGGCCGGCGAGGCGCTGGTGGCACGCCACCGCGCGATCGAGGCCGAGCTGCACGCGGCGGCCGCCGAGGTCGACGCGATCCGCGGCGCACACAGCGGTCGCGTCGTCGTCGGCTGCGGCCCATCGGAGGCGACCCGGCTGCTGCCGCTCGCACTGGAGTCGCTGCATGCGGCCGAGCCCGGCTTGCGGGTCACCGTGCTCTACGGGCTCAACGAGGCGCTGATGCCGATGGTCCGTCGCGGCGAGGTGGACTTCGCGCTCTCGTCGGTGCCGCGCACGGCCTCGGACCCCGAGCTGCAGCACGAGACGCTGCACACCGACAGCGCGGTGGTGGTCGCGCACGCCGACCATCCGCTCGCCGCGCGCCGCAGCGTGAAGCCGGCCGAGCTCGCCGGTCAGCGCTGGGTGCTGGCGCGCCGCCACGAGCTCGAGCGGCGCGCGCTCGACGAGCTGTTCCTGCAGGCGGGGCTCAAGCCGATCGACGCGGAGATCGAGACGACCTCGGCGGTGATGATGAAGACGGTGGTGCTGCAGGGCCGGCACCTCACCTTCCTGCCGCGCGAGCTGATCCACTGGGAGGAGCGCGCGGGGCTGCTGCGGCCGGTGCCGGTGGCCGCGCCGCAGTGGGCGCGCGCGGTGGGCATCACGCGGCGGCGGCGCGGGCGGCCGACGCCGGCGGCGGCTTCGCTCGCGGCCGCGCTTCGGGCGGTGGCGTCGCGGCTCGCGGGAGGGCGGGCGGCGGCGCGATGAGCGCGGGCGGCCGAGCCCTGCCCTGCACGAAACGGGGCCGCCGCCCGCCTCCGGGCGACGGCCCCGTTCGGGCCGGTCGACGTGCGGGACGTCAGTTCCGCTGCGGCTTCATCACCGCTTCCATCACCCGGTCGAGGTTGAAGCTGCCCGGCTTCTGACGCGGCGGGAACTCCTTGAAGCTCTGCAGCCACCGGCCCACGTAGGCGCCGGCCGGCGCGATCAGGAACATCCGGTCGAGGTACCAGCGCTGGTAGCCGATCGCATGCTCCGATTCGGCGCGCTCGAACGGATCCATCCGCAGGTTGGTGATCATCGGCGCGCGCAGCGGCGTGAACGGCTTCAGCCAGACGTTCATGCCTTCGGCTTCCTGCTTCAGGAAGGTGATCTTCCAGTTGTCGTAGCGCAGCGCGGCGACGCTGCCGTCGTCGGTCCAGTAGATGAACTCCTTGCGCGGCCAAGGTGCCTCGCCGCGCAGCGCCGGACCGAGGTCGTAACCGTCGAGATGGACCTTGTAGGTCATCGCGCCCATCCGGCGGCCCTTCTTCAGGTCCTCGACCACCGTGCGGTCGCCGGCGGCGGCGGCCAGCGTCGGCAGCATGTCCTCGTGCGCCGCGATGTCGTTGATCACCGTGCCGGGCTTGATCACGCCGGGCCAGCGGATCAGCGTGGGCACGCGGAAGCCGCCCTCCCACTGGGTGTTCTTCTCGCCGCGGAACATCGTCGTGCCGCCGTCGGGCCAGGTGAAGGTCTCGGCGCCGTTGTCGGTCGAGTACATGACGATGGTGTTCTCGTCGAGGCCGAGCTCCTTCAGCTTCGCGAGCACCTGTCCGACGTGCCCGTCGTGCTCCACCATGCCGTCGGCGTAGACGCCGAGCCCGGTCTTGCCCTGGGACTCCTTCTTCAGGTGCGTGAAGATGTGCATCCGGGTCGAGTTCCACCACAGGAAGAACGGCTTGTCGGCCTTCTTCGCGCGCTCCATGAAGTCGAGCGCCCGGGTGGTGACCTCCTCGTCGATGGTCTCCATCCGCTTGCGCGTCAGCGGCCCGGTGTCGGTGATCCGGCCGTCGGCGAAGCTGTGGATCACGCCGCGCGGGCCGAACTGCTTCCTGAACGCCGGATCCTTCGGATAGTCGGGGTTCTCCGGCTCCTCCTCGGCGTTCAGGTGGTACAGGTTGCCGAAGAACTCGTCGAAGCCGTGCGCCGTCGGCAGCATGTCGTCGCGATCGCCGAGGTGGTTCTTGCCGAACTGGCCGGTCAGGTAGCCCTGCGCGCGCAGCACGGCCGCGATCGTCGGATCCTCCTTCTTCATCCCCTCGGGCGCGCCCGGCAGGCCGACCTTGGTGAGGCCGGTGCGGATCGGCGACTGGCCGGTGACGAAGGCGGCGCGGCCGGCGGTGCAGCTCTGCTGCCCGTACCAGTCGGTGAACATCGCGCCTTCGCGGCCGATGCGGTCGATGTTGGGCGTGCGGTAGCCCATCATCCCGTTGTTGTAGGCGCTGACGTTGAACTGCCCGATGTCGTCGCCCCAGATCACGAGGATGTTGGGCTTGCGGGCGGGGGCGGTGGTCTGGGCGTCGGCGGGCGGGCTGGCCGCGCAGAGCAGCGTCGCGAGCGCGGCGGCCGCGAACGCGAGGAGCGGTGAGCGATGTCGGATCATGGATTCTCCTTCTGGGCGATCGTCGACCCCCGACGGGGGTACCGGCATCATCCGGCCTCGGAGGCTCGCTCCGACGTGGGGGGTCGCGACGTGTCGCGGATTGTGTCGACGCGGTCTCCGAGGGTCCAATCGATTCGACTCATCGCTTTGATACGATCGGCGCATGGACTTCGACCTGCGCCAGTTGCGGCACGCCCGGGCGCTCGCCGAGGAGGGCAGCTTCGCGCGCGCCGCGCGCTCGCTGCACCTGACCCAGCCGGCGCTGTCGCGGAGCATCCAGATGCTGGAACGGCGGGTCGGCATCCAGCTCTTCGACCGCGGGAAGTCCCGGGTCGAACCGACCGACCTCGGCCGTGTGTTCCTCGAGCATGCGCAGGAGGTGCTCGACGGCGCCGATGCGCTGGACCGCGAGGTGGCGCTGATGCGCGGTGCGGCATCCGGCAGCCTGGTGCTGGGCGCCGGCACCTTCGTGGCGGCGATGTTCGTCGAGCAGGCGATCGCCGCCTTCGTCGCCCGACACCCCGGCGTCACCATGCGCGTCGTCAACGACAGCGGCTCGGACCTGCTCGGGCGGCTGCGGGCCGGTGCGATCGATCTGCTGGTGGGCAGCCTGCCGGCCGGCGCGGACCGCGAGGGCCTGGTGATCGAGCCGCTCGCGACCCGCGGCGGGCGGGTCTTCGCGCGGCCCGGTCACCCGCTCGCGGGGCGCGCGTCGATCCCGGTCGAGGAGGCGCTGCGCGCGCCGCTGGTGGGGCCGACGCGGCTCACCCCGGGCGTGACCGATGCGATCCTGCGCGCCCGCGGCGCCGAGGACACGGGTCCGTTCCCGGCCTTCGCCTGCGAGTCGGTCAGCATGATGCGCGCGGTGGCGCGCGGCACCGACCTGCTGCTGCTCGCCTCGGCCTCGATGGTGGCCGAGGACCTCGTCGCGGGCCGCCTGGTGCCGCTGCGTCTCGCCGGGCCGACGCTCGGCCAGGGCTTCGGCGTGATGCGGCTGTCGGGCCGCACGCTGCCGGCGGCCGCCGAGCTGCTGGTCGAGGCGATCGTCGCGGCCGACGCCGAGAACCACGCGACCGAGCGTGCGCTCGAGGCACGGATCGACGCGGGGGCGTTCTCCGGCTGAGGTCGGCCGCGGCGCGGCGGCCGCGCGGCCGCCGCGGGCGCGCCTCAGGGAACCAGGACCGTCGCGCCCGTCGTGCTGCGGCCCTCCAGCGCGCGGTGCGCGTCGGCCGCGTCAGCGAGCGCGAAGACCTGCCGCGGCTCGCCCCGGATCCGACCCGCGACCACGTGGTCGAACAGCTCCGCAGCCATCTCGAGCATCTTCGAGCGCGGCGTCGCGTAGTGGACCATCGCCGGGCGCGTGACCCAGAGCGAGCCCTTGCCGGCCAGCCACGCCGTATCGATCTGCACCGGCCCCGAACTGGTGCCGTTGCTGACCAGCGAGCCGCGTACCTGCAGGCTGCCCAACGAGGCCATCAGCGTGTCGCGGCCGACCGAGTCGTAGACCACCGGCACGCCGCGGCCGTCGGTCAGCTCGCGCACGCGGCGCGGGATGAGCTCGGCCAGCTGCTCGGGCGTCATGCCGCCGGTCACGATCGTGTGGGCGCAGCCGTGCTCGCGCGCGATCGCGGCCTTCTCCTCCGTGGACGCCGTGCCGATCATCGTCACGCCGATCGCGCGGGCCCACTGGCAGGCGACCAGCCCCACGCCACCCGCGGCCGCGTGGTACAGGATCGTCTCGCCGCCGTGCAGCGGGAAGACCTGCCGGAACAGGTACTGCGCGGTCAGGCCCTTCATCATCAGCGCCGAGGCGGTCCGGTCGTCGACGCCGTCGGGCAGCGGGATCAGCGGCTCGACCGGCATCACGCGAACGTCCGAGTACGCGCCCTGCGGACCGAGCAGGTAGCCCACGCGGTCGCCGGGCTTCACCTCGGTGACGCCCGGCCCCACCGCCTCGACGACGCCCACCGCGTCGCTGCCCAGGCCGCTGGGCAGCGCGAGCGGATAGCGACCGGTACGGAAATAGACGTCGATGAAGTTCACCGCCACGTAGGCGTGGCGGACCCGGGCCTGGCCGGGGCCGGGCTCGCCGACCTCGACGGTCTCGAGCCGCAGCACCTCGGGGCCGCCGGTGCGGTCGAATCGGATCGCGCGTGCCATGTCGCGTCGCGCCCCGTGCGCGCCGCTCACGCGGCCTCGCGGGCGGCGGCGAGCCGCGGATCGGACCGGCGCAGGAACCCCTGGTTGCCGCCGTTGCGGTTCGGCGCGAAGCCGTTGGCCGCGAGCGATGCGTCGACCGAGTCGTACCAGGTGCCGATCTTCAGGATCGCCTTCGCCTGGCGGCCGTCCGCGACCGGGCGCCCGAACTCCGTCGAGATCCGCACCAGCTGGCGGATCTGCTCGACCGTGCTCATCTTCGCGCTGCGGTCCTGCGTCCAGAGGTTGTCCTCGATGCCGCAGCGCACGTGCAGGCCCATCGCGATGCCCATCATGTTGATCGGCAGCACGTTGCGCATCGAGCTCTCGACGGTGACCATCGCGCCGTCGGGCAGCGCGCGAAGGAAGTTCGCGAGGTTGTAGACGTTCGGCGCGTCCATGCCGCCGCTGATCGCCACCCAGTTCAGCACCAGCGGCCCGGTGTAGACGCCGCGGCGCATCAGCCGCTCGACGGTCTCGAAGCTGTTCAGGTTGTAGAACTGGAAGGCGCTCTGGATCCTCGCCGCGTTCAGCCGGCGGATGTGCTCCTCGACCCAGTCGGGGTTCGAGGGCACGACCATCTCGCGGTAGGCGCGGTAGCCCTCGGGCGTGGCGAGCGTGGTGCCGGCGATGTCGGCGTCGTCCATGTGCTCGAGCACGTTCATCTGCACCGTGTTGACGGTGACCGTGACCTGGTCGGGCTTCGGGTCGAGCTCGGCGAGCATGTGCCGCGTGTCGTCGGAGAGCCACTTCGCGGCCGCACCGTCGGTCTCCGGCGCGAACGAGATCGAGCCGCCGACCTGGATCACCATGTCGGGCACCGCCTTGCGCACGCCGGCGATCAGCTCGTTGAACTTCGAGAGCCGCTTGCTGCCGCGGCCGTCGAGCTCGCGCACGTGCAGGTGGAGCACGCTGGCGCCGGCCTCGTAGCAGTCGACGGCCTTGCGCACCTGTTCCTCCATCGTCACCGGGATGTCCTCGGGAAAGTCGGAGGGCATCCACTCCGGGCCGTAGGGCGCGGCGGTGATGACGAGCGGGTCCTGGTTCTCGGGGTAGAGGTGACCGTCGAGGAAGTTCATCGTGGGGCTCCGGGCTGGGCAGGGCGCGCGGGTCGCGCCGGGCGGTGATCGGGTCGCGTCGGCGCAGCGGATCGGCCGGCGCGGGTCGTTCGGGTCGTCAGGTGCGTTCCGCGTTCAGTAGGGGCGATCGCCCTTGATCCCCGCGCGCTCCATCTTCCGGTGACAGGGCGGGTAGTCCATGACCGCGTAGTGCTGCGTGCTGCGGTTGTCCCACATCGCCACCGCGTCCGGCGACCAGCGCCAGCGGACCTGGATCTCGGGCACGAAGGCCTGCATCTGCAGGTACTGCAGCAGCTGCGGGCCGCCGTGGGTGAAGTCCTGGCCGACGCGCACGTTCGCCGGCGTGTGGAAGTTCGTGAAGTGCGTGGTGAAGCCGTTCACGAACAGCACCTTCTCGCCGGTCTCGGGGTGGGTGCGCACCACCGGGTGCTCGGCGTCGGGGTACTGCGCCTTCAGCGCCAGGCGCTTGTCGATCGGCATCGCCGCGCCGAAGGTGGCCTCGATGCTGTGCCGCGCGCGCAGCCCGGCGATCCTTGCCTTCACCTCGTCGGGCAGCATCGCGTAGGCCAGCACCATGTTCGCCCACATCGTGTCGCCGCCCACCGGCGGACACTCCACGCAGCGGAGCACGCAGCCGAAGGGCGGGTGCTCGCGCCAGGTGGCGTCGGTGTGCCAGCTGTTCTCGTAGCGGTCGTTCGGCGCGTCGGGCGACTTGTAGATCCGCACGAGGCCCGGATGCTCCGGATCGCTGCCGGCGACCGGATGGTCCTCGAGCTCGCCGAACCAGCGCGCGAACGCGACGTGCTCGGCGCGCGTGATGGCCTGGTCGCGGAAGAACAGCACGCGGTGCTCGAGCAGCAGCGCGCGCAGCTCGGCCATCGCGTCGGCCGAGCGCGAGGCCTCGCCGAGGTGGACGCCGCGCACTTCGGCGCCGATCGCGCAGGTGAGCGGCGAGACCTGCATCCTGGAGATCACGGCAGCCATCGCGGCCTCCCCGTTCAGAGCTTGATGTCGAAGGCCTTGACGATCGCGGCGTTGCGCTCGGACTCCGCGCGCACCGACTGCGCGAGGGCGTCGGAGGACTGGGTGATGCCGACCTCGAAGCCCGCGGCGGTCAGCCGGTCGCGCAGCTTCGGCGCTGCGGCGGCCTTGAGCACCGCGGCGTTGATCTTCTCGGCGAGCGCGCCGGGCAGCTGGGCCGACGACACCACCCCGATCCAGTTGCTGAAGTCCATCTCGGGGTAGCCGAGCTCGGTGAAGGTCGGCACGTTCGGCAGGTAGGGCGAGCGGGCCTTCGACGCGACCGCATAGGCCTTGAGCTTGTCGGCCTTCACCAGCGGCAGCGAGGTGGCCATGCCGTCGAACATGATCGGGATGTGGCCGCCCATCACCTGCTGCAGCGCCGGCGGCGAGCCCTGGAACGGCACGTGGGTCAGTTCGATGCCGACCTTCTGCGCGAGGATCATCCCGGCGTAGTGCGACGCGGTGCCGGTGCTGTACGACGCGAAGCTCAGGCCCTTGTTCGCCCTGGCGTTGTCGATCACCGCCTTCAGGTCCGCGGGGGCGAAGCCCGGCGCACCGACCAGCACCATCGTCGAACGCGCGATCGCGGCGACGGGACGGACGTCCTTCAGCGGGTCGTAGGGCGTCCTGATCACGTGCGGGATCTCGGTCAGCACGTTCGACGCGGTGACCATCAGCGTCTGGCCGTCGGCCGGCGCCTGCAGCAGCGCCTGGATGCCGATCACGCCGCCGCCGCCCGGCTTGTTGTCGACGATCACCGGCTGGCCGAGGTCGGCCGACAGCTGCTCGGCGAGCACGCGGGCGACGACGTCCATCGTGCCGCCGGCGGGCGCGGGGACGACCAGCCGGACCGGCCTGTCGGTCCAGGCGGCGGCGGGCCCGGGGAGGAGGCCGGCGAGCGCGGCGGCGGCGGCCAGCGCGGCGAGCAGGGGGCGGCGGGTTCGCAGGGGCGTCATGGGATCTCCTCCATCTCGGGCGCCTGCGAAGGAGGGGATCCTCCGTCGGGGCGCGGCGCCTGGGGCCGGGCGCTCGGCATGACGTCACCCTAGGGCGCGGCGGCCGCCGGTGATTGACGAACCGGGACGCCGGATTGTTGAATCGGGACATGCGCGCCGCCCGCCAGATCGTCCGCTCCGCCAGCCTGCGGGGCTTTCCCGAGCTCGCCCGGGCAGTCGGCATCGATCCGCTCGCGGCCATGCGCCGCGTGGGGCTGCCGCGGCGCTGCCTCGACGATCCCGAGACCCGCATCTCGGCCGACGCGGTGGCGCGGCTGCTCGAGTCCTGCGCGAGCGACTCGGGCATCGAGGACTTCGGCCTGCGGATGGCGAGCACCCGCCACCTGTCGAACCTCGGGCCGCTCGGGCTGGCGCTGCGGCAGGAGCCGACCGGGCTGCAGGCGCTGGAGACGCTGGTGCGCTACCTGAACCTGCTGAACACCTCGCTGGTCACGCGGATCGAGGTGCGCGCCGGGCTGGTGGTGATCGCCGAGGACGTGCTGCTCGACCGGCCGGGCTCGGCGCGGCAGTCGATCGAGCTGGCGGTGGGCGTGATGTTCCGCCTGCTGCGCGACGTGCTGGGGCACGGCTGGATGCCGCGCGGCGTGGGCTTCGAGCATCGCGCGCCGCGCGACGCGAGCGGGCACCGCGCGCTCTTCGGCGTGAAGGTCGACTTCGACGCGGGCTTCAACGGCATCGTCTGCGACGAGCGCGACCTGCGCGCGCAGCTGCCGCGCACCGATCCGGCGATGGCCGAGTGGACACGCGCCTTCCTCGAGCGCTCGCTCGCGGCCGCGCCGGCCGACGCGGTGCAGGCGGTCAGGCGACTGATCGTCGCGCTGCTGCCGGGGGGCCGCTGCACGGTCGAGGTGGTCGCCGAGCACCTCGACGTGGACCGGCGCACCGTGCACCGGCGGCTGCGGGCCGAGGGCGAGACCTTCAGCGGGCTGATGCGGACGGTGCGGCGCGAGTTCGCGGTGCGGCAGCTGCTGGACACCGATCGCGGCGGCACGGAGATCGCGCCGCTGCTGGGCTTCTCGGGCGCGAGCGCGTTCGCGCACTGGTTCCGCGCGGAGTTCGGCTGCAGCGCGGGCGCGTGGCGGCGGGACGCGCGGGCCGGCGCGTCGGCGGGTCAGACCCCGAGGTAGCGGTGCCAGACCGCCCGGTCGGCGTCGAGCTCGGCCGACGTGCCGCGCCACGCGACGCGACCGCGCTCGAGGATCACGTGCCGGTCGGCGAGCCGCACCAGGCGGTTCACGTACTTGTCGATCACCAGGATCGTCTGCCCGGCCTCGCGCAGCTCGGCCAGGCAGCGCCAGATCTCCTCGCGGATCAGGGGTGCGAGGCCCTCCGTGGCTTCGTCGAGGATCAGCAGCCGCGGGTTGGTGACCAGCGCGCGACCGATCGCGAGCATCTGCTGCTCGCCGCCCGACAGCTGGTTGCCGAGGTTGTCGCGCCGCTCGGCGAGCCGCGGGAAGAGGCGGTACACGCGGGCCGCGTCCCAGGGCTCGCCGCGCGCCTCGCCGCCGCGCCGCGCGGCGAAGGCGGTCAGGTGCTCGTCGACCGACAGGTTCGGGAAGACCTGCCGCCCCTCGGGCACCAGCGCGATGCCGAGCCGCGCGATCCGGTCGGCCGGCTGGCCGCGGACCTCGGCGCCGTCGACCGCGACCCGGCCGGTGCGGGCCTTCACCAGCCCGATCACCGACTTCACCAGCGTCGTCTTGCCCATGCCGTTGCGGCCGAGCAGGCCGACGACCTCGCCGGGCATCACCTCGAGGTCCACGCCGAAGAGCACCTGGCTCGTGCCGTAGGCGGTCTCGAGGCCCTCGACCTTCAGCAGCGCGGCGCTCATTCCATCGCCTCGTCGCCCAGGTACGCGGAGATCACCTCCGGGTCGTGCCGCACCGCGTCCGGCTCGCCCGAGGCGATCACGCGGCCGTTGACCAGCACCGAGACGCGGTCGGCGAGGCGGAACACCGCGTCCACGTCGTGCTCGACGAGCAGCACCGTCGCCTTCGTGCGCACGCGCTCGATCAGCTCGACCATCCGCGCCGACTCCTCGGGGCCGGTGCCCGCCATCGGCTCGTCGAGCAGCAGCAGCTTCGGCCGAGTGGCGAGCGCGAGGCCGACCTCGAGCGCACGCTGCTCGCCGTGCGACAGCGCGGCGGCCGACACGTCGCCGCGTGCACCGAGGCCGATCTCGTCGAGCAGCGCACGCGCCTCGTCGACCAGCGCGCGCTCGGCGGCCACCGGCCGCCAGAACGACAGGTTGCGGCCGTCGCGCGCCTGCACGCCGATCGCGAGGTTCTCCAGCGCGGTGAAGCCGCGGAAGAGCCGCGTGATCTGGAACGAGCGGACCAGCCCGAGCTTCACCCGCGCGTGCTGCGGCATCCGCGTGATGTCGACGCCCGCGAAGCGGATCGCGCCCGAGTCGGGCAGCAGGCTGCCGGAGAGCTGGGCGATCAGGCTGGTCTTGCCGGCGCCGTTCGGGCCGATCAGCGCGTGGACCTCGCCCGCACGGACATCGAGCGTGACGTCGTCGGTCGCGACCACGCCGCCGAAGCGCTTGCGCAGGCCACGGACGTCGAGCAGCGCGTCGCTCATTTCCCGCCTCCGCCCGTGCGCCTGAGCAGGCCCGCGAGGCCCTTCGGCGCGTACAGCACGATCGCGAGCAGCACCCAGCCGACCCAGAACTGCCAGTGCACGGTGTAGGCCGAGACGACCTCCTCCAGCACCAGCAGCACGGCCGCGCCGAGCACGCCGCCCCACAGCGTGCCCACGCCGCCGAGGATCACCATCACCATCAGCGTGCCCGACTGCGTCCAGTGCAGCACGTTCGGGTTCACGTAGTTCTGCTGGTTGACCATCAGCGCGCCGGCGAGGCCACCCAGCGCCGCGGCGATCACGAACAGCACGAGCTTGTACCGGAAGGTGGGCACGCCGATCGCCTCGGCGCGCGCGTCGTCGTCGCGCATGGCGAGCACGATGCGGCCGAAGCGCGAGGCCACGATCCGGTGGACGAGCAGCAGCGTCGCCGCGAGGCAGCCGAGCACGACGAAGTAGAAGGTCGCGTCGTCCTTCAGGTTCAGCCCGAAGCCGAAGGCCGAACGGACCTTGATGTTCAGCCCCTCGTCGCCGCCGTAGGCCTTCACGCTGTTCACCAGGTAGAACAGCATCTGCGCGAAGGCGAGCGTGATCATGATGAAGTAGACGCCGCGCGTGCGCAGCGACACCCAGCCGATCGCGGTCGCGGCGAGCGCGGCCACGCCCATCGCCACCGGGAACCCGATCCAGCCGCTGGGCACGCCCTCGGTGATCAGGATGCCCACCGAGTATGCGCCGATGCCGAGGAAGGCCGCGTGCCCGAACGACACCAGCCCGCCGAAGCCCAGCACCAGGTTCAGCGAGGTGGCGGCGATCGCATAGATCATGATCCGGCTCGCGACGCTGACGTAGAAGTCGGCGTCGAGCGCCTTCATGACGAAGGGGAAGGCGACGGCCCCGACCGCCAGAGCGACCAGTGCGACACCCTGCAGATTCTTGCCGACGATCGTCGGATTCACGTTCCACTCCCACCAGTGCGCCGCAAGCATGCGGCGCCCGTTCGGTCGGCGGCGAGCCCTGCTCGCCGAAACCCCGCCCTCACCCTCGCGCCGGGAAGAGACCCTGCGGCCGCACGAACAGCACCACCGCCATCAGCACGTAGACGACGATCGACGCGACCGCGGGTCCGGCCGCGCTCGCCAACTGCGGCGGCAGGAACTCGCGGAACAGGTGCGGCAGGACGGTGCGGCCGGCGGTGTCGACGAAGCCCACCAGCAGCGAGCCGACCAGCGCGCCGCGGATCGAGCCGATGCCGCCGATGACGATCACGACGAAGGCGAGGATCAGGATGCTCTCGCCCATGCCGACCTGGACGGCGAGCAGCGGC
>JBJOKE010000024.1:0-49897 GCA_046046245.1 Pseudomonadota bacterium | reverse complement strand
CCCCGGTGACGGCACGCACGAGATCGCGCTCACCGCCGCGCTGCCGACGATCACCGGCCCGGTCGTGCTCGACGCCACCACCGACGACAGCTTCGCCGCCAACGGCAACCGGCCCGCGATCGTCATCGACGGGGGCGGGCGTGCGATCGACGGCCTGGTTCTCGGCGACGGCAGCGCGGCCAGCACGGTCCGCGGGCTGCTGATCCGGCACGTCGGCGGCGACGGCCTGGTGCTGCGGCCGGGCGCGGCGGGGTCGGTCGTGGTCGGCAACTGGATCGGTGCGCTCGATGCCACCGGCGGCTTCGCGTCCGGCGAGGGCATCGGCGGCACGGGCCTGGTCGTGGACGCATCCGGCGCGCGGGTCGGCGGTGTCGCCGTCGCCGACCGCAACCACGTCGCGGGGGCCGCCGCGGGCGGCATCCGCGTGGGGGCCGCCTCGGGGGTGCTGGTCGCCGGCAACCGCGTCGGCCTCGCGCTCGACGGCGCGACGGTGATCGGCAACGGCGGCGACGGCATCGCGGTGGTCGCGGGCACCGGGCACTCGATCGGCGGTGCGATCGTCGGACAGGGCAACTTCGTCGCCGGAAGCGGTGACGACGGCTTCTCGGTGGCGGACGGCGCGAGCGCGACCCTGCTCCGCAATCGCGCCTGGCAGAGTGGCGGGCTCGGCATCGAGCTCGGCATCGACGACGACGTCCCCGCCGCACCGGGTACCGCCGGCGTGTCGAACCGGCCGGTGCTCACGCAGGCGGTGGTCTCGGGCAGCACGGTGCGCGTGGTCGGCTCGCTCGAGGCGGTACCCTCGACCCGCTACCGGATCGAGTTCTTCTCCAGCCCCTTCGGTGACGGCGACCGGGCCGAGGCGCGGCTGCGCCTGTTCTCGTTCGACCTGCGCACCGACGCCGCCGGACGCCTGGACATCGACTCCGGATGGACCACGCCCGAGGGCGCGGCGGCGGTCGCGGTCGGCGACCGCATCACCGCGACCGCGACCGTGGTCTCCGACGGCGGGCTGTTCGGCGCCACGTCGGAGTTCGCGTCGGCCCGCGGGGTCCGTGGCCTGCCGGCGTTGAGCCTCGACACGAGCGAGCTGTTCTATCCGGAGAACGTCGGCCCGCTCGCGATCGACCCCCGGCTGGAGGTCGCCGAGTCGGCCGGCGGTAGCGACCCGATCACCGGCGCGACCGTCCGGATCGACCTCGCGGGCTACGTCGCCGCCGAGGACCGGCTCGGCTTCGAGCCGGCCGGCGGCATCGTCGGGACCTGGCGACCGGCCGACGCCGTGCTCGAGCTCTCCGGCGCCGCCGACATCGAGACCTGGGCCCAGGTCCTGCGGTCGGTCCACTACGTGAACACGAGCGAGGCGCCGTCGCCGGGCTCGCGGATCGTGAGCTTCACCGTGACCGACGGCGTGCTGACGAGCGCGACCGTCGCCCGGACGGTGAGCCCGGTCCGCCTCCAGGACGCGCCGCGACCGGTGCTCGACGGGCCGGTCACCGTCATTCCCGGGTCGGCGACGAGGATCGACGTGCTCGCCAACGACCGCGAGCCCGACGGTGACCCGATGACGATCGTCGGGATCGTCGATCGCGCGGGCGGCGTCACCCGCGCGATCGCGGCCGGCGAGTCCGTCACGCTCGCGTCGGGCACCGTGGTCACGCTGGAGCCGGACGGCGCGCTGACCGTCGTCCAGGCCGCCGGCGCCGACGGCGTCGAGGCCTTCGGCTACCGCGTCGCCGACGGACAGGGCAACGTCGGCACCGGCACGGTGGTCCTGGCGACCGACAGCGATGGCGACGGCGTCGCGAACCGGTTCGACCTCGACGACGACCGCGACAGCATCGCCGACGCGGTCGAGCGCGCCGGCGGACGGGTTCCGGTGACGATCGGATGGCTGATCGACGACGCGGGCCGGCTGGTCCGCGTGGACGGACTCGAGGGCGAGCCGTCGGCCGGTCGGGTCGTCGGCACCGTCGGCCGGCCGATCGCCGACATCGGGATGGCGCCCGACGGCGCGCTCTGGGGCGTCGACTCGGCGACCGGCGAGGTCGGCACGATCGACGTCGCGACCGCGGCGTTCACGTCGCGCGGCACGCTGCCCGCGGGGATCGCGGACCGGGCGCCGAACGCGCTCGCCTTCGACGCAGCCGGTCGCGGCTACGTCGCGGGCCACGACACCTCGGTCGTCTGGCGTTTCTCCCAGCAGGCGCCCGCCGCCGCGACACCGTGGCTCGACCTCGGCTCCGGGCGCGCGACCGGCGACCTGGTGTTCGCCGCCGACGCGGCCTACCTCGCGTGGACGGACTCCGCCACCTCGGCGGTGCAGCTGATCGAGGTGTTCGTCGACGGCGCCGGCGATCCGATCGCCCGCCGCGTGCTCGGCACCCTCGGCGCGGGCACCACCGGCCTGACCGTCGACGCCTGGGGCCAGCTCTACGCGACCGGTCCGGACGGCAGCGGCGGTCAGGCGCTGCGCCGGCTGCTGCTGCCCGCGCAGCCGCTCGCCGGCGGCACGGGTCCGATCGGCTCGATCGTGCTGACCGAGATCGCACCGGTGCCGGGAGCGATCTGGCGCGGCGCGGCCTCGGACGCCGAGGGCGGCCGACCCGGCGACCCCGACCGCGACGGCGACGGCATCGTCGATCGGCTCGACATCGACAGCGACGACGACGGCATCGTCGACCGGGTCGAGGCCCAGCCCTCGGCGGGCTGGCGCCCCGACCAGGGGTACGACGACGACGTCGACGGCCTCGACTACGCCGTCGACGCGAGCGCCGACGGCGCGGACGGCAGCATCGGCCTGGTGCCGGTCGACACCGACCGCGATGGCACGCCCGACGTGATCGACACCGATTCCGACGGCGACGGCTTCGCCGACGCGACCGAGCGCGGCGACGGCCGCCCGGCCCTGCCCGGCGCCAGCGGTGACGCCGACCGCGACGGCCTGCGCGACGTCTTCGAGGGCACCGAGATGGCCGACGGTCCCTCCTGGGAAGACCAGGGCCGGTGGACGGGCCAGCTCGGCCTGGCGCTGGTGCCCGGTCTCTGGGAGCACCTGGAGAACGCGGTCCCGCTGCAGCGCGACCTCGTCTTCCGCGACATCAACGACGCGCCGGGCTGGATCGGCGTGCCCGCGATCGCCGCCATCGAGGGCGGGACGACGGTGGTCGACTGGTACGGCCTGGGGATCCAGGATCCCGACAGCGGGATCGAGTCGATCTCGGTCGTGGTGTCCGATGTCCTCGGCGGCCGCTTCGCGCTCGCAGGCGACCCGTCGACGGCGATCACGCGCTTCACGGCCACGCAACTGCTCGCCGGCGAGGTGCTGTTCGTCGACGGCGGCGACGAGATCCCGCCGACGTACCGGATCGCGATCGACGACGGCACGCAGTCCAGCGCGGTCGTCGCCGGTCGCGTCGACCGGACGCCGACGAACGACGCACCGACGACGATCGCGCTCGCGAGCCCGTCGCTGCCGAACCTGCTGTCGGGCACGGACCTCGTGCAGTCGGTCGCGACCGACGCCGGCCGGAGCTACGTGCTCGCCTTCGACGTGACGCCGGCCGACCCCGGCGGCATCGCGACGGTCGACGTCTGGTGGCGCGGGCAGCGGGTCGCGACCGCGGTCCAGGACGGCGTGGCGTCCTTCCGCTGGTCGGTCGCGGTCACCGGCTCGGGCGGCCTCGACGTGCTGCGGCTGGTCGCGGGACCGGCACGCGTCGACGGCCTGCGGCTGGTCGCGGCGGACACGTCCGCGATCGCGGTGCCCGAGATGTCGGCCGCGGGGACGGTGGTCGCGACCGCCGCGCACGCCGATCCCGACGGCGCCCGCCTGGAGACCGCCGTCTGGAGCCTGACGGACGACGCCGGCGGCCGCTTCGCGATCGACGCGAGCACCGGCACGATCGTGGTCGCCGAGGGCGCGGTGCTCGACCACGAGACGGCCGCCTCGTACGGGATCGTCGTCCGGGTGACCGACGGCGGCGGCCTCTGGTTCGAGCGTGCGGTGACGATCGCGATCGCCGACGCCAACGACCCGCCGACGATCGCCTCGTCGACGATCGCCGCGTTCCCGGAAGACACGGCGTCCGCGGCGCGCAGCGTCGCCGAGCTGTTCGGTGCGGGATTCTCCGATCCCGACGCCGGCGCGTCGCTCGCCGGCGTCGTCGTGACCGCCAATGGGGCGATGCCGTCTCAGGGCGGCTGGCGGTATTCCACCGACGGCGGCACGACCTGGTTCGACATCGGCGAGCCGGCCCCCGAAGGCCGCGGCCTGGTGCTGTCGGCCGCGACCCGGCTGCGGTTCGTGCCGGCGGCCGACTGGTCGGGGACGCCCGGTGCGCTGTCGGTCCGTGGGCTCGACGACAGCTGGAGCGGCGGCTTCACGGCCGGCGCGCAGCGGTTGACGGTCGACCTCGCGGCCGTGCCGACCGCCGCGTTCGGCCCGGACGATGCGGCGCTCGAGACCTCGG
Organism: Pseudomonadota bacterium; assembly: GCA_046046245.1. Taxonomy (GTDB): domain Bacteria; phylum Pseudomonadota; class Gammaproteobacteria; order Burkholderiales; family Burkholderiaceae_E; genus UBA4615. The sequence continues at coordinate 45,425 of JBJOKE010000024.1, read as the reverse complement.
TGACACCGGTGCCCGACGCGCCCGTGGTGAGCGTCGACGGTCCGCCCCGGTTCTATCGCGAGGGCGATCCCGACTTCGCCGTCGCGCCCGACCTCGGGCTGAGCGATGTCGACGTCGGGCAGACGCTCGTGGGCGCGACCGTCCGCATCGTCTCCGGTCGGCACCCCGGCGAGGACGTGCTCGCGTTCTCGGGTGCCGGCGAGATCCATGTCACCGACTGGAACGCGGCGACCGGCACGCTGACCCTCGCCGGCGAGGCGTCGGTCGAGCAGTGGCGCGACGCGCTGCGTGCGGTCACCTATGCCAACACCTCGCCGGCGCCGTCGACCACCCCGCGGACGGTCGTCTTCGAGGTCACCGACGCGGCGGGGCAGGTCGGCGTGTCGTCGGCGCGGCAGCTGCGGGTGGAGTCGGTGCCCGACGCGCCGGTCGTGACGCCTGCGGGCGATGCGCCGACGTTCACGGAAAACGGCGTGCCGGTCCGCATCGCCGCCGGCTTCACCGTCGACGACGCCGACAGCACCGGCTTCGGCGGCGCGTTGCTGCGGGTGCGGGTCGCCGAGAACGGCGGCGCGGACGACCGGCTGGACTTCGACGCCTCCGCGGGCGTCTCGGTGATCGGCGGCAACCAGCTGTGGCTCGCCGCGGGCGGCGGCAGCCCCCGCTACGTCGGTCTCGTGGAGACGACTCCATCGGCCATCGGGCCGGTGCTGGCGGTGCGCTTCGCGCCCGGGACGAGCGTCGCGGACGCCCAGGCGGTACTGCGCGCCGTCTCCTTCGAGGTGCTCGGCGACTCGCCTTCGACCGGGAGCCGTCGGATCGAGATCACGTTGGCCGACGGCGAGGGTGCGATGTCGCCCGTCGTCGAGACGCAGGTGTCCGTCGTCCCCGCCTACGACCCGGTCACGCTGCTGCGCAACGCCGGGCTGCGGGTCGCCACCGGCAGCACCTCGGCCTTCGGCACAGCGAACCTCGCGTTCTTCGCGCCCGAGTCGCTCCCGGGCGACGTCTTGCTGCGGCTCGAGACCGCGCCGACGGCGGGCGAGCTCCGGCTGAACGGCGTCGCCCTCGCCGCGGGTGAGGGCTTCACGCTCGACGACCTCGTCCGGCAACGCGTCACCTACCGGAACACCGTGACATCGGCGGCGTCGGACACCTTCGAGCTGGTCGCCGTCGAGGCCCGCGGCGAGACCGCGCCGATCGCGGTCTCGGTGTCGATCGACGCGGTCAACGACGCGCCGCAGTGGCTGCTGCCCGCGGTCGTGACCCTCGTCGAGGACGCGCCGGCGGTGCTCGACGACGCACGCGGCACGCGGATCGCGATCCTCGACGACGCGGACGTCGGGACGGCGCTGCGGTTGACGGTGTCGATCGACGGCGGCGCGCGTCTCGCGCTCGGTTCGACCGTCGGCCTCGTCTTCCGCGAGGGCGACGGCGTGGCCGACACGACGCTGACCGTCGAGGGCACGCTGGCCCGTCTGAACGCCGCGCTCGACGGCCTGCGCATCGAGCCGGCCCGCGACGTGTCGGGCACGCTGCGGCTGTCGCTGTCGGTCGACGATCTCGGCGGCAGCGGCACCCGCGGCGGCGCGCGGACCTCGACCGCGCAGCTCGAGGTCCGCGTGGCGCCGGTCAACGATCTGCCGACGCTGTCGATGCCGGGCCAGGTCGAGGTCCTCGAGGACGATGCGATGCGCTTCGACGCCGGCAGCGGCCGCCGGATCGCGATCGACGACGTCGAAGGCGGCGGTTCGATGAGGCTGCGGCTGCAGGTCGATCGCGGCACGCTCACGCTCGCCGGCACCCAGGGGCTGCTGCTGCGGGCCGGTACCGGCACCGGCGACGCGCTCGTCGTCGTCGAGGGCTCGCGCGAGGCGCTGCAGGCCGCGCTCGACGGCCTGGTGTTCCGGCCACCCGCCGACGAGTCGGGCCGCTTCGCGCTCGACGTGCTGGTGATCGACGCCGAGGGCGCGGCCGCGCAGGGGCGCACGATCATCGTGGTCGCGCCGGTCGACGATGCGCCGACGCTGTCCGTGCCCACCGGGCTGTCCGCCCTCGCCGGCGACGTGCTCGCGCTCGGCGACGTCGTGCAGGTCGCCGACGTCGACGACTCGACGGGCACGGTGGTGATGGAGCTCGCCGTGCGCACCGGCCGGCTGTGGCTCGCGCAGCCTGGTGGCGTGTCGACGGTCGTCTCGGGCGACGGCGGCGCGAACGGCACGCGGCTGCGGCTCGAGGGCCCGCTCGGCAGCGTCAACGCCGCGCTCGCCTCGCTGCGCTACGACGCGCCCGCCGGCTGGTCCGGCGACGCCGTGCTGGAGGTCTGGATCGCGCAGCCCGGCCTCGGCTCGCCGCAGCAGCGGACCGTGGTGATCAAGGTCGCGAGCGCCGGGTATGGTGGAGACGGCTCGACCGGCGGCGGGAGCGGGGGCGCGACCGTGCCGACCGGCCCGGCCGCGGGACCGGTGACGACCACGACCCCGGGCACCACGGGCGATGTGCGCGGCGCGGCGGCCGAGGCGTCCGTGACCCGCGACGCCGCGTCGGGCGCGCTGCAGTGGCGCACGTCGGCGCCGAGCGCGCAGCTGGCGCGCGTGCGTGCCGCCGCGGCGTCCGGCGAGGTCGGCGATGCCCGGTCGCCGTTGCGCGCCGGCGAGCCCGGCGCGGCGCGGGTCGCCGCCGACACGATGGCGGGCGACGCCGGCCTGCGTGCCGAGCCAGGCGACGCGCCCGTGGCCGGCTCGAAGCGCGTCGCGGCCGACGGCTTCGCGCTCGTGTCGATCAGCGCGGACTCGATCTCCATCGCGGTGGCCTCGGCCGCCGGCCCGGCGCTGCCGGCCGTCGCGGAGTCCGACGGCACGCTCGCGCCCGCGGTGGCCGGCCCGGAGACCGAGGCCGCCGAGCCGCGCGGCCCGGTGCTGACGCTGCGCGAGGGGGCCGGGCTCGCCGGCGTCGCGCTGACCGCCGGTGTCGTCTGGTGGGTGCTGTCGGGCGGCGCGACGCTGTGGCTGCTGATCGCCACCGGCCCGATCGCCCGCACCTTCGACCCGCTGCCGGTGCTGGTCCGCGACGACGCGGCCCTGCCTGGCGACGAGGCCGACGCGCTGTTCGACGGTGGTGGCGGGGACGACGACGACGATGACGACGGCCCGGCGTCCGTCGATCCCCCGGATGCCGCGGTGCGCCGTCCGGGACGCGTCCGCGTCGTCGAATGGATGCCCGCATGAAGCGCCTGCGCATCGGACCGGTCGCGCGGATCGCGCTCGCGCTCGCGACGATGGCCGCGATGCTGGTGGTCGTCGCCGGGACGCTGCTGCAGGTCTCGGGCGACGGCGTCGACGAACGGACCCGCGCGCGGCGCATGCTCGCCGACGCGCTCGCGCTGCAGGGTGCCGGGCTGATCCAGCGCGGCGACCTCGGCACGCTGCAGGCGGTGCTCGGTGCCGCGGTCGCACACGATCCGCGGCTCGGCTCGATCGCGTTCCGCCGCGCCGGCGGCGAGCTGGTGGCCGCGGCCGGCGACCCGGCGCGCTGGTGGCGCGCGCCCGAGGACGGTGCCGCCTCGGTCGACCGGTTCCGCGTTCCGCTCCATGCCGCCAACGGTCACTGGGGCGACCTCGAGCTCGCCTGGCGCGCCGAGGTCCCGGACGGTCCGCTCGCCCGCTGGCTCGACCACCCGCTGCTGCTGACCGCGGGCTTCGTGTTCGCCGCCGGTGCGCTCGGCTTCGGGCTCTTCATGCGGCGCGTGCTGCAGCACCTCGATCCGTCGGCGGCGATCCCCGAGCGGGTGCGTACCGCGTTCGACACGCTGGTCGAGGGCATCGCGATCCTGGACGCCGAGGGCCGGATCGTGCTGGCGAACCAGGCCTTCCGCGCCCTGCGCGCCGACGTCGACCTGCGCGACGGGATGCCGCTGTCCTCGCTCGCATGGCGGATGGTCGAGGCCCGTCGCGACGCCACGCTGCCCTGGGTCCAGGCGATGAACCAGGCGCGCGTCGTCGCGGGGGTGGGCCTGCGCGCCGGCGACGGCGAGGGTGTGCGCGACGTGCTCGTCACCTGTTCCCCGATCCGCGACGGCCGCGGCCACGTGCGCGGCTGCCTGGTGTCCTTCGCCGACGTGACCGAGATCGGCCGTGCGAACGAGCAGCTGCGCGGCGCGCTCGCCGAGCTCGAGCAGTCGCGCACCGAGATCGAGGCGAAGAATCGCGCGCTGCAGCGCGCCGCGACCCGCGACCCGCTGACCGACTGCCTGAACCGGCGCGCGTTCGCCGACCTCGGCGAGCCGGCACACCGCATCGCGCGTGCGCCCGGCGGTCGGCCGGTCGCGGCGATGCTGCTCGACATCGACCACTTCAAGTCGGTCAACGACCGCTTCGGTCACGCGACCGGCGACCGCGTGATCCGCACGGTCGCCGCGACGCTGCAGGCGTCGGTGCGGCCTGGCGACCTGGTCGCCCGGCACGGCGGAGAGGAGTTCGCGGTGCTGCTCGCCGGCAGCGGCGCCGAGGATGCGCTCGGCATCGCCGAGCGGATCCGCTCGCTGGTGGCGGACCGCTGCCGGCTGGAGCTCGCCGACGTCGAGGGGCTGCAGGTGACGGTGTCCATCGGCGTGTCCGACACCGGCTTCGGCAGCCCGACGCTCGACGCGCTGCTCGACGAGGCCGACACCGCGCTCTATCGCGCCAAGCGCGCCGGCCGGAACCGCGTGCTGGTCCACGACCCCGCGGCCCCGGCCGCGTCGGCCGTCGTCTGACGCGCGCGGGTCAGCGCCGGCCGGGCGAGACGGGCTCGGACAGCAGCGCGTCGACGGCCAGGACGTCGGTGGGGCGAAGCGTGCCCGCGGCCGCGAGCAGCCGCAGCTGGTCCGACAGCACGTCGTAGCGTGCCCGGGCCAGGTCGCGCCGCGCGGCGAAGAGCTGCTGCTGCGCGTTCAGCACGTCGGTCAGGACCCGCACGCCGACCTCCTGCGCGCGCTGCATCGAGCGCAGGCTGATCTCGGCCGAGCGCTCGGCCGCGCGCAGCGCCGAGACGATCGCCTGGCCGCTGCCCAGCCGATGCCAGAGCCGGCGCACCTCGAGCTCGACCTGCCGCTGCGCCGCCTCGAGGTCGGCCGCCGACTTGCCGACCAGCGCGAGCGCCTCGCGCACGCCGGCGTCGACCGCGCCGCCGTCGTGGATCGGCCAGTTGAACTGCAGCCCGGCGAGCGCGGCGTTCGTGCGCAGCTCGCCGAACACCGGCGACGGGTTCACTTCGCGCGAGACCGTGCCGATGCCGTCGATCGCCGGCCGCCGGCCCATCGCGCGGCGCTCCACCTCGCGCTCGGCGACCTCGATCTCGACGCGCGCGCGCCGCGCAGCGGGGTTCTGGTCCGACGCGATCCTCAGCCAGGCCTCCAGGTCGGCGGGGGCCGTCGGCGGCAGCGCGGCGTCGGATGCCAGGCGCCGGTAGCGCTCGAACGGGCGGCCGACGATCTGCGCGAGCGCCGCGCGGCGGACCGCGAGCTCGGCCTCGGCGGCGATCTCCTGCGCGACCACCAGGTCGTAGCGCGACTGCGCCTCGTTGGGCTCGACGACGGTCGCGGTGCCGACGTCGAAGCTGCGGCGTGCCGACGCCAGCTGCACGGCCAGTGCCGCCTTCTGCGCGGCCAGCGTCTGCAGCGTCTCGATCGCCGCCAGGATCTCGAGGTAGGCGACGCTGGTGCGCAGCATCAGGTCCTGCTCGGCGGCCTCGACCTGCACGGCCGCCGCGCGGCTGGCGGCGTCGGCCTGCCGGACCGCGGCGTCGACCTGCGGCCGGTACAGCGGCACGTTCAGGTTCAGTGCGCCGTTGCCGCCCTGGATCTGTCGGCTCGCGCCGCCGTTGATCGCGGCGACCTGCGCGTTCGCCGCGGCGCCCAGGCCGAGGGTCGGCGCGCCGCCGGCCCGGACCACCCCGATCCGCTCGCGCGTCGCGTCGGACTGCGCGCGCGCTCCGGTCAGCGCCGGATCGCGGCCGTGGGCCTCGGCGAGCGCCTCGCCGAGCGACTCGGCGAGGGCGGACGGGGTCGTCGCGAGGGCCGCGGCGATCCAGCAGGCGGCTCGCGCAAGGCGGAAGCGGGGAGAGCGGGGCATCTGCCGGAGGTCCGAGGTCGCACCTCGCCCGGAGCGGGCGGACACTTCGGATGATAGCCAGCGACCCGGTGATTCCGCCCCAGCTTCCGGCACGGACGGACGCATTCCCGCGACGATCGCGCGGGTCCGTGCCGTCCGCTTCAGGCCTGCCCGGGGTCCTCGCCGGCCTCGTGCGGTCGCGCGCCCCGCCGCACCTCGTCCATGTCGAGCGCGCGCACCTGCCGCAGCACGTCGTCGACCGCGCCCTTCGGCAGCGCACCCGGCTGCTGGAACACGATGACCTGGTCGCGGAAGATCATCAGCGTCGGGATCGACCGGATCCCGAAGTGGCCCGCGAGCGCACCTTCCTCGTCGGTGTTGACCTTCACGAACTTCACGTCGGGGTTCTCGGCGGCCACCGACTCGAACACCGGCGCGAAGGACTTGCAGGGGCCGCACCACGGTGCCCAGAAATCGACGACGACGATGTCGTTGCCGCCGACGGTGGCATCGAACCGGTCGGTGGTCAGGGCTTCGACGGACATGGCTGCTCCGGGCTCATGGAAGGGGGAGGACGGCACAGCGTAATCGCTTCGGCCCGACCCCGCCGGATCGCACCGTTCACGTGGCAGAATCGCCCACACCAACGGGACGGGATCGTGTCGAACGAGGGACACCAGCCACCCGGCGCGCCCGCGCCGGAGACTTTCGACGCGCCGCCCTCGCCGGCCCGCCGGGTCGCGCGCTGCACCGTCGTCCTTGCGGTCTTCGCGGCCTGCGCGTGGCTCGGGCTGAAGGTCGCCTTCGCCGGGACGAACGTCAGCCTGTTCTGGCTGCCTTCGGGCGTGGCGGTCGCCGCGCTGCTCCTCTGGGGGCGCGCGATGCTGGTGCCGCTCGCGGTGGCCGTGCTCGTCACCGAGGGGCTGATCGGCGTGCCCTGGGCATGGGCGGCGCCGGTGATGGCGGCCGGCTGCTGCGGCGGCTACTGGATCGCGAGCCGGGTGCTGGTCGCCGGCCGCGTCGATCCGGCCTTCGGCCGCCTCGTCGACTTCCGGACGCTGGCGCGCGCGGCGCTGGTCGGGATGCTGCTGCCGCCGACCACCGGGGTCGGCGCGCTCGTGCTCGCCGGCATCGTGCCCGCCGACCGGATGCTCGGCGCCTGGGTCGCCTGGTACGCCGGCGACGTGCTCGGCGTGGTGCTCGCGGTACCGCTGCTGCTGGCGCTGAACGCCGCCTGCACCGGCCCGTCGCCGCCGTGGCGCGTCGCGGTCCTCACCGCCCCCGAGCGACGCACCGAGCTGCGCGCGGCGGCCGGGGCCGCGCTGCTGGTCGTGGTGGGCGTCGCGCTGTCGCTCGTCGCGCGGACCCCGAACGCGCCCGAGGGCCTGGCCGGCCTGTTCGCGCTGCAGCTCGCGGTCGCGGCCGGCGCCACGTGGCTCGGGCTGCTCGGTGCATGGGCCACCCTGGTGGCGGTGGCGGTGGCCGTCGCGGTGCCGGCGGCGCTCGGCGTCGGACCCTTCGTGCGCACGCAGCCCGACGAGGGGCCATGGGTCGCGTGGCTGTTCCTCGCGCTCGCCACCGCCCTCGCCACGACCGCGCTCGGCGCCCGTCGACGCTTCGAGCGCACGCAGGCCCGCCTCGCGCTGCGCGAGCGGCAGCTGCGCGCGATGTTCGAGCAGTCGAACGCCGCGATCTCGGTCAGCGAGCGCGGCCGCCACGTGATGGTCAACGACGCGTTCTGCGCGATGCTCGGGCAGCCGCGCGAGGCGCTGCTGGGCCACGCGGCCGACGAGTCCACGCATCCCGAGGACCGCCACCTGCACGCGGCGGCGCTGCGGCGCTGGGCGGCCGGCGAGGGCGGCACGGTCTTCGAGATGCGCCACCTGCACCGCGACGGGCGGGTCGTCTGGGCGCGGGTCGCGCTGTCCGTGCTGCAGTCGCGCCACGGCGAACCGCCGCAGGTGGTGTCGGTGATGCTCGACATCACCGAGCACAAGCGCGTCGAGGCCTCGCTGCGCCGGCAGCGCGAGCAGCTCGCGCTGGTGTTCTCCGCGACCGGCTCGGGCATCTGGGACCACGACCTCGCGCTCGGCCGCAGCTTCCACTCGGATTCCTACCTTCAGATGCTCGGCCATCCGCCCGGCACGCCGTTGCCGCGGCTGGCGCAGGACCCGACGCGGATCCATCCCGACGACCGGGTGCGGATGCTCTCCGACCTGACCGCGATGTTCGAGCGGCGCGTGCCGCTCGACGGCGAGTACCAGCTGCGGCGCGCCGACGGCGGCCACCTGTGGGTCGCGGCCCACGGCTTCGCGGTCTGGAACGACGCGGGCGTCCCGGTCCGCAGCTACGGCACGATCACCGACATCTCGGCGCGCAAGGCGGCCGAGGTCGCGCTGGTGGAAAGCCGCGCGCGGCTGTCGGCGGTGATCGACTCGGCGCACGACGCGATCGTCGCCATCGACGACCGCGGCCGCGTCGTGCTGTTCAACGCCGCCGCCGAGGCGATGTTCGGCCGGCCGGCCGCCGACGTGCTCGGCCGGTCCTTCCTGCCGATGGTGCCGCCGCGCCTGCGCGGCGAGGCGATGGAGACCGTGCGCCGGGTCGCGCTCGACGCCGCCGGCGGCGTGGGCGGCGGGCGCACGCTGGGGGTGCTGCACGCCGACGGGACCGAGTTCCCGGTCGAATCCACGCTCGCGCCGGTGACCGTCGACGGCGGCACGCTCTACACGCTGGTGATGCGCGACGCGCGCGAGCGCCGGCGGATCGTGTCGGCCGAGCGCGCACGCGCCGAGGCCGAGGCCGCGAGCCGCGCGAAGTCCGACTTCCTGTCGCGGATGAGCCACGAGCTGCGCACCCCGCTGAACGCGGTGCTCGGCTTCGCGCAGCTGATGGAGATCGATGCCGACGCGCCGCTCGCGTCCGCGCAGCGCGAGCGGCTGCGCGCGATCCGCGAGGCCGGCGGCCACCTGGGCGCGCTGATCGACGAACTGCTCGATCTCACGCGGATCGAGTCCGACCGGCTGAAGCTGCGGCACGAGCCGATCGATGTGCCCGCGGTCTGCCGGCAGAGCCTGCGACTGGTCTCGCTCGCCGCGGCCGAGGCCGGCGTGCGGCTCGTCGGCCTGCCCGACGACGGCCCGAGCCTCGCGATGCACGGCGACCCGACCCGCGTGCGGCAGGTGCTGGTGAACCTGCTGTCGAACGCGGTGAAGTACAACCGGCGCGGCGGCACGGTGCGGCTGTCGGCCGGCGAGGACGCCGGCCGCTGGAGCTGGATCGAGGTCGAGGACGACGGGCCGGGCATCGCGCCGGCCGATCGCGAGCGCCTGTTCGAGCCCTTCGAGCGGCTCGGCCGCGAACACGGCTCGATCGAGGGCAGCGGGATCGGACTGGCGCTGTCGCGCCGGCTCGTCGAGCTGATGGGCGGCCGGATCGAGGTCGACAGCGAGCCCGGCCGCGGCTCGCGCTTCCGGGTCAGGCTTCCGAGCGCGCCGTGGCCCGCTGTGCCGCCCACGGCGCCTGCAGCGCCAGGTCGACCAGCGTCAGTTGCCTAGCGACGAGTTCCTGGCCGAGCGTGAACGGGGTGGCCGGCGGCAGCTCGATCCAGGCGTCGGCGTCGACGCCTTCGACCAGGATGCGCATCCCCGCCCTGCGCGCGATCCGGCGCATCGCCCGGTTTCCGGACAGGCAATGGATGAACAGCTCGACGATGCCGCGGTTGCGGGCGTGCAGCACGCCGCGGTCGAACAGCGCCGACGCGATGCCGCGGCGCCGCCGCGACGGCAGCACCGACAGGCCGAGCTCGGCCGCGCCGTCGAACAGCGCGACGTGCGCGACGCCGGCGAGCGCCGTGCCCTCGCGCACGCCCAGCACCGCGTCGCGCGCGAAGTCGATCCCCTCGACGTAGAGGCGGAGCCAGTCCCGGTCGGGGTGGCGTCCGAAGCGCATCCGCAGGTCCCCCGGTTCGAGGGCCGCGAAGTGCTGGTGCAGTGCGTCACGGTCGGAGACGCCCAGCACATGGACGAGATGGGGCATGGATACTCCTTCTCCGGCGAACCGGAGCGCCTAGGCTAGCACTCTGATGCTGCGGTGCAATAGTCTCTTGCACGGACGGGTACGCCCGGGTTCCGAGACGCGGAACGTGCCCGGCCGCCGGGATCCGGGCCCGGCGCCTAGAATCGGGCGACCCGCCCCACCTCCCGGAATACCGCGCACCATGCCGACGCATCCGAATCCGTATCGCCAGGGCCTCGACCGCAACCCGGCGAACCACGTCCCGCTGACCCCGCTGTCGCTGCTCGACTGGGCGGCCGACGTCTATCCGGACCGCCTCGCGGTCGTCCACGGTCCGCTGCGCCGGACATGGGCCGAGGTCCGCGTGCGGGCGCGGGCGCTCGCATCGCGGCTCGCCGCGATGGACCTCGGCGACGGCGACACCGTGGCGGTCATGCTGCCGAACACGCCGCCGATGATCGAGGCGCACTTCGCGGTGCCGATGACCGGCGCGGTGCTCCACTGCATCAACACGCGGCTCGACGCGGCCACCGTCGCGTTCGTGCTCGAGCATTCGGACAGCAAGGTGCTGATCGTCGACCGCGAGTTCTCCGCCGCGGCGAAAGCCGCCGTCGACCAGCTGCGCGCCGACGGCCGGCGGGTGCCCTTCGTCGTCGACGTCGACGACCCCGAGCACACCGGCGGCGGCGAGTGCTTCGGCGAGATCGGATACGAAGCCTTCGTCGCGCAGGGCGACCCGTCGGCGTTCGTGCCGCGGATGCCCGAGGACGAATGGGATGCGATCGGCCTGAACTACACCTCGGGCACGACCGGCAACCCGAAGGGCGTGGTGGTCCACCACCGCGGCGCCTACCTGAATGCGGTCGGCAACGTGCTCGCCTGGAACCTGCCGCGCCACCCGGTGTACCTGTGGACGCTGCCGATGTTCCACTGCAACGGCTGGTGCTTCCCGTGGACGCTGCCAGCGGTGGCCGGCACCAACGTCTGCCTGCGCCGTGTCGACGCGGCGCTGATCTTCCGGCTGATCCGCGAGCATCGCGTGACCCACTACTGTGGCGCGCCGATCGTGCACAGCACGCTGATCTCGGCGGACGCCGGGCTGCGCGAGGGCATCGACTGGCAGGTCAAGGCGATGGTCGCGGGCGCGGCACCGCCGGCCGCGATGATCGAGGGCATGGCGACGATGGGCTTCGACGTCACCCACGTCTACGGCCTGACCGAGGTCTACGGACCGGCGGCCGCCTGCGCGAAGCACGAGGACTGGATGTCGCGGCCGCTCGCCGAGCAGGTGGACCTCAACGGCCGCCAGGGGATGCGCTACCAGGTCCAGCAGGGCTGCACGGTGGTCGACCCGCAGACGATGCGCGAGGTCCCGCGCGACGCGACGACGATGGGCGAGGTGGTCTTCCGCGGCAACGTCGTGATGAAGGGCTACCTGAAGAACGAGAAGGCGACCCGCGAGGCCTTCGAGGGCGGCTGGTTCCGCACCGGCGACCTCGGCGTGCTCCATCCCGACGGCTACGTGAAGCTGAAGGACCGTGCGAAGGACATCATCATCTCGGGCGGCGAGAACATCTCGTCGATCGAGGTCGAGGACGCGCTCTACCGGCATCCGGCGGTGATGGCGGTGGGCGTGGTCGCGCGGCCCGACGCGAAGTGGGGCGAGACGCCGCTCGCCTTCGTCGAGCTGCGTCCCTCGCACCGGCCCGCCGACGCCGCGGCCGAGAAGGCGCTCGCCGAGGAGCTGGTCGCGCACTGTCGCCGGCACCTGGCGCACTTCAAGTGCCCGCGCGAGATCCGCTTCCTCGAGCTGCCGAAGACCTCGACCGGCAAGATCCAGAAGCACGTGCTGCGAGCGCAGGCGAAGAGCGCATCGGCGATCGGCTGAGGGCGGGCCGCGGCGCGGGACGACGCCTGCATCCGCGCCGCGCGCGGGCCGGATCCGCGCCTTCGCGTCCGGGACGACACATCGCGCACCGTCCGCCAAGAGGTGAGGGCCGTTCGTCCGCGGCCGGCTGCGGCGCCGCGGCGGCGTGCCTAGCCTGACCCTCGAGACCGTCCCTCCGCTCCGCGTCATCCGCTCGGGAGCCTCCGCCATGAAGACCCCCCTGATCGCTGCGGCCCTGGCCGCGCTGGCGACCACCGCCTCGATCGCCGCGTCGCTGCCGCCGGGCTTCGACGACAACCCGTCGATCGTCGACGCGGTCGCGAAGGCACGGACCACCGGCAAGCCGGTCATCGTCTACTACACCGACCAGAACTGCGCGAACTGCAGCGCCCTCGACGGCTGGCTGGTGCGCGGCGACATCCGCCAGGCCTACGCCGGGGCCTATCACTTCTCGATGGTGTTCGCCGACGACCTCGCCCCGGCGGAGCGCGAGCGCTGGAAGTCGACCTACGTGCCGCGCGGTGCGGCGCCCGCCTGGATCGTGCTCAACGCCGACGGCCGCTACCTGTGCACGGCATCGGGAGGCTTCGCGAACGCCGTCGAGGCGCTCGAGCTGCACAAGCGGCTCGGTCGCGCGGTCGCGACCCGTGGCGGCGCGGCAGCGACCCGCGTCAGCGCCGGCGCCGACGCGCCGCGCGCCTGCACCGACCGGGCGCTCGGGTTGTCGCCGAGCGCCACCTGATCCGACCGGGCGCTCGGGCTGACGCCGAGCGCCGTCCGATTGCCCGCCCGCGCCCGGCCGCCTCGCGCGCCGCGGCGGACCTTCGCACGACTCGCGTGCGGCCATGACCCCGAAACCCGCAGGCCCAAGAACGAGTCCCGTCGCGGCGAACGGGCAATCTCGGCCCATGTTCCCCGGTCGCCTCGCTCGCGTCGGGCCTGCCGCGTGGTGGCAGGTCGCGCTCGTCCTCGCCGCCCTCGCGGGCTGCCTGGCGCTCGTCCACGATCCGCGCCGCTGGGCGCAGGCCATGGCGCTCGCCGCGCCGCCGCTGCTGTGGCTCCTGTGGCCGCCGCGCTCGCGGCGCGCCGCCGGCGTGCGCGCCGTCGTGCTCACCGCCTGGATCGGCGCGTTCGCGATCGACGCTGCGGTCCGCGGCTACCTGTGGTCCGTCTACGGCGCGGCGCCGAACGCGGCGCTGGTCGTCGTCGCGGTCGCGAACACCGTGCCCGCCGAGGCGACCGAGTACCTCGCGCTGTCGTGGCCGGCGCTCGTGCCGTGGACGGCGCTCGCGGCGGGTGCGATCGCCGTCACCGCGTTCGCGCTCGCCCCCGGCCGCATCGGCCCGCCGGCCGCGCACGCGCCGGCGCATACGCGGCGCATCGCGCGGCGCGCCGCGGTCGTCGCGGTCGCGCTGCCGGCCGTGGCCGGCTACGCGATCAAGCCCTGGCGTCGGCTCCACCCGCTCGCGTTCTGGCCCGAGTGGACCCTGGAGGTTCGGGCGCAGCGCGAGCAGTGGGACGACCTGCACCGCTGGCGAGAGGCTGCGTTCGCCCTGGCGCGCGCGCAGCGTCCGAGGATCGCCGCATCCCGGCCGTCGACCGTCGTGCTCGTGGTGGCCGACAGCGTGAACCGCGACAACCTCGGCCTGTACGGCTATCCGCGCGACACCACGCCGCGGCTGGACGCGCTGCATCGGCAGATGCCCGACGCGCTCGTGGTGTTCCGCGAAGCCTGGTCGGTCGACGCCGGCACCATCCCGGCGCTGCGCAGCCTGCTGCAGTTCGGCGCGACCGAGGCCTCCGACCCCGCGCACGTGCTCGCGCTCGCGCGCGAGGCGGGCTGGCGGATCTGGTGGATCAGCACCCACGACGACGTCGCTATCGAGCAGGTCCACGCCGGTTTCGCCCACGTCCCGCGGATGCAGAGCCGCACGCCCGGTCGGGCGAGCCGAACCCCCGACGACGCGCTGCTCGAGCCGCTGCGCGAAGCGCTCGCCGACCCCTCGCCGTACAAGCTCGTGGTGCTCCACGCGATGGGCGCGCACCCGCACTACCGACTGCGCTACCCCGCGGGCGACAACCCGTTCGACGACGAGTCCGACGCGGTGACCCATGCGTTGCGCGAGCGGGGCCGGCCGTTCTGGATCCGCCACGCGCGCGATCACTACGACGCCGCGCTGCGCCATCACGACCGGGTGGTCGCCCGCACGCTCGAGCTCGTCCGCGAGGCCGCCGTCGGCGGCGGCCATCACGCGTGGATGTACCTGTCGGATCACGGTCAGGAGGTGGGCCACGAGATCGACCACGCCGGCCACAGCGCGCGCACGGCAGCCGGGTACCGGATCCCCGCGATGGTCTGGCAGAACGCGCCGCGCCGTCCGGTGGCGCAGGACGTCGAGGCGCGGCCGTTCCGCGCCGACTGGGCCTCTTGGACGCTCGCGCACCTGCTCGCGCTGCGCTGGGCCGACGAGCGCCCGACGCGCGACGCCCTCGATGCGGCCTACCGCTGGGAGCGGCCGGTGCTCGCGATCGAGGCGGGCCGCGACCCGGGGCCGTCGAGCTGAGGCGGCGCCGCCGACCGTGCGCGGTCGGCGAGGTGCCGGGCGAGCAGGCGCGCCGCCGCGGGCAGTGCCGACTCGTCGCGCGTGATCACGACGAATCGCCGCTCGGCCCAGGGTTCGTCGAGGGGCCGCATCACGAGGCGTGCCGCACCGGCGTGCGCGACGGCGGTCTCGCGCGGCAGGATCGCCAGGCCCAGGCCGGCGGCGACGATCCGCAGGCAGGCGTCGAGGCTCGAGACCTGCATCCGGTGCACCAGCCTTCGACCCAGCAGCGCGGCCTCGCGTCGCATCCGCTCGCCGACCAGCCCCGTCGTCGCCGCGCCCACCGACGGGAAGTCGAGCGTGTCGGCGAAGCGCAGCCGGCGGCGCCGCGCGAGCGGATGGCCGGGCTGCACGATCACGTGCAGGTGATCGGCGTGGTACGGCAGAGCCCGCAGTCCGGACGCGTCCACCGCGTCCCAGGCGACGCCGACGTCGGCCGCGCCCCCGCGCACGTCGCGGACCGCGGCCGAGCTGTCGCGCTCGTCGATCGACACGGTCACGCCCGGATGCGCGGCGAGGAACGCGGCCACGTCGTCGGGCAGGTCCTCGGCGATCGCCGACACGCTGGCCGCGACCCGCACGCTGCCGCGCACGCCCGCGGCGAAGCCGTCGAGCTCGGCCTCGAGGCGGTCGAGCGCGCCGAGCACCTCGCGCGCCTGCCGCAGCAGCGCCTCGCCGGCCGCGGTCGGCTCGACGCCGCGGCGGCCGCGGACGAGCACCGGCGTGCCCAGCCGCGCCTCGACCGCGGCGACCCGCTTGCTGACCGCCGATGCGACCAGCGCCTCGCGCGAGGCCGCGCGGGCGATGCTCCGCTCCTCGCAGACGGCGACGAACAGGCGCAGCGTGACGGGGTCGAACAGGGGGCCCATTCGCGGATCCGGTGTCGGCGGACCGCCATTGTGCCGTTCCGATCCGGAACGCGAGACCCGACCTGTCGGCGCTTTTCGCGCCTGGCCGGAATGGCTAGAGTCCGTCCGATGGAGCCCGACCCCCGCCCCGACCCCGTCGTCCTGCGCGACACCTCCCTGCGCGACGGGCTGCAGTCGATCGCCCGGACCGTGCCCACGGCGACCAAGCTGGACTGGCTGCGCGGGCTGCATGCGGCCGGCCTGAGGTCGATCGAGGTCGGCTCGTTCGTGCCGCCGCGCCTGCTGCCGCAGCTGGCCGATACCGCGCAGCTGGTCGCGGCCGCGCGGGCGCTGCCGGGCCTGGAGGTCACGGTGCTGGTGCCGAACGCGAAGGGCGCCGAGCGCGCGCTCGAGGCAGGCGCGCACGTCATGGTGCTGCCGCTGTCGGCGAGCCGCGCGCACAGCCTCGCGAACCTGCGCAAGCCGCCGGAGGACGTGCTGCGCGAGTTCGCCGCGATCCGCGCGCTGCGCGACGGTGCCGGCCCGGGCGCGGCCTGCGTGCTCGAGCTCGGCATCAGCACCGCGTTCGGCTGCACGCTGCAGGGGCGCGTCGAGCCCGACGACGTGATCGCGCTCGTCGAGGCCGGCCTCGACGCCGGCGCCGACCGCGTGTCGCTGGCCGACACCGTCGGCTACGCGGATCCGGCCGCGGTCGTGCGGCTGTTCGAGCGCGCGCGCCGCGTGGCCGGCGAGCGGCTGGCCGGCGCGCACTTCCACGACACCCGCGGTCTCGGCGCCGCCAACGCCTACGCGGCCTGGTCGGTCGGCGTGCGCGGCTTCGACGGCAGCACCGGCGGCATCGGCGGCTGCCCGCATGCGCCGGGCGCGAGCGGCAACGTCGCCACCGAGGACCTCGCCTACCTGTTCGCGAGCATGGGCGCACCGACCGGCGTCGACGTCGACGCCCTGCTCGCGCTGCGCGGCCGCATCGCACGCTGGCTCGACGGCGAGCCGCTGCACGGCGCGGTCTGGCGCGCGGGGCTGCCGAGGACGATGGCGCGGGCCGCCGCCCGACCCGACAGGACGACACGATGACCGGTACCGCGCCGCCCGAGCCCCGCACCCCCACCGCCCCGCAGCCCCTCGCCGGCGTGCGCGTCGTCGAGTTCACGCACATGGTGATGGGACCCACCTGCGGGATGGTGCTCGCCGACCTCGGCGCCGAGGTGATCAAGGTCGAACCGATCGGCGGGGAGAACACGCGCCGGCTGCTCGGCGCCGGTGCGGGCTTCTTCCCGATGTTCAACCGGAACAAGAAGAGCGTCGAGGTCGACCTGCACTCGGCCGAGGGCGCCGCGGTGGCGCGTGCGCTCGCCGCGAGCGCCGATGTCGTCGTCGAGAACTTCAAGCCGGGCACGATGGGCAAGTACGGCCTCGATTACGCCTCGCTCTCGGCGTCGAACCCGCGACTGGTCTACGTGAGCGCGAAGGGCTTCCTGCCCGGCCCCTACGAGCACCGGACCGCGCTCGACGAGGTCGTGCAGATGATGGGCGGCCTCGCCTACATGACCGGGCGCCCCGGCGACCCGCTGCGCGCGGGCACCAGCGTCAACGACATCATGGGCGGAATGTTCGGCGCCATCGGCGTGCTGGGCGCGCTGCTCCAGCGCGGGATCACCGGCCGGGGGATGGCGGTCCAGTCGGGGCTCTTCGAGAACAACGTGTTCCTCGTCGGCCAGCACATGCTGCAGTACGCGGTGACCGGCACGCCGGCCGCGCCGATGCCCGAGCGGATCAGCGCCTGGGCGATCTACGACGTCTTCACCGTGAAGGACGGCGAGCAGATCTTCCTCGCGGCGGTCAGCGACGCGCAGTGGACGGTGTTCTGCGACGTGCTCGGCTTCGCGGACCTGAAGGCCGACCCCGCGCTCGCCACCAACAACCTGCGCGTGCTCGCGCGGGGCACGCTGATCCCTGCGCTGCGGGAACGGCTCGCCCACCGCGCCGCCTCGGAGCTCGCCGCGACCTTCGAGCGCGCGGGGCTGCCGTTCGCGCCGATCCGCCGGCCGGAGGAACTGTTCGACGACCCGCACCTGGTCGCCACCGGCGCGCTCGCCGACGTGGTCGTCCCCGACGGCCCGAAGGCCGGCGAGACCGTGCCGGCCGCGCTCTTCCCGTTCACGATGGCCGGCGAGCGGCTCGGCGTGCGGCTCGATCCGCCGCGCCACGGCGAGCACACCGACGCGCTGCTGCGCTCGATCGGCTACGACGACGCCCGGATCGCCGCCCTGCGCGCGGCCGGCGCGATCGCCTGACGCGGCCCGGCGCCGCCCCGATCGGCTACCATCGCCCCGCTTCCGGGACCCACCGACGACGGAGACCACGATGACCCCGACGAATCCCTCCCGCCGCCGCGCCGTGCAGGCGCTGGCCGCGCTGTCGCTGCCCGCGGCGCCCTTTGCCGCGTCCGCGCAGGACAAGGTCGTGAAGTTCATCCTGCCCAACGCCACCGGCTCGGGCGTCGACGCGATCACCCGCGCGATGGCGCCCGCGTTCGGCCGCGCGATCGGCGCGAGCACCATCGTCGAGAACCAGCCCGGCGCCGGCGGCATCGTCGGCCTGCAGCAGCTGATGCGTGCCGCGCCCGACGGCAACACGCTGTCGGTGGTCTCGAACAACGTCGCCATCTTTCCGAGCATCCACAGGACGCTGCCCTTCGCGATGCCCGACGACTTCACGCCGATCGCGATCTGCGGCACCACGCCGCTGGTGATGGTCGCGACGCCGAAGCTCGGCGTCTCGAACGCGAAGGAACTGGTCGCGCTGCTGAAGGCCAAGGGCGACGCGATCACCTACGCGTCGAGCGGCGCGGGCACGATCATCCACCTCGCCGAGGCGCTGTTCCTCGACGAGTTCGGGCTGCAGTCGCGCCACGTGCCCTACAAGGGCGTGGGCCCGATGGTCACCGACCTGCTCGGCGGCCACGTCGACTGGGGCATCGCCGCGCTGCCCTCGGTCGCGCAGCACGTGAAGAGCGGCGCGCTGAAGGCGCTCGGCGTGGTCGCCGACAAGCGGCTCGCCGCCGCCCCCGACATCCCGACCTTCGTCGAGCAGGGCTTCGGCAAGTACCGGACCGAGGCATGGTTCGGCGTGCTCGGCCCGAAGGGCATGAGCGCGGCCGACGTCCAGCGCGTGCACGCGGCGGTCGTCGCCGCTTTCGCCGCGCCCGAGACGAAGGAGCAGATGGACCGGCAGGGCAACCTGATCGAGGTCACGTCGATCGAGACCGCGCAGAAGCAGCTGCGCGCCGAGATCGCCCGCTACGCCGCGATCTCGAAGAAGATCGGGCTCGAGGCCCAGTGAGCGGCGGTACGCCGATGAGGATCGTCGCCACCCCCTGGACCGCCGCGGCCGCCGGCGTCTTCTCCGCGGTCGCGTGGCCGCTGCTGTGGGACCGCTTCGGCGGCAGCGGCGCGGCCTTCGACGTCGGGCTGGTCGCCGGCACGCTGCTGCTGGTCGCGCTGCCGGCGCACGCGTTCGTGCTCGGGTTCTCGCGGCCCGCGCCGGCGCCCGGCGGCGGGCTCGACACCGCGCTGCTGCGGCGCGCGGGCGCGTGGATCGCCGCGGCGCTCGCCACCGTGGGCGCGAGCGCGCTGGTCGGCGGCTGAGGCGGCGCGTCGGCCCTCAGCGCCGCGCGCGTGTCATCCAGCGCTGCAGCTGCGGCGCGAACAGTCCCGCGAGCGCGACCGCGAACGCGAGCAGGGTCGCGTTCGGACCGGTGGGGCCGTCGGCGCCCGCGGCGAGCAGCGTCGCCCAGCAGCCCGCGAGCAGCACTGCCCAGATCGCGGCCGCGGCGCGCCGCAGCGCGGCGCCCCCCGGGCCCTTCAGCGCCCAGGTCGCGACGACGACGGCCGACAGCACCGACAGGATGGCCAGCGGCAGACCGGCGCTCATCGTGGACCCCCTTCCCTGACGCGGGCGCGGCGCGCCCGTCTCCCGCATCGGACCACAGCCGCGACCGCGACGCAAAGCGCGTGCGGCCGCCGGAGGGGTCGCGTCCGGTGCGGCGGGCGTGCCGCCGATCGGCCGCGCCGCGCCGCCCGGGACCGATGCGGGCGCGGACCGGAACGATCTCACGCGCCGCGGCGGTCCGCGCGCCGACCATCGGGCGACGCGTCCCACGCAGGATGCGAGAGGAGGTCGCCGATGACGCCCATGCTCGTGCCCGCCGCCCTGGTCGCCGCCGGCCTCGCGCTCGCTGCGCGCTTCGGGGGCGCGGACCGCGCCGCGCGGCCCGGCGAGGCCGCGCCGGCGAGCAGCGAGGACCTGGTCGCGCGGCTCGTCGTGCTGCTGCGCGACACGCCGACCGAGGCCCGACTGCTCGACATCGGCCTGGGCCTCGTGGTCGGCGGGCTGACCC
The DNA here is from genome assembly GCA_046046245.1 of Pseudomonadota bacterium. Taxonomy (GTDB): domain Bacteria; phylum Pseudomonadota; class Gammaproteobacteria; order Burkholderiales; family Burkholderiaceae_E; genus UBA4615. The sequence continues at coordinate 25,560 of JBJOKE010000024.1, read as the reverse complement.
TGCTCGCCGTCCTGTGGCTCGGCCGCTCGCGCGACGGCGGGCCGGCGCGCACGCCGTCCGACCGCGGCCTCGTCTACCTGATCGGCACGGCCGCGTGGATCGCGCACGCGATCGCCTGGGCCGGCTGGTGCATCGCCTCGCTCGACGGCATCGGCGCGTTCCGCGCGGTCGCGCCCGAGGCGCCGCTCGAGCTGCTGTTCGCGGCGGTGGGCGCGGGCACGATGCTCGGCGTGGTCACCGCGCCGCTGCCCTGTGCCGCGTTCGCGCTGCTCGCCTGGGGCCGGGCGACGCCCGCGCCGATGTGGGCGCCGCCGCGCGACACGCGAGGCTGGGTGGCGACCGCGGCGGCCGCGGTGGCGATCGCACTGCTGGGGCTGCACGCTGCGTCGGCCTGCGTGTTCGGCGCGGTCGCGCTGGTGCCGCCGGTGGTGGCGCTCGGCTGGACCGCGCTCGCGGTCCGCGCGGTCGCCTGCGGTGGTGCGCCCGTGCGCGCGACGGCCGGCGAGGCGGCACCCGCGGCGCTGGCCTGATCCGCCGCGGCGCGGGCCGCGCGCCGGACGGCGGTATGCTGGGGCACCTTCCCTTCCGAGATCCACCGACGCGTGACGCTCCTCGCGCGCGCGGGTGACCCGCGGGTCGTCCTCGCCACCGCCGGTTCCCACGGCGACCTGCATCCCTTCCTCGGCCTGGCCCGCATGATCGGCGATCTCGGCGTGCGCACCTCGCTGCTGGTGCCCGCGGCGCATGCGGCGCGGGCCGCGGCCGCGTCCGGGCCGACGGCCGAGGTCGTGCCGCTCGGCCACGCGGACGACTACGAGCGCGCGCTGCGCGATCCGGCGGTCTGGCGGATGCGCGAGGGCTTCGGCCGCATCTGGACGAGCGGCGACCGCGCATTCCGCGACGCGCTCGCCTGGCTCGACGCGCTGCCCGACGACGGCCCGACCACGCTCGTCGCGCACCCGCTGGTGCTCGCGCACGCGTCGATCGCCCGCGCGCGTCGCCGGACGCTGCGCGTGGTCGCCGCATGGCTCGCGCCGTCGAACCTCGTCACCGTCCACGACCCGCTGACCCTCGGGCCGCTCGCGGTGCCGCGCTGGGTGCCGCGGGGCGCCCGCCGCGCGGCCTGGCGGCTCGGCGAGCGCGTGGCGATCGACCCGGTCGCGCTGCCGCGGCTCAACGCCGACCGCGCCGCGCGCGGCCTGCCGCCGGTGCGCCGCTTCCTCGGCCACCTGATGACGGTGGCCGACGCGTCGGTGACGCTGTTCCCGCCGTGGTTCGCGCCGACGCGGCCCGACTGGCCCGCGCCCCTCACCGAAGGTGCGTTCGTGCTGCACGACCCCGACGCCCGCGCACCGCTGCCCGACGCGGTCCGGGGGTTCCTCGCGGCCGGCGCGCCGCCGGTAGTGGTGACCGCGGGCACCGGGCAGGTCCATGCGGCCGGGGTCTTCGCGTCGGCGCTCGCGGCCGCGCGCGCCGCCGGACGTCGCGCCGTGCTGCTGACGCCCGAGCGCGCGCAGGTGCCGGACGGGCTCGGGACCGACGCGCTGTGGCACCCCTACGTGCCGCTCGCGGCGCTGCTGCCGCACGCGGCGGCGCTCGTCCACCACGGCGGCATCGGCACGACCGCCGAGGCGCTGCGCGCGGGCGTGCCGCAGCTCGTCGTGCCCTGGGCCTACGACCAGTTCGACAACGGCGCGCGTGTCGTCGCGCTGGGCGCCGGGCGCACCTCGCCCGCGGCGCGCCGCCGGCCCGCGCGGCTGGCCGCCGAGCTCGCCGCGCTGCTGGGCGACGCGCGCGTGCGCGACGGCGCGCGGGCGGCGGCCGGGCGCATCGCCGGGGACGCGCGCGCGCGGCGGCTCGACGCGGTCGTCGACGCGATCGTCGACCGCGGACCGGCGTGAGCCCGCGGTTTGACCGCACCGGGACGCCGGCGGAGACTGGCCGCCCGCGCACCGAGTGCCCCGACGTGACCCGACTCTTCACCGCCTGCCTCGGCACCGAGACCAACTCCTTCTCCCCCATCCCCACCGGCCGCTCGGTCTTCGAGGGCACGATGCTCGTGCGCGGCGGCGCGCACGGCGACGCGCCGGGGCTCTTCGCGCTGCCGCTGATCCTCTGGCGCGAACGCGCGCGCGCGCTCGGCTGGGAGGTCGTCGAGGGGCTGGCCGCGTTCGCGCAGCCGGCCGGCGACACCACGCGCGCGACCTTCGAGGCGCTGCGCGACGAGATCCTCGCCGACCTGCGCGCCGCGATGCCGGTCGACGCGGTGATGCTGAACCTGCACGGCGCGATGATCGCCGACGGCCATCCCGACGCCGAGGGCGAGCTGCTCGCGCGCGTGCGCGCCCTGGTCGGCCCGTCGGTGCCGATCGCGGTCGAGCTCGACCTGCACTGCCACCTGACCGCGCTGAAGGTGGCGAGCGCCGACGTCGCGGTGATCTTCAAGGAGTATCCGCACGTCGACATCGTCGAGCGCGCCGCCGAGGTCTTCGAGCTGCTGCGTGCGACGCTCGAGGGCCGCGTGCGGCCGGTGATGGCGCTGCACGACTGCGCGATGCTCGGCATCTATCCGACCACGGCCGAGCCCATGCGCTCGATCGTCGCGGAGATGGCCGCGACCGAGCGCGAACCGGGCGTGCTGTCGGTCTCGCTGGGCCACGGCTTCCCCTGGGGCGACACGCCCGAGGTCGGCACGCGCACGCTGGTCGTCGCCGACGGCGACGCGGCGCTCGCCGCGCGCCACGCGGCCGCGCTCGCCGAGCGCGTCTGGGCGGCGCGCGACGCGATCGTGCCGCCTTTCCTGTCGATCGACGCGGCGATCGACCGCGTGCTCGAGGCCGGCCCCGGCGAGCGCCCGTGGGTGCTCGCCGACACCGCCGACAACCCGGGCATCGGCGCGGCCGGCGACTCGACCTTCGTGCTGCGCCGACTCGTCGAGCGGCGGGTGGGCGGCGCCGCGCTGTCGCCGCTGTGGGACCCGGTGGCGGTGCAGCTCGCGTTCGACGCGGGCGAGGGCGCATCGCTCGACATGCGGATCGGCGGCAAGCTCGGTCCGGGCTCGGGCGACCCGCTCGATGCGCGCGTGACGGTGAAGGCGCTGCGCGCGTCCGGCACGCAGCCCTTCGGCGGAGCGCTCGCGCCCCTCGGGCGGATGGCCTGGCTGCGGATCGGCGGCCCCGACGATGCGCAGGCCGTCGACGTCGTGGTCAACGACTACCGGATCCAGACCTTCCACCCCGACTGCTTCGCGCAGGCGGGCATCGACCCGATGCGCCGGCGGCTCCTCGTCGCGAAGTCGACGCAGCATTTCCACGCCGGCTTCGCGCCGATCGCCCGCGGGATCCTCTACCTGTCGGCGCCGGGCTCGGGCTCGATGGACATGGCGGCGCTCGCGCACCGGCACGTGACGCGGCCGCTGTGGCCGCGCGTGGCCGATCCCGTGCGCGGGCCGGTGGCAACGCGCTGAGGCCCCCCCGGTCGGTCGGCTTCGCGGGCGGCGGGCGCGGTGCCGGTGGCAGAATCCCGCTCGACATGGCCGCGTTCCGACTGACCCGAGACACCATCCTCGACGGCTCCCTGCACGCGCAGGTCCGCGCGATGCTCGGTGACGACGTCGCGTTCATGTCGGATGCCGAGCGGTGCGCGCAGATCGAGTCGATGCTCGCGAGCGCGCCGCGGCCGGGGCCCGTGTGGGTGTTCGCCTTCGGCTCGCTGATCTGGAACCCGGCCTTCCTCTTCGACGGTCGCCGCGTCGCCACCGTCCACGGCTGGCACCGGCAGTTCTGCCTGTGGGTACGCGCCGGCCGCGGCAGTCCGGAGCGGCCCGGGCTGATGCTGTCGCTGGAGTCCGGCGGCAGCTGTCGCGGCGTGGCCTACCGGCTCGCCCCGGGCACCGAGCGCGCCGAACTCGACGTGCTGTGGCGGCGCGAGATGATGACCCACGCCTACCGTCCCGTCTGGGCCGTCGCGCGCACGCCGGACGGCCCGGTGCCGGCGATCGCGTTCGCCGCGAACCGCGAGCACGAGCGCTATGCGCCGGGCCTCGACGCCGACACGGTCGCCGCGCGCCTCGCCGAGGCGGCCGGCCCGCTCGGCCGCGGCTGCGACTACCTGTTCGACACCGTCCGCCACCTGCGCGAGCTGGGGCTGCGCGATCGGGCGCTCGAGGCGCTGGAGGCGAGGGTGCTCGCGTGCCGCGCGCGGGCCGAGCCTCCGACCCGCTGATCCGCACCGCCTGCGCGGCCGCGCGCTACGATCGCCCGGTCGCGTCCGTCGGAGCCCCGCCCCCGTGAACCCCGCCCATCCCGCCGCCGTCTTCGACGCTGGCGACGTCGTCCTCGCCTCCGGCCACACCGCACGCGGCGTGAAGCTGTCCTACCGGACCTACGGCACGCTGTCGCCTGCCAGGGACAACGTCGTCCTCTATCCCACCTCGTTCTCCGCGCAGCACCTCGACACCCAGTGGCTGATCGAGCCGGGCGGCATCCTCGATCCCGACCGATGGTTCGTCGTGATCCCGGACATGATGGGCAACGGCCTGTCGACCTCGCCGTCCAACACGCCGCCGCCGTTCGACCGCGGCCGATACCCGCAGTGGTCGATCCTCGACAACGTCCACGTCCAGCGCCGGCTGCTGCGCGAGGTCCTCGGCGTCGAGCGTCTGGCGATGGTCTACGGCTGGTCGATGGGGGGCATGCAGGCCTACCAGTGGGCCTCGAGCTTCCCCGGCGAGGTGGGCCGCGCCGTCGTCGTCTGCGGCGCCGCGCGCTGCGCGCCGCACAACTTCGTGTTCCTCGAGGGCGTGAAGGCGGCACTGTGCGCGGACCCGGCGTGGAACGGGCTGTCGTTCGACCGCAGGCCCGAGCGCGGCCTGCGCGCCATGGGCCGCGTCTACGCGGGCTGGGCGCTGTCGCAGGACTTCTATCGCGACCGGCTCTGGACCGCGCTCGGCTACTCGTCGCTCGAGGACTGGCTCGTGGGCAACTGGGAGGGCAACTTCCTGCGCCGCGACGCGCACGATCTGCTCGCGCACGTGCACACCTGGCAGACCTTCTCGATCGCCGAGGACCCCGCGCACGGCGGCGACTTCGAACGCGCGCTGCGTGCGATCGAGTGCCCGGTGCTGCTGATGCCGGGGCGCACGGACCTGTACTTCCGCTGGCAGGACAACGCCGCCGAACTGCCGTTCCTGCAGCGCGGGCGCCTGGCCGTCATCGAGTCCGCGTGGGGCCATCGGGCGGGCAACCCGATCCACCGCGGCGAGGACTGGGCGTTCGTGCGCGACACGGTGCGGGCGTTCGCGCAGGAGGGCTGACATCCTCCGCCGATACGGCGCGCGACGGGCCGCACCCGTCGCGCCGCGCACGCCCGCGTCCGGTCAGCGCCCGATCAGCGCCTCGGCGATCTGGACGGCGTTGAGCGCCGCCCCCTTGCGAAGGTTGTCCGCGCAGGCGAACAGCACCAGCCCGTGCGGCACCGTCGGGTCGGGACGGATCCGTCCGACGAGGACCGGATCGCGGCCCGTCGCCGCCAGCGGCGTCGGCACCGCGCTCAGCTCGACGCCGGGCGCGGCGCGCAGCAGCGCGCTCGCCTGCGCGACGCTGATCGGCCGCTCGAACGCCGCGTTGATCGACACCGCATGACCGGTGAAGACCGGCACGCGCACGCAGGTGCCCGACACCGGCAGCTCCGGCAGGTCGAGGATCTTCCGGCTCTCGTCGCGCAGCTTGAGCTCCTCCTCCGTGTAGCCGTCCTCGCCCTCCCGGTAATTCAGCGGCACCACGTTGAAGGCGATCGGCGCGGCCCACTTCGGGCCGGACCCGATGTCCGCCGACGCGCCGTCGTACGCCAGCCGATGCCCGTCGTCGACGGCGCGCAGCTGTCGCGACAGCTCGTCGATGCCCGCGAGCCCCGCGCCGGACACCGCCTGGTAGCTGCTGACGACCAGCCGGCACAGCCCCGCCGCGTCGTGCAGCGGCTTGAGCACCGGCATCGCCGCCATGGTCGTGCAGTTGGGATTGGCCACGATGCCCTTCGGGATCGAGCCCAGCGCCGAGGCGTTGACCTCCGACACCACCAGCGGCACCTCGGGATCCCGGCGCCAGGCCGACGAGTTGTCGATGACGATCGCGCCGGCCGCGGCCGCCACGGGCGCCAGGGCACGGGAGGTGTCGCCGCCGGCGGAGAAGAACACCACGTCCAGGCCGGAGAAGTCCGCGGTGGCGGCGTCCTCGACGACGACCGCGGTCTCCTGCCAGGGCAGCGTGCGGCCGGCCGAGCGCGCCGATGCGAAGAGGCGCAGCGACGCGACCGGGAACGCGCGTTCGAGCAGGCAGCGACGCATCAGGTCGCCGACCAGCCCGGTGGCGCCGACGATGCCGACGCGCAGCGCGCGCCGATGGGACCACCGCGGTGGCGGGGAGAACGCGGCGGAACGGGAGACGAAAGGGAGACTCGCTTGCATGGTGACCTCGGTCGGTGGGGGGGAACGGTATGCGTTCCGTCGACCGGATGTCGGACCGTGCAGCGATGGAGACCCTCTCCGTGTGCCCGTCCGACGCTCCGCCAGACGGGACACGACGTCCCGCGCTAGCGCAGACGCCGTTTGGTAGTCTCGACCCGCGCGCACGAAGGCGCCGCAGGACGCGCTGCCTGGAGGCGGGCGTGACGGGCCGAGGAATGGCGACGCGGGCGGGACATGTCCGTGACGTTACGGGCGCGCCCGCGCTGCCGTCAAGCCGGCGGCGGACCTGCGGCCGCCTGGCGCGCCGCTCAGCGCCGCGGATCCGTCTCGACGCAGTGCCGCCCCACCTCCGCGAGCGACGCCGCGCCCAGGTGGGCGAGCGTGAGGTGCATCTCCTCGACCAGCGTCGCGAGCATCCGCCGCACCGCCGGCGCGCCGCCCGCGCCGACCGCGTAGAGCCCGGGCCGGCCGATCAGCACGCCGCGCGCGCCGAGCGCGACCGCGGCCACGACGTCGCTGCCGCGGCGGATGCCGCCGTCGACCAGCAGCGGCACGCGGGCTGACGCCTGCGCGCCCCAGTCGGCGAGCGCCCGGATCGAGGAGGAGGTGCCGTCGAGCTGACGGCCGCCGTGGTTCGACACCACCACCGCGTCGGCGCCGAGATCGGCCGCGCGCAGCACGTCGTCGAGCGCGAGCAGGCCCTTGACCAGCAGCGGTCCGCGCCAGCGCGCGCGCAGCCACGCGAGCGCCTCCCAGGTCAGCGACGGGTCGTAGAGCGAGCCCACCACCTCGGCGTGCGAGCGGCCGCCGAGGTCGCCGAGCTCGTAGTTGCGCATCGTCGGCATCCCGTGCCGCGCGAGGCCGAGGCACCAGCGCGGGTGCAGCGCGAAGTCGAGCACGGTCGACGGCGTGAGCCGCAGCGGCACGGTGAAGCCGTTGCGCCGGTCACGGTCGCGCTTGCCCACCAACGGCACGTCGACCGTCAGCACCAGCGCCTCGTAGCCTGCCGCGGCCGCACGCTCGATCAGCCGCTCGGTGATCGAGCGGTCGCGGAACACGTAGAGCTGGAACCACCGGCGCCCCGGGCCGACCGCGGCGACGTCCTCGAGCGAGGTGCCCGAGGCGGTCGACAGCGCGAACGGAATGCCCGCGGCCGCGGCCTCGCGCGCGAGCACGCGGTCGGCATCGGGATGGACGAGGGTGGCCAGGCCGGTGGGCGCGATCGCGATCGGCGCGGCCGCCGGCGCGCCGAGCAGCGTGGTCGCGACCGAGGTCGACGACACGTCGCGCAGGAAGCGCGGCACGAAGCGCACCGCCGCGAAGTCGTCGACGTTCGCGCGCGCGCTGCGCTCGTCGCAGGCCGCGCCGTCGACGAAGTCGAACACCGCCCGCGGCAGCCGCGCGCGGGCGATGAGTCTCAGGTCTTGGACCGAGGTCGCGCGCGTGGCGTCCATCCGCGTCGGGGCCGGGGGTGCGATGCCGCGGATCCTACGCCCCGGACCCCGCGACGGCCGACGCCCGTTCCACCGATCGACGTCCGATGTCTCGGACCGCCGCGACGATCCCGCGCGCCGGGCGGCGAAACGCTCAGCGCCGCGGGTCGACCTCGACGCAGTGCCGGCCCACCTCGGCGATCGACTTCACGCCCAGGTGCGCGAGCGTGACGTGCATCTCGTCGATCAGCAGCTGCAGGCAGCGACGCACCCCGGCCGCGCCGCCGGCGGCCACGCCATAGAGCGTCGGCCGTCCGACCAGCACCGCGGACGCGCCGAGCGCGATCGCCTTGACGATGTCGCTGCCCCGCCTGAATCCGCCGTCGACCAGGATCGGCACCCGCTCGGCGGCCCGGGGGCCCCACAGCGCGAGCGAGCGGATCGTCGAGTCGACGCCATCGAGCTGCCGACCGCCGTGGTTCGACACGATGACGGCGTCGGCGCCCGAGTCTGCCGCGCGCAGCACGTCGTCGAGCGACAGCAGCCCCTTGACGAGGATCGGCCCGTGCCATCGATCGCGCAGCCAGCCGATGGCATCCCAGGTGAGCGTCGGATCGAGCTGGCTGTTCATCAGGGCCGCATGCGACATCGCGTCGGACCCGGTGCGCGCGCCGTCGAAGTTGCCCATCCGCGGCATCCCGTGCCGCGCGACCTGCAGGCACCAGCCCGGATGACGCGCGAAGTCGAGCAGGGTCGCCGGGCCGAGACGCAGAGGGATCGTGAAGCCGTTGCGCCAGTCGCGTTCGCGCTTGCCGACCACCGGCACGTCGACGGTGAGCACCAGCGCTTCGTATCCGGCCTTCGCGGCGCGCTCGATCATCCCCTCGGTGATCGAGCGATCCTTGAACACGTACAGCTGGAACCAGCGGCGACCCGGGCCGACCGCCGCGGCCTCCTCGATCGTGTTGCCGGCGCCGGTGCTCAGCACGAACGGGATGCCGGCCCGCGCCGCCTCCGCGGCCAGCGCCCGCTCCGCGTCGGGCCACGCGAGCGTCGCCAGGCCGGTCGGGCCGATCAGCAGCGGTGCGGCCGACGGCGCCCCGAGCACCATCGTGTCGAGCCGGGTGTCGGAGACGTCCCGCAGGAAGCGCGGCACCAGCCGTACCGTCCCGAAGTCGGCGATGTTCGCGCGCAGGGTGCGCTCGTCGGCCGCGGCGCCGTCGATGAAGTCGAACACCGCCCGCGGCAGCCGCGCGCGGGCCATCGTCCTCAGGTCATCGACCGAGATCGCCCTCGAGACGTCCATGCGGATCGCGCTAGCCCTTCGGCGCGCCCATCAGCGCGTCGGGCAGGGCGGTGACGAGCGAGGGGAACACCGTGATCAGGAGCAGCACCACGACCAGCGGCACCAGGAACGGCGCGGTGGCCCGGACGACCTCGTCGAAGCTCAGGTCGGACAGGTGCTGCAGCACGAACAGGATCATCCCGAACGGCGGGGTCATCAGGCCGATCATCAGGTTCAGGACCATCACCACGCCGAAGTGCACCGGGTCGATCCCGAGCTTGACCACCACCGGAAGCAGGATCGGCGTCAGGATCAGCAGCGCGACGGTCGAATCGAGGAAGCAACCCACGATCAGCAGGATCACGTTGATGATGAACAGCATGAGCAGCGGATCCGTCGTGATCGACCTGAGCCATTCTCCGATCTGGAGGGTCAGGCCCGAGCGCATCAGCACCCAGCCGAACAGCGACGAGGTCGCGATCACGAAGCCGATGACGGCCGTCTCCTTCGCGGTCTCGACGAACACCTGCACCAGTTCGCGCGGGCCGAGCTCCCGCAGCGCGAACACGCCGATCACCAGCGCGTAGGCGACCGCGACGGCCGCGGCCTCGGTCGGCGTGAACACGCCGCCCCAGATGCCTCCGAGCAGGATCACCGGCGTCATCAGCGGCAGGAACGCGTCGACGAGATGCTTGGCGGCGATGGCCCAGCCCGGGAACGGTTCGCGCGGATAGCCCTCGCGGCGCGCGTACCAGGCGACCATCAGCATCAGCGCCGCCGTCATCAGCAGCCCGGGCACGACGCCGCCGAGGAACAGTCGACCCACCGACACGCCCGAGATGAACGAGAACACGATCATCGGCACCGACGGCGGGAAGATCGGGCCGATGATCGACGAGGCCGCGGTGACGGCGATGCTGAACCGCTCGGGGTAACCCTTCTCGCGCATCGCCTTCATCTCGATCTGGCCGAGGCCGGACGCATCGACGACCGCGGCGCCGGACATCCCCGAGAAGATCAGGCTCGCGACGACGTTGGCCTGGGCGAGGCCGCCGGGCATGAAGCCCACCAGCGTGTCGGCGAAGCGGAAGATCTTCTGCGTGATGCCCGCGGTGTTCATCAGCTTGGCCGCGAGGATGAACAGCGGTATGCCGAGCAGCACGAAGTTCTGCAGTCCGAACTGGGACCGCATCGACAGGATCGTCGGCTGGAACGGCGTGCCCGAGACCAGCAGCGACGCGGCCGCCGACATGCCGAGCGCGAGCGCGACCGGGACCCCGACCAGCAGGAACACGAACAGGCCGATCGTGAGGACGGCGACCATCATCTCGGCGATCCCTCTTGCGCCTGCGGCCGGCGGATCAGGCGCGACGCCCGCAGCACCAGCCAGACGGTCATGGCGACCGACGACAGCATCACGCACAGGTACATGTAGCCGACGCTCATCCACGCCGCCGACGGCAGCTCGGTCCCCCAGTTCGACCGCATGTTCAGCCACGCCCCCCAGGCGAAGGTCAGGAGGAACGGCAGCGGCAGGACACACTGGAGCAGCCGGCAGACGCGGCGGCCCGCCGGGCCGAGCCGGTCGACGAAGCTGGTGATCGAGATGTGCGAGTCGTCCGCGACGGCCGCGGCCGCGCCGATGAACACCAGGAAGATGAACGCGTACTGCCCGAGCTCCTCCGACCACGAGGCGGGCAGGCCGAGGACGGTGCGGAACACGACCGCGGCGGCGGTCACGCCGAACAGCGCGAGCAGCACCAGCGCGTTCAGCTTCTCGAGCAGGGATTTCAACGCGGACTCCCGGGGAGGGGCGGCCCCGCCGACGGCGGGGCCCTCGGCTCAGCGGATGGCCGCGCGGACCTTCTCGTAGAAGCCGGGATCGAAGTCGGTCCTGGCCATCGCCTCGACCGCCGGGCGCACCGCCTCGCGGAACGCGACCTTGTCGACCGGCACCAGCGTCATGCCGAGTTCCTGCAGCTTCTTCACGATCGCCGCGTCCCCGTCGCGGGTGATGCCGTTCGCGATCGCCACGGACTCCTCGATCGCCGTCGACAGCAGGGCCTGGTCCTCCTTCGACAGCGTCGCCCACCACCTGCCCGAGGACATCAGCCGCGAGGCCCCGTGAACGTGCTCGGTCTGGATCAGGAACTTCTGCGCCTCGAAGAACTTGAACGCGAGGATCGTCTCGGGGGGGTTCTCCTGGGCGGCGACCACCCCGGTCTTCAGCGCCATGTAGGTCTCGCCGAAGGCGATCGTCGAGGGCAGCGCGCCAAGGCTCTCCCAGACCTTCTGCCAGGCCTTGATCGGGGGCAGCCGCATCTTCAGGCCCTTGACGTCCGCGACCGACCTCACTGCGGTGTTGGAGGTCAGGTAGCGGGCGCCGCGGTACATGATGCCGTCGGTGCGGACCGCGCGCTCCTTCTCGATCATCGCCGAGAGCTCGCGGCCGGGGCCGCGCCAGAACTTCCAGAAGTCGTCCTGGCTCGAGAACAGGTACGGGATCTCGGACAGGAAGAATCGAGGGTAGAAGGCGGCGACGTCGCCGACGCCGAGTGCGCCCATCTCGACCGAGCCCTGCGAGAGCATCTCGAAGGTCTGGCGCTCGTCGCCCATCGTGCCGGACTTGTGGATCGAGACCTCGATGCGTCCGCCCGAGCGCTGCGCGGCGAGTTCCTTGAGCTTCGAGAGCGCGACGTCGGTGGGCGAGTCGGGCGGATAGACCGAGGCGACGTTGATCGCCAGCTTGCGGCCCTGCGCGAACGTCGGCGCCTGAAGTGCGACGGCACCCGTCGCGATCGAGCCCCCGATCAGGCGGGCGGCCTGTCTCCTGTCCATCTGGCGTCTCCCCTCGTGTTGGTGTCGTTCCGCGCTCGTCGGTGCCGGCACCGGCGAGCCCGCGTCGCTGCGGTACGATATCAGTCATCATACAACCAGGGCAACCACCGTCCATGAACGACCCCCGACTCGCCGTGACCGACGGCCCGGCTGCGTTCCGGTTCTCGGCGGTGCCGCCGCGTCAGTCGCTCGTCGACTCGGTCGTCGGGCAGCTCGCCGCGCAGATCGAGTCCGGCGGGGCGGCCCCGGGCTCGCGGCTGCCGGCCGAGACGGATCTGTGCCGGCAGTTCGGCGTCAGCCGGACCGTCGTGCGCGAGGCGATCGCCCGACTGAAGGCGGACCAGCTGGTCGAGACGCAGCCCGGGCTGGGGCTGTTCGTCGTGCGGCGCGCCCCGGGGCAGGGCGTGCTGCGCCTGCGAGGTTCCGAGGGGACCTCGGTCGAGCGCGCGCGCGAGATGCTCGAGTTCCGGGCCGGGCTGGAGACCGAGGCGGCACGACTGGCGGCGATACGCCGCACCGACCAGGACAGGGCGGCGATCCGTGCCGCGCTGGCGCGGATCGAGGAGGTGGAGCGCGGCGGCGGCAACGGCGGTGCCGAGGACCTCGCCCTGCACATGGCGATCGCCCGCGCATCGCGCAACGGCTACATCGTCCAGGTGCTCCAGTTCCTGGCCGCGCCGCTCGCCGAGGCGATCTCGGCGAGCCGGACGCTCAGCGCGCAGCCCCGCGAGGACAGCGAGCGGGCCCGGGCGGAACACCGTCTCGTCATCGAGGCGATCGATGCCGGCGATCCCGAGATCGCGACGCTGCAGATGCGCCGCCACCTCGCGAACGGCGAGCACCGCCTGCTGCAGGTCCAGCGGCGCATCGCGGCGGCCTGAGGCCCTCGCGGCGACGAACCCACACCGAAGGAGACACCGATGAAGGTCACCGCGATCGAGACCGTTCGCCTCGACGCCCTGCCGAACATCCTCTGGACGCAGGTCCACACCGACGAGGGCCTGACCGGCCTGGGCGAGACCTTCTACGGCTCGCGGGCTGCCGAGGCGCACGTGCACCAGATGATCGCGCCCTACCTGATCGGCAAGGACCCGCGCAACATCGAACGGCATCAGCCGCACCTCACCGGCTACGTCGGCTTCACCGGGGCGAGCGCGGAGACGCGCGGCCGTTCGGCGATCGACATCGCGCTGTGGGACCTGCTCGCGAAGTCGGTCGGGCTGCCGCTGGCGGACCTGCTGGGCGGCCGGGTGCGCGACGACATCCGTGTCTACAACACCTGCGCCGGCTACAGCTACTCGCAGACACGCCCGACCCAGGGTACGGACAACTTCGGCCTGGACGCCAGGACGGGACGCTACGAGGACCTGAAGGGATTTCTGGAGCGTGCCGACGAGGTGGCACTCAGCCTGCTCGAGATGGGCATCGACGCGATGAAGATCTGGCCGTTCGACTACGCCGCCGAGGCCTCGCAGGGCCAGTGGCTGTCGGCGGCGGACCTGAAGCGGGCGCTCGAGCCGTTCGAGCGGATCCGCAAGGCCGTCGGCGACCGGATCGACGTGATGTGCGAGCTGCACGGCCTCTGGAACCGGCCCCAGGCGGTGAGGATCGCGCGCGCGCTCGAGCCCTTCGAGCCGATGTGGGTCGAGGATCCGGTGATGATGGACCACATGGACGCGATCGGCGAGGTCGCGCGCGCCACGCGTGCGCCGATCGCGGTGGGCGAGACCCGCGGCATGGCGGCCGACTTCAAGCACCTGTTCGACCTGAACGCGCTGAGCCTGGTGATCATGGACGTGGCCTGGTGCGGGGGCGTCTCCGAGGCGCGCAAGATCGCTGCGACCGCGCAGACGTACAAGGTGCCGGTGGCCTTCCACGACTGCACCGGGCCGGTGGCGCTGGCGACCTCGACGCACCTGGCCCTGCACGTGCCGAACTGCCCGATCCAGGAGATGGTCCGCGCGTTCTACTACGGCTGGTACGATGAGGTCACGACGGGGTTGCCTCCGCTGAAGGCGGGTCGCATCACGGTGAGCGACGTGCCCGGGCACGGCGTGTCGCTGCACCCCGAGCTCCACGAACGCGGCGGCTCGCACCGCCGCACGACGACCGCGAAGGACCTCTGATGGGCACCCCGCTGAGAATCGCACTGCTCGGCGACATGGTCGCCGTCAACCTGCCGCGGCTCCGCGCGAAGGCCGACTTCCCGTTCGAGGTCGCCTGCGTGCCGAACGCCGCGACCGACGCCGAGCGCGGCGCCGCGATCCGCGCGGCCGATGCCGCCGTGGTCAACGCGTTCCCATGGCCCGCGACCGACGCACGCGCGCTGCGGCTCGTGCAGGTGCAGGGCGCCGGCTGGGAGAAGGTCGAGCTGTCGTGCCTGCCCGCCTCCACCACCGTCTGCAACGCGTTCGGCCACGTGCGTGCCGCGGCCGAATACGCGCTGATGACGATGCTGATGTGGACGCATCGCTGGAAGGAGGTCGAGGACAGCTTCCGCGGCGGCTCGTGGCGCTTCAGCGGCTCCGCGGGCGGGCCGCTGCGCGAGGAACTGAACACCAAGACCGTCGGCATCGTCGGGCTCGGGCACATGGGCCGGGAGATCGCCGACCGGGTCCACGCGATGGGCGTGCGTGTGCTCGGCTGCGCGCGGCGCGCGCCCGAGGGTCTGGCCTCGGTCGAGCACGTCTACGCGCTCGAGCACCTCGATGCGTTCCTCTCGCAGTGCGACTTCGTGGTCCTGTCGATCGCGCTCGTGCCCGAGACCACCGGGCTGATCGACGCGGGGCGCCTCGCGCGGATGCGGCCGGGCGCGGTGCTGGTGAACCTCGCGCGCGGGCCGGTCGTCGACGAGCGCGCGCTCTACGAGGCGCTGACGGCGAGGACGATCGCCGGCGCGGTGCTCGACGTCTGGTGGCGCTACCCGAGCCCGCAGGACCCGGACCCGCGGCCCTCGGCCTACCCCTTCCACGAGCTGCCGAACGTCATGATGACGCCGCACTCGTCGCAGTGGACCGAGCCGATGATGGACCGTCGCTGGGACATGATCGTCGGGAACCTGCGGCGACTGTACCGCGGCGAGCCGCTGCACGACGTGGTGCGGGCCGCGGCGGCCTGAGTCAGGCGAGCCAGCGGTCGAGGTGCGCGCGCACCTCGGGATGGTCGAGCAGGTCCCAGTGGTTCGCGCCGCTGACGACGGCAGTGCGCGCGGCGGGCAGACCGAGTGCGCGGGCGGGGTCGGGGTGCCGGCCGAGCGCGCTGGCGAGCGGCACGAGGCCGTCGCCGGCGCGCGCGCCGCGTCCGTGCGAGCCGGTCACCGCCGCGACCGCGAAGATGCGTACCCGCGCCGGCGTCCGTGCCGCGCCGCCGTTGGCGCGCGGCGCGGCGCCCGGCGGGTCGTCGTCGTCCACCGCGCCGTGCCGCAGGTCGACGATGCCCGCGCTGCGCAGGCCGCCGAGCCGACCGAGCGCGGCGGAGTAGGGGCTCGCGCCGAGCAGCCGCTCGATCGCGTGGCCGCCGCGCTCCAGCGGCGCGCCGTGGTGCGGGGTCCCGAGGCACACCAGGGTACGCAGCCGCGCAGGCCACGCGTGCCCGGCCGCGACGGCCGCGGCACAGGCGCTGCGCGCCACGAGGCCGCCCATGCTGTGGCCCAGGATCGCGATCTCGTCGGGCGGCGCGCCGGCGGCGTCCAGCTCGGCCTCGAGCAGGCGGGCGAGGTCGCGCCCGGACTCGGCGACCCGACGGCCGCTGTTGTAGCGCAGCCGGAACACCGTCCAGCCGGCCTCGCGCGCGAGCCGCTCGCCGTGGTCATGGCCGTTGCGACGCCACTGCAGCTCGTTCATGCACAGGCCGTGGACCAGCACCAGCCAGCGTCGCCCTGCGGGCGACCCGCTGCCGTCGGCGCGCAGCGACGGGGCGATGGCGAGCGGGTTGCCGGTCGCGGCAAGCCGGTCGCCGAAGACCCCGTTCAGCGCGGCCACGAAGGCCTCGCGGCCCGCGTGAGGCGGTGCCGGCAACGCAGCCGAGGTGCTCGACGGCACGAGCGCGAAGGCCGCGTCGATCGCGGCGCCGACGATCCGCGTCGTGCCGCGCACGCGGCGATAGACGAAGCCGGTCAGCCCTCGGGTACGCGTCGACGCGGCTCCGCCGATCGGAGGTGCCAGGCCCGCGATCGCCGCGTGCATCGCCTCGACCGCGTCGGTCACCGCGAGCGTCGCGTCGATGCCGATCCGCGCCAGGCCGTGCAGGTCCGAGGCGCCGAGGCCCAGGCCGCGGGGCGTTCCGCCTCGGCGCGTGGGCGTCGCGGCGCGGGTCGGTGGGTCCGGGCGTGCCCGGGGTGCGTCGGCGACGGTCATCCGTCCCAGATGGGGGCGCCGCGGCGCGACGCAAGGCCGGGCGGCCACAGCGTCCGCGATCAGGCGACCCGCGGTCCGCCCGTGTCGTCGCCGAGCGCTCGCGGGGCTGCCGCCGTGTCGTCCGACAGCACGCCGCCGTCGTCCTTCAGCGTCACCCCGGTCGCCCCGAGCCGCCGCGCGCCCTCGAGCAGCCGCGCGAGCGTGCCCGCCGCGTCGGCGTACGGCAGCCCCTCCGGCCGCACGTTCGAGATGCAGTTTCGCTCGGCGTCGGTCCGGCCCACGCGCGGCGACCAGGTCAGGTAGATCCCGAGCGAGTCGGGCGAGCTGAGCCCCGGCCGCTCGCCCACGAGCAGCGCGACCGCACGCGCGCCGAGCGCCTCGCCGACCTCGTCGCCGAGCGCGACGCGCGCCTGCGTCGCGATCACCACCGGGCCGATCGTCCAGCCGGCGAGCCGTGCGCGGGCCTCGACGAGCACCGGCGTCGCATGGCGTGCGACGGCGGTCGCCGACAGGCCGTCGGCGACGACGAAGACGAGGTCGGGTGCCGGCGAGGGCGCCGCCGCGCGCAGCGCGGCCACGCCCGCCTCGTCGACCCGGCGGCCGAGGTCGGGCCGGCGCAGGTAGGTCGGCCGGTCGGCCGCACGGCTGCGCGCGTGCAGGACGTCGAAGCCCGCTTCGCGCAGCGCCGCCTCGAGCGACGCCGCGTCGAGCGGCGCGTGCACCGCGTCGCGGGCCTGCGCGTGGGCGAGACCGAAGGCGAGCTGCGCGGCGGTGGGCTGGCTCGACCCGGTGCGGCCGAGCGCGATCCGAGCGGGCGTGAACGCGCGCAGCGCGGACCAGGGGTCGGCGCCGACGACGGCGCCCGGTCGCGGGCGGACGTGGCCGTCGGCATCGTTCGGAAGGGGATCGTCGCTGTTCATCATGATGCGTTGATGTTATGGTGCGGCCGCTCGAACCCTGCGGGAACGACCATGAGAACGACCCTCGACATCGACGACGACGTGCTCGCCGCGGCCAAGGATCTCGCCAGGGCGCAGGGCAGGTCGGCCGGTGCCGTCGTCTCCAGCCTGCTGCGCCAGGCGCTGTCCGGTCCGGGCGAACCGGCCCGCCGCGGGAAGGCAGTCGCGGGGTTTCGACCCTTCCCCGCGGACGGGCGGATCGTCACCGGCGCACAGGTCGATACGCTGCGCGACGCCGAAGGTCTGTGACGGTGCGGGCGCTGCTCGACGTCAACGTGCTGATCGCCCTGCTGGATGCGGCCCACGTCCACCACCGGGCTGCGGTCCGTTGGATGGAGCGCAACGTCGAGCACGGGTGGGCGTCGTGCCCCATCACCCAGCACGGCTGCATACGGATCATGTCGCAGCCTGCCTACCCGGGGGCGCGGCCGACGGCCGAAATCGCCGCGCGCCTGTCCGAGGCGGCCGCCACGCCCCATCACGCCTTCTGGACCGACGACATCGATCTGCTGGGAGGCCACGCGCTCGACTGGCGTCGCGTGCTCGGTCCACGACAGGTCACCGACGCGTACCTGCTCGCGATCGCCGTGCGCCGCCGAGGGCGCTTCGTGACCTTCGATGCACGCGTATCCATCGACGCCGTACCCCGCGCGAAGCCCGGGCATCTCGTGCGCATCGACTGACGATCCGCCCGCCGCCCTCGCAGTCCCGTCCGCCTCGACGGCGCGCCGTGCCCGCGCGCGCCACCGCCGTGGGTCGCGCCGCTCACGCCGTCACCCCGACCGCCCCCGCCATCCCCAGCAGCGGATGCCCGCGATGCGCGCCGGACACGAGCCGCCCCTGCGCGTCGGCCAGCCCCATCCGCTCGAGCCAGGCCTCGAACTCCGGCGCGCGCCGCAGCCCGAGCACCTCGCGCAGGTAGAGCGCGTCGTGGAACGAGGTGCTCTGGTAGTTGAGCATCACGTCGTCGGCACCGGGCACGCCCATCACGAAGTTCACGCCGGCCACGCCCAGCATCGTCAGCAGCACGTCCATGTCGTCCTGGTCGGCCTCGGCGTGGTTGGTGTAGCAGACGTCGCAGCCCATCGGCACGCCGAGCAGCTTGCCGCAGAAGTGGTCCTCGAGCCCGGCGCGGACGATCTGCTTGCCGTCGTACAGGTACTCGGGGCCGATGAAGCCGACGACGGTGTTGACGAGCAGCGGCGCATAGCGGCGCGCCACCGCGTAGACCCGTGCCTCGATCGTCTGCTGGTCGACGCCGTGGTGGGCGTTGGCCGACAGCGCGCTGCCCTGGCCGGTCTCGAAGTACATCGCGTTCGTGCCGACGGTGCCGCGCGCGAGCGAGGCGACCGCGGCGGCCGCCTCGTCGAGCAGCGCGATCGACACGCCGAACGACTCGTTCGTCCGCTGCGTGCCGCCGATCGACTGGAACACCAGGTCCAACGGCGCGCCGCGCTCGATCGCGCGGATGGACTGCGTGACGTGCGTCAGCACGCAGGTCTGCGTGGGGATCGCGAAGCGCTCGCGGATCGCATCGAGCACCTTCAGCAGTTCGACGATGTTCGGCAGGCTGTCGCCCGCGGGGTTGATCCCGATCACCGCGTCGCCGCAGCCGTACATCAGGCCGTCGATCGTCGAGGCGACGATGCCGCGGACGTCGTCGGTGCCGTGGTTCGGCTGCAGCCGCACCGCGAGCCGGCCGGGCAGGCCGATCGTCGAGCGGAAGGCGGTGACCACGCGGCGCTTGCGCGCGACCAGCACCAGGTCCTGGTTGCGCATCAGCTTCGAGACCGCGGCGACCATCTCCGGGGTGAGCCCGAAGGCGAGCCGCTCGAGCGTGGCGCCGTCGGCGACGTCCGACAGCAGCCAGTCGCGGAACGCGCCGACCGTCAGGTGCGCGACGGGCGCGAACGCGGCCGCGTCGTGCTGCGCGAGGATCAGCCGCGAGACCTCGTCGGATTCGGGCGGCACCACCGGCTCGGCGAGGAACGCGCGCAGCGGCACGTCGGCGAGCGCGAGGCGGGCGGCCATCCGCTCCTCCTCGTCGACGGCCGCCACGCCCGCGAGCTGGTCGCCCGAGCGCGCGGGGCTGGCCTTCGCGAGCAGCGTGCGCAGGTCGTCGAAGACGTGGGTGCGGGGGCCGATCCGGTGGACGTAGGGCATGACCGCGGCGGCGCGTGGACGGTCGTGCGATTCTAGGTCGCGCGCCCCGCATCGCGCGGCATCACCCCGCGCCGGGGCCCGCGGGCCGCCCCGATATACTCGGCCCCGCGTCGCCGCCCCCGTGCGCCGGCGCCCGTCCCGATGCCCGCCCGCCGTCGCCCCCGCTCCCTCCGCCGCCTCGCCGCCACCGGCCTGCTCGCGATCGCGCTGCCTGCGGTCGCGCCCGGGCCGGCCTCGGCGCAGCCCGCGGCGCCGGCGCCCGACACGATGGCGGCCCGCGTGCGCGCCTGCACCGGTTGCCACGGCGACCAGGGCCGCGCGACATCCGACGGCTATCAGCCGCGGATCGCGGGCAAGCCGGCCGGCTACCTGGCGAACCAGCTGCGCAACTTCCGCGACGGTCGCCGCGCGGTGCCGTCGATGACCTGGATGGTCGAGCACCTGTCGGACGACTACCTGCGCGAGATCGCCGCTCACTTCGCCGATCGGCACCCGCCGTATCCGCCGCCGCCGCCGCCGGCGGCCCCGCCCGAGGTGCTCGAGCGCGGCCGCCGGCTGGTCCGCGAAGGGGACGCGTCGCGCGGGCTGCCTGCCTGCACGGCCTGCCACGGCGATGCGCTGCTCGGTGTGCAGCCGGCGGTACCGGGTCTGCTCGGCCTGCCGCGCGACTACCTGAACGCGCAGCTCGGCGCGTGGCTCGGCGGCACGCGCCGCGCGATGCCGCCCGACTGCATGGCCACGATCGTTCGGCGCATGCCGTCCGAGGACATCGCCGCGGTCACCGCATGGCTCGCCGCGCAGCCGGTGCCGGCCACCGCGCGGCCGGCCGAGGCGCTGCCCGCCGCGCTGCCGCTCGATTGCGGCGGGCTCGGCCGATGAGCCGTCGACCCTCGCCGCGCGCGCTCCTCGCGCTCGCGTTCGCCGGCCTCGCGATCGGCCTCGCGGCGATGCTGCTCGGCCCGGCGCGCGACGGTCGGGCTCCCGGGATCGACATCGCCTCGAACGTCACGAACGATACGATCGGTGCGAGGCTGCCCGCGGTGACGCCCGACCCCGCCTCGGCCGATCCGGTCGCCCGCGGCGCCTACCTCGCGCTCGCCGGCAACTGCGCGGGCTGCCACACCGCGCGCGGCGGTGCGCCCTATGCCGGCGGGCGCCCGATCGCCACCCCCTTCGGCACGATCCACGCGTCGAACCTCACGCCCGACCCCGGCACCGGCCTGGGCCGCTGGAGCGCCGACGACTTCGCGCGCGCGCTGCACGAGGGCCGCTCGCGCGACGGCCGAGCGCTCTATCCGGCCTTCCCGTACACCGACTACACGCGCGTGACCCGCGCCGACGCCGACGCGCTGTTCGCGTTCCTGCGCGCGCTGCCGCCGGTGTCCGCGCCGAACCGGCCGCACGCGCTGCACTTTCCGTGGAACCTGCCGTTCCTGCTCGACGCGTGGCGCCTGCTGTTCTTCCGCCCGCAGCCCTTCGCGCCCGACGCGTCGCGCGACGATGCGTGGAACCGCGGCGCCTACCTCGTGCAGGCGCTCGGCCACTGCGGCGCGTGCCACACCGCGCGCAACGCGCTGGGTGCGGCCGGCGGACCGGCGCTCGGCGGCGGCGCGCTCGCCGCGCAGGGCTGGCACGCGCCCTCGCTGCTCGATCCTCGCGAGGGCGGCGTGCAGGACTGGACGCAGTCCGAGACGACCGACTGGCTCGCCGGCGGCGTCACCGCGCGCGCGGTCGCCACCGGGCCGATGGCGCAGGTGGTGGCCGCGAGCCTGCAGCATCTCGTGCCCGGGGACCTCGATGCGATGGCGACCTACCTGCGTGCGTTGCCGGCGCGACCGTTCGATCCGCCCGCGCGGCGCGGTGCGCTCCCGCCCGGCCCGCAGACGCTCGCGCTGGGCGAGCGGCTCTATCGCGACCGCTGCGCCGACTGCCACGGCGAGCGCGGCGAGGGCGCGCCGCCCGCCTGGCCCGCGCTCGCCGGCAACCGCACGCTGACGCAGGTCTCGCCGGTCAACGCGATCCGCAGCGTGCTGCACGGCGGCTTCCCGCCGTCGACCCGCGCGAATCCGCGGCCGCACGGCATGCCGCCCGCCGCCCCCACGCTCGACGACCGCGAGGTCGCGGCGCTCGTCGGCTGGCTGCGCAACGCCTGGGGGCACGCGGCGCCGTCGGTCGACGCCCGCGAGGTGAACGCCCTGCGTCCGGTCCCGGTAGACTGAGTCGACTTCGACACGGAGCCGACATGAGCGCATCGCCCGCCGCCTGGGACATCCTGGTGTCCCGCTCGAACCTGCGCGACGCGCGCGTCGTCGAGCGGCCGGTGCCGCAGGCCGCGGGGCTCGCTCCGGGGCGAGCGGTGCTGCGCGTCGAGCGCTTCGCGCTCACCGCGAACAACGTCACCTACGGCGCCTGCGGCGCGGTGCCCGGCCTCGAGTACTGGCGCTTCTTCCCCGCGCCCGAGGGCGCGGGCCGCGTGCCCGTCTGGGGCTTCGCCGAGGTGGTCGCGTCCTCGCACCCCGGGCTCGCGGTCGGCGACCGGTTCTACGGCTTCCTGCCGATGTCCACGCACCTCGAGGTCGAGCCGGGCAAGGCCGGCCCGCGCGGCTTCGTCGACGCGGCGGCGCACCGAGCGGGCCTCTCGCCGGTCTACAACACCTACGTCCGCGTGCCGCCGGCCGTGCCCGGCGAGGACCCGGCCGCGCGCGCCGCGATCGAGGCCGAGCAGATGCTGCTGCGGCCGCTGTTCACCACCGCGTTCCTGATCGACGACTTCCTCGCCGACGAGGGCTTCTTCGGCGCGCGCCGCGTGGTGCTGGGCAGCGCGTCGAGCAAGACCGCCTATGCCACCGCATGGCTGCTCGCGCAGCGTCGCGGCACGCCGCAGGCGGTCGAGGTCGTCGGCCTGACCTCGGCGCGCAACCGCGGCTTCGTCGAGTCGCTCGGCTGCTACGACCGCACCCTCGCCTACGACGAGGTCGACGCGCTCGAGGCCGGGGTGCCCACGGTCTACGTCGACATGTCGGGCGACGCCGCGGTCCGCGACGCGCTGCACCGGCGACTCGGCGACGCGCTGCGCCACGACTGCGCGGTGGGCCTGACGCACTGGGAGGCGGGCGCACAGCGTCGCGGCGAGGGCGCCCCGCCGCCCCCGCCCATGCCCGGCCCGAAGCCCGCGATGTTCTTCGCGCCGGCGCGCTGGAAGAAGCGCGAGGCCGACTGGGGCGCGGCCGGCTTCGAGCAGCGGCTCGCCGACGCGCGCGACGGCTTCTCGGCGCGGGTGCGCGGCCGGGGCGGCTGGATGACCGTGGTCGAAGGGCACGGCGCGGCCGACGCGGTCCGCGTCTGGGCCGACGCGGTCGACGGCCGCGGCTCGCCGTCGCAGGGGCAGGTGCTGGTGCCCTGAGCGGGGCCGGCGCGACGTGGTCCCGCCCGCCGCTCCCCACCGCGCCCGCGCGTCGCTGCTGGCGCGCGTCGCCATCGCGCTGATGCGCCCGCTGCTGCGTCGCGCGGTCCGCGCGCAGGTCGTCGGCGCCGAGGCGCTCGCCGGGCTGGACCGCGGCCGGCCGGTCTGCTGGGTGCTGCAGTTCCGCTCGCTGTCGACGCTGGTGGTGCTCGACGAGCAGGCGCGCGCGCTCGGCCTGCCCCTGCCGCTCGCGCCGCTCGCCGCGGCCGGCGCCGACGGCGCGCCCGGCGCGGTCGAGTCGCACGCGTTCCTGTTCCTCACGCGCTCGGGCCAGCCCTCGCCGCTGCGTGCGCAGCCCTACGCCTATGCGCCGCGGCTCGCGCGGCTGGCCGCCGCGGTCCGGGCCGATGCGGCCGCCGACGTGCTGCTGGTGCCGGTCCACGTCTTCTGGGGCCGCGCGCCGCGCAACCAGGACTCGATCCTGAAGGCACTGTTCGCCGAGGGCTGGGCGATCCCCGGGCCGCTGCGCCAGCTCGCGCGTCTGCTGATCCACGGTCGGCAGACCCTGGTCGAGTTCGGCGAGCCGGTGTCGCTGCGCACGCTCGTCGACGGCGCCGAGGACGACGCGCACGCCACGCGTCGTGCCGCGCGGCTGCTGCGCGCGCAGTTCCGCCGCGTCCGCGAGCGCGTGGTCGGGCCCGACCTGTCGCACCGCCACGTGCTGATCAACGCGGTGATCGCCGGCGAGCCGGTGCAGCAGGCGATCGACGAGGCGGCCCGGACGAAGGCGGTGCCGCGCGAGCGCGTCGAGCGCACCGCGCGGCGCGCCGCCTGGGAGATCGCGTCCAACTACTCGTATCCGTTCATCCGCGCCTACGACCTCGGCCTGCAGTGGCTGTGGAACCGGCTCTACGACGGCATCTCGGCGAACGGGCTCGACGGGCTGCGCCGCATCGCGTCGGATGCGACCGTGATCTACGTGCCCTGCCACCGCAGCCACGTCGACTACCTGCTGCTGTCCTTCCTGATCTACTACCAGGGCCTGCCGCCGCCGCACGTGGCCGCCGGCGCGAACCTGAACCTGCCGGTGGTGGGCGGGCTGCTGCGCCGGGGCGGCGCGTTCTTCCTGCGTCGCAGCGTCCGCGGCGACCCGCTCTACGCCACGGTCTTCGCCGAGTACCTGCACGCGATGATCGCGCGCGGCTTCCCGGTCGAGTACTTCGTCGAGGGCGGCCGCAGCCGCACCGGCCGCACGCTGAGCCCGAAGTCGGGCCTGCTGTCGATGACCGTCGACAGCTGGCTGCGCGCGCCCGCGCGGCCGCTGGTCTTCGTGCCGGTCTACATCGGTTACGAGCGGCTGCTCGAGGGCGACGCCTACGTCGCCGAGCTGTCGGGTCGGCCCAAGCGCAAGGAGTCGCTCCTCGGCCTGGTGCGCTCGCTGCGGCTGCTGCGCGAGCACTTCGGCCGCGTGCACGTCAACGTCGGCGAGCCGATCGCGCTCGGGCCGTTCCTGCAGGCGCACGGCGCGACGGTTCCGGCCGGCGCGACCGCCGCACGCGCCGACGCGGCGCTGCGCGGCGCGGTCGACGCGCTCGCGCTCGAGATCGTCACGCGGATCAACGACGCCGCGGTGGTCAACCCGGTGAACCTGGTGTCGGTCGCGATGCTCGGCGCGCCGCGGCACGCGATGGACGCCGCGCAGCTCGCGGCCCAGCTCGACCTGCTGCGCGAGCTGCTCGCGCGCGCGCCGTACTCGGCGCGGATGGTCGTCACGCCGCTGTCGGGCCCCGAGATCGTCGCCGAGGCCGAGCGCGCCGGCCTGCTGTGGCGGATCGCGCATCCGCTGGGCGACGTGCTGCAGGTCCACGGCGCGCAGGCCGCGCTGCTCGCCTACTTCCGCAACAACGTGCTGCACGCGTGGGTGCTGCCGGCGCTGCTGGCGGCGCTGCTGTCGCAGCATCCGGGCATCGAGCGCGAGCGCCTGCTCGCGGTCGCGCACCGCGTGTTCCCGATGCTGCGCGCCGAGCTCTTCCTGTCGTGGGACGCGGACGGCCTCGCCGCGCGCGTCGACGCCTGCCTCGACGCGTTCGACGCGCTCGGGCTGACCGGCGACGCGCCCGCGTCCCGCGACGCGGGCGCCGCCGCGCTGCACGCGCTCGCGCAGCTGATGCGCCAGCCGCTCGAGCGATGGTTCATCGTGCTGGCGGTGCTGACCGGGCAGGCGCCGGGCTCGCTCACCGCGAAGTCGCTCGAGGACCTGTGCTACCTGCTCGCCCAGCGGATGGCCTTCCTGCACGAGCCGGGCTCGCCGGAGTTCTTCGACCGCTCGTCGTTCCGCGCGATCATCGCGACCCTGCACGCGCTGGGCTGGGTCCGCGGCGCGGACGGCCGTCTCGTCTACGAGAGCGCGCTGGTCGAGGCGGCGGCCGACGCGCCGTGGCTGCTGTCGGCCGAGGTGCGGTTCGCGATCGCGCAGGTCACGCGGCTGACGGACGACGACGTCGCGCGGGCCGAGGGGCTCTTCGCCGCGCGGACGGGGCGCTAGGAGTCTGGGCGGCAGATGCCGCCGCCCGGACTGAGTTGCTGCCTGATGGGCAACGATCGAAGCGTAGGAATCTCGCGGGGTTGGAGTCGGCAGGCTGCGGCGGCGCGGGCTGGGCC
>JBJOKE010000080.1:0-117291 GCA_046046245.1 Pseudomonadota bacterium | reverse complement strand
CGACCGGCGACGCGACGGCCGCGCCGGGCGGGGTCGGTGCCGGCACGCCGCTGGTGCCGCCGCCTCTGGTCCCGCCGCCGCTGGTCCCGCCGCCGGGCGCGCCCGCTGCGAACGCCGTCCCGCCGCCGCTGACCGCGGCCCCGCCCGCGCCGCCGCCGGCCCCGCCCGCGCCGCCCCCGCCGATCCGCCTCACGGTGAAGCAGGACGCCTGGGTCGACGTCCGCCAGGCCGACGGCAAGTCGATCTTCATGGGCACGGTCAAGCCGACCGCGCCGCTCGAGCTCAAGGGCACGGCGCCCTACGCGCTCACCATCGGCAACGCGAGCGCGGTGACGCTCGAGTACGAGGGCAAGGAGGTGGACCTGAAGGCGTCGACCGCCATGCCGAACAACATCGCGAAGGTGAAGCTGCAGTGAGCGACATCGCCGTGCCGATGGCCGCGGGCCCGCTGTCCCGCAAGATCACGCGTCGCGTCGAGGTGAGCTGGGGCGCGCGCACCGTCCACGTCGGCGGCGGCGCGCCGGTCGTCGTGCAGTCGATGACCAACACCGACACCGCCGATGCGATCGCGACCGCGATCCAGGTGAAGGCGCTGGCGCAGGCGGGCTCGGAGGTCGTCCGCATCACGGTCAACACGCCCGAGGCTGCGCGCGAGGTCGCCGCGATCCGCGAGCAGCTCGACCGGATGGGCGTCGACGTGCCGCTGGTCGGCGACTTCCACTACAACGGCCACAAGCTCCTCACGCAGTTCCCCGACTGCGCGCAGGCGCTGTCGAAGTACCGGATCAACCCGGGCAACGTCGGCAGCGCCGCGCGGCGCGAGGACAACTTCGCCGCGATGATCGAGGTCGCCAACCGGCATGCGAAGCCGGTGCGGATCGGCGTCAACTGGGGCAGCCTCGACCAGTCCGTTCTCGCGCGGATGATGGACGAGAACGCCCGGCGCGCGCGGCCCTGGGAGGCCGCGCAGGTGATGCGCGAGGCGCTGGTCACCTCGGCGATCGAGAGCGCGCGGCTCGCCGAGTCGCTCGGCATGCCCGGAGATCGGATCGTGCTGTCGGCGAAGGTGTCGAACGTGCAGGACGTGGTCGCGGTCTATCGCGAGCTGTCGAGGCGCTGCGACTATCCGCTGCACGTCGGCCTCACCGAGGCCGGGATGGGGAGCAAGGGCATCGTCGCGTCCACCGCGGCGCTGTCGGTGCTGCTGCAGGAAGGCATCGGCGACACGATCCGCGTGTCGCTGACGCCCGAGCCGAACGGCGACCGCACGCGCGAGGTCGTGGTCGCGCAGGAGATCCTGCAGACGATGGGCCTGCGCGCGTTCACGCCGCTGGTCGTCGCGTGCCCCGGCTGCGGTCGCACCAGCAGCACGTTCTTCCAGGAACTCGCCGAGAGCATCCAGACCTTCCTGCGCGCGCAGATGCCGGTCTGGCGCGCGAGCTATCCCGGGGTCGAGACGATGCAGGTCGCGGTGATGGGCTGCGTCGTCAACGGCCCGGGCGAATCGAAGCACGCCGACGTCGGCATCTCGCTGCCGGGTGCCGACGAGGCGCCGGTCGCGCCGGTGTTCGTCGATGGCGAGCGCACCGTCACGCTCAAGGGCGACCGCATCGCCCAGGAGTTCCAGGCGATCGTCGAGGACTACGTGAAGCGCCGCTACGGCCGGATCGGCATGACCGCCGATGCGCCGCAGGCCTGAGACCGCGATCCGCCCCGTTCCCCGCACCCCATGTCCGACGACGCCTCCCTCGCCCCCGCTTCGCCCGCGCCCGCCCGCAAGCCCGAGCGCCTGTCCGGCGTGAAGGGGATGAACGACCTGCTGCCCGGCGACAGCGAGCGCTGGGAGCGGCTCGAGCAGACGGTCGCCCACTGGGCGCGCAGCTACGGCTACCGCCAGGTCCGCACCCCGATCGTCGAGCACACCGCGCTCTTCAGGCGCGGCATCGGCGAGGTCACCGACATCGTCGAGAAGGAGATGTACTCCTTCGAGGACGCGCTGAACGGCGAGCACCTGACGCTGCGGCCCGAGAACACGGCCGGCGTGGTCCGCGCGGCGATCGAGCACAACCTGCTCTACGACGGTCCCAAGCGACTCTGGTACACCGGGCCGATGTTCCGCCACGAGCGACCGCAGCGCGGCCGCTATCGGCAGTTCCACCAGATCGGCATCGAGGCCCTCGGTTTCGCCGGTCCGGACATCGACGCCGAGGTCATCGCGATGTGCCAGCGGCTCTGGGACGACCTGGGGCTGAAGGACATCCGTCTCGAGCTCAACAGCATCGGCGACCCGGCCGAGCGGCGCGGCCATCGCGAGGCGCTGATCGCGCACTTCGAGGCGCATCGCGACCGGCTGGATGCCGACGCGCTGCGCCGGCTGCACAGCAATCCGCTGCGCATCCTCGACACGAAGAACCCTGCGATGCAGGACCTCGTCGAGGCCGCGCCGCGACTCGCGGACTTCCTCGGCGCGGACTCGCGCGCGCACTTCGAGGGCGTGCAGGCGCTGCTGCGCGCGGTGGGCATCCCCTTCCGCATCAACCCGCGGCTGGTGCGCGGGCTCGACTACTACAACCGCACCGTGTTCGAGTGGGTCACCGACCGGCTCGGTGCACAGGGCACGGTCTGCGGCGGCGGTCGCTACGACCCCCTGGTCGAGATGCTGGGCGGCAAGCCGGCGCCGTCCTGCGGCTTCGCGATCGGCGTCGAGCGGCTGCTCGAGCTGATGAAGGAGAGCGGCGAGGCCGCTGCGCCCGCGGGCTGCGACGTCTACGTCGTCCACCAGGGCGATGCCGCGGCGACGGTGGCGTTCACCGTGGCCGAGGGGCTGCGCAGTGCCGGCCTCGACGTGGTGATGCACGCGGGCGGCGGCGGCTTCAAGGCACAGTTCAAGCGGGCCGATGCGAGCGGCGCGGAGTTCGCCGTCGTCATCGGCGACGACGAGGCCGCCGCGCGAACCGCGACGGTCAAGTCGCTGCGCGGCGCCGACGGCGAGCGTGGTGCCGGGCGGCAGGAATCCGTGCCGCTCGACGGGCTCGCAGACTACCTGGTCGATGCGCTCGTCGCCTCCGGCGACTGAGCCCGACCCCACGACAACGACGGACGGACCGGAGGGCCGATGGCCTACGATCTACAGGAACAGGACCAGCTCGACGCGTTCAAGGCGTACTGGAACAAGTACGGCAACCTCGTGCTCGGCGTGATCACCGTGGTGCTGCTCGCGATCGCGGGCTGGCGCGCATGGGGCTGGTACCAGCAGAAGCAGGCGGTCGAGGCCTCGGTGCTCTACGACCAGTTGCGCGACGCGGTCGACCGCAAGGACGTCGCGAAGGTGAAGCAGGCATCGGGCCCGCTGTTCGAGAAGTACTCGGGTACGGTCTACGGGTCGATGGGTGCGCTGATCGCCGCCCGCGCCTATCACGACGCGGGCGACCTGAAGGCGGCCAAGGCGCCGCTGCAGTGGGCTGTCGAACATGCGTCCGAGCCCGAGCACCGGCAGCTCGCGCGGCTTCGCCTGGCGGGGATCCTGCTCGACGAGAAGGCCTACGACGAGGGCCTGAAGCTCGTCTCGGGCGAGGTCGGCGGCGAGTTCGCGGGCGCCTTCGCCGACCGCCGCGGCGACCTGCTGCTCGCCCTCGGCAAGCGAGACGACGCGCGGGCTGCCTACAAGGCCGCGCTCGACAAGCTCGAGCCGAGCGCCGCGCTGCGGCCGCTCGTCCAGATGAAGCTCGATGCGCTGGGCGGGGCCTGAGGTGGGGGCGCAGCGCCGCGCCCGCGGGGCGCTCGTCGTCGCGATCGCCGTCGCGCTGGCCGGCTGCTCGCTGTTCGGCAGCTCGAAGCAGCCGCCCGCGCCGCTGCCGGGCATCGCGCCCGGCGGGCCGCGGATCGCGACCAGCTGGTCGCTGTCGCTCGGCAAGGCCTCCGGCATCGGCTTCGCGCCGGTCGCGATCGGCGACGCGGTCTGGGCCGCGACCGAGGACGGCACGGTCGCGAAGGTCGCGATCGACACGGGTCGGCCGTTCTGGCGGGTGCAGGCCGGCAAGCCGCTGACGGCGGGCGTCGGCACCGACGGCACGACCACGGTCGTGTCCGCGCGCGACGGCACGCTGATCGCGCTCGACGAGCAGGGGCGCACGCGCTGGACCGCGTCGATCGGCGGCGAGGTGGTGACGCCGCCGGCCGTCGCCGACGGCACCGTGCTGATCCGAACGACCGACAACCGAGTGCTGGCCTACGAGGCCGACAGCGGACGTCGCCGCTGGACCTTCTCGAGGCAGAACCCGCCGCTGGTGCTGCGCCACTCGGGCGGCGTCGCGATGATCCCCGGTGCCGCCTTCGTCGGCATGCCGGGCGGTCGGCTGGTCGCGCTGGCGCTGCAGAACGGCGCGCCGCGCTGGGACGTCCCGATGTCGCAGCCGCGCGGCACCACCGAACTCGAGCGGATCGCCGACGTGGTCGGCTCGCCGCTGGTGATCGGCCGGGAACTGTGCGCGGCGACCTACCAGGGGCGCATCGGCTGCGTCGAGCTCGCCACCGGCGCGCCGACCTGGCTGCGCGACTTCTCCTCGGCGGTGGGGCTCGACGTCGACACCCGCGGCGTGATCGCCCCGAACGCCGACGACGTGGTGCACGCGTTCGACCGGACCGGCGCGCCGCAGTGGCAGAACCGCGCGTTCGCGCGCCGCAGGCTGTCGGCGCCGCTGATCGCCGGCAGCGCGGTGGCGATCGGCGACGTCGAGGGCAACGTGCTCTGGCTCTCGCGCACCGACGGTTCGCTGCAGGCGGTGAGCCGGACCGACGGGAGGCCGGTCGTCGCGCCGCCGACGGCCGTCGGCGACACGCTCGTCGTCCAGACCTCGGGCGGCTCGCTGCATGCCTTCAGGACGCCCTGAGATGTCCGTCGACCGTTCCGACGCCGGCGGCCCGCCTCCGGTCGTCGCGCTCGTGGGCCGGCCCAACGTCGGCAAGTCGACGTTGTTCAACCGGCTCACCCGCAGCCGGGCCGCGCTCGTCGCCGACATCCCGGGCCTGACCCGCGACCGGCACTACGGCCAGGGCCGGGTCGGCGACCGGCGCTACATCGTGATCGACACCGGCGGCTTCGAGCCGGTCGCGAAGACCGGCATCGCCGTCGAGATGGCGCGCCAGGCCCGGCAGGCGGTGATCGAGGCCGACCTCGTGGTGTTCGTCGTCGACGGCCGCGAGGGCATGGCCGCACGCGATCGCGACATCGCGAACGAGCTGCGCCGCACCGCGGCCAGGGTCGTGCTCGCGGTCAACAAGACCGAGGGGCGTCCGAGGGAGACCGCGGTCGCCGACTTCTGGTCGCTCGGGCTCGGCGAGCCGCACGCGATCTCGGCGGCCCACGGCGACGGGGTGCGCGAGCTGATCGAGAGCTCGCTGCCCGAGGCCGCCACGCCGTCGGTCGGGATCGAGCCGGGGGAGGGCGGGAGCGACGACGTGCCCCCGACCGAGGCCGAGCTCGCCGCGGTCGACGCCGAGATGTCCGCCGCGGCAGGCGCCGCGGCCGCCGACGGCGCGGCCGACGCCGATGCCGCCCCGGCGCGGCCCCGCCGCGTCCGGATCGCGGTCGTCGGCCGGCCGAACGCCGGCAAGTCGACGCTGATCAACACGCTGCTCGGCGAGCAGCGGATGATCGCCTTCGACCAGCCGGGCACGACCCGCGACGCCGTCGCCGCCGACTTCGAACGCAACGGGCGCCCGTACACGCTGGTCGACACCGCCGGCGTGCGCCGGCGCGGCAAGGTCACCGACGTGATCGAGAAATTCTCGGTCGTGAAGACGCTGCAGGCGATCGAGGACAGCCACGTCTGCGTGCTGCTGCTCGACGCGTCGCAGGACATCGCCGACCAGGACGCGCACATCGCGGGCTTCGTGCTCGAGGCCGGTCGCGCGGTGGTGATCGGCGTCAACAAGTGGGACCTCGCCGACGACTACCGCCGCGAGCGGATCAAGCTGGAGCTCGAGCGCAAGCTGGGCTTCCTCGGCTTCGCGCGGATCCACTACCTCACCGCCACCGAGGGCAAGGGCGTGGGGGCGCTGATGCGCTCCGTCGACGAGGCCTATGCGGCGGCGACCGCGAAGCTCTCCACGCCGCGGCTCACCCGCGCGATGCAGGAGGCGGTCGAGCGGCAGCAGCCGCCGCGACGCGGTCCGATCCGCCCGAAGCTGCGCTACGCGCACCAGGGCGGCCAGAACCCGCCGGTCGTGGTCATCCACGGCAACTCGCTCGACCGCATCTCCGACGGCTACCGCCGCTACCTCGAGGGCTGGTTCCGCGACCGGTTCTCTCTGCAGGGCACGCCGCTGCGGATCGAGTTCAGGACCTCGTCCAACCCGTACGCGCGCTGACGCCGGAGGCCGCCGCGGCCGTCCGGCGGTCGGCTGGCCATCGCCGGTCGATGTTGGTACAGTCGTCCGGCGGGTCTTGAAGACCGCCGCAGCGCCCCCATACAAAGCGAATCAGATCCGGAGCCGCCATGAGCAACAAAGGGCAACTACTACAAGACCCGTTCCTGAACCTGCTTCGCAAGGATCACGTGCCGGTCTCGATCTACCTCGTCAACGGCATCAAGCTCCAGGGCCAGATCGAATCCTTCGACCAGTACGTCGTCCTGCTGCGCAATACCGTGACCCAGATGGTCTACAAGCACGCCATCTCCACGGTCGTGCCGGCCCGGGCCGTCAACTTCCAGCAAGAAAGCACGGAAAGCTGAGCACGTCCTCCGACCACCGTTCCCCCGCCCTGCTGGTCCGCGTCGCGCTCGGACGCGACCGGGCCGACGAGACCTCTCTCGACGAACTGGCCGCGCTGGCGGTCTCCGCCGGCCACGAGGTCGCCGACCGAGTCGTCTGCCACCGCCCCCGACCCGATCCCGGCCTGTACGTGGGCCGCGGCAAGGCCGACGAGATCGGCGAGCGGATCGTCGCATCCGGATCGACCCTCGTCCTCTTCGACCACGAGATCTCGGCCGTCCAGCAGCGCAATCTCGAGCGCCTCTGGAAGGTCCGCGTGCTCGACCGGACCGAGCTGATCCTCGACATCTTCGGCCAGCGCGCCCGCTCCACCGAAGGCAAGCTCCAGGTCGAGCTCGCGCGCCTGCAGCACCAGTCGTCACGGCTGGTGCGCGCCTGGAGCCATCTCGAGCGGCAGCGCGGCGGTATCGGCGTGCGTGGCGGCCCCGGCGAGACCCAGCTCGAGATGGACCGCCGGATGCTTGCCGCACGGATCCGCCAGGTCCGCGAGCGGCTCGACCGGGCCGAGCGCCAGCGTCGCACGCGCCGCAAGTCGCGCAGCCGGAACGATGCGTTCCGCGTCTCGCTCGTCGGCTACACGAACGCCGGCAAGTCGACGCTGTTCAACGCGCTCACCGGGGCGGGCACCTATGCCGCCGACCAGCTGTTCGCGACGCTCGACACGCTGACGCGCCGGCTGGTGCTCGCGCCGGGCGTCGAGGTCGCGCTCTCCGACACCGTGGGCTTCGTGCGCGACCTGCCGCACCAGCTGGTGGCCGCCTTCCGTGCGACGCTGGAGGAGACTGCCGAGGCGGACCTGCTGCTGCACGTGGTCGACGCCGCCGCGCCCGATCGCACCGAGCAGATCGAGCATGTGGACGCGGTCCTCGCCGAGATCGGTGCCGACCGGGTGCCCCAGTGGCTGGTCTGGAACAAGATCGACGCGGCGGGGCTGTCGCCCGAGGTCCGCAGGGACGGCTGTGATAATATCGTTCGGTTGTCCGTCAGCGCCCGCACAGGTGCCGGCATCGGCGCGCTCCGAGAGGCCCTGCAGGCGGCCGTGGAGGCCGAGGGCGCCGAGCGGAGCGACCCGGGCGCCCGGTCGGTCGGGCACGTGGGCAGGCGGGCGGCTCACGAGTCCGACTTCCGCGCGGCGGTTCCGGACGGATTCCGAAAGGACCCCGGCCCCGTTTCCGACGACGGTGACGAGCCGGGTTCGCGAGACGCCTCCGACCGCGGCGACACCCCTCCGATCGAGCAGCACCTTCCGAACGGCATGCCAGATGTGGACCCGCATTCGCACACTGTTGTCGCTCAATGACCCGGGCTGGGGCCGCAGCGGCTCCGGCGGTCAGAACGACGATCGCTCGCAGCGCCCGGGCGATGCCCGCAACCGTCCCGGGGGCGGCAACGACGGCCCGCCCGATCTCGACGAGCTCTGGCGCGACTTCAACCGCCGGCTGAACCGCATGTTCGGCAAGGGCGGCGGCGAGCCGCCGAGGGCCGGCGGGGGAGGGCCCTCGATGCCGTCGATGCGGGGCGCGGGTGCCGGCCTCGGGCTGATCGGCGGCATCGCCTTCCTGCTCTGGCTGGGCAGCGGCTTCTACATCATCCAGGAAGGCCAGGCCGCGGCGATCCTGCGCTTCGGCGAGTTCCAGCGGATGGTCGAGAGCGCCGGCTTCAAGTGGCGCCTGCCGTATCCCGTCGAGACCGCCGAGCTGGTCGACGTGCAGCGGCTGCGCCAGGTCGAGGTGGGCTACCGGACCAACGTGAAGAACAAGGTCCCGCGCGAGTCGCTGATCCTCACCGGCGACCAGGCGATCGTCGACCTGCAGTTCGCGGTCCAGTACCGGATCAGCGATCCGAAGGCCTTCCTCTTCAACAACAATCCCGGTGGCGCGCCCGAGGAGATCGTCCGGCAGGCCGCCGAGACGGCCACCCGCGAGGTCATCGGTCGGATGGGCATCGACCAGGTCCTCTACGAGGAGAAGGAGCAGGTCGCCAAGGAGGCGCTGAAGCTGATGCAGTCGATCGCCGACCGGTACAAGGCCGGCATCGGCATCGTCGACGTGACCATCCAGCAGGCGCAGCCGCCCGAGCAGGTGCAGGCGGCCTTCGAGGACGCGAACAAGGCCGCGCAGGACCGCGAGCGACTCATCAACGAGGGCCGGGCCTACGCGAACGACGTGATCCCGAAGGCGCGCGGCACCGCGGGTCGTCTCCAGCAGGAGGCCGAGGGCTACAAGCAGCGCGTGATCGTGAGCGCCGAGGGTGACGCGTCGCGCTTCAAGCAGGTCCTCACCGAATACGCGAAGGCGCCCGCGGTCACCCGCGAGCGGCTCTACCTCGACACGATGCAGCAGATCTTCGCGAACACCAGCAAGGTCATCGTCGACTCCCGCGGCAATGGCAACCTGCTGTACCTGCCGCTCGATCGCCTCGTGCAGCAGGCCGCGTCCGACGCGTCGCGGTCCGCCGCGCAGCCGTCGGCCGAGGCCCGCGCCGATGCGCCCGCGTCGCCGCCCGCGACGCCGATGCCGCAAGGTGGCGGTCGCGACGGCCTGCGCAGCCGCGACCGCGACGCCGGCCGCTGACCGGAGCCGAGACCATGAACCGGATCGCATTCGCCTTCCTCGGCCTGCTGGTGGCGCTCGGCGTCGCCTCGAGCATGCTCTTCGTCGTCGACCAGCGTCAGTACGCGGTGGTCTTCGCGCTCGGCGAGATCAAGGAGGTGATCTCCAAGCCCGGCCTGCACTTCAAGCTGCCGCCGCCGTTCCAGAACGTCCAGTACTTCGACAACCGCATCCTGACGATCGACACCGCCGACGTCGACCGGTTCATCACGTCGGAGAAGCTGAACGTCCAGATCGACACCTTCGTGAAGTGGCGGATCGCCGAGCCGCGCCGCTTCTTCGTGTCGGTGGGCGGCAGCGAGCTGATCGCCAGCGACAGGCTGCAGCGCAGCCTGCGCGACACGCTGAACAACGAGATCGCCAAGAAGACCGTCTCGGACGTCATCTCCGGCAAGCGCCAGGAGCTGCTCGACTCGGTCCGCACGAAGATGAACGAGGACGCCAAGCAGATCGGCGCCGAGATCATCGACGTCCGGCTCAAGCGCGTGGACTTCGCGCCCGAGGTCAGCGAGCGGGTCTACGACCGGATGCAGTCCGAGCGCAAGCGCGTCGCCAACGAGCGCCGCGCGACCGGTGCGGCCGAGTCGGAGAAGATCCGCGCGGACGCCGACCGCCAGCGCGACGTGATCATCGCCGAGGCCTACCGTGACGCGCAGCGGGTCAAGGGCGAGGGCGACGCGAAGGCCTCCGCGCTGTTCGCCGAGGCCTTCAGCCAGAACCCGGAGTTCGCCAGCTTCTACCGCAGTCTCGAGGCGTACCGCGCGAGCTTCCGTTCGCGCAGCGACGTCATCGTCCTCGACCCGCAGTCGGAGTTCTTCCGCTACTTCCGCGGTGCGGGCGGGCAGGGCGGCTCGGCGGCCGGACCCCGCAAGTGATGACCGTGCGATGGTCGCGAACCTGATCGCCGCCCTCGGCCTGATGCTGATCGTCGAGGGCCTGATGCCGCTGGTCTCGCCGCCGAGCTGGCGCGAGGCCATGCGTCGGATCGCGTCGCTGCGCGACGGGCAGATCCGCTTCATGGGCCTGGCCGCGACGGTGGCCGGCCTGCTGCTGCTGGCCGCCGCCGCCTGATCGCGCGTCGCGAGACGCGTCCACTCCGAACGTCCCGATGCCGCGCTGGCTCCTCCCCGAGAGCATTTCCGACATCCTGCCGAGCGAGGCCCGGCGGATCGAGGAGCTCAGACGCTGCCTGCTCGACCTGTACCGCACGTACGGCTACGAGCTGGTGATGCCGCCGACGCTCGAGTACCTCGACTCGTTGCTGACCGGCAGCGGGCGCGACCTCGATCTCACCACCTTCAAGCTGATCGACCAGCTCTCGGGCCGCACGATGGGCCTGCGCGCGGACATCACGCC
This sequence comes from Pseudomonadota bacterium, assembly GCA_046046245.1. Lineage (GTDB taxonomy): Bacteria > Pseudomonadota > Gammaproteobacteria > Burkholderiales > Burkholderiaceae_E > UBA4615. Next base: position 106,549 of record JBJOKE010000080.1, on the reverse strand, counting down.
GCAGGTCGCACGCATCGACGCGCACCTGCTCGATCGCGCCGGCGTCGTCCGCCTCTGCTATGCCGGCAGCGTGCTGCATGCCCGGCCGGCCGGCCCGCTGTCGACGCGCGAGCCGCTGCAGGTCGGCGCCGAGCTGTTCGGCCATGCCGGCCCCGAGGCCGACCTCGAGGTGGTCGAGATGCTCTTGCAGTCGTTGCGCACCGCCGGCGTGCCGAGGGTGCGGATCGACCTCGGCCACGTGGCGATCGTCCGCACGCTGCTGTCGCAGTTGCCGGGTTTCGGCGAGGACGAGGTGTTCCCGCTGCTGCAGGCCAAGGACGCACCGGGTCTGTCGGCGCTGCTGGCCGCGGCGGGCGACGGGCCGGCGACGCGGGCGCTGCGCGCGCTGCCCGGGCTGTTCGGGCCGGTGACCGAGGTGCTCGCGCGGGCCCGCGCGGCGCTGCCCGCGCTGCCCGCGATCGAGGATGCGCTCGCGCAGCTCGAGCGGCTGGCGGCGGCGCCCCAGCTGGCGGGCGGCGAGGGGCTGTCGGTGGAGATCGCGCTCGACCTCGGCGACGCGCGGGGCTACCGTTATCACAGCGGCGCGATCTTCGCCGCCTACGTCGAGGGCCTGCCTAACGCGATCGGCCGCGGCGGGCGCTACGACAACGTCGGCGCCGCCTTCGGGCGTGCGCGACCGGCGACGGGCTTCTCGCTCGAGCTGCGCGAGCTGGCCTCGCTCGTGCCCGAGCGGCCGCCGACGGGCGCGATCCGCGCGCCCTGGGGCGACGACGCGTCGCTCGCCGCGGCCGTGCGTGCGCTGCGCGCGGCCGGCGAGATCGTCGTGCAGGTGCTGCCGGGCCACGAGCACGAGCAGCAGGAATTCGAATGCGACCGCGAGCTCGAGAGAGCCGGGGCGGGCTGGGGCACGAGGCCCCTGCGCAGGGAGTAGGAAAAGCACATGGGCAAGAACGTGGTCGTCATCGGCACCCAGTGGGGCGACGAGGGCAAGGGCAAGGTCGTCGACTGGCTGACCGAGCAGGCGCAGGGCGTGGTCCGCTTCCAGGGCGGACACAACGCCGGGCACACGCTGGTGATCGGCGGCAGGAAGCAGGTGCTGCGCCTCATCCCCTCGGGCATCCTGCGGCCCAACGTCACCTGCTTCATCGGCAGCGGCGTCGTGCTGTCTCCGGAGGCGCTGCTGCAGGAGATCGACGAGCTCGAGCGCGCCGGCGTCGCGGTCCGCGACCGGCTGCGGATCAGCGGCACCTGTCCGCTGATCCTGCCGTACCACGTGGCGCTCGACCGCGCCCGCGAGGCCAAGCGCGGCGACGCGAAGATCGGCACCACCGGCCGCGGCATCGGTCCGGCCTACGAGGACAAGGTGGGTCGCCGCGCGGTCCGCGTGCACGACCTGTTCGCGCCGGAGCGGCTGCGTGCGAAGGTCCGCGAGGTCCTCGACTTCCACAACTTCGCGCTGGTCAACTACTACGGCGCGCAGGCGCTCGATCCCGACCAGGTCGTCGACGACGCGCTGAAGCTCGCGCCGCGCGTGGCGCCGATGGTCGCCGACGTGCCGGCCGAGCTGGCCGCCGCCGCCCGCCGCGGCGACCGTCTGCTGTTCGAGGGCGCGCAGGGCGCGCTGCTCGACGTGGACCACGGCACCTACCCGTACGTCACCAGCAGCAACTGCATCGCCGGCGCCGCCGCGCCGGGCGCGGGCGTGGGCCCGCAGCAGCTCGACTACGTGCTGGGCATCGCGAAGGCCTACACGACGCGCGTGGGCTCGGGGCCGTTCCCGACCGAGCTCTTCGACGAGGTCGGCCGGCACCTGGCGACGAAGGGCAACGAATTCGGCTCGGTCACCGGCCGGCCGCGCCGCTGCGGCTGGTTCGACGCGGTCGCGATGCGGCGCTCCATCCAGCTGAACGGCGTCAGCGGCCTGTGCGTGACCAAGCTCGACGTGCTCGACGGACTGCCGTCGGTGAAGATCTGCACCGGCTACCGCCGCGCGGGGCAACCGGTGGACCTGCTGCCCTTCGGCGCCGAGGACGTCGCCACCTGCGAGCCGCTCTACGAGGAGCTGCCCGGCTGGACCGGCACGACCTTCGGCGTGCGCAGCTGGGACGGGCTGCCCGCCGGCGCGCAACGGTACCTGGAGCGCCTGTCCGAACTGGTGGGCGCGCCGATCGACATGGTCTCCACCGGTCCCGACCGCGACGAGACCATCCTGCTGCGCCACCCCTTCCAGCACTGAGAGCCGCCGCGATGAGGGACCTCCACGTCTCCTGGGACGAGTACAACCGGCTGATCGAGAAGCTCGCCGTCCGCGTCCACGACGCCAACTGGAACTTCGACGCGATCGTCTGCCTCGCCCGCGGCGGCCTGCGCGTCGGCGACGCGCTGTCGCGGCTGTTCCGCAAGCCGCTCGGCGTGCTGTTCACCAGCTCGTACCGCGAGAACGCCGGCACCACGCAGAGCCGGCTGATGATCGCCGAGCACATGAGCAGCGCCGAGCCGCTGCCCGGGCCGCGCTGGCTGCTCGCCGACGACCTCGTCGACTCCGGCGCGACGCTGGTCGAGGTCATCCCCGCGCTGAAGCTGCGGTATCCGCACGTCGAGGAGATCCGCTCGGCGGTGATCTGGCGCAAGGGTCAGTCGGTGGCCGAGCCGGACTTCTACGTCGACCACCTGCCGACGAATCCGTGGATCCATCAGCCTTTCGAGGAATACGACCACCTGCGGCCGAGCGACCTCAAGGCGAGGTGGCCGTCCTGATCGGCGCGGCACCCGGACCAAAGAAAAAGGCCCCGCTCGCGCGGGGCCTTCCTTCAGAATCGTGGTGCCCAGAAGAGGACTCGAACCTCCACACCATCGCTGGCGCTAGGACCTGAACCTAGTGCGTCTACCAATTCCGCCATCTGGGCACTGAGCGTTGCAAGCAACGCTGCAGAGCCATCGAGAATAGCACAATGAAGAGACCTGTCAAACCGTGAGCAAGGCCTGGACCCCCCCGACCCGGGAAGCGATCCTGGAGGCGCTGCGCGCCGCCGACACGCCGCTCGGGCCGAAGGAGCTCGGCGAGCGGCTCGGCGTGCCCCCGCGGCATGCCGCCGCGTTCGAGCAGCGGATCGTCGCGATGGAACGCGACGGCCAGCTGCTCCCCAACCGCAAGGGCGCGCTGCTGCTGGCGAGCCGCCTCGACCTCGTGGCCGGCCGCGTCGTCGGCCACCGCGACGGCTTCGGCTTCCTCGTGCCCGACGCGGGCGGCCCCGACCTGTTCCTCGCGCCGCGCGAGATGCAGAAGGTCATGCACGGCGACCGCGTGCTCGCCCGGCGCACCGGCTTCGACCAGCGCGGCAAGCCCGAGGGCTCGATCGTCGAGGTCACCGACCGCGGCCATCGCCGGCTGGTCGGTCGTCTCGTTCTGGAGCGCGGGGTCACCGTCGTGGTGCCCGAGGACCAGCGGATCAAGCACGACATCCTGATCGCGCCGGGCGATGCCGCGAAGGCGCAGCCCGGCCAGGTCGTCAGCGTCGAGATCGTCCAGCCCCCGAACGGGCACACGCCGCCGATGGGGCGGGTGGTCGAGGTGCTCGGCGCGATCGACGACCCGGGCATGGAGATCGAGATCGCGGTGCGCAAGTTCGACGTGCCGCACCAGTTCTCCGAGGTCGCGCTCGCGCAGGCGGCGAAGCTGCCCGCGCAGGTGAGGACGACCGACCTGAAGCGCCGCGTGGACCTGCGCGACGTGCCGCTGGTGACGATCGACGGCGAGGACGCGCGCGACTTCGACGACGCGGTCTACTGCGAGCCGCTCGAGACCTCCGGCCGACGCGCCGGCGGCTGGCGGCTGCTGGTCGCGATCGCGGACGTCGCGCACTACGTCGACGCCGGCGGTGCCCTCGACGCCGACGCGCTGGAGCGCTCGACCTCGGTCTACTTCCCGCGCCGGGTGATCCCGATGCTCCCGGAGAAGCTGTCGAACGGGCTGTGCTCGCTGAATCCGGCGGTCGACCGCCTGGTGCTGGTGGCCGACATGGTGATCACCGCACGCGGGCAGGTGAAGGCCTACCAGTTCTACGAGGCGGTGATGCACTCGGCCGCGCGCCTGACCTACGACGAGGTCTGGTCGATCCTGTCGGGCCGCGATCCCGCCGCCGCGCGTGCCCGCGCGCCGCTGGTCCCGCACCTGCAGAACCTCTACGACCTGTTCCGCGCGCTGGTCAAGGCGCGTGGTGCGCGCGGCGCGATGGACTTCGATACCACCGAGACGAAGATCGTCTGCGACGTGGCCGGCCGCATCGAGAAGATCGTCGCGCGCACGCGCAACGACGCGCACAAGCTGATCGAGGAATGCATGCTGGCCGCGAACACCTGCGCGGCCGACTTCGTCGCACGCTGCAAGCATCCGGCGCTCTACCGGATCCACGAGGGGCCGACGCCCGAGCGGCTCGCGCTGCTGCGCGAGTTCCTGCAGGGCGTGGGCCTGACGCTGGGGGGCGGCGAGGATCCGAGCCCGGCCGACTACGCCGCGCTCGCCGCGCAGATCGCGCCGCGCGCCGATGCCGGACTGCTTCAGACCATGCTGCTGCGCTCGATGCAGCAGGCCATCTACTCGCCCCACAACGTGGGGCACTTCGGCCTGTCGTACGAGGCCTACGCACACTTCACGTCGCCGATCCGCCGCTACCCGGACCTGCTGACGCACCGCGTGATCAAGGCGCTGCTGCGCGGCGAGCGCTACGCGCCGCCGGCACCGACGGGCGAGGTGCCGCCGCCTGCAGGCGGTCGCGGCCGCAGGCCGTCGACGCCGACGCCCAAGGCCGCGGCACGCGCCGAGGACCGTGCCGCCGAGCGCGGCCGGATGAGCGGGGCGCAGCGCGACGAGGTCGATCGCTGGGAGTCCCTCGGGCTGGTCTGCTCGGGCAACGAGCGCCGCGCCGACGAGGCGTCGCGCGATGTCGAGGCATGGCTGAAGTGCCAGTACATGCGCGAGCGCGTCGGCGAGCAGTTCCGCGGTCGCGTGACCGGCGTCGCGACCTTCGGCCTGTTCGTCACGCTCAACGAGCTGTTCGTCGAGGGACTGGTGCACGTCTCCGAGCTGGGCAGCGAGTACTTCCAGTACATCGAGGCGCAGCACGAGTTGCGCGGCGAGCGCACCGGTCGGCGGTTCCGCCTCACCGACGAGCTCGACGTGCAGGTCTCGCGCGTCGACCTCGAGGCGCGGCGCATCGAGTTCCGCATGGTGCGCACCGAGGGGCCTCGGCCCGAGTCGCGGCCGCCGCGCGTGCCGAGCGCCGCCGAGCTCGGCCCCGCGCCGCTCGCCGAGCGCACGGGGCGGCGGGCCGCGCCGGCGAAGTCCGAGAAGGCGAGCCGGGCGCGGGCCGAGCGGCAGGCCGCGAAGCGGCGCGGCGCGGCCAAGCCCGAACCGCGCGGCGGCAAGCGCAAGCGGCGGCGCTGACATGCTGGTCTTCGGATTCCACTCCGTGACCTCGCGGCTGCGCCGGCAGGCGGAGTCGGTGAAGGAGCTGTACGTCGACGCGCGGCGCGACGACGGCCGGATGCGCGAGCTGCTCGCGGCGGCCGCGAAGGCGGGTGTCGAGGCCCGCAAGGTCGATGCGGCGCGACTCGACCGGCTGTGCCCGAACCGTCGGCACCAGGGCGTGGTCGCGATCGCCGAGGCGCGGCCGCCCGCCGTCGGCTTCGATGCGCTGCTCGACGGCATCGAGGGTCCGCCGCTGCTGCTGCTGCTCGACGGCGTGACCGATCCGCGCAATCTCGGCGCCTGCCTGCGGGTCGCCGACGGTGCCGGCGCACACGGGGTGATCGCGCCCAAGGACCACGCCTGTCCACTGAACGATGCGGCGATCCAGACCGCCAGCGGCGCGGCCGACAGCGTGCCGTACGTGATGGTGACGAACCTCGCGCGGACGATCGACGACCTGCAGGAGCGCGGCATCATCGTGCTCGGCGCGGCCGACGAGGCGGATGCGACCCTGTGGACGGTGGACATTCCGCCGGCCGTGGCCTGGGTGCTCGGTGCCGAGGGCGTGGGGCTGCGCCGGCTGACCCGTGAACGCTGCGACGCGCTGGTGTCGATCCCGATGGCCGGCCAGGTCGCGAGCCTGAACGTGTCGGTAGCGGCCGGCGTGGTGCTCTACGAAACGGTGCGTCGCACGCGTGCCGGGAGCACGTGAGCGGCAGCGGCGAGCGGGACGGCGGGCATGCCGATCGTCATGGACGTTACGATCGTGGCGAAGGCGCAGGCGCAGGCGCCGAGGCGCTCGAGCGGGCGCGCGTCCTGATCGGCGATGCGACGCGCCTCCTGGTCTTCACCGGCGCGGGCGTATCGGCCGAGAGCGGCATCCCCACCTTCCGCGATGCGCTCGAGGGCCATTGGGCGCGGCACGACCCGACGCGTCTCGCGACCGAGGAGGGCTTCCGCGCCGACCCGGCGCTGGTCTGGCGCTGGTACGCCGAGCGGCGGGCGGGCATCGCGCGGGCCGAGCCGAATGCTGCGCATCGGGCGATCGCCGACGCGCAGCGGCCGGGCCGCCGTCTCGCGGTGGTCACGCAGAACGTCGACGGCCTGCACCGGCGCGCCGGCAGCCGCGACGTGATCGAGCTGCACGGCAGCATCGTTCGCGCCCGCTGCCTCGAGGGCTGCGGACCCGCGTCCGAGGGCTGGGAGCGCGACGCGCGCGTGCCGCCGCCGTGCCCGCGCTGCGGCGTCGCGCCGCTGCGACCGGGCGTGGTCTGGTTCGGCGAGCGGCTGCCGCCCGGGGCGTTCGAGCGCGCCGAGCGGCTCGCAGCCGAGGCGGACGCGCTGCTCGTCGTCGGGACCTCGGGCCTGGTCCAGCCGGCGGCGAGCCTGCCGCTCGTGGCGGCCCGGCGGCACCGGCCGGTGATCGTCGTCGATCCGAACCCGACCGGGCTCGACGGGATCGCGACCGTCAGCCTCCGGGGTCGCGCCGCGGACGTCGTTCCGGCGCTGCTTCGTGACGGCGCAGCCGTGCCCTGAAATCCCACGGCGCCTCGGGCGCCGGGTCCTGCCAGAGGCCGGCGCGGCGCGCGCGGGCGGCCCGCTCGGCCTGCGCGTAGCGGGGCACGTCGGACGGCGGCTGGTCGGCCTGGTAGCGCACGAAGTGCCAGGCGAGCCCGGCCTCGATCAGCGAGAGGCCTGCGTCGCGTGGCGGCGCGTCGTCGTCGAGCACCCAGATCTTCGCGACGGTGCGGTCGAACACGTCCTGCTTGACCGGCTCGATCCGCAGGCGGCGGCCGCGCATCAGGTCGCCGAGGTGGCGGCGGGACTGCTCGGCCCAGGGCTGGTGCTGCTCGGGCGCGTCGATGCCCGAGACGCGGATCCGCAGCCGGCGGCCGTCGTCGGCGCGCATCGTGAACGAATCGCCGTCGTGCACGTCGAGTGCGAGGCCCTCGATCGGCTCGGACGCGGCTCGGGCGGCGGCGGCGCGGGCATGGGGCAGTCCGAGCGCGACCGAGATGGGCGCCGGCGTGGCGCGCCGCAGCAGCGCGAGCGACGCGGCGAGCAGCCGGCGGCGGGGGACGGACGCGGCGGACGGCGGACGGGACACGACCCCGCGAGGCTAGCACGCGGCAGTCGGAGGTCTTCGCGGCGACCGATCGGTCCTGCGCTCGGGCCGACGCCGGCCTGCGGCACGCGCGGCGTCCCGCGGGCCGCGCTGGAGACGTCCCGTCGACCGTTCGCGAGGCGCACGGCGGCCCCGCATGCGGGGCGACGGCTGCGGCCCGGGGGCGCCGACGCGCTAGCATCGGTCCGCGCATCCACCTCGAGGTCCCGATGAGCCCGACGACCCTTCCGCGACGCATCGGCCTGCTGACCGGCGGCGGCGACTGCCCCGGCCTGAACGCCGTGATCCGCGCGTTCACCCGGACCGCGCGCGGCCGTCACGGCGCGACGGTGGTCGGCATCGAGGATGGCTTCGAGGGGCTGCTCGAGGGCCGGATGCGCGAGCTCGACTACAACGAGGTGGCCGGCCTGATCGGCGAGGGCGGCACCGTGCTCGGCACCACCAACAAGGGCGATCCCTGGCATTTCCCGGTGGTCCGCGACGACGGTCGCGTGGAGATCCGCGACGTGTCGGCGCGGATGCTCGAGCGGCTGCGCGAGGCCGCGCTCGACGCGCTGGTGGTGGTCGGCGGCGACGGCTCGATGCACATCGCGCAGCGCCTCGTCGAACTCGGCGTGCCGGTCGTGGGCGTGCCGAAGACGATCGACAACGACCTGGCCGCGACCGACGTCACCTTCGGCTTCGACACCGCGGTGTCGATCGTCTCGGAGGCGATCGACCGGCTGACGACGACCGCGTCGTCGCACCACCGCGTGATGGTGATCGAGGTCATGGGGCGCTACGCCGGCTGGATCGCGCTCGCCGGCGGCATGGCCGGCGGGGCCGACACGATCCTGATCCCGGAGCTCCCGTTCCGATGGGACGCGGTCTTCCGGCACGTGCGCCAGCGTGCGCGCCGCGGCCGGCGCTACTCCATCGTCTGCGTGGCCGAGGGCGCGCGGCTGCCGGAGGGTGGCGAGGTGCTGAAGGGCCTCGACGAGCGGCGCACCGACGCGAAGCAGCTCGGCGGGGTCGGCGCGGTCGTGGCGCGGCGGATCGAGGAGGGCGCCGGGCTCGAGACCCGCGTGACGGTGCTCGGCCACCTGCAGCGTGGCGGCTCGCCGACGGCCGCCGATCGGCTGCTCGCGACCCGCTTCGGCGTGGCGGCCGCCGAGCGGGTCTGCGCGGGCGAATCGGGCGTGATGGTCGCGCTGCGGGGGACCGAGGTCGTCGCCGTGCCGATCGCCGATGCGATCGCGACGCTGCGGACGGTCCCGCCGGACCACCCGTGGGTGCGCGCGGCGCGCGCGGTCGGCACGCGCTTCGGCGACGAGCCGCTGCCGGACGGCGAGGGCTCGGGCGACTGAGGGCCCCGCCCGGACGGGCGATCGCGGCGCACGGTCGGGCCCGGCGGTCGTGCCGTCGTCCGGGTGCTCGCCGTCGGGCCGCTACCAGACCCCGAGCGACAGCCCGACGCCCAGCGTCGCGCCCAGCTCGGCGGCCCGCGCGAGGTCGGCGGCGGCGATCCGCTTCGGCGCGGCGATGGCCTCGGGCGTCTGGGCGCCGGTGATCGCGAGCACCGGTTCGGCGACGCGCCGCAGGCGCCAGCCGGCGGCGATCCGGTCGAACTGCCGGAGCGTGCCGTGGCCGTCGCTGCCCGCGCAGACCATCGCCCCGTAGGGCCGCCCGGCGAGCCGGTCGAGCGCGGGATACCAGCACCGGTCGACGAAGGCCTTCATCGGGCCGGCCATCGAGCCCAGGCACTCCGGCGCCGCCAGCACCAGCCCGTCGGCGCGCAGCAGCGCGTCGGGCCCGAGGCGGTCGCAGCGGACCGACGCCACTTCGAGCGTGCCCGGCGCGTCGCGGGCCGCCTCCCGGGCCGCGTCGGCGGCCGCACGGACCAGCGCCTCGGTGCCACCGGTGTTCGACCACCAGGCGATCAGCAGTCGCCGGGCCGTCAACGGGCGCTCAACGGTTGAAGAGCCCGCGCAGCACGCGCACGCCTTCCTGGACGCCCTGCTGGACCGCGTCGGTGGGCGAGGCCGGCGCGCCCGGCGCCGGTGCCTGCGAGGACGGCGGGGGGGTGCCGGCATCCGCGGGGGGCGTCGAGCCGGCCGCCGGCGCGGGCGCGCGGCTGCCGCCGCCCGCGTTCGTCAGGCCGGCCATGCCCTCGCCGAGCGGCTGCATCGCCGAGGACTTGAGGCGCAGCTTCACCGACCACTGGATGTCCCAGGGCACCTTCGGATCCTGCGGGCGCGGCGGGTGGGACACGTTCAGCTCGTCGCCGTAGGCGGTGAAGCTGACCATGCCCGCGGGCATCGCCTTCAGCACCTCGGCGGGCACGGTGCATTCCGTCCGGTCGGGCGGCATCACGACGCGCTCGCGGATCAGCCGCGCGACCTCGCCGGGCGGCACGTGGTCCATCAGCGCGCCGCCGGTCTCCTGGACGGCGCTCGAGGTCCACATGACGACGTCGGTCGTCGAGCCGTCGGCGCTGCCCGCGCCGAACGCGCTCATGAAGTAGCCGGTCGCGCCGGCGATGGCCTTCCAGCTCGCCGGACTCGAGCCGGCGGGCGATCGCGCCAGCGCGAGCTCGACCGGCGCGAGCCAGTCCTGCCGCTCGACGACGAAACGGATGTCGGGGCTGTAGCTGCCCTTGACCTGGTGCTCGCCGCGCAGCGATCCGGTGGCCGGCACGGGCTGCCGGTCCCGGTCGTTCGGCCACGCGCCGTAGCTGCGACTCGAGCCGAAGCTCGGCCCGCGCGGGGCACGGACGGCACGCGAGACGAGGTTCGGCATCGGTTGCCCCGAGCCGATCTTCGAGAAGTCGAGGATCACCGGCTGGCCGGGCCCGACGGTGTCGCCGCAGCCCCAGAACACCAGCAGCCGGCCCTTCGGCTCCTGCATGCCGTCGGGCAACTGCCGCTCGCCGCGCTCGGGCTGCGACGGGGCGGCGGGCGGCGGCGTGACCAGCGGCAGCTGCGGGCCCATCGACATGCCCGGCGGGATCAGGTGTGCCGCCTCGGGGACGCCGGCGGGCGACTGCGTCGAGCCCAGCCGCAGGTCGAGCGTGCGCACCGGACCGGGCGTGCGCCCGGCCAGCATGCCGAGCACCGAGCCGAGCCCGCCGCCGCCGGCCGCCATGGCGCCGAGCCCGGCGACGGTGTCGGCCGTCACCCAGTAGGTGGCGATCGGGCCGCGGACCACCTGCTGCGGCTGCGCGGCGGCGGGTGACTGCACGGCGAGCAGCGCCGCGGCGAGTGCGGGACCCGCGAGCGGGCGGAGGAGGGGGGACGTGCGCGGGGCCGCATGCATGGCGAACACCTCGATCGACGGAGTCCTGATGCGACCGATTCTATGCCTGTGCGGTAGAGTCGTCGCATGGAACTCGCGCTGCGCTGGGCCGAGATCGCGGCCCTCGTTGCGTTCGCCGTGTCCGGCTACCTCGAGGCCGAACGCCGGGGCATGGACCCGGTCGGCCACTTCGTGCTCGCCTTCGTCGCGGCGTTCGGGGGCGGCACGCTGCGCGACCTGCTGATCGACCGCCGGCCGCTCTTCTGGATCGAGCATCACGGCTGGGTCGTCGCCGTCTTCGTGCTGAGCCTCGCGCTGCCCTGGCTGTCGCGGCATCGCGCGCGCGGCTGGGTCGAGCGCGTGGTGCCCTGGCCGGATGCGCTCGGGCTCGGCCTGTTCGCCGCGACCGGCACCGCGCTGTCGCTCGATGCGGGCCTGCCGCCGTTCGTCGCGGTGATGATGGGCGTGATCACCGCGACCTTCGGCGGCGTGATCGTCGACGTCTTCTCGAACGAGGTGCCCCGGATCTTCCGGCGCACCGAGCTGCAGGCGACCTGCGCGTTCGCCGGCGGCTGGCTGCTGGTCGCGCTCGAGGCGGCGGGCGCGCCGCGCCCGGTCGCGATCGCCGCCGGATCCGGCGCCGCATTCGCGCTGCGGATGCTCGCGGTCCGGCGCGGCTGGCGCCTGCCGACGGTCTAGCGGGGCCGGACCGACGCCGGTCGATCCGGTTGAATCATGCAAAACGGTCGAACCGGTGAGCGATTCGTGGAACGCCGGTCGGGACGAGGGGTCGGCCGGACGGCATAGCCCGCATCGGGGCATCCGCCAATAGAAACCGGGCCCGAACCGGGCGATGATGGGGCCCAAGGAGTTTCGCCGTGGCACCCCATCCGATCCTGATGACCGCCCAGCTGCGCACGCTCGCGCTGTCCGAGAGCATGGAGCTGGGCCCCTACACGCTCGTCGTGCGCGAGCTGTCGGCCGCGCAGATGCCGGTGCGCCGGCGGCATGCGTGCCTGGACCTCACCCACGGCCGGATCCTGATCCGCGAGGGGCTGACGCCGACGCAGTGGCTGCGTGCGTTCGTCCACGCGGTGGTCCGGCTGGTGCACTACGCGCAGGCCGTGCTGATCGTCGACAGCACCGAGGAGCACCTCACGCACTCGCTCGCGAGCGGCCTGTCGCAGCTCGCCCGCCGCAACCCGCGACTGACCTGGGCGCTGCTGCGCGCGATCAGCCCGCACGTCCGCCGCAGCGTGCGCACGCCGCAGCGGCTGGTCGTCGGCCCGAACGGCTGGACCGTGCGGCGGCTGCCGGTGAAGACGGCCACGCGGCTGCGCGTGTTCGGGCAGGCCGACCTCGAGCGCCGGCGCATCGAGCTCGATCCGGCGCTCTCGGGCACGCAGCTCGCCGTCATCTTCCTGCACGAGGCGATCCACGGCCTGCACCACGAAGCCGGCGTCACCGACCAGACGCCGCTGCGCACCGCGCACGCGCGCGAGGCCGATGCGCTGCTGCAGTTCTTCGGGCAGAACCCGCAGGCCGCGGGCTGGTGGTTCACGCTGCTGCAGCCGCGGGCGGAGCCGCAGCGGGCCTCGGGCGGCGGGCGGCGGGCGCCGGCCCAGGGGACCCGTCGGCGGCAGGCCGCGGTCGCGCGCTGAGCGCGACCGGCGGACCGGCGCGCGGCGTCGGACGCCGCCGATGCGAGGGTCGGATCGCGCGCCGGCACGCCGAGCGGCGGCAGCGCCCGGGTTCCCGGCCGGCGGGTCGCTGCGCTACAGTGCCCGCAACGAGAACGATGATCCGCGCCAGGGGGCGACGCGATGCAGACCTTCAAGGTGTACCAGTCGCTGTGGGCGATGGAGCGTCGCCGCCCCGACGGCCTGGAGTGGTCGCTCGAGGAGAAGCTCGAGATGATCCGAGCCGCCGGCTTCGACGGCTGTGGCGTGCGCTTCGCTGACTTCGACTTCGCCCGCACGGTCACCGGCTTCCTGCGCGACCACGGCATGAGCTGGCAGGCGCAGTGCTATCCGCGCACGGTCGACGAGCTGAAGCCGATCCTCGAACACGTGGCCGCGCTCGGCGCGGATCACGTCAATCTCCAGCCGGACGTGCGCCCGTACCGGCTCGAGGCGTGCATCCCCTACATCGAGGGCTGGCGGCGGCTCGCCGACGAGGCCGGCGTCGCGGTGCACATCGAGACGCACCGTGACCGGATGACGACCGACCTGTTCTTCACGCTGCACCTGCTCGACTGCTTCCCGGACATGCGGCTGACCGCCGACCTGTCGCACTACGTGGTCGGCCGCGAGTTCGCGTGGCCGATCGACGAGACCAACCACGGGCTGATGAAGCGCATCCTCGACGCGAGCTGGGGCTTCCACGGCCGCGTCGCGAGTCGCGAGCAGGTGCAGGTGCAGCTCGACTTCCCGCAGCACCAGGGCTGGGTCGAGCTCTTTCTCGGCTGGTGGGAGTACGGGATGCGCAGCTGGCGGCGTCGCGCGGGGCCCGACGCGACGCTGACCTTCCTGTGCGAGCTCGGTCCGTCGCCCTATGCGATCACCGGCGGCGACGGCTACGAGCTGTCGGACCGCTGGCAGGAGGCGCTGAAGATGAAGGACTGGCTGCGCGCGATGTGGGCGCGCGTGTCGGCCGAATCGATCGAACCGGCGTCCTGATCCCGGGTCGACCGGGTCGCGCGCGTGGAGCCCGGGTCACCCGAGCGAGCCGGAGCCGACGCGTCCCCGGCCGCTGCACCGGGGACAGTGAGCGAGTTCGTGTCGCCGGCGACCCCGCGCGACCGTCGGCAGGGGGCGGTCAGCCGTGTGCCGCGGCCCGTCCGGCGCCCAGTGCGTCGACCCAGGCCAGCTGGCCGGGCAGGCAGACGCGTCCGAGGTCGTAGCGCTCGCGCGCGAACGCCCGGGCGCGGGCGCCCAGCCGCGCCCGCTCGGCCGGGTCGGCGAGCAGCGCGCAGACCCGGTCGACGAGCGCGGCGCCGTCGAAGAAGTCGACGAGCAGGCCGGTCTCGCCATCGGCGATCACCTCCCGCACGGGTCCGGTGTCGCTGCCCACGATGGCGCAGCCGAGGCTCATGGCCTCCAGCAGGCTCCAGCTGAGCACGAACGGGTAGGTCAGGTAGACGTGGACCGATGCGATCCGCATCAGCGCGTTGAGCTGTGCATACGGCAGCCGACCGACGAAGTGGATCCGCGCCAGGTCACCGTCCGCGAGCCGCGGACGGATCTCGTCGAGGAAGACCTGCTTCCACGAGCGGCCGCCGAAGCGCGCCGGGTCCGGTCGTGCGCCGTAGCCGACCGCATCGCCGCCGACGATCATGACCTGCGCGTCCGGTCGTCGCCTGAGCAGGTCGGGCAGCGCGCGCATGAACACGTGGTAGCCGCGGTAGGGCTCGAGGTTGCGGTTGACGAAGGTCACCACCTCGCTGCGGCGGTCGAGCGTGAGGTCGCGGCCGTCGGCGGTCCGGAACGACAGCGCGACCGTCGGGTCGGGTGCGAGCGCGTCGGTGTCGATGCCGTCGTGCACGACCGCGATCCGCGAACGGTGCGGCTCGGGATAGGTCCCGGCCTGCCAGGCAGTGGGCGACAGCAGCGCGTCGGCGTCCTGAAGGTGCGCCAGCATGTTCAGGTTCAGCAGGCGCACCCGGCAGGCATCGCCCGGGTCCGCCACCGCGAATTCGGGGTCGAAGCCGACGTCGAGGCCGCGCGGGCCGTAGAAGAATTCCGCGTACAGACCGAGCCGCGCGTCGGGCCAGACTTCCTTGAGCATCATCGGCTCGCCCCATCCGGGATGGGCGATCACGAGGTCGGGCCGCAGCCCGCGCTCGCGCAGGGCGAGCGCGGCACGGAAGCAGGCCTCCGCACGCACGACCTTCGCCTCCATGGCCGCGATCCACGGATGCGTGTCGGCAGCGGGGGTGCGAGCGATCGGATAGGGCAGCACGGTGATGCCCTGGCGCGCGGCTGACGCGGCGACCGCGCTCGCACGCTCCCGGGGGACGAGCGCGGTCACCGCATGACCGCGCCGGACGAGCTCGGCGGCGAGGTGGCGGAACTGGCCCGGGAAGTTCTGGTGGACGAAGAGGATGTTCATGGCAACGGGCCGGGCGCGACCGGCTCCGATCCGGGAGGAGGCCGCTTCGGCAGCACGCAGTATGGCCGTGTCGGGGCCGATGCGCCCGCCTCACGGTGCATCCGGCGGCGAGCGACGTCGCTTCTCGCGAACGCTGCGAGTGGTGTTGCGCGTTCGCCCATGCGCGCGCGTCAGCCGGTGACCGGAGCCGATGCGGCCGGGCGCCGTCGATACCGACCCACGCACCGAATCGGCTCGCTCCTGCCGTTGCACGGCGGGCCCCCAAAGGACAAGGCCTCACGCACTCTCGTACGCAAGGCCTTGGCTTCGTCTGGCTCCCCGACCTGGGCTCGAACCAGGGACCTGCGGATTAACAGTCCGTCGCTCTACCGACTGAGCTATCGGGGAATAGCCAGCAAGTATAGCCTATTCCCGGTGCGGAAAAAAAGGCCCACCGCTCGTCGCGGCGGGCCCGGTCTTTCGGCTGGCCTTACCTGAAGCGCAGCACTGTCGCCTTCAGCACGCCGTCGACCACCGGCCCCTGCACCTCCACCGTGCGCCCCTCGCTCGCGGCCGACAGCGTCGCGCCCGCCGGCTCGAGGCTCGCCGCGCTCGCGTCGACGCGCTGCCCCGCGACGCGCAGCGAGGAGGCCGAGACGAAGTCCGTCAGCGGGCCGCGCAGGCGTGCCACGTCGCCGACCGGCGCGTCCTCGATCTCGACCCGGGTCGCGACCAGCTCGCCCGCGACCACGGTGCCGCTCACCTCGACCTTCACGCCGTTGCGCAGGTTCTCGCGCGTGCCCTGGAAGACGGTGGCCGGTCCGATGCGCACGAGGGTGCCGCCGAGCCGGAACACGCCCGCCACGAGGTCGACGTCGTAGGCGCTGCCCTCGATGCCCTCGACCTTCAGCGCAGCGCCCGGCCGGAAGATCACCTCGGCGATCACGAACACGCCCGAGACCAGCGCGCCGCGCACCTGCACGCGATCGCCGTCGCCGAAGTCCGCCTTCGTGGCCGCGCTGCCATCGGCGTTGCGGAAGCCCGCATCCGTCGCGAGCCGCGCGTCCAGGCCCATGATCCGGAAGGTGCCGGCCGCGGCGTCGTAGCGCGACACCTCGGCGAACAGCCAGCGGCCGCGCGCGTCGCCCGATGTGACGAACTCGACCTTGGTCGGCTTCACCGAATCGCCCGAGACCGCGCCCTCGACCTTCACCAGCACGCCTTCGGCGAGGTTGGCCGCGGTGCCGTTCTCGTAGGCGGGGCCGGTGCCCGAGACGTCGACCGGCACGCCGCGCACCTTGAACGTGGTGCCTGCGAAGTCGGTGACGACGCCGGTCAGCTCGACGTTCGCATCGCCCTGGTCCTTCACGAACCGGACCTCCGTCGCCTTCAGCACGCCGGTCGCGAAGCTGCCCCGCACGCGCACCTTGCGGCCGTTGGCCAGGTCGGCCGCGGTGCCCTTGGCGAAGCTCGCCGCCGACGCGTCGACGCGGACGCCGTCGACCTCGAAGGCCTTCGCCGCGAAGTCGAGTCCGCGAACGGTGCCGCCGACGCGCGCACCGTCGGCGGTCGCGAGCGACGGCTGGCGCACGACGATCGACTTCGCCGCGATCGAGTCGTCCGCGCCGACGGCGGTGTCGCTCCAGACCGCGACACGCAGCCCCTCCGCGAGCACGACGCCGGCCGGCAGCAGCCGCGTCGTGTCGCTCCACTTCACCGTCAGGCCACCGAGCCTGAACGACTTCGCGCCGGTGTCCAGGCCGGCGACCGAGCCGACGACGCGGATCGCGATCGCGGTGGACGGATCCTTGCGCTCGACCCTGGACGCGACGATCGCGGTGTCCGCGTCGCGGCTGCCGTGCACCTCCACCAGGTCGCCGACCGTGAGACCCGACAGCCCGGCGACGCCCTCGAACACCGTCGGCGACGCCGCATCGGTCGAGACCCGCACCGTCTGGCCCGCGACGACGAAGCCGCCGCCGGAGACCGAGGCGATGCGTCCCATCACCTCGGGCGCGACCGTGACCCCGGTCGCCTTGCCGCTCGCGTCGGCCTGCACCTCGACCCGCATGCCGAGCTTGAGTGCGCCGAGCGAGGCGAGCGAAGGCGAGGCCGCGTCGCGCTCGATCTTCACGGTCGCGCCGCTGTCGTCGAACTTGACGCCGTCGACGATCACGCTGCCGAAGCCGGTGATCGTGCCCGCGGCCAGCTGCGTGCCCGCGGTCGACGGGGCCGCGGCGGTTCCGCCGCCCGCGCCGGCACCGGTGCCTCCAGCTGCGGGATCGCCGCTGCCGCCGCTGCTGCCGCCGCCGCCGCCGCCGCAGGCTGCGAGGACGGCCGCGGCGAGTGCGGCGGCGAGGAGGGTGGAGGGGCTGCCGGTCGGGTGGAGGCGGCGTGTCGTCATCGGTCGGATCCTCGGTGGCCGACGGATCGCGGCCGGGCCGCGCGTCCGTCGGTCCGCGCCGTCCGTTCGCCCGGAGAATGTCTCGGGAGGGTGCCGTCGGCTCGGGTTGCGTGGAAAAAAAGTCCAGTCGAAGTGTTCCGCCGGGCGGGCGTCGAGGTCATCCCGCCGGCGACGGACGGTCGGTTCAGGCGCGTCGGCGCGTTACCATCGCCGATCTTCGAACCCGGACACGAGAGAGAGGGGACATGGGATCGCACGACAGGGTGGCGCTGGTGACCGGCGCCGGCACCGGCGTCGGGCGGGCGGCGGCGCTCGCGCTGCTGGCCGACGGCTGGAAGGTGGTGCTCGCGGGGCGTCGGGCCGAGCCGCTGCAGCAGGTGGTCGCCGAGTCCGGCGCGGGCGGGCGCGCGCTCGCCGTCACCGCGGACGTCACCGACCCCGCTTCGGTCGCCGCGATGTTCGACCGCACGGTCGCCGCCTTCGGCCGCCTCGACCTGCTCTTCAACAATGCGGGTGTCGGCGCGCCGCCGGTGAACCTCGAGGACCTGACCCTCGAGCAGTGGCAGGCTGCAGTGAACACGAACCTGACCGGCCCGTTCCTGTGTACCCAGCACGCCTTCCGGATCATGAAGGCGCAGACGCCCCGCGGCGGTCGGATCATCAACAACGGGTCGATCTCGGCACACGCGCCGCGGCCCAACTCGGCCCCCTACACGTCGACCAAGCATGCGATCACCGGCCTGACGAAGTCGACCTCGCTCGACGGCCGGAAGTACGACATCGCCTGCGGCCAGATCGACATCGGCAACGCGCACACGCCGATGGCGGCGCGGATGGCGAACGGCGTGCCGCAGGCGGACGGGTCGATCCGGCCCGAGCCGCTGATGGACGTGGAGCACGTGGGCAGCACGATCCGCTACATGGCGAGCCTGCCGCCCGAGGCGAACGTGCAGTTCGTGACCGTCATGGCGACGAAGATGCCCTTCGTCGGCCGCGGCTGAGGAGGAAGCGATGATCCACGAACTGCGCGTCTACCACGCGATGCCGGGCCGCCTGCCCGACCTGAACCGCCGATTCGAGACCATCACGCTGAAGCTGTGGGACAAGCACGGCATCCGCCAGGTCGGCTTCTGGACGACGCTGGTCGGCGAGCACAGCAACCTGCTGTACTACCTCATCGAGTGGGAGAGCCTGGCCGAGCGCGAGCGGCGCTGGAATGCGTTCGCGACCGACCCGGAGTGGCTTGCGGCGAAGGCCGAGACGGAGCGCAACGGGCCGCTGATCTCGCACCTGTCGAACCAGTTCCTCGCACCGACGGCCTACTCGGCGATGCGCTGAACCCGGCGGGCGATCCGGCCGCTGATCCGACCGGCGCCCGACCCGCCGAGGGCAGGCGCCGCCGCTCCGGCGGGCCGCCCGCGTGCCTCAGGCGATGACCGTCGCGATCGCGTCGGCCACGTAGTCGATGTTGCGACTGTTCAGCGCAGCCAGGCAGATCCGGCCGGTGGACACGGCGTAGATGCCGAACTCGTCGCGCAGCCGGTCGACCTGCGCCGAGGTCAGCCCCGAGTACGAGAACATGCCGCGCTGCTTGGCGACGAACGAGAAGTCGCGCTTCACGCCGCGTGCGGCGAGCCGCTCGACCAGCCCGGTGCGCATCTCGCGGATCCGGTCGCGCATGCCGGCGAGCTCGCGCTCCCACTCGGCGCGCAGCTCGGGCGAGGACAGCACCGCCGCCACGACCGCGCCGCCGTGCGACGGCGGGTTCGAGTAGTTGGTGCGGACCACGCGCTTGAGCTGGCTGAGCACGCGGGCGGCCTCGTCCTTGTCGGCCGCGACGAACGACAGCGCACCGACGCGCTCGCCGTACAGCGAGAACGACTTCGAGAAGGACGACGACACCAGGAAGTCGATGCCGGACTGCGCGAAGCGACGGACGGCGGCCGCGTCGGCATCGATGCCGTCGCCGAAGCCCTGGTAGGCGATGTCGAGGAAGGGGATCAGACCGGCCGACCGGCAGGCCTCGACGATCTGCGCCCACTGCGTGTCGCTCAGGTCGACGCCGGTGGGGTTGTGGCAGCACGCGTGCAGCACCACGACGGTGTTCGCCGGCGAGGCCTTCAGCGTGGCCATCATCGCGTCGAAGCGCACGCCGTGCGACACGGGGTCGTAGTACGGATAGGTCTCGACCGGGAAGCCGGCGCTCTCGAACAGCGCGCGGTGGTTCTCCCAGCTCGGGTCGCTGATCAGCACCTTCGCGTCCGGCACGAAGCGCTTGAGGAGGTCGGCGCCGACCTTCAGGGCGCCCGTGCCGCCGAGCGCCTGGACGGTCGCGACGCGCTGCCCGGTGACCAGCGGCGAGTCCGCGCCGAACAGCAGCGACTGGACGGCCTTGTTGTACTGGACGATGCCGTCGATCGGCAGGTAGCCGCGGGCGGGCGCGGAAGCGGTCCGGTCGGACTCGGCGCGCTTGACGGCAGCCAGCAGCGGGATCTTTCCGGCGTCGTCGCAGTAGACCCCGACGCCCAGGTTCACCTTGGTCGGCCGCGCGTCTGCGGCGAACGCCTCATTGAGTCCGAGGATCGGATCCCGCGCCGCCATAGGAACCGCGGAAAAGGGTGAGGAAGCCATCGCAAGACCTTGATCTGAAAGTCGGTATTCTAGCGGGTTCATCGAAAAAGCGCGGCATGCCTGCTTAAAATTTGTGCAAACTGCTGGCTTTTTCGGTGCGGGCGGGGGATAATTGTCGTTTTGGCGCGCCGCAATGATGCACCGCACATCCTAGCACGCGACGCCACCCAGGGACCCTCGCGGACTCCATGCAGACCCCTCCCGACCAGCCGGCGCCGATCGAGTTTCCCGGCAGCCCCTTCCAGCTGCACCAGCCGTTCGCCCCGGCCGGTGATCAGCCGGAGGCCATCGCGCGCCTGGTCGAAGGGGTCGAGGACGGGCTCAGCTTCCAGACGCTGCTCGGCGTCACCGGCTCGGGCAAGACCTACACGATGGCGAACGTCATCGCGCGACTCGGTCGGCCGGCGCTCATCCTGGCGCCGAACAAGACGCTCGCCGCGCAGCTCTACGCCGAGATGCGCGAGTTCTTCCCGAACAATGCCGTCGAGTACTTCGTCTCGTACTACGACTACTACCAGCCCGAGGCCTACGTCCCGCAGCGCGACCTCTACATCGAGAAGGACTCGTCGGTCAACGAGCACATCGAGCAGATGCGGCTGTCGGCCACGAAGTCGCTGCTCGAGCGCCGCGACGTGGTGATCGTCGGCACGGTCTCCTGCATCTACGGCATCGGCAACCCCGGCGACTACCACGCGATGGTCATGACCCTGCGGGTCAAGGACCGGATGTCGCAGCGCGAGGTGCTGCAGCGCCTGGTCGCGATGCAGTACAAGCGCAACGAGACCGACTTCGCGCGCGGCACCTTCCGCGTCCGCGGCGACACCATCGATGTCTTCCCGGCCGAGCATGCCGAGCTCGCGGTCCGCATCGAGCTCTTCGACGACGAGGTCGAGTCGATCCAGCTGTTCGATCCGCTGACCGGCCGCGTGCGGCAGAAGATCCCGCGCTTCACCGTGTATCCGTCGTCGCACTACGTGACGCCACGGGCCACCGTGATGCGCGCCGTCGAGACCATCAAGGACGAGCTCCGCGAGCGCCTCGAGTGGTTCCACTCGAACGGCAAGCTGGTGGAGGCGCAGCGCCTCGAGCAACGCACCCGCTTCGATCTCGAGATGCTCTCCGAGCTGGGGTTCTGCAAGGGCATCGAGAACTACACCCGGCACCTGTCGGGCGCCGAGCCCGGCATGCCGCCCCCCACGCTCGTCGATTACCTGCCCGACGACGCGTTGATGATCATCGACGAGTCGCACGTCACCATCGGCCAGCTCGGCGGCATGTACCGCGGCGACCGTGCCCGCAAGGAGACGCTGGTCGAGTACGGCTTCCGGCTGCCGTCGGCGCTCGACAACCGGCCGCTGAAGTTCGACGAATTCGAGCGCAAGCTGCGGCAGGCGGTGTTCGTCTCCGCGACGCCGGCCGACTACGAGAGGCAGCACGCCGGCCAAGTCGTCGAGCAGGTCGTGCGGCCCACAGGCCTGATCGACCCCGAGGTCATCGTCCGCCCCGCCGGCACGCAGGTCGACGACGTGCTCTCCGAGATCCACGGTCGCGTGGCGCAGCGGGAGCGGATCCTGGTCACCACGCTCACCAAGCGCATGGCCGAGGACCTGACGGACTACCTCACCGAGCACGGAGTGAAGGTCCGCTACCTGCATTCGGACATCGAGACCGTCGAGCGCGTCGAGATCATCCGCGACCTGCGGCTCGGCGTGTTCGACGTGCTGGTGGGCATCAACCTGCTTCGCGAGGGGCTCGACATCCCCGAGGTGTCGCTGGTCGCGATCCTGGACGCCGACAAGGAGGGCTTCCTGCGCTCCGAGCGCAGCCTGATCCAGACCATCGGACGCGCCGCGCGGAACCTGAACGGCACGGCGATCCTGTACGCCGACCGCATGACCGACTCGATGAAGCGGGCGATCGACGAGACCTCGCGTCGCCGCGCCAGGCAGCAGGCCTTCAACGAGGCGCACGGCATCGTGCCGCGCGGCGTCGTCAAGCAGGTGCGGGAGATGATCGACGGGGTCTACGACCCCCAGCAGGAGAAGAAGGAACTGAAGGCCGCCGAGGAGCGGGCGCAGTTCGAGACGCTGAGCGAGAAGGGCGCGGCCAGGGAGCTCAAGCGCCTCGAGAAGCTGATGCTCGAGCACGCCCGCAATCTCGAGTTCGAGAAGGCGGCCCAGGTGCGCGACCAGCTGACCCTGCTGAAGGAGCAGGTGTTCGGCGCGGGCGGCACCTCCAACGTCGTGCCCTTCGTGGCCGGCAAGGCGGCCTAGGGCCGATCGACACGTACATTTGTTTCCAGCGCGGAAGAAGACATGGCAAAACGAGAACCCCTGACGATGGCGATGAACACCCGGGTGCTGTTCGTCTGCATGGGCAACATCTGCCGCTCGCCGATGGCCGAGGGCGTGTTCCGGCACATGATCCGCAGCGCGGGCCTCGAGGACGTCGTCAAGGTGGAGTCGGCCGGCACCCACGCGTTCCATGCGGGCGAGGCGCCGGACAAGCGCGCGCAGGCCACCGCGGCCAAGCGCGGTTACGACATCGCCGACCTGCGTGCACGCCGTGTCGAGGAGGTCGACTTCGAGACCTTCGACCTGATCCTGGCGATGGACTGGGACAACCTGTCGCTGCTTCAGCAGATGGGCCCCAAGAAGACGCACCACAAGCTGCAGCTGCTGATGCGCTTCGCGACCGAGCACGAATCGGCCACCATTCCCGACCCGTATTACGGCGCCCAGCAGGGCTTCGAGCAGGCGCTCGATTTCATCGAGGATGCCTGCTCGGGCCTGCTCGAGGTCGCCCGCCGCCGCGCGACGCAGGTCGCCGCGGCCTGATCGACAGCCGTCCGGCGCGGCGGGCGGTATCCGCCTGCGCGCCGGCGTCCGTCCGGTCCCCCCCGCCCGACCCGGCTCCGCCGCCGGCCGAGTCCGGGCTCCGGCACCTCTCGCCAGCCGCCCCGGGGGAGGTGCCGCGCGCGCCCTGACTCCTTCAGGGCCGTCCATCGAGCGTCCTGTTCAAGCGCCTGCGGGCGATCGGATGCAAGCCGTGACCGGCCCGCCCTGCGGACACCGCGTCCCGCCGCCGCAGGCGCCGGGCGCAGCGGTCCGGTGCTGCGGCCGCCCGCCACGATCACGGCGCCATCGCTCCCCGGGATCGTTTTCCTGACGATTCGGGTCCGTCCTGAGCAAAGCCTTGACAAATTGGTCGGGTATCCCTACTGTCCGGACGGGTAGGTCGTTTGTCCAGGACAAAATCCCCGACGCTTGTACGGGATACTCGACTTACGTGGTAGGTTATTGTTATTCTTGAGTCGCTTAGTCGGGTTTACATCCGGAGCTTCGCCATGCGATTGACCACCAAGGGCCGTTTCGCCGTGACCGCCATGATCGACCTGGCGATGCGCCAGCACAACGGTCCTGTCACGCTTGCCGGCATCAGCCAGCGCCAGAAGATCTCGCTGTCGTACCTCGAGCAGCTGTTCGGCAAGCTTCGCCGCCACGAGCTGGTCGAGAGCACCCGCGGTCCCGGAGGCGGCTACACGCTCGCCCGGCCGATGCGTGACGTCACGGTCGCCGACATCATCTTCGCGGTGGACGAGCCGCTGGATGCGACGAGCTGCGGCGGCAAGGAGAACTGCCAGGACGACGGTCCGTGCATGACGCACGAGCTCTGGACGAACCTGAACAAGAAGATGATCGAGTTCCTGGACGGCGTGACGCTGCAGGAGCTCGTCGAGCAGCAGCGGGGCCGCGAGACCAAGGCGCCGCCGAAGCAGATCTCGGTGCTGCGCGAACATCGCGCCGCGCTCGAGTTCCCGACCTCGACGCTGCAGCCGATCAACATGCACGGTTCGCGCGTGACCTCGGTGTCCTGACGCGACCGGCGGTGCCCAGAACAGACACAACAGGGAGTCCTTCGATGCATCTGCCGATCTACCTCGACTACTCGGCCACCACGCCGGTCGACCCCCGCGTGGTCGACCGGATGGTTCCGTGGCTGGGCCTGAACTTCGGCAACCCGGCCTCGCGCAGCCACGCGTACGGATGGGCCGCCGAGGAGGCCGTCGAGGAGGCGCGCGAGCACGTCGCCGCGCTGGTCGGTTGCGACCCGAAGGAGCTGGTGTGGACCTCCGGCGCGACGGAGTCGATCAATCTCGCCGTCAAGGGCGCGGCGCACTTCTACAAGGAGCGCGGCAAGCACCTGATCACCGTCAAGACCGAGCACAAGGCGACCCTCGACACGATGCGCGAGCTCGAGCGCGAGGGCTTCGAGGTCACCTACCTGGACGTGAAGGCCGACGGCCTGATCGACATGGACGCGCTGACGGCCGCGATCCGTCCGGACACGGTGCTGATCTCGGTCATGTACGTGAACAACGAGATCGGCGTCATCCAGGACATCCCCGCGATCGGTGACCTGTGCCGTGCCCGGGGCATCCTGCTCCACGTCGACAGCGCACAGGCGACCGGCAAGGTGGAGATCGACCTGTCCGCGCTGAAGGTCGACCTGATGAGCTTTTCGGCGCACAAGACCTACGGCCCAAAGGGCGTGGGCGCGCTCTACGTCCGGCGCAAGCCGCGCGTTCGCATCGAGGCGCAGATCCACGGCGGCGGGCACGAGCGCGGCATGCGCTCCGGGACGCTGCCCACCCACCAGATCGTCGGCATGGGCGAGGCGTTCCGGCTCGCCAGGCTCGAGATGAAGGCCGAGAACGAGCGGATCCGCATGCTGCGCGACAAGCTCTGGCGCGGCCTCTCGCAGATCGAGGAGGTCTACCTCAACGGCGACATGGAGCGGCGCGTGCCGCACAACCTCAACGTCAGCTTCAACTACGTCGAGGGCGAGTCGCTGATCATGGCGATCAAGGACCTCGCGGTGTCGTCGGGTTCGGCCTGCACGTCGGCGAGCCTGGAGCCGTCGTACGTGCTGCGCGCGCTCGGTCGCAGCGACGAGCTCGCGCACAGCTCGATCCGCTTCTCCGTCGGGCGGTTCACGACCGAGGAGGAGGTGGACTTCGCGGTGAAGCTGATCCAGGACAAGGTCGGCAAGCTGCGCGAGATGTCGCCGCTCTGGGAGATGGTCAAGGATGGCATCGACTTGAACACGGTGCAGTGGGCCGCGCACTGAGGCAGCACGCGGCACCAGGGACGTCGAACGAGATCAAAGAACGAGAGGTCTGACATGGCATACAGCGACAAGGTCATCGATCACTACGAGAATCCGCGTAACGTGGGCGCGCTCGACAAGGCCGACCCGACGGTGGGCACCGGCATGGTCGGCGCACCGGCCTGCGGGGACGTGATGAAGCTGCAGATCAAGGTGGGCGCGAACGGCATCATCGAGGATGCGAAGTTCAAGACCTACGGTTGCGGCTCGGCGATCGCGTCGTCGTCGCTGGTCACCGAGTGGGTCAAGGGCAAGACCCTCGACGAGGCGATGTCGATCAAGAACACGCAGATCGCCGAGGAGCTCGCGCTGCCCCCGGTCAAGATCCACTGCTCGATCCTCGCCGAGGACGCCATCAAGGCCGCGATCGACGACTACAGGACCAAGCACGGCGAGCAGTCGGCGGCCCAGCCCAAGGCGGCCTGAGGAGGCGGCGATGGCGATCACGCTGACCGAGGCCGCGGCGAAGCACGTGTCGCGCTACATCGAGCGTCGGGGCAAGGGCATCGGACTGCGTCTGGGCGTCAAGACGACCGGCTGCTCGGGCCTGGCCTACAAGCTGGAGTACGCCGACGCGTCCGCACCCGAGGACGTGAGCTTCGAGAGCCATGGCGTGCGGGTGCTGGTCGATCCGCGCAGCCTGGCCTACATCGACGGCACCGAGCTCGACTTCGTCCGCGAGGGGCTCAACGAGGGGTTCAGGTTCAACAACCCCAACGTGAAGAGCGAGTGCGGGTGCGGCGAATCGTTCAAGGTGTGAGCGTCGGCCGCGCGGCGCCCGGCGAAGCCGGGCGGCTGCATGGCAGCCCGGACCACGGGTCCGGGCGCGGCGCGAACGTTGCAGCGGCCGGTGGTCGCGAGCACGAACGCGACGACTGACCTCACCTCTCGACGCGGCCTCCCCAGCCGCCTCGCGTGCTTCCCGCTGCCGGTTCCTCCCCCATGGACCTCCTCGACAAGAGTCACTTCGAGCTGCTCGGCTTGCCCGAGCGCTTCGAGCTCGACGTGCCTGCGCTGCAGGCCGCCTACCGACGGCTGCAGGCCGCGGTGCATCCGGATCGCTTCGCAGCGGCCGGTGCCACCGAGCGGCGGATCGCGATGCAACTCGCGACGCGCGCGAACGAGGCCTACCGGACGCTCCAGGATCCGGGCCGGCGCGCCGCGTACCTCTGCGAGCGCCACGGCGAGCCGCTGCGTGCCGAGACCAATACCCAGATGTCGCGCGGCTTCCTGATGCAGCAGATGGAATGGCGCGAGGCGCTCGAGGACGCGCGCGCGGTCCGCGACGCGGCCGCGCTGGCCGGCCTGTCGAAGCTGCTGTGCGATCATCGGGACCGTCTCCTGGGCGAGATCGGTACCGCGATCGACCGGGACCACGACTATGCGCGCGCCGCCGACGCGGTGCGCCGCCTGATGTTCGTCGACAAGTTCGGCGCCGAGGTGGCCGCGGCCGAGGACGGCCTCGCCGCCTGAGGAACCCATGGCCCTGCTCCAGATCTCCGAACCCGGGATGTCCCCCGAGCCGCACCAGCGGCGGCTCGCGGTGGGCATCGACCTGGGCACCACCAACTCGCTGGTCGCGGCGGTACGCTCCGGTGTCGCCGAGGCGCTGCCCGACGAGCTCGGCCGGCCGCTGCTGCCCTCGGTGGTCCGCTACCGCGCCGACGGCGTCGTCGAGGTCGGGCACGTCGCGTGGGAGTGTGCGTCCGAGGATCCCCGCAACACGATCGTCTCGGTCAAGCGGTACATGGGACGCGGGTTGGCCGACGCCACCTCGCATCCGTCGCCGTACGAGTTCGTCGACGCGCCGGGCATGGTGCGGTTGCGCACCGTCGCCGGCGAGCGCAGCCCGGTCGAGGTCTCGTCCGAGATCCTGAAGGTCCTGCGCGCGCGCGCCGAGGCGACGCTGGACGGCGAGCTGGTCGGCGCGGTGATCACCGTGCCCGCCTATTTCGACGACGCGCAGCGGCAGGCGACCAAGGACGCGGCGCGGCTCGCGGGCCTCGACGTGCTTCGCCTGCTGAACGAGCCGACGGCCGCGGCGATCGCCTACGGACTGGACCATGGGTCCGAGGGGGTCTACGCGGTCTACGACCTCGGGGGAGGCACCTTCGACATCTCGGTGCTGCGCCTGACCAAGGGCGTGTTCGAGGTGATCGCCACCGGTGGCGACACCGCGCTCGGCGGCGACGACTTCGACCGTCGGCTCGCCGAGTTCTTCGTTCGCGAGAACGGGCTGGGCGCGCTCGCGCCCGACGACCTGCGCCGCGTGCTGAAGGCCGCGCGCCTGGCGAAGGAGTCCTTGTCGGATCACCCCGAGGCGCGGATCGAGGCGCGGGTCGCCGGCCGTGGGCTGCTGTCCACCGCCGTGACCGCGCCGCAGTTCCACGCGATGTCCGCGGACCTGCTCGATCGCACGCTCGACACGGTGCGCCGCACGCTGCGCGACGCCGGGCTGCCGGCGTCGGCCGTCGAGGGCGTGGTGCTGGTCGGCGGCGCGACACGGATGCCGCAGCTGCGCGCGGCGGTGGGCGCGGTCTTCGGTCGTCCGCCCCTGGTCGACCTCGATCCGGACAAGGTCGTCGCGCTGGGCGCGGCGGTTCAGGCGAACCTGCTCGCCGGCAACCGCGGCTCGGACGACGACTGGCTGCTGCTCGACGTGATCCCGCTGTCGCTCGGGCTGGAGACGATGGGCGGTCTGGTCGAGAAGATCATCCCGCGCAACGCCACGATCCCGGTCGCGCGCGCCCAGGAGTTCACCACTTACAAGGACGGGCAGACGGCGATGGCGATCCACGTCGTGCAGGGCGAGCGCGAGCTCGTCGCCGACTGCCGGTCGCTCGCGCGCTTCGAGCTGCGCGGCATCCCGCCGATGGCCGCCGGCGCGGCACGGATCCGCGTGACCTTCCAGGTCGACGCCGACGGGCTGCTGTCGGTCACCGCCCGCGAGCAGTCGCAGGGCGTCGAGGCCTCGGTGGCGGTCAAGCCGTCGTACGGTCTGTCGGACGACGAGATCGCGCGGATGCTGCAGGAGTCCTTCGGCACCGCCGAGGTCGACATGAAGGCGCGCGCGTTGCGCGAGCAGCAGGTCGAGGCCGATCGCCTGCTGGCTGCGACCCAGGTCGCGCTCGAGGCCGACGGTGACCTGCTCGAGCCCGCCGAACGCGATGCGATCGCCGCGGCGATGCGCGCGCTGAAGGGGGTGGCGCAGGGCGACGACCCGCGTCCGATCGAGGCTGCGATCGGCGCCCTCGCGCGCGGTACCGAAGCCTTCGCCGCGCTCCGGATGGACCGGGCGGTGCGCCAGGCGCTCGCCGGCCGCCGGCTCGACGAGATCGGCTGAACGCCGGCCACGCACGCTTCCTCCACGATGCCCACGATCACCGTCCTCCCCCACGAGAGCCTCGCGCCGCAGGGCGCGTCCTTCGACGCCGAGCCCGGCAAGAGCCTGTGCCAGCAGCTGCTCGACCACGGCATCGACATCGAGCACGCCTGCGGCATGGTCGCGGCCTGCACGACCTGCCATGTGATCGTGAAGGAGGGCTTCAACCGACTGCCGCCGTCCTCCGACGAGGAGGACGACATGCTCGACAAGGCCTGGGGGCTGACCGCCACCTCGCGGCTGTCGTGCCAGCTGAACCCGATCGTCACGGACGTGACGATCGAGCTGCCCCGGTACACGATCAACCACGCGCGCGAGTGATCCGCTCGCCGGCCACGCGACGCGCGGCCGCTCGCCGCTCCGACTTCCCCGCCGACACGGACCGCCGCCCATGAAGTGGACCGACACCCTCGAGATCGCGATCGCGCTCGACGACGCGCACCCCGACATCGACCCGACCCGCGTGCGGTTCACGGAGCTGCACGCCTGGGTGATGGCGCTGCCGGGGTTCGACGACGATCCGAAACGCTCGGGGGAGAAGATCCTCGAGGCGATCCAGCAGGCCTGGATCGACGAGCGGTGAGGCGGGGGGTGAGGCGGGGGCTTCGCCGAGCACCGCTCGGCGCCCGCCGAACGGCCGCCGCATGCCTGCGGCGGCCTGGTCCGTCCCGGACGTGAATCCGGCGATAGCCGGCTGACTTTCCAAGCCCGTGTCCCTGGACCCCGTCATCCTCTTCTTCGTCCTCGGCGTCGCCGCCCGTCTCGGCAAGTCCGACCTGCGGCTGCCCGAGGCGCTGTACGAGACGCTGTCGATCTACCTGCTGCTCGCCATCGGGCTGAAGGGTGGCGTGCAGCTGGCGGTGCAGCCGCTCGCCGCCCTGTGGCCGGTGGCGATCGCGGCGATCGCGGTGTCGGCCGCCGTGCCGCTGGTGCTCTATCCGGTGCTGCGCGGTGCCGTGCGGCTGGGCGTGGCCGACGCGGCCTCGATCGCCGCGCACTACGGCTCGGTCAGCGTCGTGACCTTCGCGGTCGCGCAGAGCGCGCTCGCGCGCGCCGGCATCGAGCCCGACGCCTGGCTCGCGATGCTGGTGGCGGTGATGGAGGCGCCGGGCATCGTCGTCGGCGTGCTGCTCGCGCGGCGGGGCCTCGCCCGCGAGTCCGGCGCGGGCGCGGGGCCGGCGACGGGCTGGGGGACACTGCTGCACGAGGTGCTGTTCGGCAAGGCGGTGGTGCTGCTGCTCGGCGGCATCGCCATCGGCTGGATCGCCGGTCCGCAGGCGCTCTCGCCGACCGACCCGGTGTTCGTCGGCCTCTTCAAGGGCGTGCTCGCGCTGTTCCTGCTCGAGCTCGGACTCGTCGCGGGGGGGCGGCTGCAGGACCTGCGGCGTGCCGGTCCGCGGCTGCTCGCGTTCGGTCTGATCGCGCCGCCGCTGCTCGCCACGGCGGGCGGCGCGGTGGGGCTCGCGCTCGGGTTGTCCGCGGCGGGCGTCGCGACGCTCGCGACACTGGCCGCCAGCGCGTCCTACATCGCCGCGCCGACGGCGATGCGGATCGCGGTGCCGCAGGCCAACCCCTCGCTGTCGATCGGCCTTGCACTGGGCGTGACCTTCCCGTTCAACGTGCTGGTCGGCATTCCGCTGTACGTCGAGGCGGCGCGCCGCCTCGTGCCCTGAGCGCCGTCCGCGCGGCAGGAGACCTTCGATGCAGACCCACGACCGCAAGCTGCTGACGATCATCACCGAGGCCGCGATCGAGCGCGCGCTGATCGCCGACGCGAAGCGCTTCGGCGCGCACGGCTACACGGTGCTCGACGTGCGCGGCGGCGGACCCGGCGGCGAGCGGGAAGGGGCCTGGGAGGCCGATCGCTCGATCGAGCTGCAGGTGGTCTGCGCCCAGGACGTCGCGACCCGGATCGCCGAGCACGTGCTGGCGCAGTACGCGCCGAACTACGCGATCTCGCTGTACCTGTCGGACGTGCAGGTGTTCCGAGCCCAGAAGTACTGAGACGGCGCGATCGGCTCAGCGGGCGTGGACCCGCTGCCCGGGCGCGTCGACGTCGGCCTCGTCCGCGACCGGACGCAGCGGGTCGAAGCCGGGCATCGAGATCAGGTCGGTCACGCCAGGGTCCGCGCCGGCCTGCATCAGCAACGTCGTGGCCTGGCCGCGATGGTGGGTCTGATGGTTGAACAGATGCGACAGCAGCGGCCCGACCTGCCGGTGCTGCGACTCGCCCGCCATGTTCCGGTAGGCGAGCACGCGGTCGAGGTCGTTGAAGATCAGCTCGTCGCTCCAGGCGACGAGCAGGTCGTCGAGGCGCTCGCGCAGCGCGCTGAGCGCGGGGAGGTCGGCGGCCAGCGTGTCGCGCAGCGTGCGCGGCCTCGGCAGCCAGTCGATCGCTTCGCGCAGTCTGTCCCAGTGGCCCGGCGCATCGAAGCGCAGCAGCCAGAGCGAGTCGGTGACGGCCAGATGGTTCAGCGTCCCGAGGATCGATCCGAAGAACGCACCGCGGTCGAGGGTCAGCGCGTCGGCGGGCAGCGTGGCCGCGGCGTCGAGGAGGCGCCGGTTCATCCAGCGGTTGTAGTCGGCCATCAGCCGAACGTGTCGGAGCGCGTCCATCGTGGCGCGGATTCTCTCAGCTTTCGCGCTTCAGGGCGGGGAAGAGGATCACGTCGCGGATGGTCGGGCTGTCGGTGAGCAGCATCACGAGCCGGTCGATGCCGATGCCGCAGCCGCCGGTGGGCGGCATGCCGTGCTCGAGCGCACGGACGTAGTCGGCGTCGTAGTACATCGCCTCGTCGTCGCCGGCCTCCTTCGCCTCGACCTGTGCGCGAAAGCGCGCGGCCTGGTCCTCGGGATCGTTGAGCTCCGAGAAGCCGTTGGCGATCTCGCGGCCGGTGCAGAAGAGCTCGAAGCGCTCGGTGATGCCCGGCCGCGCGTCCGACTCGCGCGCGAGCGGCGAGACCTCGACCGGGTAGTCGACGATGAAGGTCGGGGCCCACAGCTTCGACTCGGCGGTCTCCTCGAAGAGCGCGAGCTGCAGCGCGCCGACGCCGGCGTGGCGGTGTCGCGGGTCGTTCACGTCGACGCCGAAGCCCTTCAGCGTGCCGCGCAGGAAGTCGGCGTCGGCGAGCTGCGCGTCGCTGTACTGCGGCGCGTGGGCCCGGATCGCCTCGACGATGGTCATCCGCGCGAAGGGGGCGCCGAAGTCGAGCTCGCGGCCGCCGTAGCCCACGGTGGTACCGCCGGTGGCGGCGGTCGCGGCCGCACGGATCACCTGCTCGGTGAAGTCCATGATCCACCGGTAGTCGGTATAGGCCGCGTAGAACTCCATCATCGTGAACTCGGGGTTGTGCCGCGGGCTGATCCCCTCGTTGCGGAAGTTCCGGTTGATCTCGAAGACCCGCTCGAAGCCGCCCACCACCAGCCGCTTCAGGTACAACTCCGGCGCGATGCGCAGGAACATCTGCTGGTCGAGCGCATTGTGGTGGGTCGCGAAGGGCTTGGCCGCTGCACCGCCCGGGATCGGCTGCAGCATCGGGGTCTCGACCTCGAGGAAGCCGGCGTCGGTCATCGTGCGGCGGATCGCGGAGACGATCGTGCTGCGCGCGCGGAAGGTCGCGCGCGAGGCCTCGTTCGAGATCAGGTCGACGTAGCGCTGGCGGTAGCGCTGCTCCTGGTCGGCCAGGCCGTGGAACTTGTCGGGCAGCGGGCGCAGCGCCTTCGCGAGCAGCCGCAGCGAGGCCACGCGGACCGACAGCTCGCCCTTCATCGTGCGGAACAGCGTGCCCTCGGCCGCGACGATGTCGCCGAGGTCCCAGTGCTTGAAGGCCTCGTGCTGCGCGGCGCCGACGCCCTCGTCGTTGATCCAGAGCTGCAGCCGGCCGGTCGCGTCCTGCACGGTCGCGAAGCTCGCCTTGCCCTGCACGCGCTTGAGCACCATGCGACCGGCGATCGAGACCGCCACCTTCGCCTGCTCGAGCGCCTCGCGCGTCGTGTCCGCGTGGGCGGACAGCAGCGCGTCGGCACGGTCCTTCGGCACGAAGTCGTTCGGATACGGCTGGCCGGCCTCGCGCAGCTTCGCGAGCTTCGCGCGGCGCTCGGCCATCACGTGGTTCTCGTCGACGGCGGGCGCGTCGGGCGCGGCGGAGGGGTCCCGGTCCTGGGTCATGGCGTGTGCTGGGGAGGGCGGGGCGTCAGACGCCCTGCTTGAGGCTGGCGGTGATGAAGCCGTCGAGGTCGCCGTCGAGGACGGCCTTGGTGTTGCTCATCTCGACGTTGGTCCTCAGGTCCTTGATCAGCGACTTGTCGAGGATGTAGGACCGGATCTGGTGGCCCCAGCCGATGTCCGACTTCGCGGCCTCGGTCTGGTCGGCGATCGCCTGGCGCTTGCGCAGCTCGTGCTCGTACAGGCGCGAGCGCAGCATCTTCATCGCCTCGTCCTTGTTGCGGTGCTGCGAGCGGTCGTTCTGGCACTGGACGACGATGTTGGTCGGCAGGTGCGTGATCCGGACCGCGGACTCGGTCTTGTTCACGTGCTGGCCGCCGGCGCCCGAGGCGCGGAACACGTCGATCCGCAGGTCGGCCGGGTTGATCTCGATCTCGATCGAGTCGTCGACCTCGGGGTAGACGTAGACCGACGCGAACGAGGTCTGCCGCATGTCGCCGGCGCCGAACGGGCTCTTGCGCACCAGCCGGTGCACGCCGGTCTCGGTGCGCAGGTGGCCGTAGGCGTGATCGCCGTCGACGCGGATCGTCGCCCCCTTGATGCCGGCGGTCTCGCCCTCGGTCTCCTCGAGCACCTCGGCGGTGAAGCCCTTGCGCTCGCAGTAGCGCAGGTACTGGCGCAGCAGCATCTGCGCCCAGTCCTGCGCCTCGGTGCCGCCTGCGCCCGACTGGATCTCGACGAAGCAGGGGCTGGCGTCGAGCTCGCCTGAGAACATCCGGCGGAACTCCAGCGCCTCGACGCGCTCGCGCAGGCCGGCGACGTCGCCCTCGATCGCGAGCAGGGTCGACTCGTCGGATTCCTCGCGCGCCATCGCGAACAGGTCGCCGCTGTCGACCAGACCCTGATCGATCGAGGCGATGCCGTCGACGACGGTCTCCAGGCTCTTCTTCTCGCGGCCCAGGTCCTGGGCCAGCTTCGGGTCGTTCCAGATGTCCGGCGCCTCGAGGCGCTGGCTGACTTCCTCGAGCCGCTCGCGCTTCAGATCGTAGTCAAAGATACCTCCGGAGCTCGCCGAGGCGGGCACGGAGGTCGGCGATCAGCGACTGGGTCTGGTTGAGGCGTTCGGCATCCATCGGGGGGCTCTCGGGTTCGGTGCGGCGCGGCCGGCGGGACGCGGCGGCGCGGGGCGCGCGGGCGCGCGCGGACAGGGCGCGATTGTAGCCGAGGCGATGCTACGGACCGCGCCGACGGCGCGGCGGCGCGCCGCATCAGCGCGGCGGCGCGCCGCATCAGCGCGGCGGGGCGGCGGGGCGGGGACGCGTCGCGGACAGATCGGCAGCCGGCGCCGTGGTGATCGACAGGTCGCCCGGATCGCGCGCCGGCATCGCGGTCGGGGCGGGGCGCAGCGCCTGCGGCACGGCGCCCGTGCCGGCGGGCAGCGGCGCCGGGAGGGCGGCGCCGGGCGCTGGCGCGGCGGGGGAGTAGGGCGCGGCGGGCATCGCCGACACGCGCGGGCCGCCGCCGACCCAGCCGGCCTTCAGCGCGAGGCCGCCAGCCAGCGCGGTGACGACCACCCCGGTCGCGAACGCACCCGCGGCGAGCGCCCACGGCGACAGGCGCTCGGTCGCGCGCGACAGTCGCACCTCGCGCGCGGCGGCCGCCACGTCGCGGGCGCTCACCGCGTGACGGCGGTCCATCGCGGCCGACAGCAGCGCCTTGTCGGCAAGCACGTTGATCCGCCTCGGCACGCCGCCGGCGAGCTTCGCGATCGCACGCACCCCGGAGCCGGCGAAGACGGGCTCGCCCTGCCAGCCGCAGGCGCGCATCTTGAAGTTCAGGTACTCCTGCACGTCGGCGAGCGTGAGCCGCTTGAGCCGCAGGCTGTGCGCGATCCGCGTGCGCAGCGCATCCATGCCCGGCAGCGCGAGGTTGTGGTCGAGTTCCTCCGGGCCGAGCAGCACGATCCGGAAGGTCTCGGGGCCGACGTCGCGCTGGGCGAGCAGTCGGATCTGCTCGAGCGTCTCGGGCGGCATCGCGTGCGCCTCGTCGATCAGCAGCACGACCTGGCGACCGGCGTCGGAGAGCTGGCCCAGGCGACGGCGCACGCGCGCGGCCGCGTCGTCCGGATCGTCGCGCGAGACCTCGAGGCGCAGCGCGTCGGCGAGCGCGTACCACACCTGATCGCCGGCGAGCGACGGGTCGCAGGTGTAGAGCACGCGGAAGGACCGGCCGAGCGCACGGCCGAGGTGGCGGCACAGGGTCGTCTTGCCCGTCCCGGCCTCGCCCACGATCTTCACGATGCCGCGCTCGCTGCGCAGCACGTGCAGCACCGCGTCGACCGTGGCCCGTCGCGTGCCGCCCGTGTAGTAGGCGTCGGAGTCGGGCGTGACGGGGAACGGGGCGCTCGTCAGCGAGAAGTGCCGTAGATAGAGCGAGGCGGCCATGGCGTCGCAGTCTAGGCGAGCGCCTCCCCGCGATCTCGGGGAAAAGTCACGCGGGGTCAGCGGGGCGACGGCCGGATCGTGTCGAAGTGCCTGGCCAGCAACGAAATGCCGTCTGCGCCCTGCCAGCCGTCGCGCTGCAGCTGGTAGGCCATCACGACCTGCGGGTCGACCGGCTCGGTCCGGCCGAAGGCGATCGCCGACAGGCGCCGCGTGCCGAGCCGCAGGTCGAGCTTCAGGTGGCGGTCCTTGACCAGCCGCTGGCCGACGACCTCGAAGCGGTCGGCGAACAGCGGCGGCGGGAAGCCCTGGCCCCAGACCTCGTGCTCGATCTCGGTGACGGTGCCGATCGTCAGTTCCTGGGGCGAGAGCGGACCGTCGGTCTCGAGCACCGGCGCGAAGCAGGACGGATCGGCGAGCTCGTGCACCGCCTGCTCGAAGGCCTCGCGGAACGCATCGAGCCGAGCCTCGACGAGGGTCAGGCCGGCGGCCATCGCATGGCCGCCGAAGCGCAGCATCGCGCCGGGCGCGCGTCGGTCGACGAGGTCGAGCGCGTCGCGCAGGTGCACACCCGCGATCGAGCGGCCCGAACCCTTGAGCAGGCCCTCGTGGCGGTCGTCGCGAGCGAGCGCGATCGTCGGGCGGCCGTGCCGTTCCTTCAGCCGCGACGCGACCAGCCCGATCACGCCCTGGTGCCAGGTCGGGCGGAACGCGACCAGCGTGCGCCGGCCGGGGTCGGGCTCGCCGACGTCGGCCAGCGCCTCCTCGCGCATGTCGGCCTCGATCTCGCGGCGCTCGCGGTTCATCTCGTCGAGTCGCGCGGCCAGCGCGGCGGCTCGACTCTCGTCGTCCTCCAGCAGGCATTCGACGCCGACCGAGATGTCGGACAGGCGACCGGCCGCGTTGATCCGCGGGCCGAGCGCGAAGCCCAGGTCCACGCTGCCGACCTCGCGCGGCTCGCGGCCGGCGAGGCGCAGCAGCGCGAGCAGGCCGGGCCGTGCGCGGCCGGCGCGCAGGCGCTTGAGCCCCGCGGCCACCAGCAGGCGGTTGTTGCGGTCGAGGCGCACCACGTCCGCGACGGTACCGAGCGCGACCAGGTCGAGCAGCTCGGCCAGCGCGGGCTCGCCGCGACCGGCGAAGGCGCCGCGCGCGCGCAGCTCGGCGCGCAGTGCGACCAGGACGTAGAACATCACGCCGACGCCGGCGAGGTGCTTGCTCGGAAACGGGCAGCCGGGCTGGTTCGGGTTCACCAGCACGTCGGCGTCGGGCAGCGTCGTCCCCGGCAGGTGGTGGTCGGTGACGAGCACCTGCAGGCCGGCCGCGCGCGCGCGGGCCACGCCCTCGAAGCTCGCGATGCCGTTGTCGACGGTGACCAGCAGGTCCGGACGGCCGAGCCGCGGGTGGGCGAGCGCCGCGTCGACGATCTCGGGCGTGAGGCCGTAGCCGTAGTCGAAGCGGTTGGGCACCAGGTAGTCGACGACCGCGCCGAGTGCACGCAGGCCGAGCACGCCGACCGCCACGCCGGTGGCGCCGTCGCAGTCGTAGTCACCGACGACGAGGATCCGGGCACGGCGCGCGATCGCGTCGGCGAGCAGTCGGGCAGCCTCGGTCGCGCCGCGCATCGACTGCGGCGGGATCAGGTCCGCCGGCCCGCCGCCGATCGCCTCTGCGGCGAGCACGCCGCGGCCGGCGTACAGCCGCGCCATGAGCGGCGAGACCCCGGCCGAGGTGAGGCGCGCCACGGCGACCGGATCGACCGGCCGCCTCGCGAGACGGGGCGGCGCGATCATGATCGATGCGCCGTGCCGCGCGGGGCGGCTAGCCAGGCCGCGGGGTCGACCCGTCGCCAGAATCGCCAGTCGGCGCGCGGCGGCACGGCGAGCTCGCGCCAGCCCGCGTCGCCGGCGAGCACGACGCGCGCGCCCGCGATCCACGGCTCGCGGGCCTGCGCGATCGCGTCGAAGGTGTCGGCGTCGAGCGCGGTCCAGGCCGCGGCCCAGCGCTGCGGATCGCCGGCCAGCGCCGCCTCGTGCAGGCGGGCGTCGATCGCGAGCGGGGCCGCGTCGGGCGCGGTGATCCGCAGCGGGGCGCTTCCCGTCGCGTGGGCGGCCACGCCGGCGGCGGCGCGCGCGCCGGCGTCGTCGGGCGGCGGCACGCGGCCCTCGATCCACAGGCTGTTGACCGAGGGCGCGCGTCGCTCCTCGCGCCGTGCGTTGACCGCGTGCGCGTGCCAGGTCATCTGCACCTCGTTGACCATCCGCCGCCAGCGGCGCGCGTCCGGCCCGGTCGGCATCCAGGCGTCGACGTTGCGCCCGGTGGCGCCGGACAGCGGGCGGGTCGCGAGGCGCAGCGCGCGTCCGGCGTCGCGCTCGTGCAGGTACCAGCGCGAGGGCGACGCGGCGTCGAGCACGAGGCCCTCGTCGGCGAAGAGCGGTGCGACCGCGGCGGCCAGCGCCGCCGACTCGTCGGGTCCGAGCGCGAGCGCGGCCGGATCGGTCAGCACGAGGTGGTCGCGGCCGACGTGCAGGTGCACCGGGTCGAGCCGCCACGCGGCACCGGGGCGGCCGTCGGCGATCGCCGAGGCGGCCGCGATCGCGCTGCCGGCAGGCAGGCGCAGCCGCGCGTGCAGCCAGCGCTCGTGGCCCGGATCGGAGGGCGGCGGATCGGCGGGGCCGGTCTCGTCGAGCAGGCGTGCACGCCGCGCGACCGCGGTCCAGCCGGGCCGCGCGGCGAGCGCGGCGAGGCGGTCCGCGCCGAGCCACTCGGGGTCGACCAGCGCGGCCGGCAGCAGCAGGGTGGGCAGGCTCATCGGCGCGGCGGCCGGGCACGGAGCGGACGGGGCATCGGCCGATTCTACCGGCGCCGGCGGACCGGACCCGGCTGTCCGCGGGAGCCGCCGGACGGTTGTGGCACACTGCGCCGTCCTGCGCGCCGGCCCCTCGGCCCGTTGCGCCGCCCCCCCTCGGACCCCATCGATGAACGTCCCGTACGAGCTCGCCGTCGGCCTGCGCTACACGCGCAGCGGACGTCGCGCGGGCCGGCGCAACGGCTTCATCTCCTTCATCTCGGCACTGTCGGTCGCGGGCATCGCGCTCGGCGTCGCCGCGCTGATCGTCGTGCTCAGCGTGATGAACGGCTTCCAGAAGGAGGTCCGCGACCGGATGCTGTCGGTGCTGTCGCACATCGAGGTGATCGCCACCGACCGGCCGATGCTCGACTGGCAGGCGGTGCTCGCACAGGCGAAGGCGAACCCGATGGTGGTCGCCGGCGCGCCCTACGTCGCCGGGCAGGCGATGGTGACCCGCGACGACAGCGTCCGCGGGGTGCTGGTCCGCGGCATCGATCCGTCGCTCGAGCCGCGCGTCTCCGAGCTCGGCACCCAGGTCGTCCAGGGGCGCCTGGACTCGCTGGTGCCCGGCGAGTTCGGCATCGCGATCGGACGGGTGCTCGCGCGGCAGATCGGCGTGGAACTCGGCGACCGGATCGCGCTGATCGCGCCGCAGGGCACGGTCACGCCGGCCGGCGTCGTGCCGCGGGTACGCCAGTTCACCGTGGTCGCGGTCTTCGAGTCCGGCCACTACGAATACGACGCCACCCTGGTGCTGACCGCGCTGGACGATGCGGCCAAGCTCTTCCGCGTCGAGGGCGTCTCGGGCGTGCGGCTGCGGACCTCGGACATGCAGCAGGCACCGCGGGTCGCGGCCGAGCTGATGCGCACGCTCGACCCGAGCCTGTACGCGCGCGACTGGTCGCGCGAGAACCGCAACTGGTTCGCGGCCGTGCAGATCGAGAAGCGGATGATGTTCATCATCCTCACGCTGATCGTCGCGGTCGCGGCCTTCAACCTGGTGTCGATGCTCGTGATGACGGTCACCGACAAGCGCAGCGACATCGCGATCCTGCGCACGCTGGGCGCCGCGCCCCGGTCGATCATGGCGGTGTTCGTGGTCCAGGGCGCGATGGTCGGGCTTCTCGGCACCGCGATCGGCGTGACGCTGGGCACGCTGCTCGCGCTCAACGTGGGTCCGGTGGTCGCGTCGATCGAGCGGCTGTTCGGCTTCCAGGTGCTGC
Source organism: Pseudomonadota bacterium (assembly GCA_046046245.1). Taxonomy (GTDB): domain Bacteria; phylum Pseudomonadota; class Gammaproteobacteria; order Burkholderiales; family Burkholderiaceae_E; genus UBA4615. The sequence goes on along the minus strand of JBJOKE010000080.1, from coordinate 67,332 downwards.
CGGCGGGCGTCTACTTCATCAACTACCTGCCGAGCGACCTGCACTGGTCGGACGTCGTCACGATCGGGCTGACCTCGAGCGTGCTCGCCTTCGCCGCGACGATCTACCCGAGCCTGCGCGCCTCGCGCGTGCGGCCGGCCGAGGCGCTGCGCTATGAGTGAGGCGGGCGCCCGATGAACGAGGCGGTCCGGGACGACGCGGCGACCGTGCCCGCGGGTGAATCGGCGCGCGGCGAGCCGGTGCTGTCGTGCCGCGAGCTGGTTCGGCGCTACGCGTCCGGGACGCAGCAGCTCTCGGTGCTGCAGGGCGTCGACCTCGACGTGTTCGCGGGCGAGCGCGTCGCGATCGTCGGCGCGTCGGGATCGGGCAAGAGCACGCTGCTGCACCTGCTCGGCGGCCTCGACGCCGCGGACGGCGGGCGCGTGACGCTCGCCGGGCGCAGGCTCGACACGATGACCGAGGCGCAGCGCGGCCAGGCGCGCAACCGGATGCTCGGCTTCGTCTACCAGTTCCACCACCTGCTGCCCGAGTTCAGCGCGCTCGAGAACGTCGCGATGCCGCTGCGGATCCGGCGGATGCCGGTGGCCGAGGCCGGTCGCCGCGCCGCGGCGATGCTGGGCGAGGTCGGGCTCGGTGCGCGCCTCGACCACCTGCCGGGGATGCTGTCCGGCGGCGAGCGCCAGCGGGTCGCGCTCGCGCGCGCTCTGGTCACCGATCCGCTGTGCGTGCTCGCCGACGAGCCGACCGGCAACCTCGATCGCGGCACTGCGCGCCAGATGTTCGACCTGCTCGAGCGGCTCAGCCGGGAGCGCGCCACCGCCTTCGTGGTCGTCACGCACGACCTCGAGCTCGCCGGACGCGCCGACCGCGTGCTCGCGCTGCGCGAAGGGCGCCTCGGGCCGGCCTGACGGCGCACCGCGCGGTGCTCGTCGACACCCACTGCCACCTCGACGCGTCGGAGTTCGACGCCGACCGGGATGCGGTCGTCGCGCGGGCGCGGGCGGCCGGCGTCGCGCGGATCGTCGTGCCGGCGGTGGCCGCATCCGACTTCGGCGCGGTGCGCGCGCTGGCCGCGCGTCACCCCGAGGTCCGCTACGCGCTCGGCATCCATCCGATGTACGTCGACCGCGCCGACGACGGGGACCTGGACCGGCTGCGGCGCGCGGTCGCGGATGCGATGGGCGACCCGGCCTTCGTCGCGGTGGGCGAGATCGGACTGGACCATTTCGTGCCCGGCCTCGATCGCGCGCGGATGGAACGCTTCTGCGTCGAGCAGCTGCGGATCGCCCGCGAGTTCGGCCTGCCGGTGATCCTGCACGTGCGCCGCGCGCAGGACGCGGTGCTCGCGCAGCTGCGGCGCCTGCGGCCGGCGGGGGGCATCGCGCACGCGTTCAACGGCAGCGTGCAGCAGGCGCAGGCCTTCGCAGGCCTCGGCTTCGCGATGGGTTTCGGCGGCGCGATGACCTTCCCGCGCGCGCTGCAGATCCGTCGGCTGGCGGCGTCGCTGCCGCTGGAGTCGATCGTGCTCGAGACAGACGCGCCGGACATCCCGCCCGAGTGGGACGCCCGCGGGCGAAACGAACCGGCCCAGCTGGCGCGGATCGCGGCGGTGCTCGCCGCGCTGCGCGCTGCGGACCCGGCGGCGGTCGCGGTCGCGACCGCGGCCAGCGCGGCACGGGTGCTGCCGCGGCTGGCGCCTGTCGAGGGCGCGGCCCGGCCCTCGGCCTAGACCGTCCGTCGCATTGAGGCGGCGCGTCCCGCGGTCCACGATCGGCGGATGGGACGTCGATCGCCGCTCACCTGGGCACTGGCGCCGTGTGTCGTCGGCGCGGTGCTCGTGCTGCAGACCTCGGCACGCCTGCCTCCGGAGGGGCTGCGGGCGGCCGCCGGGCTCGCCGCGCTGGCGCTGATCGTCACGGCCGCCTGCTGCGCGGCGCGGGCGCCGCGCGCGGCCGCGTGGGGCGTCGTCCTCGCGGTCTCCGCGGCGGCGTGGACCGGAGCCGCGTGGCGCGCGGCCGAGCGCCTGGAGGACCGGCTGTCGCCGGATCTGGAGGGACGCTGGCTCGTCGTGCGGGGCGTCGTCGACGAGCTGCCGGTCGCACTGCCGCAGGGGCAGGGCTGGCGGTTCGGCATCACGGTCGAGGCGTGCGAGGCGACGGGGGAGGGCGGCCGTGCGGGCGCTGCGGGCCGCCGGGGCGAGGGTGGCGCGGGTCGCGGCGAGGCCGACGCCGGGGAGGTCGAGGCCGCGGCAGGAGGGGGCCGTTCGGAGCCGCCGGCAGTCGAGTGCCGGCTGCCGAAGCGGATGATGCTGTCGTGGTCTTCAGGCGGGCGGCGTGCCGCCGCCGCGCCGCCCGAGCGCCTGGTGCCGGGCCAGCGGTGGTCGCTGACGCTGCGGGCCAAGCGCCCGCACGCGCCGGTCAACTTCGGCGCGTTCGACCGCGAGCTGCGCTGGCTGCAGGAGGGCATCGGCGCGATCGGCACGGTGCGGCACGGGCACCTCGTCGACGAGCGCGTGGCGGCGCCGGCGGCGCTCGCCGAGCGGATGCGCACGGCCGCGCGCGACGCGCTGCGAGAGGCCGCGGGATCGGAGCGCGCGCGCGAGGCCGGCGTGCTGGCGGCGCTCGCCGTCGGCGACCAGGCGGCGATCGCGCCGGCGGACTGGACCACCTTCAACCGCACCGGGGTCGGCCACCTGATGTCGATCTCGGGTCTGCATGTGACGATGGTCGGCGGGCTGGGCGGCCTGCTGGTCGGCTGGCTGTGGCGCCGCCGCGTGCTCGCGCCGCTCGCGCTCGGGCTGCGGCTGCCGGCGCCGCAGGCCCGGCGGCTCGCCACCGTCGCCGTCGCGTTCGGCTACGCGGCGATCGCCGGCTGGGGCATCCCGGCGCAGCGCACCTGCTTCATGCTCGCGGCCGCGATGGTGCTGCGCGCCGGCGCCCGCACGGCCTCCGCGGTCGCCGCGATCGGCACGGCAGCGGTCGCCATCGTCTGGATCGACCCCTGGGCGCCGCTCGCGGCCGGGTTCTGGCTGTCCTTCGGCGCCGTGGCCGCGATCGTCTGGGGTGACGCCGGCATGCGGCCCGACCGCGGTCGCCTCGCGCGGACGCTCGGCGGGGCCGTGCGCACGCAGTGGGCGGCGACGGTCTCGCTGCTGCCGCTCGGCGCGTGGTTCTTCGCATCCGTCTCGGTCGTCGGACCGCTCGCGAACGCGATCGCGATCCCGCTGGTGGGGGCCGTCGTCACGCCGGTGGCGCTGGCCGGCACCCTGGTCGCGCTCGCGTCGCCGGCGGCCGCGGCCTGGCTCGTCGAGCCGGCCTGCACGCTGGTCGCGGCGCTGTTCGCCGGTCTCGAGCTGCTCGCGGGGCTGCCGGGCGCGGCCTTCGCGCTGCCCCGGCCCGGCCTCGTGGCGCTCGCGGTCGGTTGCGCCGGTGCGATGCTGCTCCTCGGTCCACGCGGCCTGCCGGGGCGGGCCCGGGGCGCGCTGGCGCTGCTGCCGATCGTCGCGGTCCCGCTGCCGCGACCCGCCGACGGCGAACTTCGGCTCACGGCGCTCGACGTCGGGCAGGGCACCGCGGCCGTCGTGCAGGTCGGCACCCGCACCCTCGTCTACGATGCCGGCCCCGCTGCCGGCCAGCAGACCGACGCGGGCGCGCGCACCGTCGTGCCCTGGCTCCAGTCGGTCGGGGTCTCCCGTCCGGATGTCCTCGTCGTCTCGCACCTGGACGACGACCACTCCGGCGGCGCGCTGTCGCTGCTGCGCGCGTTGCCGCCCGAGCGGCTCGTCTCGTCGCTGCCCGACGGTCACGCCATCGTCGCTGCCGCGGCGCGCGCGGACCGCTGCCGCCGCGGCGAGGGCTGGGTCTGGGGCGATGCGGCGTTCGACTGGCTGCATCCGGCCGACCCGCCCGAAGCGGCGCGCAGGTCGCCCTCCAACGCGCTGAGCTGCGTGCTGCGCGTCCGGCACCCGGCCGGCACGCTGCTGCTCGCCGGCGACATCGAGGCATCGCAGGAGCGCACCCTGGTGTCGCTGTTCGGCCGGGACGGCCTCGCCGCGGACGTGCTGCTGGTGCCGCACCACGGCAGCCGCACGTCCTCGACCGAGGCCTTCGTCGACGCGGTCGCGCCACGCTGGGCGGTCGTCCAGGCCGCCTACCGCAGCCGTTTCGGCCATCCGCATCCGGCCGTCGTCGAACGCTACGACCGACGCGGCATCGCGCTGCTGCGCAGCGACGCCGACGGGGCGGTGCAGCTGCGGATGCACGCGGACGGCGCGGTCCGCGTGCTGCGCGCACGGCACGATCCGGCACGCTACTGGCGGGTCGCGGTGCCGCCCTGAGTCGCGGGCCGCCCCGAACCGAGCCCGCCTGCGCCACTCACTGCGCGGTCCAGCCCCCGTCCATCGCCCAGGCGACGCCCCGCACCTGGTCGCCGGCCGGCGAACACAGGAAGACCGCGAGGCCGCCGAGCTGCTCGGGCGTCACGAAGGCCTTCGAGGGCTGCTTCTCGCCGAGCAGCGACTCGCGCGCCGCCGCCTCGCTCAGGCCGCGCTCGGCCATCCTCGCGTCGATCTGCTTCTGCACCAGCGGGGTCAGCACCCAGCCCGGGCAGATGGCGTTGCAGGTGACGCCGGTCTGGGCGGTCTCCAGCGCGACGACCTTGGTCAGGCCGACGATGCCGTGCTTGGCCGCGACGTAGGCGACCTTCTCGACCGAGGCGACCAGGCCGTGCGCCGAGGCGATGTTGACGATCCGCCCCCAGTTGCGCGCCTTCATCGTCGGCAGCGCGAGGCGGGTGGTGTGGAACGCCGCCGACAGGTTCAGCGCGATCACCGCGTCCCAGCGCTCGGGCGGGAAGTCCTCGACGCGGGCGGTGTGCTGGATGCCGGCGTTGTTGACCAGGATGTCGAGGCCGCCGAGCGCGTCGCAGCGCTTCATCAGCGCGTCGATGTCGGCCGGCTTCGTCAGGTCGCCGCCCGCGAATTCGACCCGCACGCCGAACTCCTTCGCGAGGCCGGCCCGCAGCGCCTCGATGGCGTCGGGCTCGCCGAAGCCGTTGAGGACGATGCCGCTGCCCTGTGCGGCGAGCGCCCGGGCCATGCCCAGGCCGATGCCGCTGGTGGAGCCGGTGACGAGAGCCAACTTGCCTGCGAGCATGTCGAGGTTCCTATCGGGAGGAGAGGGAAGAGGGAAGACGGTGGGCTGCTACCATCGCGGATTCTATCGCCGCCGTCGGGCGGCCCCGCCTGCCCACCGCCCCGTCCCCGCACGAGTCGCCATGAGCCCCACCGCCGAGCCCGCCCTGCGATCCGTGACCTGCGCGCACCCGGGCGGGCTGCACCGGATGGCGTACTGGGAGTGGGGCGACCCGTCGAACCCGAGCGTCGTCCTGTGCGTGCACGGGCTGACGCGCAGCGGCCGCGACTTCGACGTCCTCGCGCGCGCGCTCTCGCCGCGCCACCGCGTCGTCTGCCCGGACATGATCGGCCGGGGCGCGTCGGACCGCGTCGCCGACCCGATGCTCTACCAGGTGCCGCAGTACGTGGCGGACTGCGTGACCCTGGTCGCGCGGCTCGACGTGCCCGCGGTCGCCTGGGTCGGCACCTCGATGGGCGGGCTGATCGGCATGGTGCTCGCGGCCTGCGAGGGCGCGCCGATCTCGCGCCTGCTGCTCAACGACGTCGGTCCGGTGCTGTCGGTCGAGGGCCTGACCCGGATCCGGGACTACGTCGGCGCCGACCCGAGCTTCCCGTCCTTCGAGGCGGGCGAGGCGGCGGTGAGGACGCTCGCCGCCGACTTCGGTCCGCTGAGCGATGCGCAGTGGCGGGTGCTGACCCGGCACACCGTGGTGCCGCGCGGCGACGGCAGCTGGCGGCTGCACTACGACCCGCGGATCGCCGAACCGCTCCGCGCCGGTCCGGTCGTCGCGCCCGAGCTCTGGCCGCTGTACGACCGCATCGGCTGTCCGACCTGGATCGTCCGGGGCGAGCGCTCCGACCTGCTGTCCGACGCGGTGGCCACCGAGATGACCCGGCGCGGCCCGAAGGCGGTCCGCGTGGACGTCGCCGGCGTCGGCCACGCACCGACCTTCATCCCCGACGACCAGGTCGCGATCGTCGAGCGCTTCCTCGCGGCCGCCTGATCGGCCCCGCCGGCCCGCGCCGTCCCGTTTCCCAACCGGAGCGCCCGCCCCCTGCGTGGCGCTCCCCATCCACCGAGCGAGTCCAAGGAACCATGAGCATCAAGCGCCTGCACGTCGGCCCCCGCATGTCGGAGGCCGTGGTCCACAACGGTACCGTCTACCTGGCGGGCCAGGTCGCCGAGGACCCGAGCCAGGATACCGCGGGCCAGACGCGCCAGATCCTCGCCGCGATCGACCGGCTGCTGGCCGAGTGCGGCAGCGACAAGACCAAGATCCTGTCGGCGCAGATCTTCCTCGCCGACATCGCCGAGTTCGCGCAGATGAACTCGGTCTGGGACGCGTGGGTGCCCGCGGGCCATACGCCGGCCCGCGCGACGGTCGAGTCGAAGCTCGCGGCGCCGAAGTATCGCGTCGAGATCAAGGTGATCGCGGCCGCCTGAGGCGGCTCTGGCGGCGCGGGCCACGTCCCGCGCCGGAGCGCGTCAGCGCCAGCCGACGCGGTCGATGATCTTCGCGGCCGTGATCTGCGCACGGCCCACCGACGCGATCGGCAGCGTGTCTGCCTTGAAGCGGCCGAGCGCGTCGAGCGTCGGGTTCGTCGCGACCGCGCCGGCCACCACCGGCCATTCGTTGTTGCCCGCGGCGAGGTAGGCCTGCGCCGAGTCGCTCGCGAGGTACTCCATGAACCGGATCGCGGCCTCGCGATTCGGCGCGTTGCGGGTCACGCCGCCGCCGGACACGTTCACGTGCGCGCCCCAGCTCGCCTGGTTCGGCCAGACCATCGCGATCTTCGCGACGGCCTCGCGGTCCGCGGGCGCATCCGAGCGCATCATCCTCACCAGGTAGTAGGTGTTGGTCAGCGCGGCGCCGCACTCGCCGCTCGCGACGGCCTTGATCTGGTCGCTGTCGCCGCCGCGCGGCGATCTGGCGAAGTTCGCGACGACGCCGCGCGCCCACTGCTCGGCCTTCTCCTCGCCGAGGTGCTCGGCCATCGCGCCGATCAGCGACAGCATGTACGGATGCGTGCCCGAGCGCGTGCAGACCCGGCCCTTGAGCGCGGGCGATGCGAGGTCCTCGTAGCTGCGGACCTGGTCGGGCTGGACGATCGACCGGTTGTAGACGATCACGCGGGCTCGGGTGGAGATCGCGTACCACTCGGCGCCCTTGCCATCGTCCTTGCCGCGCAGATGCGCCGGGATCCGGGCGTCGAGCTCCTTCGAGCGGATCGGCTGGAACAGGCCGTCGACCTGCGCCCGCCACAGCCGCGCCGCATCGACGAGCAGCAGCACGTCGGCGGGCGAGTTGCGGCCTTCGCTGCGCAGGCGTTCGAGCAGCGCCTCGTCGCCGGCCTCGATGCGGTTGATCCGGATGCCCGTCTTCTTCGTGAAGTCGCTGTAGAGGGCCTCGTCGGTCTGGTAGTGGCGTGCGGAATAGAGGTTCAGGACGCCGTCGGCTGCGGATGCGGGCAGCGCGGACAGCATGGCGCACGCCGCGATCGTGGCGAGGAGGGCGCGGCGGAGGGGGTAGGGTCGCATCAGGTCGGACAGGCGCAGGTGGGGTGCACCGAGTCTAGGTGAGTCCTGTTCGAAATGCAAATGCGATGGATTCGCATTACGAATGCGATACGCGGCGATGGGGTGTGCGACCGCCCGGAGATCAGTTCACGTACAGCCCGGGCGCCCGCTGGCGCGGCCCTGCCTGACGCGAGGGCCCGGTCGTCGAGCGTGCGGCGATCGCGACGGGCTGAGGCTTCGTCGCCGGTCGACGCGTCGTCGGCCGCGCTGCCGCGGCGGGTACCGTGGTCGTCCGCGCGACGGAGGGCGACGGTGCGGACCGGGCTCGCGGCGTGGCGTCCGCCTGCGCCGTCGCGACGGGGGCCGTGGCCGACGCGGCCGGCACCGGAAACGCCGCTGGCGCCGGCACGCCCTCGAGGGCCGGCGCCGCAGCGCCGCGTGACGCGGCGTCGGCGGTCGTCGCTGCCCGAGCCGGTGAGTCGGCTGCCCGCAGCGACGCAAGGAGGTCGCGCGGTGCACCCCCATCGGCCAGCACCGATCCGGAGAGCATCGGCAGCGATATCGCGAGCCGATCGCCGGACATCGCGCCGGTGGCCCGAGCCGAGGCCACGAGGTCCGAGCTCAGCAGCCGTCGCGCGCCGTCGAAGCGGCGAACCCAGTAGTCCGACCCGAGGCTCTCGACGCGGATGGTGCCGCCGCTCGAGGGGGCGTGGACGAACTGGTTGTTGCCGATGTAGATGCCGACGTGCGAGAAGGCGCGCCGCAGCGTGTTGAAGAAGACGAGGTCGCCGGGCTGCAGCTCGTTCGACGACACGGCGCCGCCGACGCGGCTGATCTCTTCGCTGCGCCGGGGCAGCGGCAGGCCGAGCGTGTCGTGGAAGACCAGGCGGACGAGGCCGCTGCAGTCGAGCCCGCCGTCGACGGTATTGCCGCCGAACCGGTAGTTGACCCCGAGCAGCGACAGGGCGCGGAAGACCACCTCGGTCCCCACGTCGGTGGCGGTGGCGGCCACCGGCGCAGACGGCGGCTCGTCGGCGGCGGACACCCGACCGGCGAGCGCCGTCAGCGCCACGGCGACTGCCACCGTTGCGCGGCTCAAACGATCCATCGGGCGCCGTCCGCGTCGCATCGCCGGCGAGGCTAGGAGAAAATCCCGGCACTGTCAAAAGGCCCGACATCCTGCCGAGCGACCCCTTGAACGCCAGCTCTTCCCGCCGCGACGCGCTGGCCGTTCCGTCAGGCGGCGCAGGCGCCGGTTCCGAGCCGACCCGTCCCGCCGTCCTCATCGTCGACGATTCGCGCTTCGTCCGCGCGTCGCTGGTGCGCGGGCTCGCCGGGCGCTTCCGGATCCAGCAGGCCGATTCGGGCGAACGCGCCTGGGAGCTGCTGCTGCTCGACCCGACGATCGGCGCGGTGCTGAGCGACCTGAGCATGCCCGGCATCGACGGCTTCGAGCTGCTGCGGCGCGTGCGGGCGTCACTGGTCGACCGGGTCCGCGAACTGCCCTTCGCGGTCCTGTCGGGCTCCGACGACCTCGCCCAGCGCGAACGCGCCATGTCCCTCGGAGCCGACCGCTTCGTCGTCAAGGGAGACGGCGTCGGCGAGCTGGCAGGGTGGCTGGACGCCCGGCTGGATGCCGCCGCGGTCGCGGATGCCGCGCCGCACGCCGAGGCTCCGGTCGAGGAACGGGCGGAGGCTCCGATCGAGGCGGCAGTCGCTTCACCGATCGCGCCGGCGGTCAGCACACAGGTCCCGGCACCGGGGGAGGCATCGGTCCCGGCATCGGTCATGGCACCCGCCGAAGCCCCCGTCTGCGCACCCGCACCGCCCGGGCCCGTCGCGACGCCCGTCGAGCCCCGTCCGGGCCCGGCGGCGTCCATCGAGTCGCCGCCCGGTGAGGTCCCGGGCTGGTTCGCCTCGGTCCTCGCGCGTCCGGCCCCGGCCGCCGATGCCGGCTACGTGCTGGTCCGCCTGCACGCACCCGGCCTCGTCGATCTGCCGGCACGGCTGCGCCGTGGCGTGCGGTCGGCCGACTCGCTGCGGATCGAGTCGTCCGACACGGCCTGGCTGTGCGTGCCCGCCGCGCCTTCGGCCGCGCTCCGGCTGGGGCTGCGTTTCGGCCTGCTCGCCGCCGGGCGCCACGCGGTGCCCGACGGTCCCGGCGCCGCCCGCGCGACGCTGTGCCTGCATCCGGTCGACCCCGTCCACCCGCAGCATGCGCTGATCGACCTGATGGCGGCACCGCCCGAGACGCCCGCCGCGGGCGGCTGCGTCGTCCGCGTGTTCGCCGGCGCCTGGGGGCCCGGTTGGTCGTCCACGCTGCCGTGGCAGGCGCTGCGGATGCTGGTCGGCTGAAGACGGCCTGCCGAACCGGGTCGGTTGGCGCGTGCCCGGGCCGCGCGGCGTCAGCCGCTCGTAAGCGCGCCGCCCCACACTCCCGCGCGTCGCGAACACAGGGAGGCGTGATGGACTACCGCAGCTTTCACCGACGGTCGATCGAGGATCGCGAGGGCTTCTGGGGCGAGGAAGCAGCCCGGATCGACTGGAACGCGCCGTTCACCCAGGTCCTCGACTACAGCCGGCCGCCGTTCGCGCGCTGGTTCGTCGGCGGCACCACGAACCTCTGCCACAACGCGATCGACCGGTGGCTGCCGACGCAGGCCGACAAGCCGGCCCTGATCTTCGTCTCGACCGAGACGAACGAGGAGCGGATCTACACCTTCGGCGAGCTGCACCGCGAGGTCCAGCGGATGGCGGCGATGATGCAGTCGCTCGGCGTCGGCCGCGGCGACCGGGTGCTCGTCTACATGCCGATGATCCCGGAGGCGACCTTCGCGATGCTCGCCTGCGCGCGCATCGGCGCGATCCACTCGGTGGTCTTCGGCGGCTTCGCGTCGGTGAGCCTCGCCAGCCGGATCGAGGACGCCACGCCCAGGCTGATCGTCAGCGCCGACGGCGGCTCGCGCGGGGGCAAGGTCGTGCCCTACAAGCCGCTGCTGGACGAGGCGATCCGGCTGTCGTCGCACAAGCCGGCCCGGGTGCTGATGGTCGATCGCGGCCTCGCCCCCTTCGAGCCGGTGGCCGGCCGCGACGAGGACTACGCGACGCTGCGGGCGGCCCATCCGGACGCGCAGGTGCCCGTCACCTGGCTGGAGTCGAACGAGTCCAGCTACATCCTCTACACCTCGGGCACCACGGGCCGTCCCAAGGGCGTGCAGCGCGACGTCGGCGGCTATGCGGTCGCGCTCGCGGCGTCGATGCGGCACATCTTCCGCGGCAACCCGGGCGAGACCTACTTCTGCACCAGCGACATCGGCTGGGTGGTCGGACACTCCTACATCGTCTACGGTCCGCTGATCGGCGGCATGGCGACGATCCTGTACGAAGGCACGCCGCTGCGCCCGGATGCGGGCATCCTCTGGCAGCTCGTCGAGCGCTACCGCGCGACGGTGATGTTCTCGGCGCCGACCGCGATCCGCGTGCTGAAGAAGCAGGATCCGGCGTGGCTGAAGAAGTACGACCTCTCGAGCCTGCGCGCGCTGTTCCTCGCCGGCGAGCCGCTCGACGAGCCGACCTCGAAGTGGATCGCCGACGCGATCGGCCGCCCGATCGTCGACAACTACTGGCAGACCGAGACCGGCTGGCCGATCCTGACGGTCGCGCACGGCATCGAGGAGACGCCGACGCGGATCGGCAGCCCCGGCCGGCCGATGTACGGCTACGACGTGCGCCTGCTGCACGAGCAGACCGGTGCCGAGGTCGGCGCGAACGAGAAGGGCGTCGTGGCGATCGTCCCGCCGCTGCCGCCGGGCTGCATGCAGACCGTCTGGGGCGACGACAGGCGTTTCGTCGACACCTACTTCAACTCGATTCCCGACAGGCTGGTCTACTCGACCTTCGACTGGGGCATCCGCGACGACGACGGCTACTACTTCATCCTCGGCCGCACCGACGACGTGATCAACGTCGCCGGCCACCGGCTCGGCACGCGCGAGATCGAGGAGTCGATCTCCAGCCACCCGGCGGTGGCCGAGTGCGCGGTCGTCGGCGTGGCGGACACGCTCAAGGGTCAGGTCGCGGTGGCCTTCGCGGTGCTGAAGGATCCGTCGGTCGCGGCGACGACCGAGGACCGCATGAAGCTCGAGGGCGCGGTGATGGCGGTGGTCGACAAGCAGCTCGGCGCCGTCGCGCGGCCGGCGCGCGTGCACTTCGTGAACCTGCTGCCGAAGACCCGCTCGGGCAAGGTGCTGCGCCGCTCGATCCAGGCGGTCTGCGAGGGGCGCGATCCCGGCGACCTGACCACCATCGAGGATCCGCAGGCGCTCGAGGCGCTGAAGCAGACGGTCAAGGGCTGATCCGGGACGGGCGGCGAGCCGGCCTCGGGGCCGCTCGCGCCCGCGCGTCGTTCAAGGCACCTCGATCGCCGGCTCCGACATCGCGCCGAGCTGCTCGCGCAGCTCCAGGATGCGGTCCTGCCAGTACCGCTCGGTGCCGAACCACGGGAACGCCGCGGGGAAGGCCGGGTCGGTCCAGCGGCGCGCGAGCCAGGCGCTGTAGTGGATGAGCCGAAGCGTCCTGAGCGGCTCGATCAGCTGCAGCTCGCGCCGGTCGAAGTCCATGAAGTCGCGGTAGCCGTCGAGCACGTCGACGAGCTGTCGGCGCATCTCGTCCGCATCGCCGGACAGCAGCATCCACAGGTCCTGGATCGCCGGTCCGTTGCGGGCGTCGTCGAAGTCGACGAAGTGCGGTCCGTCGTCGGTCCACAGCACGTTGCCCGCGTGGCAGTCGCCGTGCAGCCGCAGCGTCCGCAGCGGCCCGACCCGGTCGAAGGCGGCCGCGACCGCGTCGATGCAGCGGTCGACGACCGTGCGCCAGGCCGGCCGCAGCGTGACCGGGACGGCGTCGTGCGCCACCAGCCAGTCGCGCGGCTCGCGACCGAACGCGTCGACGTCGATCGAAGGCCGTTCCCGGAACGGTTCGGTCGAACCGACCGCATGGATCCGGCCGATGAAGCGGCCGAGCCAGGCGAGGGTGTCGGGGTCGTCGAGCTCGGGCGCGCGCCCGCCGCGGCGCGGGTAGACCGCGAAGCGGTAGCCCTGGTGCGAGAAGAGGGTCGTCCCCGCGGCCTCGAGCGGCGCCACCACCGGGATCTCGCGGGCTGCCAATTCGGCGGTGAACCGGTGCTCCTCGAGGATCTGCGCGTCGGTCCAGCGCGCCGGACGGTAGAACTTCGCGACGACGCTGCCGCCGTCCTCGAGCCAGACCTGGTAGACCCGGTTCTCGTAGCTGTTGAGCCCGAGCAGTCGGCCGTCGCCGCGCCAACCCGCGGCCTCCAGCGCGTCGAGGATGCGGCCCGGCTCGAGCAGCGCGAACGGGTGGACGTCGGAAGGCTCGGTCATCGGCCCATTCTATGCGCCCGGCCACGGCCCGGGCGACGCGTACACTGCGCGGCGCCGGCGGCCCGTCGGCGTCCCGGAGCGTCCGCTGGATCCGTTCGAGTTCAGGCAGCTGCTGCATCCGCTGATCGGGCCGCCGGCGATGCCGCTGCTGGCGGCCCTGGGCGCGGCGTGGCTCGCGCGGCGTCGGCCGCGGGCGGGCGGCGCGCTGCTGGTCGCCGCGCTGGCCGGGGCCTGGGCGCTGTCCACGCCCTGGGGCGCCGAGCGTCTGGTCCGCGCGCTCGAGGGCGCGCCGCGTCCGTTCGACGAGGAGGCCTGGCGGGCCGGGCGCGACGGTCCGTCGCCGCCGCGGGCGATCGTGGTGCTGGGCGGTGGCCTGCTGCCGGCCGATGCCGACGGGCCCTGGCCCGATCGGCCGTCGGCGGCGACGGTGCAGCGGGCGGTCGCCGCGGCGCGGGTCGCCCGGCTGACGGGCCTGCCGGTGCTGGCCAGCGGTGGCCAGCCGGTCGGCGGGCGCGACAGCGAGGCGGGGCTGATGAGGGTGCTGCTCGAACGCGATCTCGGCGTGCCGGTGCGCTGGACCGAGGAGGCGTCGCGCGACACGGCGGAGAACGCGGCCTGCTCGGCCGCGATCCTGCGCGCCGCGGGCATCGGCCGCGTGCTGCTGGTGACCCACGCCTTCCACATGTCGCGTGCCCGGGCCGCGTTCGAGGCGGCCGGCATCGACGCGATCCCGGTGCCGACCGATCCGCTGGCCGGTCGCCGCTACGGGCCGCCCTCGGTCGCGCTGCTGCCGTCGGCCGAGGCCGCCGCGGTCGTCGCGCTGTCGATCCGCGAGCTGCTCGGCCTCGGCTGGCAGTCGCTCGCGCGGCCGTCCGTGGCGCCCCGGCCAGGCTGCTGAGCGCGCCGCGGGGACGTGCCGGCCGGCCGGCACGGAGGACGTACACTCACGCCCGCCGTCCCGTCCGTCCCTGCTGGTGAGCCCCATGGCCCTGTTCGACCGATCGGCGCTGAATCCCGGCGTCCCGCCCCGCGAGGTCGGTGCCTGGGCGATGTACGACTTCGCCAATTCGGGCTACACGACCGTGGTGCTGACCGCGGTCTTCAACGCCTACTTCGTCGGCGTGGTCGCGCAGCGGGCCGACTGGGCGACGCTCGCCTGGACGCTGGCGCTCGCGGCCTCGAACATCGCGGTCACCCTGACGATGCCGGCGATCGGCGCCTGGGCCGACCAGCACGCCGCGAAGAAGCCGCTGATGCTCGCGGCCACCCTCGGCTGCATCGTGTCCACCGCGGCGCTCGCCTGGGTGGGCCGGGGCGACGTGGCGTTCGCGATGGTCGCCGTCGCGGTGTCGAACTGGTTCTTCTCGGTCGGCGAGGCGCTCGCCGGCGCCTTCCTGCCCGAGCTCGCGCGGCCCGAGACGCTCGGCAAGGTCTCGGGCTGGGGCTGGAGCTTCGGCTACTTCGGCGGGATGCTGGCGCTCGGCCTGTCGCTCGCCTGGGTCCTGTCGGCGCAGGCACGCGGCGAGTCGGCCGATCGGTTCGTGCCGCCGACGATGCTGATCGTGGCTGCGGTCTTCGCGCTCGCCGCGCTGCCGGCCTTCCTCGTGCTGCGCGAGCGCGCCGTTCCGCAGCCCCGCGCGCAGGGCGCGCCCGGCGGGGTCGGCGCGGCCGTCCGGCAGGTACTGGGTACGGTCCACGCGGCTCGGCGGTACCGCGACTTCTGGCAGCTGATGCTCTGCGGCGCGGCCTACCAGGCCGGGATCTCGGTGGTGATCGCGCTGGCCGCGGTGTACGCCGAGGAGGCCATGGGCTTCGCGCAGCAGCAGACGATGATGCTGGTGTTCCTCGTCAACATCGCGGCCGCGGCCGGCGCCTTCGCCTTCGGCTACGCGCAGGACCGGCTCGGCCACAAGCCGGCGCTCGCCTGGACGCTCGTCGGCTGGATCGTGATGGTGGCGATCGCCGGGTTCACGCGCAGCGTCGCGATGTTCTGGGTCGCCGCCGCGATCGCCGGACTGTGCATGGGCTCGAGCCAGTCCTGCGGCCGCGCGATGGTCGGCTACCTCGCGCCGCCGGCGCAGCTCGCCGAGTTCTACGGCCTGTGGGCGCTGGCGACCCGCCTGTCGGCGGTCGTCGGTCCGCTGGTCTACGGCCTGGTGACCTGGCTGACCGCCGGCAACCATCGGCTGGCGATCCTCTCCACCGGCAGCTTCTTCGTGATCGGCCTGCTGCTGCTGCGCGGCCTCGACGTCGAGCGCGGCTTCGCGGCCGCCCGCGGCGGGGCGGCCGCGCCGGGCCGCTGACCCCTTCCCCCTCCGAACGAAAGGACCCCTCGCATGCTCTCGAAACCCGTGCTCGACGCCGACGACGTCGCCCGCATGATCGCGGCCGCCGAGGCCGAGGCCCGCGCCCATCAGTGGGCGGTGACGATCGCCGTCTGCGACGACGGTGGGCACCTGCTCGGTCTGAAGCGCCTCGACGGCGTGGCGCCGATCTCGGCCTACATCGCGCCCGAGAAGGCGCGCTGCGCGGCGCTCGGCCGCCGCGACAGCGGCGTCTACGAGAAGATGATCAACGACGGGCGCGTGTCGTTCCTGTCGGCGCCGGTGCTCGCCGGCATGCTCGAGGGCGGCGTGCCGATCGTGGTCGGCGGCCAGGTCGTCGGCGCGGTGGGCGTCTCCGGCGTCAAGTCCAGCGAGGACGCGCAGATCGCCCGCGCCGGGATCGCCGCGCTCGGTTGACGCGGCGGGCCCGGAAAGAAAAAGAGGAACGCCGTAGGGCGTTCCTCTGAACGGGACGCCCATTGGCGACATCCCGAGCGCGAAGTCCGTGCCGCGCGCGAGCGCGGCGGACGGACCCCATGCAGCCGGCGTGCCAGCGGGCGAGAACTCCTTGAGGATCAGGCGCTTGGCCCGCGGGCCGCGCGCCGCGCGCCCGCCGGACAGCCGCGGATGTCAGGTTTTCCGATCGGACCTTCGTCACATCCGTGACGATCGCCGGAGCGGGTCGACCGCGCCGGTCGCGGGCGGCCTGCCGATCGGGTCGACGCCCCGCAGCTGACGGTCGTGCAGACGCGCCAGCAGGGACAGCGCCGCGATCGAACCGATCGCGGCCATGGCCATGTCCGACTGCGTGTCCCAGGGGTCGCCCTGGGTGCCGAGGAAGGCGTCGGCATCCTGCCCGATCGCGAGCGCGACCCACCACTCGACGAGCTCGTAGAACGCCGAGAACGCGAGGCACGCGCAGAAGGCGAGCGGCGCGAGCCAGCGGCTGCCCGCGAGCGGCGAGCGCCGCACCAGCAGCTCGCGGACCAGGATCGCCGGCTCGAAGCCCTGCATGAAGTGACCGATCCGGTCGTAGTGGTTTCGCTCGAAGCCGAACCAGTCCTTCGCCCATTCGCCCAGCGGCACCTTCGCGTAGGTGTAGGTGCCGCCCAGGATCAGCACGAGCGCATGGACCGCGATCAGCCAGTAGAGCAGCCGCGTCAGCGGGAACGTGCGACGCGTGGCGATCATCAGCGCGAGGCCGATCATCGCGGGCACCGTCTCCATGAACCAGGTGGCGCGGTCGGCGGTCCGCGCGAAGGAGACCACGAGCGCGACCGTCACCAGCGCCCACAGCGCGGCGCGTTCCGGGCAGCCGGCGGGCCGGTCCGCGAGGAGGCCGACGCCGCCCGGACGCAACGCGTCGCTCATCGCCGCGACCCGCGAGGCATCCGGGGGCGTGCCGCGTTCGCGCAGCTCAGGCGACCGAGACGGGGATCTTGCCGATCTTCGCCTGCCATGCCTTCGGCCCGGTCTGGTGGACCGAGGTGCCTTCCGCGTCCACCGCGACCGTCACCGGCATGTCGACGACCTCGAACTCGTAGATCGCCTCCATGCCGAGGTCGGCGAAGCCGAGCACCTTCGCGCTCCTGATCGCCTTCGACACGAGGTAGGCCGCGCCGCCGACCGCCATCAGGTAGGCGCGCCTGTGCTTGCGGATCGCCTCGATCGCGACCGGCCCGCGCTCGGCCTTGCCGATCATCGCGAGCAGGCCGGTCTGGGCGAGCATCGTCTCGGTGAACTTGTCCATCCGCGTGGCGGTGGTGGGGCCCGCCGGGCCGACCGCCTCGTCGCGGACCGGGTCGACCGGACCGACGTAGTAGATGACGCGGTTGCGGAAGTCGACCGGCAGCGGTTCGCCCCTGGCGAGCATGTCGACGATCCGCTGGTGCGCGGCGTCGCGGCCGGTGAGCATCTTCCCGGACAGCAGCAGCGTCTGACCCGGCGTCCACGACGCGACCTCCTCCGCCGTCAGCGCGTCGAGGTTCACGCGCTTCGACTTCTCGGTGTCAGGCACCCAGTTCACCTTCGGCCATTCGTCGAGCGATGGCGGCTCGCAGTAGGCCGGGCCGCTGCCGTCGAGCACGACGTGCGCATGGCGGGTCGCCGCGCAGTTCGGGATCATCGCGACCGGCTTCGAGGCCGCGTGCGTCGGCGCCATCGCGATCTTGACGTCGAGCACGGTGGTCAGGCCACCCAGGCCCTGGGCGCCGATGCCGAGCGCGTTGACCTTCTCGTACAGTTCGATGCGCATCGCCTCGAGCTTGTTCGACGGGCCGCGGGCCAGCAGGTCCGACATGTCGATCGGATCCATCAGCGATTCCTTGGCCATCAGCATCGCCTTCTCGGCCGTGCCGCCGATGCCGATGCCGAGCATGCCCGGCGGGCACCAGCCGGCGCCCATCGTCGGCACCGTCTTCATCACCCAGTCGACGATCGAGTCGGACGGGTTGAGCATCACGAACTTGCTCTTGTTCTCCGAGCCGCCGCCCTTGGCGGCCACCGTCACCTCGACCGTGTTCCCCGGCACCACGGTCATGTGGACCACGGCCGGCGTGTTGTCCTTCGTGTTCCTGCGCTCGAAGTGCGGGTCGGCGACGACCGATGCGCGCAGCCGGTTGTCCGGGTCGTTGTAGCCGCGGCGCACGCCCTCGTTGACCGCGTCCTCGATCGAGCCGGTGAAGCCCGACCAGCGGACGTCCATGCCGATCTTCAGGAAGACGTTGACGATGCCGGTGTCCTGGCACAGCGGCCGCTTGCCCTCGGCGCACATCCGCGAGTTCGTCAGGATCTGCGCGATCGCGTCCTTCGCGGCCGGACTCTGCTCGCGCTCGTAGGCCCGCGCGAGGTGGCGGATGTAGTCCACCGGGTGGTAGTACGAGATGAACTGCAGTGCGGCGGCGACGGACTCGACGAGGTCGTCTTGCTTGATCGTGGTCATGGCGGGCATTCCGGTCGGTTGCGGCTCGGCGGCCGCGATTCTACTCCCGGCGGTTTATGATCCGCCTCCCGCGGCCGCTCGGCCGGCGCGGCAGGACGACGGCGCCCGGGGCACCGGCACGGAGGGGGACGCAGTGGCGATCAACATCGAGGCGCACCGCATCGCGGGCGCGCTGGGCGCGGAGATCCGGGGGGTGGACCTCGCCCGAGCGCTCGACGCGGCGACGGTGGCGGCGATCCGCGCCGCCTGGCTGGAGCACCAGGTGGTGTTCCTGCGCGGGCAGTCGCTCGACGCCGAGCGGTTCATGGCCTTCGCCCGCGCGATGGGCACGCCCGTCGAGTATCCGTTCGTCAAGGGCCTGCCCGGCTGGCCCGAGATCATCGAGGTGAAGAAGCTCGAGCACGAGCGGACGAACTTCGGCGGCATCTGGCACACCGACACCTCGTACCTCGAGCGCCCGCCGTCGGGCACGCTGCTGCTCGCGCGCGAGCTGCCGCCCTATGGCGGCGACACCGAGTTCGCGAGCCTGTACGCCGCCTGGGACGCGCTGTCCGACGGGCTGAAGGCGACGCTGCGGCCGCTGCGCGCGGTCGCGAGCTCGGCCAAGGCCGACGTGTCCAGGACCCGCGAGGACCGGATCCGAAGCGACGGCCGCGACGACGCGCCGAAGGCCTTCGAGGCGCTGCACCCGGTCGCGCGCACGCACCCGGAGACCGGCCGTACCGCGCTCTACGTGAACGTCGCGCACACCACGCGCTTCGAGGGCTGGACCGAGGCCGAGAGCGCGCCGCTGCTGCAGTACCTCTTCGACCACCAGCGTCGCGCCGAGCACACCTGTCGCTTCCGCTGGGAGCCCGGTTCGCTCGCGCTGTGGGACAACCGCTGCGCGCTCCACAACCCGATCAACGACTACCACGGCCACCGCCGCGTGATGCACCGGATCACGCTCGCCGGAGACGTACCCCGATGACCCGATCCGCCGCTCGTCGCCGCCACCTCGTCGCCGGCCTCGCCGCGCTCGCCGCGGCCCCGCTGCACCGTGCCGCGTCCGCCCAGCAGGCGGCCGCGGGCTTTCCGTCGCGCCCCGTCAGGATCGTGGTCCCGCAGGCCCCCGGCGGTGCGTCGGACGCGCTCGCGCGCGTGATGGCCGCCCGGCTCGCCGAGCGCTGGGGGCAGGGCGTCGTCGTCGAGAACCGCCCCGGCGCCGGCGGCAACGTCGGCACCGCCGAGGTCGCGAAGGCGCCCGCCGACGGCCACGTGCTGCTGATGGGCTACGCCGGCACCAACTCGATCAATCCCGCGCTCTATTCGAAGCCGGGCTGGGAGCCGCGCGAGCTGGTCGCGGTCGCCTCGCTCGCCACCGTACCCTTCGCGCTGGTCGTCAACCCGCAGTCCGGCATCGGCACGGTCGAGCAGCTGGTCGCGGCGGCGCGCGCGAAGCCGAACGCGGTGGGCTACGGCTCGGCCGGCAACGGCTCGGTCAACCACCTGCTCGGCGTGATGTTCGCGAACGCGGCGGGCGTGCAGCTGCTGCACGTGCCGTACAAGGGCGCGGCACCTGCGATCACCGACCTGATCGGCGGCCAGATCCAGGCGGTCTTCACCAGCCTGCCGAGCGTCGCCGGCTTCGTCCAGCGCGGCCAGCTGAAGGCGCTCGCGGTGACCAGCGCGGCGCGCTCGGCCGCGTTCCCCGACGTGCCGACGCTGGCCGAGCAGGGCCTGCGCGGCTTCGACGTGAACCCGTGGTTCGGACTGCTGGCACCGGCCGGCACGCCGGCCGCGACGGTGCAGCGGATCAGCGCCGACGTGGGCGCGCTGCTGGGCACGCCGGAGGTCCGCGAGCGGTTCGCCGGCAGCGGCGCCGAGCCGATGGTCACCTCGCCCGAGCGCTTCGCGATGATCCTGCGCGAGGACCTCGAGCGCTGGGCGAAGGTGGTGAAGCAGTCGGGCGCCCAGGTGGACTGAAGCGGGGCCGCTCACCGGGCACGGACCGCCCGGCGGGCTTCGACGACGGGCGCGGGCCGCCCGTCCGTCCGGCCTCAGTGCCCGGGCTTGCCCTTGGCGGGCGCGACCATCATCCGGTCGATCAGCGCGATCGCGATCGCCGAGATCAGGAACACCACGTGGATGATCGTCTGCCACAGCAGCGTCTTCTCCGGCAGCGAGCCGGCCGAGATGAAGACCTTCAGCAGGTGGATCGAGGAGATGCCGATGATCGCGGTGCCGAGCTTGACCTTCAGCACGTTCGCGTTCACGTGCGACAGCCACTCCGGCTGATCGGGGTGGCCTTCGAGCCGCAGCCGCGACACGAAGGTCTCGTAGCCGCCGACGATCACCATGATCAGCAGGTTCGAGATCATCACCACGTCGATCAGCGACAGGACGACGATCATGATGACCGTCTCCTTGTTGCGCTCCGCGATGCCCAGCCGCTCGACCGTGTGGGTCAGCACGGTCGGATCCCAGAGGATCCCGACGAGGTGCCACAGCTCCTCGAGGAACAGCACGACGTAGACGCCCTGCGCGATGATCAGCCCGAGGTAGAGCGGCACCTGCAGCCAGCGGCTCGCGAAGATCAGGCTGCCGAGCAGACTCGTCTGCCGGCGTTCGAAATCGGTCTCGCGTTTCGGATCCATCGTGACGTGGGGCGGGGCGAACGGGATCGGAGTCGGGGGGGGGGCGGTCGGTGGGCGCGCGGCTGACGGCACACCGCAGCCGACGCCGTATTCTAGCGGCCTGGCGCTGCGTCGGCGCAGGAGACCCCGCCTGCGGCCGGTCCGGGAAGGCGTAAGTCCCCGGTAAGCGTGCGCCGATACCGTCCGCCCGACGTTTCGCCCATCACCATCAGCGCTTCGCTGCACACCGCCCCGGGAGGCCTGCCATGTCCGCCAAGATCGAATCGGTGCTCGTCGAGAACCGCGTGTTTCCTCCGCCCGAGGCGTTCGCCCGCCAGGCCACCGTGGCCGGCATGGACCAGTACAAGGCGCTGTGCGACGAGGCCGAGCGCGACCATGCGGGCTTCTGGGCGCGTCTCGCCCGCGAGCAGGTGCTCTGGCACAAGCCGTTCACGAAGTCGCTGAACGAGTCCGAGGCGCCGTTCTTCAGGTGGTTCGAGGACGGCGAGCTCAACGTCTCGTACAACTGCCTGGACCGCCACCTCGGCACGCCGGTCGAGAACAAGACCGCGATCATCTTCGAGGCCGACGACGGCTCGGTCACGAACGTGACCTACAAGGATCTCCACGCCCGCGTCTGCCGGTTCGCCAACGGCCTGAAGTCGCTCGGCTTCAAGAAGGGCGATCGGGCGATCGTCTACATGCCGATGTCGATCGAGGCGGTCGTCGCGATGCAGGCCTGCGCGCGGCTCGGCGTCACGCACTCGGTGGTGTTCGGCGGCTTCTCGGCCAAGTCGCTGCAGGAACGGATCGTCGACGTCGGCGCCTCGCTGGTGATCGCCGCCGACGGCCAGTTCCGCGGCGGCAAGGCGATGCCGCTGATGCCGGCGGTGGAGGAGGCGTTCGCGCTCGGCGGCTGCGAGGGCGTGCGCCACGTCGTCGTCTACAGGCGTACCGGCGGCGAGGTCGCGTTCAAGCCGAGCTACCGCTGGATGCACGAGCTCGAGGCGGGCCAGCCCGACACCTGCGAGCCGGTCTGGGTCGGCGCCGAGCACCCGCTGTTCGTGCTCTACACCTCGGGCTCGACCGGCAAGCCCAAGGGCGTCCAGCACTCGTCGGGCGGCTACCTGCTGCACGCGATGCTGACGATGAAGTGGACCTTCGACATCAAGCCCTCGGACGTGTTCTGGTGCACGGCCGACGTGGGCTGGGTCACCGGCCACACCTACGTCGCCTACGGCCCGCTCGCCGTCGGTGCCACCGAGGTGGTCTTCGAGGGCGTGCCGACCTATCCGAACGCCGGCCGCTTCTGGGAGATGATCCAGCGCCACAAGGTCAGCATCTTCTACACCGCGCCGACCGCGATCCGCTCGCTGATCAAGGCCTGCGACCAGGAACCGACGGTGCACCCGAAGCGCTACGACCTCTCCAGCCTGCGGCTGATGGGCTCGGTCGGCGAGCCGATCAACCCCGAGGCCTGGATGTGGTACCACACGAACGTCGGCGGCGGCCGCTGCCCGATCGTGGACACGTTCTGGCAGACCGAGACCGGCGGCCACATGATCACGCCGCTGCCGGGCGCCACGCCGCTCGTTCCGGGCTCGTGCACGCTGCCGCTGCCGGGCATCACCACGGCGATCGTCGACGAGACCGGCGGCGACCTGCCGAACGGCACCGGCGGCATCCTCGTCGTGAAGAAGCCCTGGCCGTCGATGATCCGCACGATCTGGGGCGATCCGGAGCGGTTCAGGAAGAGCTACTTCCCGGCCGAGCTCAAGGGCTACTACCTCGCCGGCGACGGCGCGATCCGCAACAAGGACACCGGCTACTTCACGATCACCGGTCGCATCGACGACGTGCTGAACGTCTCGGGTCACCGGATGGGCACGATGGAGATCGAGTCGGCGCTGGTCGCGAACCCGATGGTGGCCGAGTCGGCCGTCGTGGGGCGCCCGGACGACCTGACCGGCGAGGCGATCGTGGCCTTCGTCGTGCTCAAGGGCGCGCGCCCGACCGATGCCGCCGGGGCCGCGAAGATCGCGAAGGAACTGCGCGACTGGGTCGGCAAGGAGATCGGGCCGATCGCCAAGCCCAAGGACATCCGATTCGGGGACAATCTGCCGAAGACCCGATCGGGCAAGATCATGCGCCGGCTGCTGCGCTCGATCGCCAAGGGCGACGAGATCACGCAGGACACCTCGACGCTGGAGAATCCGGCGATCCTCGAGCAGCTGAAGCAGTCGCTCTGACGCGTCCGAGCGGGGACGCCGGGCGCGCGCCGGGCAGGGGAGATCCCGGCGCGCGCCGTCATCGGGGGCCACGGATGATCCAGGTGCTCAATGCCGCGTACACGCTCGCGGCGTTCTCGCTGCTGCTGCTCGCGGGCCGCTTCCTGGTCCGCGTGCTGAGCTTCGGCCGTCACGAGGCGAACCCGGTCTACCGGCTGTTCGTGTTCCTGACCTCGCCGCTGGTCTGGCTGGCGCGGCGCGTGTCCCCTGCCTTCGTGCTCGATCGGCACCTGCCGCTGGCGGCCTTCCTGCTGCTGTGCTGGGTCTGCGCGGGCTTCGCGTTCGGCCTGCCGAAGCTCGTGGGGGCCGGCCGGTGAGCGCGTCGCCGGCGGCCGGCTGCATCGGGCGACCGCCGCGCGTCGCCGCGTGGCGCGTCGCCGCCTGGCGGGGCGCCGCCACGGTGGCGACCCTGCTCGGCCGCGACGCCGCGGCCCTCGACTGGCGGGAGCGGATCGCGGCGGCGCGGCCCGCGGACGCGGTCGCCCTCGAGACGGTGGCGCACCTTCGGGCCGGGCGGGGCGAGGACGAGCTCGCGGTCGCGCTGCTGCGGCACGCGGTCGCACTCGATGCCGGACGCACGTCGGGCTGGTTCAACCTCGGCTTCCTGCTGCAGCGGCGCGGCGAGCACGAGGCCGCGCTCGCCGCGTTCGACCGGGCGCTGGAACTCGACGACTCGCACGACCTGGCGCACTACGGCCGCGCGCTGTCGCTGATCCGCAGCGGGCGGCTCGAGGAGGCGATCGAGCCGCTGCGCCGGAACATCGCGCTGCAGCCGCTGTCGCCGTTCGGCGCCTACCAGCTCGCCCACGTCTACCATTGGCTGGGGCGTCGCGAGCAGGTCGCGCGGCTGATCGCGCGGCTCGCCGGCTTCGAGCCCCAGGTGGCCCGCCAGCTCGAGCGCGAGACCGGCGTCGCCGCCGCGTCGGCCGACTGACCCGCGCCGCGATGCCCCCCCCGCCGATGCTGCGCGCCTACTGGCGACGGACCCTGCGCCTGACCGGGGTGCTGCTCGCCGTCTGGTTCGTCGTGACCTTCGTCGTCAGCTGGTATGCGCGCGAGCTCAGCTTCAACTTCTTCGGCTGGCCGTTCAGCTTCTACATGGGCGCGCAGGGCTCGCTGCTCGTCTACCTGCTGATCGTCTGGCTGTATGCCCGCTCGATGAACGCGCTCGACCGCCGCCACGGCGTCGACGAGGAGGAGGAGCCGTGAGCGCGCCGCATCCTTCGCAGAAGGCGTTCGCCGCGCGGCTGCGCAAGGTCTACGCGTGGTACACCGGCGGCTTCGTGCTGTTCGTCGTGGCGCTGGCGGTGCTCGAGCGGATCGGGCTGCCGCGCACGACGATGGGCTACGTGTTCCTCGTCGCGACGATCCTGCTGTACGCCGGCATCGGCATCATCAGCCGCACCAACGATGCGGCCGAGTACTACGTCGCCGGTCGCCGCGTGCCGGCGATGTTCAACGGCATGGCCACCGGCGCGGACTGGATGTCGGCCGCGTCGTTCATCGGGCTCGCCGGCGGCCTCTACCTGCAGGGCCACGGCGGGCTCGCGTTCATCATGGGCTGGACCGGAGGCTACGTGCTGGTGGCGCTGCTGCTCGCGCCGTTCCTGCGCAAGTTCGGCCAGTTCACCATCCCGGACTTCCTCGGGGCCCGCTACGGCGGCCACGTGCCGCGCCTGATCGGGATCGCGATCGCGATCCTGGTGTCGTTCACCTACGTGGTCGCCCAGATCTACGGCGTCGGCCTGATCACCACCCGGCTGACCGGCGTGGAGTTCACCATCGGCATCTTCCTCGGGCTCGCCGGGA
The DNA here is from genome assembly GCA_046046245.1 of Pseudomonadota bacterium. Classification (GTDB taxonomy): domain Bacteria; phylum Pseudomonadota; class Gammaproteobacteria; order Burkholderiales; family Burkholderiaceae_E; genus UBA4615. Next base: position 42,304 of record JBJOKE010000080.1, on the reverse strand, counting down.
TCCTCGTGTGCTCGTTCCTGGGCGGCATGAAGGCCGTCACCTGGACCCAGGTCGCCCAGTACATCATCCTCATCATCGCCTACCTGATCCCGGTGATCTGGCTGTCGATGAAGCAGACCGGCAACCCGGTGCCTCAGGTCGCCTACGGGCAGCAGATGGAGAAGGTGACCGCGCTCGAGCAGGCGCTGATCGACGATCCGAAGGAGCGCGAGGTCCGCCAGCTGTTCCGCGACCGTGCGGCGGCGGCCGACGAGGCCCTGAAGGACCCGGCCGTGGCCTTCGTCGAGGGGCGCGTGCGGCTCGAGCGCGAGCTGGCCGACGCGCGCGCCGGCGGTGCCGGCGAACGGACGAGGGCGCTCGAGGACGAGCTGTCGCGCTGGCCGAAGGACGAGGCGGCGGCGCGGGCGCAGTGGGCGCGCGACCGCGCGAACCTCGTCCGCGCGAACCCGCCGCTGCGCCACGGCGAGCCCTATCCGGGCCGCGACGACCACGAGCGGGACGTCTCGCGCCGCAACTTCCTGGCGCTGGTCTTCTGCCTGATGCTGGGGACGGCGGCGCTGCCGCACATCCTCACCCGCTACTACACGACGCCGTCGGTGCGCGAGGCGCGGACCTCGGTGACCTGGTCGCTGCTGTTCATCCTCGGGCTCTACCTGACCGCGCCGGCGCTCGCCGTGCTCGTCAAGTACACGATCTACCACGACCTGGTGGGCACGGCGTTCAGCAGCCTGCCCGCATGGGTCCAGTCGTGGGCGAAGGTCGACCCCTCGCTGATGTCGATCGGCGACGTGAATCGCGACGGGATCGTCCAGCTGGCCGAGATCTCGATCGGCGGCGACATCGTCGTGCTGGCCACGCCGGAGATCGCCGGGCTGCCGTACGTGATCTCGGGGCTGGTCGCCGCCGGCGGGCTCGCGGCCGCGCTGTCGACGGCCGACGGCCTGCTGCTGACGATCGCCAACGCGCTGTCCCACGACCTGTACTACCGGATGATCGACCCGCAGGCGCCGACCGCGCGCCGCGTGCTGCTCTCGAAGATCCTGCTGCTGGGGGTGGCGGTGCTGGCGGCACTGGTCGCCGCGATGAAGCCGGCGGACATCCTCTTCCTCGTGTCGGCGGCCTTCTCGCTCGCGGCCGCCGGCTTCTTCCCGGCGCTGGTGCTCGGCGTCTTCTGGAAGCGGGCGACCGGGCTCGGCGCGTCGCTCGGCATGCTGGCCGGCTGCGCGGTCACGTTCTGGTACATGGCCAGCACCCAGCCGTGGCTGCGCGAGGTGTTCTTCGGCGTGCCGCGCAGCGAGCCGATCGATGCCCTGTGGTGGGACATCCAGCCGATCTCGGCCGGCGTGTTCGGCGTGCCGGTGGGCTTCGCGGTGATCGTCCTGGTCAGCTGGCTGACCCCGAGGCCTGCGCGCGAGACCGAGGAGCTGGTCGAGCGCGTCCGGTATCCGAACCTTCGGCCGGGCTGAGGATCGGTTCGGCCGGGACGCCGGCGGCTTGAGGCCGGCCGCCGGGCGCAGACGACCGCCGGTCCGGCCGGCGGCGGCCGGTGTGACGAATGTCACGCGGCGGGGTCGGCATCGGCGGTCTGATCGGGGCCCGAGCCGGCCGGTCGCCGGCGTCGTCCCGAGTCGCCCCTCGATGCCGCCCAACGACGATCCGTACCGTCTCGCCCGCAGCGCCGGCGGTGTCCGCCGGCTGCTGTCGGTCGACGACCTCGACGACGGCGAGATCGATGCGATCACGCAGCCCGACGGCGCGTGCGTGCGGCCCGGCGCGCGCGGCGGCACGCTCGCCTGCCTGTTCGAGCAGCCGTCGACGCGGACGCTGGCCAGCTTCGCGATGGCCGGCACGCGGCTGGGGCTGATGCCGGTCTGCCTGCCGGCGGCCGCGTCGGGCGAGGGCGCGCGCGACCCGCACGACGAGCTGCTGCACCTGAGCCTCGCCGCGACCTGCGTGGTGGTGCGCTCCGCGCGCGCGCTCGACCCGTCCCGCCTCGCGGGGCTCGCCGCGCCGCTGGTCAGCGCCGGTGACGGGGGCAACGAGCATCCGACGCAGGCGCTCGTCGACGTCGCGGCGATGCGCCGGCGCGGCCTCGACGGTCGCACCGTGGTGCTGATGGGCGACCTGCGGGGCCATCGCGAACATCACTCGCTCGCGCGGCTGCTGCAGCGGATGGGCGTGCGGCTGCGGCTGCTCGCGCCGCCGGGGCGGGGCCTGCCGGAACGCTATCTCGCGACCCCGGTCGCGCAGCTCGAGACCAACGACGTCGCGGTCGCCGACACCGTGCTCGCCGATGCCGACTTCGTCTACCTGACCGGCGGCGGCTGTGGCAGCGGCTGCGGCCGCGTCGCCCGCGACCACGACCGCGAGGGCGACGCCGCGCTGTCGATGGACGCCGCGCGGGCGGCCCGCGTGCTGCGTCCGGGCGCGACGGTGATGCATCCGTTCCCGAGGCACGGCGAACTCGCGCACGACCTCGACGGCAGCCGCTGGGACGGCTACCGGGAGCAGGCGGCGATCGCCGTCGACGTGCGCCGCCGCGTGCTCGCCACGCTGCTGGCCGATTGACGGCCGAGCGCGCGCGCCTTCCGGCTGCGTCCCGATCGGAGACGCCGGGACGCTGCGCTACAATCGTGGGTTCCGGAGGGATGGATGAGCGGTTTAAGTCGCACGCCTGGAAAGCGTGTAAGGGTTAACAGCCCTTCGGGGGTTCGAATCCCCCTCCCTCCGCCATTCATGAGCTGATGCACTTTTCAGCGACAGCCCAGCCCCCTAGGCTGGGCTGATGGCACTGGGACTGAACCGGTTCACCGGTCTCGGCAAGACGCCAACGGAGTTGGCGGGGCTCACCCTGCAGCGTCAGCGCCGGTGACCACGCGATCCTCTGGGGCTCATCGAACTACGCTGGTCGGCTTCCAACGACCGTCCGCGCCGCCTGCGAAGGTGAATCCTTGCGCGTTCGGCAGCCTGTCGGGGAGGGTCCTCTGGAGCGCGAACATCACGGTTCGTGCGCGGGATTCGACTGAAGGTCCTTCATGCTGTCGATCAATCGGATCAAGGCGATCCTGACCACGCCCGGATCGGAGTGGCTGCGCATCGAGCCGGAGACGAGCACCGTATCGTCGATTTGCCGCGACTGGCTCGTCTGGCTGGCGGCGATCCCTGCGATCGCCGCCTTCGTCGGCAACTCGTTGATCGGCTTCAGCATGATGGGGATGACCACCCGTGCTCCGATCCTCGCTGGCCTCGCACAGGCAGTCGTGGATCTGGTGCTGGCGGTGACGATGGTCTGGTTGGTCGCCAAGGTGGCTGTCGTGCTCGCGCCGCGCTTCGGTGGGCGATCGAGCTTTCCCTCGGCGTTCAAGTTGATCGCCTATGGCACCACGGCGTCGATGGTGGCTGGCGTCATTTACCTGGTGCCCGCGCTGTCGGTGCTCAGCCTGCTGGGCGGCCTCCATGCCGTCTGGGTGATCCGACTCGGCGTCCCTGTGTTGATGAAGGTGCCCGATGGCCGTGCGTGGGGATACACCGCTGCGCTGATCGTGGGCGCCGGCGTGGCCGGACTGCTTCTGGGGGCGGTGGCGTCAGCGCTGCCGTCGCCCCACGGGATCGCGAACGCCGCGGACATCAGGCTCGCCACGCCGATCGGCGAGGTATCCGTCGACCCTAAGAAACTCGACGAACACGTACACAGGCTCGCGGAGGCCGCGAGGAATCTGGAAGAGGGCGAGAAAGCGATGCGGCGGGTCTCCGAGTCCGGCGATCGGGCAGAGACCACGCAGGCGACCGGAATGGCGTTCGACGCGCTGACACGCGCTGGTCTGCGCCTCACGATCGATGTCTGGACTCTCAAGAAGGCCTTCCCCGAAGCGATCGGCGACCTTGCGCGCGGCCCATGGGAGACAGGCAACACGACGCTGATGGGCATACCCGCAGTTCAAGTCTCTGCCGAGTACGGCAGCGGCGGCCGTCGCCTGAAGGTGGAGGTTGTCGACGTCGGAAGCCTGTCGAACGTGATCGCGGCCGCGGACTGGGCAGGCGCGGAACGGGCGCGCGGCACGCGGGAGGCGAGCAAGCGCACGTTCAGGGACGGCACCCGGACCATTCACGAGAGCGAGAGCAAGAACAGCTCGCAGCGACGGTACAGGATGGTTCTGGCCAACGGCGTGGTCGTCCAGGCCGAAGGAAGCGATGTCACGATGTCGGAGCTGAAGCGGGCCGTGGAGTTGATCGACCTGCTCGCGCTGGAACGGGTGGGGGGGGCCTGAGCGGCCCGCTGCCAGGTGGGAAAGATCGTTCATCGACGAAGGGCGAATCGTCGCGTAAGCGGCGCAGGCGATACCGATCTGGGCTTGCTTGACGCGCGGCTCTATGGTGCGGGGGTGGAGCGCGTTCGTAAGCTTTTGTTTGAAAGCGATCGTGCATCAGCTTGTGAATGGTGCCTCCCTCCGCCAGAAGCATCGTAGCGCCCACCCCGTGGCGTGCCGCCACGGACGTGCGCACCGCAGACCGTCGTGGCGCGAACCCGACGCTCCCGATCGCCTCCGGACCGACCTCCCGTTCGAGGCGGCGGATCCGCCGGGTTACACTCGCGCCCACCCGCCTGGGAGGCCCGCATCCACGCGGCAGCCCGACGTTCCCTCCCGCCGGCCGGCCCCCCTCCCACGGGGCCTTCGTGTCCCCCGAACGTCCGCTCGACGAGGAGCCCGCCATGCCCAAGGGCGTGCAACGCAGCAACAAGATGGTCAAGAAGCCGAAGAAGGACAGCGCGCCGCCGAAGGAGCTGTCCTCGGTGTCGCCGCGGCCCACGCCGCCGATGACGGTGGTGATGCCGAAGGGCAAGGCCAAGAACAAGCCGGCCTAGCGCGGGTCGGGTTGCCCGGCGCGGCCCGTGCCGTCCGCGGCCTCCCGGTGCTAGCATCCGCCACCATCGCGACCGGCCCCCGCCTTCCATGACCGCCCCATCGACGCAGCGCCTGTCGCCGCTGGTGCTCGCCGCGCTCGGCGTCGTCTTCGGCGACATCGGGACCAGCCCGCTGTATGCGTTCAAGGAAGCCTTCCTCGAGGAGGGTGGCCTGCCGCTGACGCCCGACAAGGTCTACCCGGTCCTGTCGATGATCTTCTGGGCGGTCACGATCATCGTCTCGCTGAAGTACGTGACGGTGATGCTGCGCTTCGACCACCGCGGCGAGGGCGGGGTGCTCGCGCTGCTGTCGACTGCGCTCGCGCTGGTTCGCGACCGGCCCCGGCTCGGCTGGTGCATCGGCGTGCTCGGCATCTTCGCGGCCTCGCTCTTCTTCGGCGACGCGGTCATCACGCCGGCCATCTCGGTGCTGTCGGCGGTCGAGGGCATCACGATCGTCGAGCCGGGGCTGTCGCACTTCGTGGTGCCGATCGCGCTGCTGATCCTCGTCGGCCTGTTCATGCTCCAGCGCAGCGGCTCGGCGAAGGTCGGCGCGCTGTTCGGGCCGGTGATGGTCGTCTGGTTCCTGGTGCTCGCCGCCCTCGGCATCGCGAGCATCGCGAGGACGCCCGAGATCCTCGGCGCGCTCGACCCGCGGCACGCGATCGTCTTCACGCTCGAGCACCCGGAGTGGACCTTCGTCGCCCTGTCGGCGGTCTTCCTGTCGATGACCGGCGCCGAGGCGCTCTACGCGGACCTGGGCCACTTCGGGCGCAGGCCGATCCGCATCGGATGGTTCACCCTGGTGTTCCCCTGCCTGATGCTGAACTACCTCGGGCAGGGCGCGCTGGTGCTGCGCGACCCCGAGGCGGTGCGCAACCCGTTCTTCCTGCTCGCCCCCGAGCCGCTGCGGGTGCCGCTGGTCATGCTCGCGACGCTGGCGACGGTGATCGCGTCTCAGGCGACGATCTCGGGTGCGTTCTCGGTCACCCAGCAGGCGTCGCGGCTGAACTACCTGCCGCGGCTCAAGGTCCTCTACACCTCGGACACCTCGCGCGGCCAGGTCTACATTCCGGTGGTCAACTGGCTGCTGCTGGTGGCGGTGCTGCTGCTGGTGCTGACCTTCCGCAGCTCGTCGAACCTCGCGGCGGCATACGGCATCGCGGTCTCGGGCGACCTGCTGATCGGCTCGATCCTGCTGGTCATCGCGACGCTGCTCGCGCCCGGCTCGAAGGCGAAGCTCCTGCTGCCGCTGCTCGCGGTCTTCCTCGTGCTCGAGGTCGGCTTCTTCTCGGCCAACATCAGCAAGGTCACCGAGGGCGGCTGGTTCCCGCTGGCGGTCGCGGCGGTGATGTTCACGGTGCTGACGACCTGGCGACGCGGCATCGAGATCATGCGGGCCCGCAAGGAGGCGCTGCCGCGGGTGGCCCGCGACGAGCTGAACCTTGATCTCTCCGACATCCCGCGCGTGCCGGGCGCGGCGGTCTTCTTCAGCTCGACGCGGCTGGGCTATCCGGGCAGCTTCCTGCACAACCTCAAGCACAACAAGGTGGTGCACGAGCAGACGGTCTTCATGACGGTGGAGTTCGACGACACGCCGCGGGTGAACGACGACGAGCGGATCGAGCTGCAGCGGGGCAACAGCGGCGTGATGCGGCTGGTCGCCCACTTCGGCTTCCGCGAGGACCCGGACATCCGGCGTGCGCTGAAGCTGGCACGCCGCAAGGGGCTCGACCTCGACCTCGACGACACCTCGTTCTTCACCAGCAAGCCGGTGATCGTCTCGGTCTCGCGGCGCGGCCCGTTCGGCTGGCGACGCTCGCTGTTCGGCTGGATGATGCAGAACAGCCCGAGCGCGGCGAATTACTTCCGGCTGCCGCCGAACCGGGTCATCGAGCTCGGCTCGCAGGTGGCGATCTGAGCATGGGGACGCGGCGGCCGGGACTGCGGGCGGTCGCCTGGCTCGGCGCCGCCGCGGCGCTGGCCGGCACCTTCTCGCTCTACCTGCGACCCGGCTGGGTCGTGGACCTCGGCGCCTTCATGGCCTGGTGCGGTCTGCGCTGAACGGCCCGGCGGGACCCGCGTGCCGACGGGCTGCGGGTGTACCATGACTGTATGGAAACACAGTACCGCGGGCGACGCGCCCCGGCCCGCGTCCCGGAACGCACCCGGGTCGGCGTCGGGGCCACGGTCGCGCCGCGCGATAATCGCGCCATGGCGACACGCAAGAACGACTACACCGAAGCCTCGATCCGGGTCCTGAAGGGTCTAGAGCCCGTCCGACAGCGTCCGGGCATGTACACCCGGACCGACAACCCGCTGCACATCGTCCAGGAGGTGATCGACAACGCGGCCGACGAGGCGTTGGCCGGCCACGCGAAGACCATCGCGGTCACGCTGCTGGCCGACGGCGGCGTCGCGGTCGAGGACGACGGCCGGGGCATCCCGGTGGGCCTGCATCCCGAGGAGGGCGTGCCCACCGTCGAGATCGTCTTCACGCGGCTGCACGCGGGCGGCAAGTTCGACAAGCAGGCGGGCGGCGCCTACAGCTTCTCGGGCGGGCTGCACGGCGTCGGCGTGTCGGTCACCAACGCGCTGTCGACTCGGCTCAAGGTCACGGTCTGGCGGCCGGACGATCGCGGCCACGGCGTGCACACCATCGTGTTCGCGGGCGGCGAGGTCTCGCAGCCGCTCGCGTCGCGGCCCGCGGACAAGGGCGAACGCGGCCGGGGCACGCGGGTCGAGGTCTGGCCCGATCCGAAGTACTTCGACAGCCAGGCGCTGCCGATGGGCGAGCTCGAGCGGCTGCTGCGCTCGAAGGCGGTGCTGCTGCCGGGCGTGAAGGTCACGCTGCTCGTCGAGAAGACCGGCCAGGCCCGCGTCTGGCAGTACGCCGAAGGCCTGCGCGGCTACCTCGCCGAGGCGCTCGCGGCCGAAGGTGCCGGCGCGGCCGGTACCGAGGGCGGGCCGGTGGTGCCGCTCTTCGAGGGCGAGCAGTACGCCGACGCCGGCCACGAGACCTTCGCCGAGGGCGAGGGCGCGCAGTGGATCGTCGCCTGGACCGAGTCGGGCGCGCTGGTCCGCGAGTCCTACGTGAACCTGATCCCCACGCCCGCCGGCGGGACTCACGAGTCCGGGCTGCGCGAAGGCCTGTTCGCCGCGATCAAGGGCTTCGTCGAGCTCCATTCGCTGCTGCCCAAGGGCGTGAAGCTGATGCCCGAGGACGCGTTCGCGCGGGCGAGTTTCGTGCTCTCGGCGAAGGTGCTCGACCCGCAGTTCCAGGGCCAGATCAAGGAGCGGCTGAACTCGCGCGACGCGCTGCGGCTGGTCTCCGGCTTCGCGAAGGGTCAGTTCGAGCTCTGGCTGAACCAGCACGTCGACTGGGGCCGCAAGCTCGCGGACCTCGTCATCCGCCAGGCTCAGGCGCGCCAGCGATCGGCGCAGAAGGTCGAGAAGCGCAAGAGCTCGGGCGTCGCGGTGCTGCCCGGCAAGCTCACCGACTGCGAGAGCACGGACCTCGGCCGCAACGAGGTCTTCCTCGTTGAGGGCGATTCGGCCGGCGGCTCGGCGAAGATGGGCCGCGACAAGGAGTTCCAGGCGATCCTGCCGCTGCGCGGCAAGGTGCTGAACACCTGGGAGACCGACCGCGACCGGCTGTTCGCCAACACCGAGATCCACGACATCGCGGTGGCGATCGGCGTGGATCCGCACGGTCCGCAGGACACGCCGGACCTCTCCAACCTGCGCTACGGCAAGATCTGCATCCTGTCCGACGCGGACGTCGACGGCGCGCACATCCAGGTGCTGCTGCTGACGCTGTTCTTCCGTCACTTCCCGCGGCTGATCGAGGCCGGCCACGTGTGCGTCGCGCGGCCGCCGCTGTTCCGCATCGACGTGCCGGCGCAGGGCAGGCGGCCGCTGCGCAAGGTCTACTGCCTCGACGAGGGCGAGCTCCGGCACGCCGAGGACAAGCTGAGGAAGGACGGCCTGCGCGAGGGCTCGTGGAGCATCTCGCGCTTCAAGGGCCTGGGCGAGATGACGGCCGAGCAGCTGTGGGAGACCACGCTGAACCCCGACACGCGCCGGCTGCTGCGCGTGGCCTTCGGCGATACCGACACCCGCGCCACCACCGAGCGCTTCACGATGCTGATGGGCAAGGGGGAGGCGGCCGCGCGGCGCAGCTGGATCGAGGAGCACGGCAACGAGGTGGAGGTCGACGTCTGACGACGTCTCCCGCCCGCGCCCCCGCCCACACGACACGACGGCTCCCATGGACCAACCGAACCTGTTCGACGCGGCCCCGCCGCCGCCCGACGACGACACCTCGCTGACGCTCGCGCGCTACGCCGAGCGCGCCTACCTCGACTACGCGGTCTCGGTGGTCAAGGGGCGTGCGCTGCCCGACGTGGCCGACGGCCAGAAGCCGGTGCAGCGCCGGATCCTGCATGCGATGAACGAGATGGGCCTCGGCCCCGCGGCGAAGCCGGTGAAGTCGGCGCGCGTGGTCGGCGACGTGCTCGGTCGCTTCCATCCGCACGGCGACACCGCCGCCTACGACGCGCTCGTGCGGATGGCGCAGTCCTTCACGCTGCGCTATCCGCTGATCGACGGGCAGGGCAACTTCGGCTCGCGCGACGGCGACGGCGCCGCCGCGATGCGCTACACCGAGGTGCGGCTCACGCCCTACGCGCGGCTGCTGCTCGACGAGATCGACCAGGGCACGGTCGATTTCGTCCCCAACTACGACGGCTCGACGCAGGAGCCGGCGCTGCTGCCCGCGCGGCTGCCGATGGTGCTGCTCAACGGCGCCTCGGGGATCGCGGTGGGCATGGCGACCGAGATCCCGCCGCACAACCTGCGCGAGGTCGCGGCCGCGGCGGTCACGCTGGTCCGCAACCCGCAGGCCGGCATCGACGCGCTGCTCGAGGTGATGCCCGGCCCGGACTTCCCCGGCGGCGGCCAGGTGATCTCCTCGCCGGCCGACCTGCGCGAGATCTACGCGGGCGGCCGCGGCTCGATCAAGCTGCGCGCGCGCCACGGCGTCGAGGAACTCGCGCGCGGGCAGTGGCAGCTGGTGGTCACCGAGCTGCCGCACGGCGTGTCGGCCGCGAAGGTCCTCGAGGAGATCGAGGAGCTGACGAACCCGAAGGTGCGACTCGGCAAGAAGGCGCTGACGCCCGAGCAGCTGCAGCTGAAGCAGACCGTGCTGGGCGTGCTCGACGCGGTCCGCGACGAGTCGGGCCGCGAGGCGCCGGTGCGGCTGGTGTTCGAGCCGCGGACCTCGAAGGTCGGCCAGCAGGAGCTGCTGAACGTGCTGCTCGCGCACACCAGCCTCGAGGCGGGCGTCCCGGTCAACCTGGTGATGATCGGCCGCGACGGCCGGCCGCGCCAGAAGCCGCTGGTCGAGGTGCTGTCCGAGTGGATCGCGTTCCGGCTCGAGACCGTGGTGCGACGCACGCGGCACCGTCTCGGCAAGGTCGACGACCGGATCCACATCCTCGAGGGCCGGCAGCTGGTGCTGCTGAACATCGACGAGGTGATCCGCATCATCCGCGAGTCCGACGATCCGAAGGCCGCGCTGATCGCGCGCTTCGCGCTGTCGGACCGGCAGGCCGAGGACATCCTCGAGATCCGGCTGCGGCAGCTCGCGCGGCTCGAGGCGATCCGCATCGAGCAGGAGCTCGCCGCGCTGCGCAAGGAGCGCGAGCAGCTGGCTGCGCTGCTGGACAGCGAGTCCGCGCAGCGCCGGCAGCTGGTCAGGGAGATCGAAGCCGACGCGAAGCAGTACGGGGACGACCGCCGCACGCTGATCGAGGCGGCCGCGCGCACCGTCGTCGAGGTCAAGATCGCCGAGGAGCCGGTCACCGTCATCGTGTCCGGCAAGGGGTGGGTGCGGGCGCGGCAGGGCCATGGCCACGACTGGAGCCAGTTCACCTTCAAGGCCGGCGACGCCTACTACGGCGCCTACGAGGTGATGACCACCGACCAGCTGTTCGCCGTCGGCTCGACCGGCCGCGTGCATTCGGTGCCGGTGGCCTCGCTGCCGTCGGCGCGCGGCGACGGCGTGCCGGTCACCTCCTTCTTCGAGCTCGAGCCCGGCGTGCGGATCGAGCACGTCTTCGCGGCGAAGGCCGAGGCCGGCGTGCTGCTCAGCACGCGCGGCGGCAACGGCCTGGTCTGCCAGGCGGGCGACCTCGTCGGTCGCAACAAGGCGGGCCGGCAGTTCGTCACGCTCGACGACGGCGACACGCCGGCGCGGCCGGCGGTCTTCCCGGCGGGTGCGTCGCACGTGGTCTGCCTGGCGGGCAGCGGCGAGCGGCCGCGGATGCTGGTCTTCGGCCTCGACGAGCTGCGCGTGCTCAGGAGCGGCGGCCGCGGCTCGGCGCTGGTCGACCTCGACGCGAAGGAGGCGCTGCTGCAGGCGCTGGTCTGCGGGGACGACGGCCTGACGATCGCGGGCGTGGGGCGCGGCGGCAAGGTCATGGAGGAGTCGATGACGCTGCGCGCGCTGAACGAGTACCGCGGCTCGCGCGGGCGCAAGGGCAGGCTGCTCGAGCCCCGGCGCAAGGACCCGATGCTGTCGTTGCCGCGCGCATCGGCGAAGGCCGGCTGAGGGCCACCGGGGCCCGCCGCCCGCGATCGGCACGTCGGCCGGCGCGTCCGGCACCCCGCGACGAAAGGCCGGAAGGCCCGTGCCCGACGCAGCCCGATCGACTCCCCCCGACCTGCATGAAGAGCCTGCCCCGCGTCCTGCCGCCGACCCGACCCGTTCGTGTCGCGGGCCTCGCCCTCGCCGGTGCGCTCGTCGCCTGCGGCACGGTCAATCCGGCCTACGATCCGACCAGGCCGCACCACCGGCCCGAGGGCTTCGTTAACATCGCCGGACCGGTCGGCGGCAAGCCGTTCTCCGAGTTCGCCCGCTGGCAGTGGGAGCGGCTGCGCGACGGCCTGCCGAAGCCGCCCTCGGGCCGCGTCGCCGGCTACGCCGGCTTCCCGGTGGTGCGTCCGGACCTCGAGCTGCTGCGGGCCAACACCGGGGGCGAGCGCGTCACCGCCACCTGGATCGGCCACGCGACGCTGTTCCTGCAGCTCGGCGGCGCGAACGTGCTCGTCGACCCGGTCTTCTCCGGGCGCGCGTCGCCGCTGTCCTTCGCCGGACCGCAGCGCCGGGTCGCGCTGCCCGCGCGGCTCGACGAGCTGCCGCGGATCGACCTGGTGCTGATCTCGCACAACCACTACGACCACCTCGACGCGCCGACCGTCCGCGCGCTGCAGGCGCAGCCGGGCGGGCCGCCGCGCTTCGTCGTGCCGCTGGGCGTCGACGCGTGGCTGCGTGCCGAGGGCGTCACGCGCATCGAGCGGCTCGACTGGTGGGACACGCTGCGCGCGGGCTCGCTCGAGCTCGTGCTCACGCCCGCCCAGCACTGGAGCTCGCGCACGCCCTTCGACCGCAACGCGACGCTGTGGGGCGGTTTCGCGGTCCGCGCGCCAGGCTTCACCTTCTGGTACTCGGGCGACACCGGCTATGCACCGATCTTCGAGGAGATCGGCCGGCGCATCGGCCGGATCGACCTCGCCGCGATCCCGGTCGGTTCGTACGAGCCGCGGTGGTTCATGAAGGACCAGCACGTGAATCCGGACGAGGCGGTCCGGATCTTCCGCGAGGTCGGTGCGCGCGAGGCGATCGGTGTCCACTGGGGGACCTTCGAGCTGACCGACGAGCCGCTCGACGCGCCGATCGACGCACTGGCCGCGGCGCTCGACGCGCAGGGCGTGCCGCGCGAGCGCTTCGTGCTCTACCGGCACGGCGAGACGCGGACGCTGCGGCGTGCGGACTGACGCCGGACGGGCCGGGATGCGGAACGGACCGGGGCCGGCGCGCTGGTAGGCTCGCGGTCTCCGTCACCGACCGTCCCGATCCGCGATGAGCGCCACCCCGACCGTGCTGCCCTCGACCACCGACGACATGGTCTTCGAGACCGTCGACTGCGCCGCCGGCGGCGCGAGGATCGGCATCGCCCGGCTGAACCGGCCCGGCCAGCTGAACGCGCTGAACCTGGCGATGTGCCAGGCGATGCTCGACACCTTCCGCGCCTGGGTGTCCGACACCTCGATCGTCTGCGTGATGCTCGCGGGCAACGGGCCGAAGGGCTTCTGCGCGGGCGGCGACGTCGCCGAGGTGGTCCGCCAGGTGCGCGCCGGGGGCGACGGCCGCTACGTCTACGGCGACGCGTTCTTCGACGTCGAGTACCAGCTCGATGCGCTGATCCACCGCTACCCGAAGCCCTTCGTCACCTGGGCGCACGGCGTCGACATGGGCGGCGGCGTCGGCCTGTCGGTCGCCGGCAGCGAACGGATCGTCACCGAGGGGCTGAAGCTCGCGATGCCCGAGATCCACATCGGGCTGTTCCCGGACGTCGGCGGCGGCTGGTTCCTGAACCGCGTGCCGGGCGAGGCGGGGCTGCTGCTCGCGATGACCGGCGCGGTCGTCAACGAGGCGGACGCGCTGTTCGCGCGGCTCGCCGACCACGCGATCGCGCACGCACGCCAGCCGGAGTTCGTCGGGCGGCTCGCGGCGCTCGACTGGAGCGGACCGGCCGCCGCGCGACGCGCGCGCCTGCGCGCGTTCTGCACGGCCTTCGCCGCCGAGTCGCCGCTCGAGATGCCGGCGAGCGCGCTGCGCACCCACCATGACGCGATCCGCCGGATCGGGATGGCGGGCAGCGCCGAGGCGGCACTCGACGCGCTGCGCGACGCCGCCGCGACCGAGCCGTGGTTCGCCGGCCCGCTGAAGAATCTCGCGAACGGCTCGCCGACCGCCGCGCGGGTGACCTTCGAGTACATGCGCCGCGCGCGGCTGCTCGGCCTGGAGCAGGTCCTCGCGATGGACCTCGCGGTCGCCCGGCAGTGCCAGCGTCACCCGGACTTCCCCGAAGGCGTCCGCGCGCTGCTGATCGACAAGTCCCGCGACCCGAGGTGGTCGCCGGCGGACTACGCCGACGTGAGCGACGCGCTGGTCGACGGGTTCTTCGCGCCGCTCGACGCCTGACGCGCCGCGGTCGACCGGCCTCGCCGCGGCACGGCGCTGCACGACCGAGCGGCCGCACGACCGCGTGGCCGGGAGACCGCCTGGCCGGATGAACGCGCAGCCGCACGACCCCGGCCTCAGTCGGCGCGCAGCGTCCCCTCGACGCAGACCACCGCGTGTCCGCCGACCTCGATGGCGTCGTCGCGGTACGCCACCGCGATCCGGCCGGCCCGGCCGATCGCCTCGCCCTGCGCGGCGACGTAGTCGTGCCGACGCCCGCCGTCTCGCCGCTGCAGCGCGACGCAGGCGTTGCCGCTGCCGCAGACCGGGTCCTCGGGCACGCCGGCGGCCGGCGCGAACGATCGGACCACGACGTCGGCCGGGCCGCCGCGGGCGTGCAGGGTCACGCCGGTCGCGTGCAGCCGCCGGCTGAGGGCCTCCAGCGCCGCCATGTCCGGGCGCATCTCGAGCAGCCGTCCGGCGTCGGCCAGCTCGCCGGTCAGCCAGACCGGCCCGATGTCGATGGCCTCGAGTCGCGGCGGCGCGTCGGCGAGCCCGAGCGCGTCGGCGAGCGCGCGCAGGTCGTCGCCGCCGACGGGCGTGACGCGGGCCGGCGGCGCCTCGAAGAACAGCCGACCGTCGGACCCGACGCGCAGCGGCACGAGCCCGGCGCCGCACTGCTGCACGAGGCGGCCCGAGCGGGGCGCGACGCGGCCCGTCGCGAGGACGGCGCGTGCGGAGCCCAGTGTCGGGTGCCCGGCGAACGGCAGCTCGCGGTCCGGCGTGAAGATCCGCAGCCGGTAGTCGGCCGACGGGGCGTCCGGCTGCAGCACGAAGGTCGTCTCCGACAGGTTCGTCCAGCGGGCGATCCGCTGCATCGCCTCGGGGCTCAGCCCGTCGGCGTCCATCACCACGGCGACGGGGTTGCCGAGGAACGGGCGGTCGGTGAAGACATCGACGGTCAGGAAGGGCAGGGGGCGGGTCACGGCGAGGCTCCTGGAGACGGGACGGTGGCGGGCGATCGCAGGCGCGTCGCTCAAGCGAACCGGCGCTGCGCGGCGACCACCGCGACCACCGCGGCGGCGAAGGCCCAGGTCGCGGCGTCGGGCCGCTCGCCGACGACCAGCGCCGCGAAGCCGAGCGTCATGAACGACTGCAGCAGCTGGACCTGGGACACGCGCGCGATCCCGCCGAGCGCGAGTCCCTTGTACCAGGCGAAGAAGCCGAGCAGCTGGCTGAACAGGCTGACGTAGGCGAAGCCGAGCCAGGCCGACGGCCGGGCCTGCACGCCGTGCGACCCGCTCAGCCAGGCGACCACCGGCACGAGGAACGGGGCCGCGAGGACCAGCGCCCAGCAGATCGTCTGCGGCCCGCCGAGCCGCCGGGCGACCTGGGCGCCGGCCGCGTAGCCGATCGCGGCGGCGGCGATCGCGACGGCGAGCAGCGCGTCGGCCGCCTGCAGCCGGCCGCCCCCCTCGCGCAACGCGAATGTGCACACCAGCGCGGCGCCGGCGATCGCGCACAGCCAGTAGGCGCGCGACGGGCGCTCGCCGGCGAGCGCGGCGCCGGCGAGCGCGGTGGCGAGCGGCAGCACGCCGAGCACCACCGCGCCGTGCGCGGCGTCGACGTGGCGCATCGCGACCGAGCTGAAGACCGGGAAGCCGACGATCACGCCGCCGGCGACCAGCGCGAGCTTCGGCAGCAGGTCCCGCGGCGGGCGGGCGGCACGGGTCCAGGCCAGCCAGGCCGCCGCCGGCACCGCCGCGGCGAGGGCGCGGGCGAGGCCGATCCAGACCGGATCGAGGTCGACGACCGCGAGCCGGGTCATCGGCAGCGTCAGCGAGAACGTCGCCACGCCGAGCAGGCCGAGCAGCATCCCGCGGGTGTCGTCGCGCACGGGGCTCACCGGGGCGCCGCGACGGCGGCGGAGAGAGGGGGCTGCATCGGCTGGATCGTACCGCGGCGTCACGTTACAGTGCCGGTACGGTTCGCCGGCCGGAATGATCCTCCGGCCCGGTCCATCGACCTGTACAGCGAGGCGCACCATGACCGACTCCGTCCCTGCGCCGGCACGCCGGCCGGCGGGCTCCCGTCCGCGGCGCCCGTCCCCGTCCCCGGCCGCGTCCAGCGCCCGTGCGGGCGTGCCCGGGCGGCCGGGCTCCTTCCTCTGCGCCGGCAGCGACCGCACGCTGGTCGACCAGATCGTCGGCTGGTACGCGCAGCGGATCGACGAGCGCACGCTGCGCCCCGGCACCCGGATGCCGTCGATCCGCGGCTTCTCCGCCGAACACCGTGTGTCGCGCTTCACCGTCGTCGAGGCCTACGACCGGCTGATCGCCCGCGGCTACATCGAGTCGCGCCGCGGCTCGGGCTTCTTCGTCCGCGAGCGCAGCCTGGCCGCCGGACTGGCCGCCGCGCGCGCCTGGGCCGAGACGCCGAACCCGCAGATGGACGTGGTCTGGCTGCTGCGCAACATGTTCCGGCAGATGCCGCCGCAGGACATGCCCGGCGGCGGCGTGCTGCCGGCCGACTGGCTGGACGGCGAGCTGATCGGCGCGAGCCTGCGTGCGCTCGGCCGCACCGCCGGCGCGGCGCTGCTGCCCTACGGTCAGGCGCAGGGCTACCTGCCGCTGCGCCAGCAGCTCCAGCAGCGGCTCGCCGCCCAGGAGATCGCGGTGCTGCCCGAGCAGATCGTCACCGTCAACGGCGCCACCCAGGGCCTGGACCTGCTGGCCCAGCACTTCGCGAAGCCCGGCGACACCATCCTCGTCGACGACCCCGGCTGGTTCCTGATGTACGGCCGATTCTCGCTGCTCGGGGTCCGCGTGGTCGGCGTGCCGCGGCTGGCCGACGGCCCGGACCTGGAGCGGCTGCGCGCGCTCTGCACCGAACACCGGCCGAAGCTCTACGTGCTGAGCTCGCTGCTGCACAACCCCACCGGCACCTCGCTGTCGCCGGCCAAGGCCTTCCAGGTGCTGCGGATCGCCGAAGCCTTCGACCTGCACGTGGTCGACGACGACGTCTACGGCGACCTGCACCCCGGCCCCGGCGCGATGCCCTGCACGCGGCTCGCATCGCTGGACCGCTTCGAGCGGACCATCCACCTCGGCGGCTTCTCCAAGACGCTGGCGGCGAACCTGCGGGTGGGCTTCATCGCCTGCTCGGCGCCGCTCGCCCGGCAGCTGACCGACCTGAAGATGCTGGTCGGGCTGACCTCGTCCGAGCTGGGCGAGCGGATCGTGCTGCGGGTGCTGTCCGAGGGACACTACCGCCGGCACCTCGAGCGGCTGCGCGGCCGCCTCGCCGAGGCCCGCGAGCCGGTGGTGCGTGCGCTCGAGCGCGCCGGCCTGCGGCCCTTCGCCGGCCCGGCCGCCGGCATGTTCGTCTGGGCGGATGCCGGCGTCGACACGCGGCCCCTTGCCGAGGCGATGCTCGAGCAGGGCTTCGTGACGGCCCCGGGCAGCCTGTTCTCGCCCGACCAGCGGCCGAGCACCTGGATGCGCTTCAACGTGGCCACCTCCGGCGAACCCCGGATGTGGCGGGCCCTGGAGGCCGCGCTCGGCCGCGTGCGGCCCCGATCCCGGAGCGCCTGAGCGACGCCCCTTGAAATCCCGGCGGCCGCCCCCATCTCCCCGCATGCCGTCCGGGCCCCGGACCGATCCCCGCCCCCGGGGCCGGTCCGGGCCCGTCCCCGAGAAACCCGACACACCGACCGACACCACCACGATGGGCGCGATGAAGGAAACCCTGGGCTTCCAGACCGAGGTCAAGCAGCTGCTGCAGCTGATGATCCACTCGCTCTACAGCAACCGCGAGATCTTCCTGCGCGAGCTGGTCTCCAACGCCTCCGACGCCTGCGACAAGCTGCGCTTCGAGGCGATCGACCGGCCCGAGCTGCTCGAGGGCGGCGCCGAGCTCGAGATCCGGATCGAGTTCGACCCCGCGGCCCGCACGATCACCGTCACCGACAACGGCATCGGCCTGTCGCGCCAGGAGGCGATCGACAACCTGGGCACGATCGCCCGCTCGGGCACGAAGGAATTCTTCGCCAGCCTGACCGGCGACAAGGCGCGCGACGCGAACCTGATCGGCCAGTTCGGCGTGGGCTTCTATTCGTCGTTCATCGTCGCCGACCGGGTGGTCGTCGAGTCCCGTCGCGCGGGCCTGCCCGCCGACGAGGGCGTGCGCTGGGCCTCCGACGGCAGCGGCGAGTTCAGCGTCGAGCCGATCGGGCGCGCCGAGCGCGGCACGACGATCGAGCTCCACCTGCGCGAGAAGCGCGCCGACGACGAGGACGCGGCCGACCACGGCGAACTGCTGTCGGGCTGGCGGCTGCGCTCGATCGTCCGCAAGTACTCGGACCACATCTCGCTGCCGATCCGGATGCTGAAGGAGGGCGCCAAGGAGGGCGAGGCGCCGGAGTGGGAGACGGTCAACCAGGCGAGCGCCCTCTGGACGCGCTCGAAGTCCGACATCGCCGAGGACGACTACCGGGACTTCTACAGGCACCTGACCAGCGACGGCGAGGCGCCGCTCGCCTGGACGCACAACCGCGTCGAGGGCCGCAGCGAATACACCCAGCTCCTCTACGTGCCGTCGAAGGCGCCGTTCGACCTCTGGGACCGCCAGCATCGCCGCGGCATCCGCCTCTACGTGCGGCGCGTGTTCATCATGGACGACGCCGAGCAGCTGATGCCGGTCTACCTGCGCTTCGTGAAGGGCGTGGTGGATTCGGCCGACCTGCCGCTCAACGTCTCGCGCGAGATCCTGCAGGAGAGCCGCGACGTCCGCGCGATTCGCGAGGGCTGCACGAAGCGCGTGCTCTCGATGCTCGAGGACCTCGCCGAGAACCGTGCCGACGACTACGCCCGCTTCTGGTCCGAGTTCGGCCAGGTGCTCAAGGAGGGCCTGGGCGAGGACTTCTCGAACCAGGAGCGGCTCGCGAAGCTGCTGCGCTTCGCGTCGACCTCGACCGCCGCGGGCGAGCAGACCGTCGCGCTCGCGCAGTACGTCGCGCGGATGAAGCCCGGGCAGGACAGGATCTACTACGTGACTGCCGAGAACGAGGCGGCCGCGCGCAGCAGCCCGCATCTCGAGGTATTCCGCCGCAAGGAGGTCGAGGTGCTGGTGCTCGCCGACCGCGTCGACGAGTGGATGCTGTCGTTCCTCAACGAGTTCGACGGCAAGCCGCTGGTCTCGGTGGCGCGCGGCGGGCTCGACCTGGGCGCGCTCCAGGATGCCGAGGAGAAGCAGAAGGTCGAGGAGACCGCCCGCGAATTCGCCGATCTCGTCGGCCGGATCAGGGGCGCGCTGGGCGACCGGGTCAAGGACGTCCGCGTGACCGACCGCCTGACCGACTCGCCGTCCTGCCTCGTCTCCGACGAGGGCGAGATCAGCGGCACGCTGGAGCGGATGCTCAAGCAGGCCGGCCAGAAGGCGCCGGACCGCAAGCCCATCCTCGAGATCAACACGGGGCACCCGCTGGTGGCGAGGATGAAGACGGAGACCTCCGACGACGAGGGCTGGTCGCGGCTGCTGTTCGACCAGGCGCTGCTCGCCGAGGGCGGCCAGCTCGAGGATCCGGCCGGCTTCGTGAAGCGCCTCAACGAGATGCTGCTCGCGCTGTCGCTGCGCTGACGACGGCGTGCAGACCGACGCCGACGCCGACGCCGGCCTGCTGCGCGGGCTGCCGCCGGTGGTCGGCCCGGCGCCGCGGCTGCTGGTCCTCGGCAGCTTCCCCGGCGAGGCCTCGCTCGCCGCGGCGCGCTACTACGCGCATCCGCGCAACCAGTTCTGGCCGATCGTCGGCGCGCTGCTCGGCGAGCCGCTGCCCGCGCTGCCCTACGAGGACCGGCTCGAGCGGCTGAAGGCGCGCCGCGTCGCGCTGTGGGACGCGCTCGGCGCGTGCCGCCGGCGGGGCAGCCTCGACGCGGCGATCCGCGATCCGCGCGGCAACGATTTCGGGACGCTGCTCGCACGGATGCCCGGGCTCGGCGCGGTCGCCTTCAACGGCGCCACCGCCGCGCGTGCCGAGCCCGCGTTCGCGGCGCGCGGCCTCGCCACCTACCGCCTGCCGTCGACCAGCCCGGCCTTCGCCGGGCTGTCGTTCGACGCGAAGCTCGCCCGCTGGCGGGCGCTGATCGACGACGGATGGATCACGACACCATGAGCGACACGTCCCGGGGTCGCCGTCGCGCGACCGGCGCCGCCTCGCGGCGGACGATCGGGGGATCGGACCGACCGCGGCCGACCGATCCGCCGATCGATCTGTCCGAGGAGGACGGCGTCCGCTGCCTGCACTTCGGCTCGCGCTGGATCCAGGGCGCGATGCGGATCCGTCGGCCCTTCGACCTCGAGCTCGACTATGTCCGCCACATGATGGCCTGGCTGCTGTTCCTGGCGCCGCCGGAGCGCGTGCTGCAGCTCGGGCTGGGTGCCGCGGCGCTGACCAAGTGGAGCTGGAAGCACCTGCCGGAGACCGCGACGGTCGCCGTCGAGGCGAGCGGTGCCGTGATCGCCGCGTGCCGGCAGTGGTTCGCGCTGCCGGACGACGACGACCGTCTGGACGTCGTGCACGAGGACGCGGGTGCCTTCGTCGCGGCGCCCCGGGCGCGCGGGCGCTACGGCGTGGTCCAGGTCGACCTCTACGACCGCGACGCGCGGGGTCCGACGCTCGAGTCGGTCGAGTTCTACGAGGCCTGCCGCCGCGCGATCGCCGAGCCGGGGATGATGGTGGTCAACCTCTTCGGCAGCGACCATGCGTCCTTCGAGCGCAATCGCCGACGCATCGAGGCGGTCTTCGACGGTCGCATCCTGGTGCTGCCGCCGGTGGAGGCCGGCAACCTGGTGGTACTGGCCTTCGCGGGCCCGCCGCTGGCGGTCGACGCCGCGATGCTGTTCGAGCGGGCGGCCGAGGTCGAGCGACGCTGGCGACTGCCGGCCCGCGGCTGGGCGAAGGCGCTGCGCGCGCAGGTCGTGGCCGGCTGAGCGTCGGCCGCGCCGCGCCGCCCGCCGCCGCCGACCGTCCGTCCGTCCGCGCCCTGCGGTGCGCGGGCGCGGTGCTACCGTCGGCCGCGATGAAGCCCTCCCTCGTCGAGCCCGTCGCGCCCGTGCGTTCCGGCGTGTCCGGGGCCGAGCCGTCCGTCGCCGGCGGGGCGGCCGGGTCCGCGCCGAACCGTCCGTCCGCCGCGGCGTCTCCGCGCGCCGAGCCCGGCCAACCGTTCGGCGCGCGCGGGCGTCGCCTGTCGGTGGAGGACGTGCTCGCCGCGCTGCACGAGGACGGGCTGATCGACGACGAGCAGCGGCGCACGCAGACCGGCTACGCGCGCCTCACTCAGGCCCGCCGCCACGCGCTGGTCGCGGTCGCCGAGCGCGGGCTGCGCAGCGCCCGTCCGCCGCACCGCGAGCTCGACCTCGAGGCGCTGACGGACTGGCTCGCCGGCCGATTCGGGCTCGAGCGCGCGCACATCGACCCGCTGAAGGTCGATTTCGCGAAGGTCGCCGACGTGATGTCGAGCAGCTACGCGACGCGCTTCGACATCCTGCCGCTCGAGGTCCGATCGAACGAGGTCGTGATCGCCACCAGCGAGCCGCTGCTCGTCGAGTGGATCGAGGAGCTGACCGCGCTGCTGCGCAAGCGGATCGTCCGCGTCGTCGCGAACCCGGCCGACCTCTCCCGCTACATCGTCGAGTTCTACAGCCTCGCACGCTCGGTCCGCGGCGCGAGCAAGGGCACCTCGAACGCGCACACGAGCAGTTTCGAGCAGCTGGTCGAGCTCGGACGCAGCGGCCGCAACGTCGATGCGAACGACCAGCACGTCGTCACCATCGTCGACTGGCTGTGGCAGTACGCGTTCGACCAGCGGGCGAGCGACATCCACCTCGAGCCGCGACGCGACCTCGGCGTGGTCCGCTTCCGCATCGACGGCGTGCTGCACAACGTCTACCAGGTCCCGCCGTCGGTGCTGTCGGCGATGACCAGCCGCATCAAGCTGCTCGGCCGCATGGACGTGGTCGAGAAGCGGCGTCCCCAGGACGGGCGCATCAAGACCCGCACCGCCGACTCACGCGAGATCGAGCTTCGGCTGTCGACGCTGCCGACGGTGTTCGGCGAGAAGCTGGTGATGCGGATCTTCGACCCGGAGGTGCTGGTCCGCGGCTTCGAGCAGCTGGGGTTTGCCGAGGAGGACCTGGCGCGCTGGAACGACATGACCTCGCGGCCCAACGGCATCGTGCTGGTGACCGGACCGACCGGCTCGGGCAAGACGACCACGCTGTACTCGACGCTCCGGCGCCTGGCCAACGAGGAGGTCAACGTCTGCACGGTCGAGGATCCGATCGAGATGGTCGAGCCGGCGTTCAACCAGATGCAGGTGAACCCGGGCATCGACCTCGGCTTCGCCGACGGCATCCGCGCGCTGATGCGGCAGGACCCGGACATCATCATGGTCGGCGAGATCCGCGACCTCGCGACCGCCGAGATGGCGATCCAGGCCGCGCTGACCGGTCACCTGGTGCTGTCGACCCTGCACACCAACGACTCGGCCGGTGCGGTCACGCGGATGCTCGAGCTCGGCGTGCCGCCGTTCCTGCTGAACGCGACGCTGATCGGCGTGATGGCCCAGCGGCTGGTCCGCACGCTGTGCCCGCACTGCAAGACGCCTCACGAGGCGCCGCCGGACGACGCCTGGGAGGCGATGATCCGGCCGTTCCGTGCGCGCCGGCCGCAGACCGCGTGGCGTGCGGTGGGTTGCCTCGAGTGCCGCAACACCGGCTACCGCGGCCGAGCCGGGCTCTACGAGCTGCTGACCATGAGCGATGGCCTGCGCGATCTGGTCGACGAGCGGCCCGACCTCGGGCGGATCCGCAAGCAGGCGATGCGCGACGGCATGAAGCCGCTGCGGCTCGCGGGCGCGATGAAGATCGCGGCCGGCACGACCACGATCGAGGAAGTCCTCCGGAACGCACCGCCGGCGCACTGAAGGCGCCACGGCCCGGACGGCACGAACCGCGCGGGCGGCGACCTCGGGGTGGGGGCGCCGGACGCGGCGCCGTCCGACGCGCGGGGATGTCCCCACGACGCGGTCGCACGGGTCGTGCGCCGTACCATCGCGGCTCCTTCACGCGATTGTCACGCAGGCCCTCCGATGGAGCACGACGTCTCGCTGATCAGCACCGTCGCGGTCGGCTTCGGCCTCGCGCTGGTGCTGGGCGTCGTCGCCGAGCGCCTGCGACTGCCCGCCCTCGTCGGCTACCTGGTCGCCGGCGTCGCGATCGGGCCGGCGACGCCGGGCTTCGTCGCCGACGTCGGCATCGCCGCGCAGCTCGCCGAGATCGGCGTGATGCTGCTGATGTTCGGCGTGGGCCTGCACTTCTCGCTCGGCGACCTGCTCGCGGTGCGCCGGATCGCGGTGCCCGGCGCGGTCGTGCAGATGGCGGCGGCGACCGCCCTCGGCGCGGGGCTGGCCGCGAGCTGGGGCTGGGGCGCCGGCGCGGCGCTGGTGTTCGGGCTGTGCCTGTCGGTGGCGAGCACGGTGGTCCTGCTCAAGGCCCTCGAGGCGCGCGGCGCGATCGACTCGGCCGACGGCCGCATCGCGGTCGGCTGGCTGGTCGTCGAGGACCTCGCGATGGTGCTGGTGCTGGTGCTGCTGCCCCCGCTTGCCGGCGCGCTCGGCGGCACGGTGCAGGACGATGGCTCCGACACGCCGCTGTGGCAGACCCTCGGCTGGACGCTGCTGCAGGTGGCCGCCTTCATCGCGACCATGCTCGTCGTCGGCAAGCGGGCCCTGCCGTGGCTGCTCTGGCAGGTCTCGCGGACCGGGTCGCGCGAGCTGTTCACGCTGGCGGTCGCGGCCGCGGCGATCGGCATCGCCTTCGGGGCCGCCGAGCTGTTCTCGGTCTCGTTCGCGCTCGGCGCGTTCTTCGCGGGCATGGTGATGCGGGAGTCGGAGTTCAGCCACCGCGCGGCGCAGGAGTCGCTGCCCTTGCGCGATGCGTTCTCGGTGCTGTTCTTCGTGTCGGTGGGGATGCTGTTCGACCCGGCGGTGCTGGTCGAGCGGCCGCTGCAGGTCCTCGCCACCGTCGCGGTGATCGTGTTCTGCAAGTCGGTGGCGGCCGCGGCCCTGGTGGTCGGCTTCCGATACCCGTTGCGCACCGCGCTGACGGTGTCGGCCAGTCTCGCCCAGATCGGCGAGTTCTCGTTCATCCTCGCCGGGCTGGGCATCGCGCTCGGGCTGTTGCCCCGGGAGGGCATGAGCCTCGTGGTCGCCGGCGCGCTGATCTCCATCGCGCTGAATCCGCTCTTCATGGCGAGCGCCGATCCGCTGGCCCGATGGCTCGTCGCGCGCTTCCGGTGGGCGGCACGGCTCGACGCTCGGCCCGATCCGTCCGCGGCGCTGCCGGCCCAGACCGGGCGCGACCTGCTCCAGGGGCAGGTGGTGCTGGTGGGCTACGGCCGGGTCGGCGCCCGGATCGCCGACGCGCTGCGCGAGCGCCGCGTGCCCTTCGTCGTCGTCGACCGGAACCGCGAGTGCGTCGCGCGGCTGCGCGAGCGGGGGATCGCCGCGGTCAGCGGCGACGCGGCCGAGCCCGCGGTGCTGGTCCAGGCCCACGTCCGGCACGCGGCGATGCTGGTCGTCGCGATTCCCGACTCCGTGGGGCTCGAACGCATGGTCCGCACGGCGCGGACGCTGAATCCGTCGATCGAGGTCGTGGTCCGCAGCCATGACGAGGACGAGTCCGACTTCGTGCGCAGCGACGGGCTGGGCCGCGTGTTCTCTGGCGAGGAGGCGCTGGCGCGCGCGATGATCGAGCACATCGGGCGGCGCTGTGCGGCGCCCGGCGCGGCGCGTGCGCAGCCGCCGGGCAACGGGGCGGGATGACGCGCGCCGAGTCGCGTCGCGGGCTTCTGCTACGCTGACCCCGTCGGTGTCCGCGCCCCGCGGGCCCGGTCCCCCGATCGACCGATGTCCGAACGCTCCCCCGCATCGCGACCCGCCGTCGCCCGACTCTCCGGCCTCGGCGCGCTGCTGCCCTGGCTGCGCCCCTACGCCGGCCGTACCGCGCTCGCGACGCTGTTCCTGCTCGCGGCCGCGGGAGCGACGCTGGTTGTGCCGCCGCTGCTCGGCGGGGTCATCGACGCCGGGTTCGGCGGCGACCCGGCGGCGCGCACCGCGCAGCTGCGCGGGCGCTTCCTGCTGCTGTTCGGGGCGGCCTGCGCGCTCGCCGCGTTCACCGCAGTCCGCTACTACCTCGTCACCTGGCTGGGCGAGCGCGTGATCGCCGACATCCGCTCCGCGGTCTACGCGCGGGTGCTCGGCCAGGATCCGGTCTTCTTCGAGACGACCCAGACCGGCGAGGTGCTGTCGCGCCTGTCCGCCGACACCACGCTCGTGCAGACCGTCGTGGGCTCGAGCTTCTCGATGGGGTTGCGCAGCGCGCTGCTCTTCGTGGGCAGCCTCGGCATGCTGGTGTGGACGGTGCCGCGGATCGCGGCGACGGTGATCGTCGTGCTGGTGATCGTCGTGGTGCCGCCGGTCTGGATCGGGCGTCGGGTACGGCGCCTGTCGCGCGACAGCCAGGACCGCCTCGCCGACGCGAGCGCGATCGCGGCCGAGGTGCTGAACGCGATCCCCGTCGTCCAGAGCTACGGCCAGCAGGCGCGCGAGGCCGCGCGCTTCGCGCAGGCGAGCGAGGCGACCTTCGCGGTATCGGTCCGCCGGAGCCGCGCCCGGGCCTGGCTGACCGCCTTCGTGATCGTGTCCGCGATGGGCTCGGCGATCTACGGCCTGTACGCGGGTTCGCTCGCCGTGGTGAGCGGCGCGATCAGCGCGGGGCAGCTCGGGCAGACGCTGGTCTACTTCGCGCTGCTCGCCTCCAGCTCGGCCGTGCTCGCCGAGGTCTGGGGCGACCTGCTGCGCGCCGCCGGCGCGACCGAGCGGCTCGACGAGCTGCTCCGTGCCCGGCCCACGATCCGCTCGCCCGACGCACCGGCACCCGTGCCGGCCGCCTCGCCGGCGGGCGCGGCGATCGCGTTCGACGGCGTGCGCTTCGCCTATCCGTCGCGGCCGGACCGACCGGCGATCGAGTCGCTGACGCTGTCGATCCCGGCGGGCAGCACGGTCGCACTGGTCGGACCGAGCGGCGCCGGCAAGAGCACGGTGCTGCAGCTGCTGCTGCGCTTCCACGACCGCGACGCCGGGTCGCTGCGGATCGACGGCACCGAGATCGACCGCTGGCCACTCGGCGCGCTGCGCGAGCGGATCGCGCTGGTGCCGCAGGACGCGACGATCTTCTCGGCCGATGCGCTCGAGAACATCCGCTACGGCCGACCGGACGCGACCGAGGACGAGGTCGTCGCGGCCGCGCGCGCCGCGCAGGCACACGAGTTCCTGGAGCAGTTGCCCCAGGGCTACCGGACCTTCCTCGGCGAGCGCGGCGTGCGGCTCTCGGGCGGCCAGCGCCAGCGGATCGCGATCGCGCGCGCGATCCTGAAGGATGCGTCGCTGCTGCTGCTCGACGAGGCCACCAGCGCGCTCGACACCGAGAGCGAGCGGCTGGTCCAGCAGGCGCTGGAGACGGCGATGCACGGCCGCACGACGATCGTCGTCGCCCACCGGTTGTCGACGGTGCAGCGTGCCGACCTGATCGTGGTGATGGACCACGGCCGGGTGGTGGAGCAGGGCACCCACGATGCGCTGATGGCGCGCGGCGGGCTCTACGCGCGGCTCGCGGGGCTCCAGCTCACCTGACCCCGTTCGACGGCGGCCGCCGGGCCCGATCGATCGAGGACGGAGCTCGTGTTCCGAGCCCTCGGGTCGGGCCGCGGCGGCCGCCGCCCCGGCGCGCTAAGCTGCGCCTGCGGAGCCGCCGCGTACGGACCCCGCGCCGCATCACGACGAGCCCAGGGAGCCCCCGATGATCCGCCCCGCCCACCGCCTCCGTGCCGCGATGCCGCTCGCGTCGCTCCTCACCGTCGTGCTCGCCGGCTGCGGCGGGCTCGGCGGCCACCGCCTGCCCGATCCGCCCGCCTCGCCCGTGGCCTGCGCGGAGCTCAAGGGCCTGCAGATCCGAGAGCGCGACATCGGGCTGCCCACGCGCGGCGCCGTGGTCACCGAGGCGGGGGTCGTCGCGCCGTCCGGCAGCGGGGCCGCGGCGCTTCCGGGCTTCTGCCGCGTCGTCGGCGACATCCGACCGGTCGACCTGAAGGCCCCGGCGATCCGCTTCGAAGTCGCGCTGCCGGCGCAGTGGAACGGCAAGACGCTGATGTTCGGCGGCGGTGGCTACAACGGCATCCTGCCGCCGGTGACGCGGAACGTGCCCGCCGGCCCGGCCGATCGGCCCGTGCCGCTCGCACGCGGGTACGCGACCTTCGGCAGTGATTCCGGGCATCAGGCCGGTCCCACCACCAGCCGGGACGGCTCGTTCGGCACGAACGACGAGGCGCTGCGCAACTTCGCCGGCGATGCGCTGAAGAAGACCCGCGACGTCGCGACGATCGTGGTGCAGACCCACTACGCCCGGCGCCCGCAGCGCGCCTACTTCGCCGGTGGCTCGACCGGCGGGCGCGAGGCGCTGCTCGCGGTCGGCCGCTGGCCGCGCGACTTCGACGGCGCGATCGTGCTCTACCCGGCGTGGAATGCCGCGGCGCTGAACCTGCATTTCGGGCACTTCACGCGCGAGATGGCGAAGCCCGGCGCCTACCCGAACCGCGCGCAGCGCAAGGCGCTGCTCGACGCATCGCTCGAGGCCTGCGACGCCCTCGACGGCCTCGCCGACGGCGTGATCGCGAACGTCCGCGCCTGCGAGGCCGGCTTCGATCCGTCCCGCGCGACGCTGCGCGGCCGCCCGCTGCGTTGCCCGGGCGGCGCCGCCGGCGGCAACGACTGCCTGTCCGATGCGCAGATCGCCGGCCTGCGCGCGCTCGAGCGTCCGCTGCAGCTGCCGTACGCCCTCGCGAGCGGCGAACGAGGCTACCCGGGCTTCACGCTCTGGGGCACCGACCTCGGCGTGCCGCATCCGAGCCCCCTGCAGGACACGGTCAACACGCTCGCGCTCGGCACGCTCGCGCCCGCGAGCCCGATGCCCCCGGTGAGGCTGCCCGACAGCCCGCCTTACGGCAGCACGTTCTGGGACCAGTGGGTCCGCCACATCGTCACCCGCGACGAGGCCTTCGATCCGCTCGCGCTCGACCCGGCCGCGCCCGGTCGCTGGCAGTCGCGGATCGTCGAGCTGACCGCGCTGCAGGATGCGAACCGCACCGACTACGCCGCTTTCGCGAAGCGCGGCGGCCGGATCCTGATGGCCCACGGCATGCACGACGCGCTGGTGAGCCCGCGGGCCACGCGACGCCTCGTCGAGCGGATCCGGCGCGGGATGGGGGACGACGCGGTCGCGGCCTTCCTGCGCTACTACGAGATCCCCGCGTACGGTCATGCGGTCAGCACCACCTTCAACGCCGCCTGGGATTCGCTCACCGCGCTCGAGCAGTGGGTCGAGCGCGGCATCGCGCCCGGGCCGCAGGTGGTGGCCGATACGGTGGGCGTGCCGGGGCGCACCCGGCCGCTGTGCGAGTGGCCGGCGTGGCCGCGGTACGCCGGGTCGGGCGACCCGAACGCGGCCTCGAGCTTCACCTGCGTCAAGGACTGACCCCGACACCGTGCCGCGGCCCCTCGCGGCGCGGGGCTATACTCCGAGGGCAGGCGGGAACCGGCCGCCCGCGCCCCGTCCTGTCCGCCGAGCGGAGCGCGCGGCGCTGCAGGCTCCCCCGCCTCGTCGAGCGGGGAGGCCGCCCGGGCCCCGGGACGACGGAGAGCCCCTCACATGACCGACGACCGGAACGACGGCATCGAGCCCCCGCGACCCGCGATGGTGGTCGGGATCGGTGCGTCGGCCGGCGGACTGGCGGCGTTGAAGGCGTTCTTCGCCACGGCGACACCCGACCCGCGGATCGCGTACGTGGTGGTCACCCATCTGCCGAGCCGCAGCGTCAGCCACCTGGCCGAGCTCCTGTCGGCAGCCGGCGCGGTGCCGGCGGTCCAGGTCGAGGGCCCGATGCCGATCGAAGGCGGGCGGGCGTACGTGGCGCCGCCCGGCCGGCTGCTGCTGTACCGCGACGGACGGCTGGAGCTCGGCTACCCGCCGGATCGTCCGCCCGCTCCGAAGCCGATCGACCTGATGATGCTCTCGCTCGCCGAGGGTCAGGCGGAGCGCTCGGTCGGGATCGTGCTGAGCGGCACGGACCACGACGGTACGAACGGACTGAAGGCGATCCGGGCGGCGGGCGGACTCGCCTACGTGCAGCGCCCGGAGAGCGCGCAGTTCGAGAGCATGCCGCGCAGCGCGCTCGACGCCGGCGCCGCGGACCGCGTCCTCGAGCCCTCGGAGATGCCCGCCGCGCTGCTCGAGGATCTCGCCCACAGGGACCGTGTCGAGGCGGCCGACGCGTCGCGTCGCCTCGGAGAGCGGGTCGGACCGGTCGACGATGCCCTCGAGCGGGCCCTGCGGATCGTCTTCGAGCGGACCGGCCACGATTTCCGCTGGTACCGCCCGGCGATGCTGCGCCGGCGGCTCGCGCGCCGGATGATGCTGGCGGGCGTCGATCGCGTCGACGACTACCTCGCGCGCCTGGAGGCTTCCGCCGACGAGGCGCAGGCGCTCAAGAGCGAGTTCCTGATCGGCTACACGGAATTCTTCCGGGACCGCGAGGCCTGGGTCGCGCTGGAGCGCGAGGTCGTGCCCGCGTTGCTCGCCGCGCATCGGGCCGACGCGGGGCCGATACGCGTCTGGACGCCGGGCTGCGCGACGGGCGAGGAGGCCTATTCGATCGCGATGCTGCTGCTGGAGCAGTTCGACGGGCTGTCCGATCCCCCGCCGGTCCAGGTGTTCGCGACGGACATCGACCTCGACGCGCTCGCGTTCGCTCGCGCGGGCAGCTACCCCTCGACGATCGCGGCCTCGGTCTCGCCGCAGCGACTCGCCCGCTTCTTCGAGCGTCGCGGCGACCGCTGGGTCGCGCGCAAGGCGCTGCGTGACGCGGTGCTGTTCGCGCCCCAGAGCCTCGTCCGCGACACGCCGTTCTCGAAGCTCGACCTGATCCTGTGCCGCAACCTGCTGATCTACTTCGAGACGGAGCTCCAGGAGCGCGTCTTCGAGATCTTCCACTTCTCGCTGCGGCCGCAGGGTTTCCTGCTGCTCGGACGGGCCGAGTCGCTCGGCTCGAAGGCAGGGCTGTTCGAGGCGGTCGACCGCCAGGCGAGACTGTTCCGGCGTATCGGCGCACGGGCCCACCTGCCGCGGGGCTTCGTCGGCGGCTGGAGCGGCCTCGCAGGCGCACGGCTCGCCGCGCGCCGCACGATGGAGCAGGGGGGGGGCGTCGCCCGGCCGTCTGCTGGCGGACCACCTCGGCGGGCGGGCGCCAGGGGCCGCGGTGCTGATCGATCGCGACGGACGCGCGCTGCATTTCCACGGATCGCTGTCGGGGATGCTGGAGCCCGGCGGCGACGCGACGCTCGAGCTCGCGCGGCTGGTGCGCCCAAACCTGCGGGCAGGGTTGCGCGCCGCGTTGGCGCGCGCATTCGCCGAGGGGCGGGCGACCACCCGGCAGCTGCGGCTCGACGTCGGGCCCGAGCCGCGACGCCTCGTGCTGTCGGTCGAACCGCTGGCGGGTCCCGATGCCGAGGGGCTGTGGGCGGTCATCGTCGACCCGGGCGCGGAGGACGGCGCCGCTCGCGAGGCGGCCGCCGCCGACGGATCGCCCGCGGGGCCGCAGGGCACCGCCGGCGGAGCCCACGATCTCCGTCCGGCCGACGCGCTCGACGACCTCGCGTTCGCGCTCGACGAGGCCGAACGCGTCAACGGGGCGCTTCGGGTGGCGAACGAGGAGACACTCGCGCTGAACGAGGAGCTGCAGTCGTCGAACGAGGAACTCGAGAGCGCGAAGGAGGAGCTGCAGGCGCTCAACGAGGAGCTCTCGATGGTCAACGCGCAGCTCGAGGAGAAGGTGATCGAGACCGCGCGCAACCGTGACGATCTGCAGAACCTGCTGGACAGCTCGCACGTCGGCACGGTCCTGCTCGATCGCACGCTGCGCGTGCGCCGGTTCACCCCGAACGTCTCGGCGTTCTTCCGGCTGCAGCCCGGGGACGAGGGCCGGCCGCTCGGCGACATCGCGTCGCGGCTGCGTGATCCGGACTTCGCAGCGGACCTGGCGGCGGTGATGGCCGACGGCCGGACGGCGTCGGCGGAGGTGCCCGCCGACGACGGCCGGACCGTGCTTCGGCGCGCGACGCCATACCGGACGGGCGGCGGTGCCATCGAGGGCGTGGTGCTGACCTGCGTGGACGTGAGCGCGCTGCGCACCGCGGCGCAGAACGCGCGCCACCTGCTCGCCGTCCTCGAGGACTCGAACGACGCGGTGATCGTCCACGACCTCGACGGCCGGATCTCGGGCTGGAACCGCGGCGCCGAGCGTCTGTACGGATGGCGTGCCGAGGAGGCCCGCGCCGCCGGCCTGTTCGCGCTGCTGCCCGAATCGAACGTCGCCGCCACGCGAGCGCTGATCGATCGCGTCTGTCGCGAGGGACGGGCAGGGCCCGAGGACATGACGCGCAGGACTCGCCTCGGCGATCCGATCGTCGTGTCGGTCACCGCGTCGGCGCTGCGCGACGAGCACGGCACGGTGCAGGGGGTGCTCTGCACGGAACGCGACCTGACCGAGCGCCTCAGGGCGGAGAGCGAGATGTACTTCCGGCGACTCGCCGACCGCATTCCCGCGCTGCTGCGGGTCGACGATGCGGGCGGCCGGACGCGGTTCGTCAACCAGGCCTGTGCCGAGTTCGTCGGCCTGGACCGCGATGCGCTGCTGCTGCGGGGCTGGTCGGACTTCATCCACCCGGACGATCGTCCGCGGGTCGCCGCGGGGCACGGCGATGCCGAACATCCGGGTGGACGTCGCGAGAGCGACCTTCGCATCCGACGCGCCGACGGGGCCTGGATCTGGATGCGCTCGATCACGGTCCCGTGCTTCGACGAAGCGAAGCGGTACACCGGCGACATCACGCTGACCCTCGACATCGAGGAGCGGCGCAAGGCGGAGCGGGCCCTGGTCGCGGCCGATCGGCGCAAGGACGAATACCTGGCGATGCTCGCGCACGAGCTGCGCAATCCGCTCGCACCGATCCGCAACGCGGTGTCGATCATCTCGCGGCTCGGGCAGCCCGATCCGCAGAGCGCCTGGGCAGCGCGCGTGATCGGTCGGCAGACCGAGACGCTGGCGAAGCTCCTCGACGACCTGCTCGACGTCGCGCGCATCGCCCGCGGCAAGGTTCAGCTGGACCGCGCCCCGGTCGAGCTCTCGGTGCTGCTCGAGCGCGCCGTCGAGCTCGCCCGCCCGCTGATCGACGCGCGTCGGCACGTGCTGACGGTGTCCGTGCCGCCCGAGCCGTTGTTCGTCGAGGGCGACCTGATCCGGCTCACCCAGGTACTGGCCAACCTGCTGAACAATGCCGCCAAGTACACGGACGAGGGCGGTGCGATCCAGCTCGGCCTGACCCGCGAGGCGGGGCAGGGCGTGATCTCCGTCCGGGACAACGGCGTCGGGATCGAGCCCGAGATGGTGCCGCAGGTCTTCGAGCTGTTCGCCCAGGCCGACACCACGCTCGACCGGTCTCGCGGCGGGCTGGGCCTCGGGCTGACGCTGGTGCGGCAACTGGTGGGGCTGCACCATGGCCGGGTCGAGGCGGCGAGCGCGGGCCTGGGCCACGGCAGCTGCTTCACCGTCCGGCTGCCCCTGATCCCGGCGCCGCCGCCGGCGGCGGCCGTCGAGATGCCCGCACGCGACGCGACCCTGTCCGGGCGCCGCCGCGTCCTGGTGGTCGACGACAACATCGACGCGGCCGAGAGCCTCGCGCTGGTGCTGCGCGCCGACGGGCATTCCGTCTGGACCGCGTTCTCCGGCGAGGCCGCGCTGGAGGTCGCCGAACGGATCCGGCCGGAGGTCGCCGTGCTCGACATCGGCCTGCCCGGTCAGAGCGGCTACCAGGTCGCCCGGGCGCTCCAGGCCCGCAAGGACGGGCCCGGATGCCTGCTGATCGCGCTGACCGGCTACGGCCAGCCCGAGGATCGGGCGCGCGCCGCGCTGGCCGGGTTCGACCGGCACCTGGTCAAGCCGGTCGATCCGGAAACGATCCTGGCGCTGCTGCGCAGACCGTCCGACACGGAGCCGCCCGCGCCACCCGGGCCGTCCGCGCCGTCGGCCTGACGGGGCCGACGTCGCGCGGGCCGCCCCGCGGCATCACTTCGACAGTTCGCGCATCGCCTTCTCGAGGCCGGCGAGCGTGACCGGATACATCCGGTTCGACAGCACCTGCCGGATCACCGAGATGGACTGGCGGTATTCCCAGACGCCCTCGGGCTCGGGGTTCAGCCATGCGAACTTGGGGAAGCGTTCGGCGAGCCGCTGCAGCCAGATCGCGCCCGCCTCCTCGTTGTTGTACTCGACCGAGCCGCCCGGCTGCAGGATCTCGTACGGGCTCATCGTCGCGTCGCCGACGAAGATCAGCCGGTAGTCGGGGTTGTACTTGCGCAGCAGGTCCCAGGTCATCAGCCGCTCGGAATGGCGCCGGCGGTTGTTCTTCCACACGAAGTCGTAGACGCAGTTGTGGAAGTAGTAGAACTCGAGGTGCTTGAACTCGGTCTTCGCCGCCGAGAACAGCTCCTCGGTGCGCTTGATGTGGTCGTCCATCGTGCCGCCCACGTCGAGCAGCATCAGCACCTTGATCGTGTTGTGGCGCTCCGGAACCATCTTGATGTCGAGCCAGCCCGCGTTGCGCGCGGTCGACGAGATGGTGTCGTCGATGTCGAGCTCCTCCTGCGCACCTTCGCGGGCGAACTTGCGCAGGCGCCGCAGCGCGACCTTGATGTTGCGCGTGCCGATCTCGACCTGGTCGTCGTAGTCGCGGTAGGCGCGCTGCTCCCAGACCTTCACGCCCGTGCGGTTGCCGCCGGGCGGGCCGCCCACGCGGATGCCCTCGGGGTTGTAGCCCCCGTTGCCGAACGGCGAGGTGCCGTTCGTGCCGATCCACTTGCTGCCGCCCTCGTGCCGCTCCTTCTGCTCCTCGAGCAGCTGCTTCAGGCGCTCGAGCAGCTTGTCGAGCCCGCCCATCGCCTCGATCGCCGCCTTCTCCTCGGCGGTGAACTCGCGCTGCAGCTGGCGCTTGAGCCACTCGAGGGGCACGTCGATGTCGATGCCGGGCACGTTCTGCACGCCCTTGAAGTAGGCACCGAACGCGCGGTCGAACTTGTCGAAGTTGCGCTCGTCCTTGACGAGCGTGGCGCGGGACAGGTGGTAGAAGTCGTCGACCGAGTTCGAGATGACGTGCTGTTTCAGGCACTCGATCAGCGTCAGGTATTCCTTGATGGACACCGGCAGCTTGGCCTGACGCAGGTGGAGGAAGAAGTCGATCAGCATGCGTCGCTCCGGTGGGGCGGGAACACGGGCGGGGGCAGGCGCTCAGGGCGCCGGCAGCCGCGCCTGCCGGAAGCCGAGGTGGCGCGCCACCGCCGGCCATTCCGAATCGATGATGGAGAAGACCACCGTGTCGCGCAAGCTGCCGTCGGGCAGCCGCTGGTGGTTGCGCAGCACCCCGTCCTGCTTCGCGCCGAGCTTCGCGATCGCCTCGCGCGAGCGCTGGTTGAACCAGTGGGTGCGGAACTCGACCGCCAGGCAGCCGAGCGTCTCGAACGCGTGCCGCAGCAGCAGTCGCTTGCACTCGGTGTTCAGCGCGCTGCGCTGGACGCTCGCCGAGTAGAAGGTGGTGCCGATCTCGAGGCGGCGCTGGGCCTCCTCGACGTTCATGTAGCGGGTGGCGCCCACGATGCGACCGTCGCGCAGCCGGCGCACGACGAAGGGCAGCGCGCGGCCCGCGCCCTGCTGCGCGAGCGCGGCCGCGATCCAGGTGTCGATCGAGGCCGGCGCGGGAACGATCGTGTACCACAGGGCGTCCAGCCCGCCGTCGGCGATCGCCTCGACGAGCGCGGCGGCGTGCTCGGCCGTCAGCGGTTCCAGGCGGACGTGCTCGCCCTGCAGCGTGACGGGGCGGGGCGGCCAGGGGGCGTACGGCGTGTCGGTCAACATCGCTCCCGAACGCGACGGATCAGGCGCCGCGCGCCGACAGCGCGAGGCCGACCACCCCGACGACGATCAGCGCGATGCTGCCCAGCCGCAGCGCCGTGATCGGCTCCTGGAACCAGGTCATGCCGATCACCGCGACCGCGGCGGTGCCGAGGCCCGACCAGATCGCGTAGGTGACCGACAGGTCGAGCTTCTTCAGCGCCATCGCGTTGCATCCGAAGGCCACCGCGTAGAACGCGAACATCATGACCGTCGGCCCCGCCTTCGACAGGCCTTGCGACAGCTTCATCGACGTGCTGCCCGCGACCTCGAAAACGATCGCCGCGGCGAGGAAATACCAGTGCATCGGTCGTCCGGTGAGGAGGGCGCGCGGGAACGCGCCCGGGCGACGGGTCAGCGGTTGTGTCGCGCCATGAAGATCAGCCGCTCGAACAGATGGACGTCCTGCTCGTTCTTCAGCAGCGCGCCGTGCAGCGGCGGGATCGCGGCCTTGCCGTCCTTCGACTGCAGCGCCTCGGGCGGGATGTCCTCGGCGACCAGCAGCTTCAGCCAGTCGAGCAGTTCCGAGGTGGACGGCTTCTTCTTGATGCCCGGCAGCTCGCGGATCTGGAAGAAGCTCTCCATGGCCTCCTTGAGCAGCGTCTTCTTGATGCCCGGGTAGTGGACGTCGACGATCTGCTGCATCGTCTCCTTGTCCGGGAACTTGATGTAGTGGAAGAAGCAGCGGCGCAGGAACGCGTCGGGCAGCTCCTTCTCGTTGTTCGACGTGATGACGACGACCGGCCGGTGCTTCGCGCGGATCAGCTGGCGGGTCTCGTAGACGTAGAACTCCATCCGGTCGATCTCCCGAAGCAGGTCGTTCGGGAACTCGATGTCGGCCTTGTCGATCTCGTCGATCAGCAGCACCGTCGGCTGGTCGGCCTCGAAGGCCTGCCAGAGCACGCCCTTGACGATGTAGTTGTGGATGTCCTTCACGCGCTCGTCGCCGAGCTGCGAGTCGCGCAGCCGCGAGACGGCGTCGTACTCGTACAGGCCCTGCTGGGCCTTGGTGGTCGACTTGATGTGCCACTGCAGCAGCGGCATGTCCATGCCGCGAGCCACCTCCTCGGCCAGCATCGTCTTGCCGGTGCCCGGCTCGCCCTTGATGAGCAGCGGCCGCTGGAGCGTGATCGCCGCGTTCACCGCGAGCTTGAGGTCGTCGGTCGCGACGTACGTGGAGGTGCCTTCGAATCGCATGGAAGTGGGGTCCGCCCGCGGTGGCGATTGAGATGGATGGGGGCGCCCGCGACCGACCCTGCAGTCGGGCGGCGGGGCTGCGCCTTGGCGCGACCGAGTATACGGAAAACCGCCCCCTCGGGTATGATGCGGCGTTTGCCCCGGGCCCGGTGCAGGTCCGGTTCGCGTTCCGATCCCAAGACAAGTCACACGCTCATCCCATGACGAGAACACGCCTTCCCGGCCGGAAGTCGGCCGCCCATGCCCTGTTGTTCGCCGCGGCGGTCGCCTCGCCCGCGGCCTTCGCGCAAGGCGCGCCCGCCGGCAACGCCGAAGCGGGCCGGGCCAAGGCCTCGATGTGCATCGGTTGCCACGAGATCCCCGGCTACAAGGCGTCCTTCCCGAACGTGTATTCGGTGCCGATGATCACCGGCCAGACGGCGAAGTACATCGAGGCCTCGCTGGTCGCCTACCGCAAGGGCGACCGCAGCCATCCGACGATGCGTGCCGTCGCCGGCAGCCTGTCCGACCAGGACATCGCGGACCTCGCCGCGCTGTACGGCAGCAAGTGACCCGCCCGAATCCCGCGATGAAGCCCCAGACGATGCACACGATCCCCGCCCGAGCCGTCGCTCGCGCCGCGGCCGCCGCCGCGCTCGCGCTCCTCGCCACCGCCGCGCAGGCCGCCGACGTCGCCGCCGGCAAGGCCAAGGCCGACCAGGTCTGCGCCGCCTGCCACGGCAAGGACGGCAACACCCCGATCGACCCGTCCTATCCCAGGCTCGCCGGGCAGCACCGCGACTTCCTCGAACGCGCGCTGCTCGACTACAAGAGCGGTGCCCGCAAGAACGCCATCATGGCGGGCCAGGCCCAGCCGCTGTCGCGCGCCGACATCGCCAACCTCGCCGCCTACTACGCGGGCCTGCCCGGCTCGCTGCGCGTCAAGCGCTGAGCGCGGCGGGCGCGTCCGCGGCCGGGCCCGTTCCCCGCGGGCGGCCGCTCAGATCAGCCCGTCGAACGGGATCGCCTCGACCGGGTCGCCGGCCGCCACGTCGCCCTGCTCGTGGTGCAGCACCACGAGCGCGTTGGCCTCGCTCATCGAGCGCAGCACGCCGGAGCCCTGACTGCCGGTGATCCGCGCCTGGAGCACGCCGTCGGCACCGGGCTCGACGATCGCACGCTGGTACTCGGTCCGGCCGGGGCGCTTCCTCATCCGCGAGGCGCTGCGCACGGTGAGGGGCAGGACCGGCCGAGGGCTCGCGCCCGACAGACGGATCAGCGCGTCGCGGACGAAGAACAGGAAGGTGACCATCACGGCGACCGGATTGCCGGGCAGTCCGAAGTACCAGGCGTCGCCGATGCGGCCGAGCGCCATCGGCCGGCCAGGTCGCATCGCGATGGTCCAGAACGCGACCTCGCCGAGGCGGTCCATCACCTCGCGGGTGAAGTCGGCCTCGCCGACCGAGACGCCGCCGGACGAGATGATCGCATCGGCGTTCAGGCTCGCGCTGCGGACCGCGGCCTCGAGCGCTTCGGGCGAGTCGCGGACCACGCCGAGATCGATCAGGTCGACGCCGAGGCGGGTCAGCATCCCGTGCAGCGTGTAGCGGTTGCTGTCGTACACGCAGCCGGGATCGAGCGGCTCGCCGATGGAGCGCAGCTCGTCGCCGGTCGAGAAGAACGCGACCCGCAGCCGGCGCTGGACCGGCACTTCGGCGACGCCGAGCGATGCGAGCAGCCCGAGGTCGGCGGGGCGCAGCAGCCGGCCCGCGCGCAGCGCCGGCAGGCCGCGCGCGAGGTCCTCGCCGCGCAGCCGCCGATTCTGGCCGCGCTGTTGGCCGGCCGGCACGACGAGGCGGTCGCCGTCGGCCTTCACCACCTCCTGGATCACGACGGCGTCGGTGCCCTCCGGCATCACCGCGCCGGTCATCACGCGAACGGCCTGCCCGGGGCCGACCGCGCCCTCGAAGCGCACGCCCGCGTAAGCGGTACCGATCGCCGTCAGCACCGAGTCGCCCTCGGGGTCGAGGTCCGCGGCGCGCACCGCCCAGCCGTCCATCGCCGAGTTGTCGTGCGCGGGAACGTCGATCGGCGATACCACGTCGCGCGCCAGCACGCGGTCGAGGGCCGCGCGTATCGCGACGTGCTCCACGCAGTCGATCGGGGTGACGAATCGCTCGATCGCCTCCCGGGCCCGCGCGACGGGAACCGCGCGCGGATCGAAGTCGGACAGGCAGGAGACGATCTCGGCGAGGGTGCTGCGGTCTGTCATCGGGGCGGATCCCTGCGGTGGGCGTCTTCCGCGGGCGAGTCGTGTTCCCAGCGGGCCAGCTCGTCGGCGGTGTTGATGTTCCGGAAGGCCGTCTCGTCGTCGAAGCTCACCTCGACGGCGCCGAGCGGCGCGGTCCACGCGTCGATCCGACGGCGGCCGCTTGCGAGGAAGGCTTCGAGCTCGGGACGCAGCGAGCGCTCCACGAGCATGAAGACCGGCTGCGGCTGCTCGCCGGTGCGCGCGATCGCGATCCGTGCGCCCGCCGAGGCCGCGCCGCGCGCCAGGCGCTCGACCAGGTCCGTCGGCAGGAAGGGCGAGTCGCAGGGTACGGTCGCGAGCCAGGAGGTCGCCACCCGCGCCATCGCGGCGTGCAGGCCCGCGAGCGGGCCGGCGTATCCGTCGAGCTCGTCGGGGAAGACAGGCAGGCCGAACGCGCGCCAGGCGTCGAGGTTGCGGTTCGCGTTGATCGCGACCGAGCCGACCTGCGGCGCGAGCCGTCCGATCGCATGCGCGACCATCGGCCTGCCGCGGAACGGGCGCAGGCCCTTGTCGGTGCCGCGGCCGTCGTCGCCCATCCGGCGGCCGAGTCCGCCGGCCAGCACGATGCCGGTGATCGTGTCGCGCGCGGGCACGTTCACTCGTTGCTCCTGCGGGTGTCGCGCACGAAGCGGCTCGCGCCGGTGAAGAGCAGGTAGTGGCGGCCCTGACAGCGACCGATCATCGTGAGCCCGATCCGCTGCGCGAGCGCGTGGCCCATCCCGGTCAGTCCCGATCGCGACAGCAGCACCGGGATCCCCATCTGGGCGCACTTGATGACCATCTCCGAGGTCAGACGGCCGGTCGTGTAGAAGAGGCCGTCGGCGCCGGCCACGCCCTCGACCCACATCCAGCCCGCGATCGCGTCGACCGCGTTGTGGCGGCCCACGTCCTCGACGAAGCGCAGCAGCCGGGGCGGGGTGCCGTCGCGCGTGCGCGAGAAGAGCGCACAGCCGTGCACCGCGCCGGCCACCTTGTAGACCGACTCCTGGCGCCGGGCCTGGTCCATCACCGCGAGGACGTCGGCCTCGGTCACCGTCACGCCGGCGGGCAGTCGGATCGCCTCGATGCTGTCCATCAGGTCGCCGAAGACCGTACCCTGGCCGCAGCCGGTGGTGACGGTGCGTCGTCCGAGTCGTTCGTCGAGTTCGGCCTCGCCTCCGTCGCGGGTCCACATCGGCACGCCCTCGTCGCGCAGGCTGCGCGAGGTGACCGCCGCGGCGCCGGTCTCCCAGTCCACCTGCACCGACGCGAGCACCTCCGGCGAGGCCACGAGACGCTGGTTGCGCAACCACCCGAGCACGAGGTGTTCGGGCGCTGCGCCCAGCGTCATCAGCGTGACGAGTTCGCGCCTGT
Source organism: Pseudomonadota bacterium (assembly GCA_046046245.1). Classification (GTDB taxonomy): domain Bacteria; phylum Pseudomonadota; class Gammaproteobacteria; order Burkholderiales; family Burkholderiaceae_E; genus UBA4615. The sequence continues at coordinate 2,364 of JBJOKE010000080.1, read as the reverse complement.
CGAGATAGATCGTCAGCGGATGTTCGCCGGCGATCGCGGTGGGCACCGTGCGGCCGCTCTCGTCGATCGCGTCGACCAGCGTGGTGACGGGGCGTGCGGAATCGGAGAGCTCGAGCGGGACCACGGCGGGCGCTGCGGAGCCGGCGGCCTCAGCCGCCGATGTAGCTCATCTCGATCCTGCGCAGGCCCGCGGTCTCCGACGAGCGGATCTCGGAGTAGCGGTCCGCGCGGCGCTCCCACAGGTGCGCGATCGCGCCGGCGAGGCCGGCGTCGTCGACGCCGCCGCGCAGCAGGCCGCGCAGGTCGTGCCCCGCGTGCGCGAACAGGCAGGTGTAGAGGCGGCCCTCCGTCGAGAGCCGGGCCCGGGAGCAGGTGCTGCAGAAGGGCTGGGTGACCGACGAGATGACGCCGACCTCGCCCGCGCCGTCGGCGTAGCGCCAGCGCTCGGCGACCTCGCCCGTGTAGTTCGGCTCGGCCGGCTCGAGCGGAAAGACGTCGTGGATCCGAGCGACGACCTCGCGGCTCGGCAGCACGTCGTCCATCCGCCAGCCGTTCGACGCGCCCACGTCCATGAACTCGATGAAGCGGACGATCTGACCGGTTCCCCGGAAGTGCCGTGCCATCGGGACGATCTGGTCGTCGTTGACGCCGCGCTTGACGACCATGTTGACCTTGATCTGCGCGAAGCCGGCGGCGTGCGCCGCCTCGATCCCCTCGAGCACGTCGGCGACCGGGAAGTCGACGTCGTTCATCGCGCGGAAGGTGGCGTCGTCGAGCGCGTCCAGGCTGACCGTGAGGCGCTTCAGCCCCGCATCGCGCAGCGCGCGGGCCTTGCGGGCGAGCAGCGAGCCGTTCGTCGTCAGCGTGAGGTCGAGGGGCTCGCCCGACGGCGTCCGGACCTCGGCCAGCATGCCGACCAGCCGCTCCACGTGACGCCGCAGCAGCGGCTCACCGCCGGTGAGGCGCACCTTCTCGACGCCGTGCGCGACGAAGACACGGACGACGCGCAGGATCTCCTCGAAGCTCAGCAGCGAAGACTGCGGCAGGAAGGCGTAGTCCGTGTCGAACACCGACTTCGGCATGCAGTAGGTGCAGCGGAAGTTGCAGCGGTCGGTGACCGAGATGCGCAGGTCGTGCAGCCGCCGTCCGCGCGCGTCGGCGAGCAGGCCGGTGGGCGGCCTCGGCGACTCGGGCACGTGCGGCAGCGCCGCGTCGTAGCGGTGCTCGGCGATCGGGATGACGACGCGTTCGGTCATGGGCGGCGATTCGCGCGGATTCTAGCAGCCGCGGTCCGCGGCGAATCCGCGCCGCAGGCGTGGCTGCGGGCCATTCCGGTGAACGGCCTGGCGCCGATCCCGCAGTCCCGGGGCGGACGCGCGCCGACGGCCCGCAGGGGAGCCGGCGGCCTGCGGCCGCCGCTCCCGTTCCCGCTCAGGCGTCGTTGCGCGGGGCCTGCGTCTCGACCTGAACCAGCGCCTCGTCCGCCGCCACCACCCGCGGCTTGCGCACGCGAGGCACCCGGGGTGCCGGCGCGATCGGCTCGGGCTCGTTCGGCAACGCCGACGGCGCGGTCTGCACCCATTGCAGGCCGGCCTGCTCGACGACCGACTGCAGCGCGCTGGCGTCGATCGGACGCACCGCGGCGATCGGGGCGGGCGGAACGTCGGCGATCTGGGCGGGCGGAACGTCGGCGATCGGGGTCGGCGCGGCCGCCTCGGCGACCGGCGCGGGTGGCATCGGCTCCGGACGGATCGCCGGAGCAGCCTCCGCCGCGACGGGCTCGACGGGCATCGCGGGCACCTCGACGACCGGGGCCGCCGGCGCCGCGTCGGCTGCGACGTCCGCAGACGGCGCGGGCGTCTCGGCGACCGGCGCGGGCGCCTGGGCGGCTTCGGTCGGCGTCCCGGTCGCGTCGGGCGCGTCGACCGCGGCGGGGGGCGCCCCGTGTCCCGGCGAGACCTCGACCGGGTTCGCGGTCGCGATCGCGGCCGGGCTGACGGCGTCGGCAACCGCCTCGGCCGGCGTCACCGACGCGGCGACCGCGTCGACTGGCGTCACCGAGGCGGCGACCGCCTCGACCGGGGTCACCGAGGCGGCGACCGCCTCGACGGCGCTCACGGTCGACGGCGGTTCAGCCGCGACCGACCCGGCGTCGATGCCCGAAGGCGCGTCGGCATCGCCGTCCATCGCCGTCGTGGCCTCGCCGTTACGGGTGCGACCACGGCCGCCGCGGCGGCGGCGGTTGCGGCGGCGCGGCTCGTCGCCGTCGCCGGCGTCCGGTGCCTCGCCATCGGGCGGGATGCCGGTTTCCATCGGCGGCTCGACCACTGCAGACGCGTCCGCGGCGACGGGCGTCGCCTCGGC
>JBJOKE010000072.1:0-21710 GCA_046046245.1 Pseudomonadota bacterium | reverse complement strand
GAGGTGATCGGCGCCTTCATCGCCACCGGCGTGCTGATGCTGGTGCTCGGTCTGTCTGGCTGGGTGCGGCGCTGCACCGAGGCGGCGCCGATGCCGATCGTGATGGCGATGGTGGCGGGCGTGTTCCTGCGCTTCGGCCTCGACCTGGTCCGCGCGGTCCACCAGGACCTCGCGGTGGCCGGCCCGATGGTGCTGGCCTTCGTCGTGCTGTCGGCCCGTCCGGGCATCGCGCGCCGGCTGCCGCCGATGATCGGCACGCTGATCGTGGGCGCGGCGGCGGTCGCGCTGTCGGGCCGCTTCGCGTGGCCGGTCGACGCCGGTCTCGCGATCGTGCCGCCCACGCTCTACGCGCCCGCGTTCTCCGCAGCGGTGCTGCTCGAGCTGGTGGTGCCGCTCGCCGTCACCGTGCTGTTGGTGCAGAACGGCCAGGGATTCGCGGTGCTGAAGGCGGCCGGCCACGAGCCGCCGGTCAACGTGGTCACGCTCGCCTGCGGGCTGACCTCGGTCGCGATCGCCTTCGTCGGCGCGGTCTCGACCTGCCTCACCGGTCCCACCAATGCGCTGGTCTCGTCGTCGGGCGAGCGCGCGCGCCACTACACCGGCGCGGTCTTCGTCGGCCTGCTCGCGATCGTGTTCGGGCTGCTGTCGGCCGGTGTGACCTCGGTGATGCTCGCGCTGCCGAAGGCCTTCATCGCCGTGCTCGCCGGCCTCGCGATGCTGCGCGTGCTGCACGGCGCCTTCGCCACCGCGTTCCGCGACCGGTTCGCGATCGGCGCGCTGACCAGCTTCCTGGTCACCGTCGCGGACCTGCCGATCGCCGGCATCGGCGCGCCCTTCTGGGGGCTGGTCGCCGGCTTCGCCGTCTCGTGGGCGATGGAGCGCGGCGACTTCGAGACGCCGACGGGCGGAGCCGCGCGGTGACCGAGCCGCTGGTCCGCGTCGAGCGCGTCTCGAAGGCCTTCGGGTCGTTCCGCGCGCTCGACGAGGTCTCGCTCGAGGTCGCCGCCGGCGAGAAGGTCGTCGTCTGCGGGCCCTCGGGCTCGGGCAAGTCCACGCTGATCCGCTGCATCGCGCGGCTCGAGCGGCACGACGCCGGTCGCATCGCGATCGACGGCACGACGCTCGACGGCGACGCGGCCGCGCCCGACGCGCTGCGCGGCGAGGTCGGCATGGTGTTCCAGCAGTTCAACCTGTTCCCGCACCTGACCGTGCTGCGCAACCTCACGCTCGGGCCGATGCGGGTGCGAGGACTCGCGCGCGACGCGGCCGAGGCGCGCGCCCGCGAGATGCTGGCCCGCGTACGGATCCCCGAGCAGGCCGACAAGTATCCGGCGCAGCTGTCGGGCGGCCAGCAGCAGCGCGTCGCGATCGCGCGCGCGCTGTGCATGCAGCCGCGGCTGATGCTGTTCGACGAGCCGACCTCCGCGCTCGACCCCGAGATGATCAACGAGGTGCTCGAGACGATGGAGTCGCTCGCCGCCGACGGCATGACGATGATCGTCGTCACGCACGAGATGGGCTTCGCGCGGCGCGTCGCCGACCGGGTCGTCTTCATGGACGCCGGCCGCATCGTCGAGACCGCGCCGCCCGCCGAGTTCTTCGAGCGGCCGCGCAGCGAGCGCTGCCGGCTGTTCCTGTCGCGCGTGCTCGCGCACTGATCAGGAAAGCCCGCCATGGCGATCACCAATGCCCCCGCGAAGTCCCTCGAGCCCGACCTGATCCCGGTGATCGACGTCTCGCCGCTGCTCGATCCCGCCGGCGGCGGCGACGCGCTCGCGCGCGTGGGCGCGGCGATCCTGGAGGCGTCCGAGCGGATCGGGTTCTTCTACGTGCGCGGCCACGGCGTGCCGCGGCCCGTGATCGATGCCGCGGTCGGGCAGGCGCTCGCGTTCTTCCGCCGGGCGGCCGACGAGAAGCTGCAGGTCCGGGTGTCGCCGAAGCACCGCGGCTTCATCCCGGTCGGCGAGGCGAAGATGTACGCGGGCGCACGCGTCGACCTGAAGGAGAGCTTCATCTGGGGTCTGGACGTGGCCGATGCCGACGCCGACGTCGCCGAGGGCCGCACGCTGCTCGCGCCGAACCGCTGGCCCGCCTTCCAGCCGGCGATGCGCGACGCGCTGAACGCCTACTTCGATGCCTGCCACGGCATCGCCTGGCCGCTGATGCGGGCGTTCGCGGTGGCCCTCGGGATCGAGCCGGAGCACTTCGTCCGTCGGATCGCGCGTCCGGTCAGCCGCGGCTCCGCGGTCTGGTACCCGCCGCAGCCGCCGCAGTCGCACGAGGAGCAGTTCGGCGTCGCGCCGCACACCGACTACGGCTGCCTCACCTTCGTCATGCAGGCCGACGTCGGCGGCCTGGAGGTCTACGGCCGCGAGCGCGAGTGGGTCGCGGCACCGCCGATCGACGGCACCTTCGTCGTCAACGTCGGCGACCTGCTCGCGCGCTGGACCAACGACCGGTTCCGCTCGACGCCGCACCGGGTGGTGAACCGCTCGGGCCGGGAGCGGCTGTCGATCGCGATGTTCGTCGACCCGGACGACGACACGCTCGTCGAGCCGGTCTGCCGGCCGGGCGAGGCGCCGCGCCACGAGCCGGTGCACGTGGGCGACTACATCCGCGGGCGCTACGACCGGTCGTTCGCGTATCGGGCGAAGACGCGGCAGGGCTGAGCGGGCCGATCCGCGCCGTCCGTGCCGCGCCGGTGGTCCGCGCTCAGCGCGCTTCTTCGGCGTAGTACCCCAGGACGTCGCCCTCGGTGGTCACGCCCAGCCCGTTGAGCAGCCGGTTCGAATAGTTGAAGTACGCGCAGACCTGGTTGACCTCGAGGATCTCGCCGTCGTCGCAGCCCGCCTCGCGCAGCGCGTCGACGTCGGCACGCACCATCGCCCCCACCTCGAGCGTGAGCTTGCGCGTGTAGCGCAGCAGCGCCGCCTCCTTCGGCCCGAAGACGTCCTCCGGCCGCTCGGCCTCGAGCGCCGCGCGGATCGCGAACGCGCGCGCATCGTCCTTCAGCAGCCGGCGCACGTTCATGAAGTGGTGGGTCAGGCTGTAGTCGCAGCGGTTCGCGATGCTGGTGCAGCAGGCCACCACCTCGAGGAACCAGAACGGCAGCACGTTGTCGGGGTTGTGCAGCACGCTGCGGTAGAGCGCGACGTGGCCGGCCATCGTGTGCGGCCGCAGACTGTGCGCGCGCATCACGTTGTCGACCGTGCCGTGCGGCGTGGTCGCCTTCGCGTACATCTCGGCGAGCGTGCCGGTGGCCTCGGCGACCGGCACCATGCGGATCCATGCGGACATTCGGACTCCTGCGGGGAAGGACGGGGATCGGCGTGCCGCACGCCCTCAGCGGGCATCGGCCGCGCCGCGCCGCGCACGCCGCTCCCAGCGGCGGAACGCGAGCGACAGCGCGAGGCAGGGCACGAGGTAGAGGGCGGCGGCGGTCAGCCAGGTCTCGAACACGCGCCCGGTGGACACGGTGACCTCGGCCGCGATGAAGGTCAGCTCCTGGATCGAGATGATCGACACCAGCGACGAGTCCTTCACCAGCGAGACGAACTGGCCCGCGAGCGGTGGCAGCACGCGGCCGACCGCCTGCGGCAGGATCACGTCGCGCAGCGTGGCGATGCGCGACAGCCCGAGCGTGCGCGCCGCCTCCCACTGGCCGCGCGGCACCGCCTCGATGCCGGCGCGGACGATCTCGGCGACGTAGACCGCCTCGAGCATCGCGAGGCAGAGCACGCCGGCCGCGAAGTTGCCGAGCAGCGCCGGCGGCCCCGCGACCCAGGCGATCACCTCGCGCGCGGCCGGCGAGGCGGCGCGCGCCCAGGCCTCGATGCCCAGCAGCGGCATCAGCTGCGCGCTGACGAAGTAGTAGAAGACGAACAGGAAGACCAGGTTCGGCACGTTGCGGATCGACTCGATCACGGTCCGCGCGACCATCCGCGGCAGCAGCCGCGACGCCGTGCTCATCAGCCCGAGCACCAGGCCCGCCACCGCCGCCAGCAGCGAGGCCCAGACCGCGAGCCGCAGCGTGGTCAGCAGCCCGGCGAGCAGCAGGTTCGGCACCCAGCGGCCGGTGGCCGCGTCCTCGCGCCACAGCAGGCCGCCGATCGCGTCCCATCGGAAGCGGTAGTGCAGGTGCTCGAAGCGCCAGACGAGCAGCGCCACGACCGTGGCGACGACGGCGAGCAGCACCAGGTCGAGCCGCGACGGGAAGCGGCGGACCGCCGCGTGCCCGGCGCTCAACGCCGCCCCCGGCGCAGCCGTGCCTCGAGCGCGCGCGCGGCCGTCGACATCGCGGTGATCGCGACCAGGTAGATCGCCGCGACCGCGAACCAGATCTCGAACGCGAGGAAGGTCTCGGACACCGCGTTGCGGCCCGCGGTGGTGAGCTCGGCCACCGCGATCACGCTCACGATCGCCGAGTGCTTGACCAGCGCCACCGAGAGATTCACCAGGGGCGGCAGCACCAGCGTGGCCGCCTGCGGCAGCACGACATGGCGGTAGGTGTCGCGCGGCGACAGCGACAGCATCGCCGCCGCCTCCCACTGCCCGCGCTCGACGCCGTCGAGCCCCGCGCGGAACACCTCGGCCGCGAACGCGCCCTCGAACAGCGCGAGCGCGAGCACGCCGGCCCAGAAGCGGTCGAGCCCCAGCAGCGGCCCGAGCGCGAAGTAGACGAGGTAGACCTGGATCAGCAGCGGCGTGTTGCGGACGGTCTCGACGTAGCCGCGGGCGAGCGCCCGGCCCACGAGCGACGGTCCGCGCGCGAGCAGCGCCGCGCCCAGCCCCAGCACCACCGTGCCGGCGAAGGCGGCCAGCACCAGCTGCAGCGTGACCCAGGCGCCGCGCAGCAGCGTGCCGGGGACGAAGGCGCCGTCGTGCCAGGCGCCGAGGTAGCGGACCACCCGGTGCCACTGCCAGTCGTAGCCGAAGCCGGTGGCGCCGCGCCACAGCAGGGCCGCGGTCGCCGCGGCCAGCAGCGCGAAGGCGATCGCGTCGACCGCGCGGCCGCGCGGCCACCGGATCGCGGGCCGCGACGGCCCGCCGGGCACGCGGCCCGATGCGGCCGGCGTGCCGGCCCGCGACCCGGTCACTTCGCGCCGTCGGGCAGCTGCTTCGCCCAGTCGCGCGACGCGAACCAGTAGGTGCGGCGCTCCTTCAGGAAACCGTCCTTGAAGCGCTCGGCGATCCAGGCGTTCAGCACCTTCTGCGTCTCGGGATCGCCCTTGCGCAGGCCCATCGCCTCGAAGGAGTCGGCGAGGAAGGTGTTGAAGGGCTTGTAGAGCGTGTCGCGGTTGTCGAGGAAGGCGAAGGTGGGCTTGGGCTCGCTCGCGACGTACGCGTGCGCCTTGCCGTTCAGCACCTCGAGGATCGCCTGCGCGTCGTCGTCGAAGAACACGACCTGCGCCTTCGGCATCTGCTTCTGCACGTCGGCCACCGCGGCGATGCCGCGGCGCATCGCGATCGTCACGTTCGGCGCGTCGAAGTCGGCGGGCTTCGTGCGGCCGCCGGCGATCCTCGAGTTCGCGACCATACCGATCCCCGTGTAGGAGTACGGATCGGTGAAGTCGATGCTCTCGCGCCGCTGCGGCGTCGGCGTCATCCCGCCGATGATCAGGTCGAAGCGGGCGGCCTGCAGCGCCGGGATGATCCCGTCCCAGGCGGTCGGCACGAACTCGACCTTCACGCCGAGGTCCTTCGCCAGCCGGTTCGAGACGTCGATCTCGTAGCCGATCAGCTCGCCGGCACGGTCACGCATCACCCACGGCATGAAGGTGGCCACGCCGACGCGCATCGTGCCGCGCCTGCGGATCTGCTCGATCACCGGCCCCGTGTCCTGGGCGAAGGCGGTCGCCGGCAGGCCGGCGGCTGCGAGCGTGCCGGCGCCGAGCGCCGCGGTGACGAGGGTCCTGCGGTGCGTGTCCATCGTGCTGTCCTTCCCGGTTCGGTGCCCGGGGACGCCCGGGCGAAGCCGGCCGATGGTAGAGGACCGGGGCCGCCGATGCACGCCGGCGTGCCGCGGCCGGCCCCTTGAAGCGCCCGCAGGCCGTCCCCACGTGCCCGGCATTGCCGCCGCGCCGCCCGGAGCCGCCGATGACCGCCCCCGACCCGCTGAACGCCGTCTGCCCGCACTGCGCGGCCGTCAACCGCGTGCCCGCCGGGCGCCGCGACGAGGCGCCGTCCTGCGGCCGCTGCGGCGGCGCGCTCTTCCCCGGCGAGCCGGTGGCGCTGACCACCGAAGCCTGGGACCGCTTCGTCGGCCGCAACGACCTGCCGGTGCTCGTCGACTTCTGGGCGACCTGGTGCGGGCCGTGCCGCGCGATGGCGCTGCAGTTCGAGCAGGCCGCGCGGCAGCTCGCCGGCCGCGTGCAGTTCGCGAAGGTCGACACCGACCGCGAGCCGGAGCTCGCCGGCCGCCACGGGATCCGCAGCATCCCCACGCTCGTGCTGATGCGCGGCGGCCGCGAGGTGAAGCGCAGCAGCGGCACGATGAGCGCGGCGCAGCTCGAGCGTTGGATCGAGGCCCCGTGAACGCGCCCGCCGCGCGCGGGTCCGCCGCCCCCTGAGGTACAGTGGCGCGCGACCGACTTCCGGCCGCGCGCCCGAGATGACCTCACCGCCCGACGCCCCCCTCCAGTCCGTGCCCGACCCGCGGCCCCCCGCCGGCGCCGCGCCGCGCGACGCGGGCGGCCCGCACGCCGCGCCGGCCGCGCGGCTCACGGCCCTGTCCGCCCCCGAGCTCACCCGCACCGTCCTCGCGATCCTGGCGCTGGTCGGGCTGCTCGCCGGCACCTTCTGGGTGCTGCGCCCGTTCGTCCCCGCGCTGATCTGGGCCACCACGATCGTCATCGCGACCTGGCCGCTGATGCTCGCCGCGCAGCGGCTGCTCTGGGGCCGGCGCGCCCTCGCCGTGACGGCGATGACGATCGCGCTGCTGCTGCTGTTCTTCGTGCCGCTGTCGTTCGCGATCGCGACCGTCGTCGAGCACGTCGACACCGTCGGTGCCTGGATCAAGACCGCGTCCACGTGGCGCTTCGGCGAGCCGCCGGCGTGGCTCGCCGCGCTGCCGCTGGTCGGTGCGCGCGTGGCCACCTACTGGCGCGAGGTGGCGGCGAGCGGTGCCGAGCCGCTGATCGCGAAGATCGCGCCCTACGCCGGCACCGTCGCGGGCCGGGTGCTGCGGGAGGCCGGCGCGATCGGCGCCATCGGCCTGCAGTTCCTGATGACCGTCGCGATGTGCGCGATCCTGTATGCCACCGGCGAGGCCGCGGGCGCGAAGGTGCTGCGCTTCTTCCGGCGGCTCGCCGGCCGGCGCGGCGAGAACACCGCGCTGCTCGCGGCCGCGTCGATCCGCGGCGTGGCGCTCGGCGTCGTCGTCACCGCGGTCGCGCAGTCGGTGCTCGGTGCGATCGGGCTGGCCGTGGTCGGCGTGCCCGCGGTCGCGCCGCTCGCCGCCGTGATGTTCCTGCTCGCGATCGCGCAGATCGGCGTGATCCCCGTGCTGCTGCCCGCGGTGATCTGGCTGTTCTGGTCGGGCGACACCGTGTGGGGCGTGGTGCTGACGGTCTGGCTGGTCTTCGTCGGCACGATCGACAACTTCCTGCGGCCCTGGCTGATCCAGAAGGGGGCGGACCTGCCGCTGCTGCTGATCTTCGCCGGCGTCGTCGGCGGGCTGGTGGCCTTCGGGCTGGTCGGCATCTTCATCGGACCGGTGGTGCTGGCCGTCACCTGGACGCTGCTCGGCGCCTGGATGGAGGAGCGGCCCGGCTCGGCCGCCGCGCCGCCGCAGGACTGAATCCGTGGCGGTGCGCCTCGAGTTCATCGACGTGCTCGTGCCGGTTCACGTCATCGAGGAGAGGTACCCCGGGGGATTCCGGCAGTGCCTCGCCGACCACCGCCCGCTGATCGGCCGGCGGATGTGGCACGACGGCCAGCTGCTGCGCGACGGTGCGCTCGATCCGAAAGGCGCCATGGCGCTCGTCGAGGGCTGGCAGGCCCTCGGCGTCGAGCCGCTGATGTGGGTCGACCGCAAGCTCGCCTGGAAGGACGTCTGCGTCGTCGACGCTGCGGCCGGCGGCCCGACCGTGAGCTGCGACTGGCTCCAGTGGGATCCTGGGCGGCGCGTGGCCTGGCTGCGCGGCGCGGATCGCGGCGTGGTGGTCGGGCGCTGGTGACCGACCCGGCGACGGCGACGGCGACGGCGACCCGGTGGCCCGGCGGCCCCGCGCCGCGCCGGTCAGCCGGCGCCCAGGGCCGCGCGCAGCGCCGTCGCCGCCCGCGCGCTCGCGACGACGACGAGCTTCATCGTCGCGCGCGTCGCACCGACGAACAGCTTGCGGACCGTGCGCTCGTCGAGCGACTCGAAGTCCACCTCCGACAGCACCACCGCCGGCGCGGCCTGCCCCTTGAAGCGGTAGACCGACTCGACCAGCAGCTCGCCGCCGGTGAACACCGGCTGCGCGAGCAGGTCGTAGCGGCCGGTGAAGCGGCGGATGGGGTGCGGCCCGAGCTGGTCGAGCCCGAGCAGCGCCGAGCCCTCGCGGCCGCGGAAGCTGATCACCGCGATGTCGGCGCGCCGGAAGCCCTCGGCGAGGCACTTGCGGATCGCCTCCTTGGTGCCCGCGAGCAGGCCGTCTGCATCGGCGTACTCGATCAGCTCGAGGCCGCCGCCGGCGAACGGGCCGGCGGCCTCGATCTCCACGCCGGGCGGCAGGATCGCCGACAGCAGGCGCACCACGTCGCGCGGGCTGCGGTAGTTCGAGCGTGCGTGCAGCGTGACCCAGCCCGGCAGCGGCGCGGGCTCGCGCTGGTAGAGCGCCTGCATCGCATCCTCGAGCCAGACCACGCGCGCGTCGGGCTTCGCATGGCGCAGCACCTGGTCGCGCCAGGCCGGCGAGAAGTCCTGGCCCTCGTCGACCACCACGGTGTCGAACAGCCAGCGCGCGTCGACCGGAACCGACGCGGCCTCGCGCTCGAGCCGCTCGAAGCCGTCGGGCGCCGACAGGTCCACCGACCGGCCCGAGTCGCGCAGCAGCCGCTGGCACAGCGTGTGGAAGGTGCAGACCTCGCCGCCGGCCGGCACGATCGACGCGAAGTGATCGGCGAGCGGCCGGTTGTAGCAGACGTAGAGCGGACGCGCGCCGCGGGCCAGCGCGCCGCGGTGCTCGGCGAGCGCGAGCTGCGTCTTGCCCGAGCCCGCGGTGCCGTCGACATGCAGCCGGAACGGCGAGAAGTCGAGCTGCCGGGCCCAGTGCGCGAGCCCGCCGGAGATCCGCGTGACCAGCGCCTCGGCCTGGCCGACCAGCGCGTTGACGTCGGTCTCGAGCTCGATCACGTCGCGGAAGAACCGGTCGACGGGATGCCAGGCCGGGCCGTTCGCACCCGAGGGCGTCGGCCGCCCCGGCGGCAGCACGTCGCGGATCACCGGCACCAGGCGGTCGCGGCGCGAGGCGTCGACCAGCCGGTCGGACGACAGGCCCGCACTCTCCATGCGGCGCACCGCGTGGTCGGGGCAGTAGAGCAGGTAGTCGACGCGGATCGACTCGCAGCCCGGCCGGCGCGCGAGCTTGTCGCGCAGCGTTGCGAGGGTCCGCGCGATCTGCACGGGGACGTTGCGCACGCGGCCGCGTTCGCGCTTGAGCAGGCCCTCGGGCCCCTCCTCGAGGAAGCCGGTCTTCTGCTCGACCAGCAGCAGGTCGCCCTGCCGGTTGACCACCACGAAGTCGATCTCGCCGTAGACGGAGAAGCCGCGCTCGACCGTGGTCCAGTGGACCGCGTGGTAGACGGTGTAGTCGTCCGGCAGCCCGCGTGCGAGGAGCTCGAGCGTCTCGCGGTGCCGCTGCGCGGACGCGGGCAGCACCGCGGCCGCGGCCTCGCTGCCGACCAGCTCTCGCCAGCCGTCGGGAATGATGCGCGCCATCGCGCGATTCTAGCGGTGCCCGTCAGAACAGCAGCCAGCGCACGCCCAGCTGCACGCGCGTCGTCGCCGCGCGGCCGCCGTCGACCGAGACCGCCTCGCCGCGCTGCAGCTCGACGCCGACGAAGGTCGTGGCCGACGCGCGCCAGACGAGGTTCGCGCTCGCGTAGGCCAGCGCGCGCAGCGCGCCGGGCTCGCGCCGCGCGCCGTCGGTGTCGGCGTCGGCCCACAGCCGGCTGGCGCCGAGCGTACTGCTCCAGCCGGTCGACCACGCGTGCCGCCAGTGGAGCGTCGCACCGGTCAGCGTCAGCGGCGCGACCCGCAGGTCGCCGGTCAGCGCCACGCCGCTCGCCGACACGCCGTCGTTGAAGTAGCGCCCGATCGACCGGCCGCGGACCCACTGGCCCGACAGCGTGTCGGCGTCGCCGATCGCCAGGCTGCCCGACAGCGACACGCCATGACCGGCGATGCGCCGCGACGCGGTGACCGCCGCAGCCGATGCCGGGCCCGCGGTCGCCTCGACGTCGAGCCGCCGCGACAGCCCGGCGAGCTGCAGGTGCCCGCGCCCGCCCTCGAGCCGCAGCCGCGCGGCGAGGTCGGGCCGCGCGGCCGTGACGCGGACCGCGCCGAGCCCGTCGACGCCGGCCCGCGCGTCGGCCTGCGGCGTCTCCGCCGCCGCGTCGACGCGCAGGCCGTCCACTGGGCGCAGCGTGCCGCGGACCATCGGCTGCCGCACGAAGGTCACGCCGCTGGGGCCGTTGTAGTCGAGCGTGGCGGGCAGCACCGAGTCGTCCATGAAGGTCGAGTAGGTCTTGCCCACCAGCAGCCCGTCGTCGAAGCGGACGAAGCCCTGCGCGAGCTGCGGCCGCGTGCTGCCGTCGGGCCCGAAGAGGTTCACCTGCACGCGGGTCCAGACCTGGCGTTCATCGCCCGTCGGCGTGCGCGACACCCAGTCGATCTGCGACTGGCGGACCGACGCGCGCGCGACCGACGGCGCGTCGCCGAACGGGATCGACGAGACCGCGAGCGTGTCCTGCTCGGGGCCGTCGAGCCGCCGGGTCCCGAGGATCGCGTCGGCCTGCAGCGTGGCCGCGACGAGCCACTGCGTGCCGCCCTCGCGCGAGGCACGGATCCGCGCCTGGAGCCGCTCGCGAAGCGCCGCCTCGAGCGCCGCGCCGCGGGCGACCGCCGCGTCGTCGGCGGGCGCGTCGGGCGCCGCGCGCGCGACCCCGGGGACCACGACCGCGCAGGCGAGCGTCGCCGCGCCGACGAGGGCCGCGGTCCGCGCGACGGTCGCCGTGGACGCGGCGGCCCCGCGGGGGCAGGGCGAAGGGGTCGACATGGAGCGGCGGCCAGGCGGTGGTGCAGCGACGGGACGGGCGGGATCCGGCGGCCATGCTATCCCGGACCACGTCCTCGCGGTCCGGTTTGCGCACCCCGCGTCGGGCTGCGATGCTCCGGGTCGACCCACGAGAACGAACGAGGAGACCCCATGGACGTCCCGCGCGACGGCGTGCTCGCCGGCATCCGCGTGCTCGACTTCGGCCGCTACATCGCCGGCCCCCACTGCGCGGCGCTGCTCGGCGATCTCGGCGCCGACGTGATCCGCATCGAGCGGCCCGGTGGCGGCGAGGACCGGTCGGTCGCACCGGTCACCGAAGGCGGCGACGGCGGGACCTTCCTGCAGAACAACCGGAACAAGCGCGGGATCACGCTGTCGCCCGGCACGCCGGCCGGCCGCGAGGTGGTCCGCCGGCTGGTCGCCACCGCCGACGTCGTGGTCGCCAACCTCCCGCGTGCCGGCCTCGTCTCGCTCGGCCTCGACTGGCCGACGCTGTCGGCCATCAATCCGCGCGTGATCCTGGTGACCGCGTCGGCCTACGGCTCGCGCGGCCCCTGGGCCGACCGCGTCGGCTTCGACGCCGTCGGGCAGGTGATGGCGGGCGGCGTGCACATGACCGGCACACCCGACCAGCCCTACCGCGCCAACGTCAACTGGGTCGACTTCATGACCGCCGCGAACTGCGCGATCGGCGCGCTCGCGGCGCTGCGCGCGCGCGACCTCACCGGTCGCGGCCAGGTGGTCGAGGGCTCGCTGCTGCGCTCGGCGCTGATGGCGAACAACCCGCTGCTGATCGAGCAGGCGCTGCGCGCGCCGAACCGCGTGGCCACCGGCAACCGCGGCCAGACGGCGGGCCCGGTCGACCTCTTCCGCTGCCGGGACGGCTGGATCGTGCTGCAGGTGGTGGGCGAGGGGATCTTCCACCGCTGGTGCGAGCTCGTCGGCGAGCCCGGCTGGAAGACCGACCCGCGCTTCGTCGACGACCTCGCGCGCGGCGAGCACGGCGAGCTGCTGTCGGCACGCACGCAGCAATGGTGCGCGATGCTGTCGACCGACGAGGCGCTGTCGGCCCTCGGCCGCGCGCGGATCCCCGCCGGCCCGGTGCTGAGCCCGCAGCAGGCGCTCGACCACGAGCAGGTGCGGGCGGGCGGCTACCTGCACCCGGTCGCGCATCCGGACTCGCCGGTGCCGGTGCCGGTCTCGGTGCCCACCGTCGAGCTGAACGACACGCCGGCCGCGTTCCGCCGACGGCCGCCCAGGCTCGGCGAGCACACCGACGAGGTGCTGCGCGAGGCGGGCTTCGACGACGCCGGGATCGCCGCGCTGCGCGCCGACGGCACGGTCTGACCCCGGGTCGAGGCGGCACGGCGCGGGGGCGCGCGGCGAGCACGCGACACCGCGCCATCCGGCATCCGACGGACGGCGCCGACGAACGGACGACGGCGCGGCCGACATGCACCGCTCGGGTGCAGCGGCCCGGGTGAGCACCCGGGTCCGCCGGCCGCACCCCGGCGGGCTCCTAGTGGTGACCGTGCGGCGACGAGGGGTACCGTGTTTTCACGTACCGGCCGCGACTCGCGCGACCGGCATCGAAGGCCCCGCCCTCCACGCCACAACGTCGACCGCAGACACCGCCATGAACAGACTCTCACTCCGAAGCCGCCTGCTGCTGCTCGCCGCGATCCCGATGACCTGCCTGGTGCTGGTCTCGATGCTGTCGGTCTGGGGCGTACGCTCCGGGTCCGCCGCGCTCAACACCGTCTACGAGGACCGTGTCGTCGCGCTCAAGCAGCTGAAGACGATCGCCGACATGTACGCCGTCAACATCGTCGACACCTCCCACCAGGCCCGCGACGGTGCCCAGACCTTCGAGCAGGCGGTGGCCTCGATCGAGACCGCCCGCAAGACCATCGGCGAGCAGTGGAAAGCCTACCTCGCGACCGGCATGACCGCCGAGGAGCTGAAGCTGATCGAGAAGGCCAAGGCGACGATGAGCACGGCCGACACCGCGACGGTCAAGCTGCTCGGCATCCTCGCCGCCAAGGACCTCGCGGCGCTGACCGAGTTCGCCTCGAAGGAGCTGTACCCGGCGATCGACCCGGTGTCGGCCTCGATCAACGAGGTGACGCTGCTGCAGCTCGACGTCGCGAAGGACGTCTACGAGGCATCGGTCGCGAAGGAACGGCTGATCCTCGGCGCGGTCGGGGCGCTGTTCGTGGTGGCGCTGGTCGCCGGCCTGGGCATCGCGCTGGTGGTCACCCGCGGCCTGCTGCGCACGATGGGCGGCGAACCCGGCCAGGCCGTCGAGCTGGCCCGTGCGATCGCCGCCGGCGACCTGACCCGCGAGGTCGCGGTCAAGCCCGGCGACACCGACAGCCTGATGGCGGTGCTGGGCTCGATGAACGCGTCGCTGCGCAAGGTCGTCTCCGAGGTCCGCTCGGGCGTCGACCAGATCGCCGGCGCCTCGCAGGAGATCGCCACCGGCAACTCCGACCTGTCGCAGCGCACCGAGGAGCAGGCGAGCAGCCTGCAGCAGACCGCCGCGTCGATGGAGCAGATGACCTCGGCCGTCGCGCAGAACAGCGGCTCGGCCCGCGAGGCCTCGGCGCTCGCCGGCGAGGCGAGCCGCTCGGCCGCGCAGGGCGGCGACGTGGTGGGCCGCGTGGTCGGCACGATGGGCGAGATCGCGTCGCAGAGCCGCCGCATCGCCGACATCATCGGCGTGATCGACGGCATCGCGTTCCAGACCAACATCCTCGCGCTGAACGCCGCGGTCGAAGCCGCCCGGGCCGGCGAGCAGGGCCGCGGCTTCGCGGTCGTCGCGACCGAGGTCCGCAACCTCGCGCAGCGCAGCGCCCAGGCCGCCAAGGAGATCAAGACGCTGATCACCGACAGCGTCGGCCAGATCGAGCAGGGCTCGAAACTCGCCGCCGAGGCGGGCACCGCGATCGACGAGATCGTCCGGCGCGTGCACGCGGTCAACGACCTGATCGCCGGCATCAGCAACGCCTCGGAGGAGCAGTCGAACAACGTCTCGCAGGTCAATGCGGCGGTCGGC
The DNA here is from genome assembly GCA_046046245.1 of Pseudomonadota bacterium. Lineage (GTDB taxonomy): Bacteria > Pseudomonadota > Gammaproteobacteria > Burkholderiales > Burkholderiaceae_E > UBA4615. Next base: position 7,391 of record JBJOKE010000072.1, on the reverse strand, counting down.
CAGCTCGACCAGATGACGCAGCAGAACGCGGCGCTGGTCGAGGAGAGCGCGGCCGCGGCCGAGAGCCTGGCCGAGCAGGCCCAGCAGCTCGCCAAGACGGTGATGGTGTTCCGCACGGCCTGAGCCCGCGGACCGAGGATCGCGGTCCGCGCGACCGCGACGCACCCGACGCGCCGGTGCCCCCCAGGGCCCGGCGCGTCGTCGTTCCGGCGCCCCGAATGCGGAACGGCCGACCCGGCCCGCCCGTCTAAGCTGCGGTCGATGAGAGGCCGCGACCTGTTCGAGCTCTGCGTGCTGGCGCTGCTGTGGGGCAGCGCCTACCTCTTCATCCGGGCCGCGGTGCCCGAGTTCGGTCCGATCCCGCTGATCGCGCTGCGGCTGGGCCTGTCGGCGCTGGTGCTCGCGCCGCTGCTGCGCGGCCACGGCGGCCTCGCCGCGCTGCGCGCCGGCGGCCGCGCGCTCGTCGTCCAGGGCGTGCTGTTCAGCGCCCTGCCCTTCGTGCTGCTCGCCTGGGCGTCGCTGTCCATGACGGCGGGCCTCACCGCGCTGCTCAACGCCACCTCGCCGCTGTTCGCCGCGATCGTCGCGATGCTCTGGCTCGGCGAGCGGATCGGCCGCTGGCGCGCGCTCGGCCTCGCGATCGGCTTCGCCGGCGTGCTCGTGCTGACCTGGGGCGGCGTGAGCTTCCGCGAGGGCGGCACCGGTTGGGCGCTGGTCGCGATGCTCGCCGCCTCGGCGCTCTGGGGCGTGGGCGGGCACTGGACGCGGCAGCGGCTCGCCGGCCACGGGCCGGTCGCGATCTCGGTGGGCACGCTCGGCGTCTCGGCGCTGGTCCTCGCGCCGCTCGCGGCCGCGACCTGGCCCGCCCAGCCGCCCAGCCTGCGCGCCTGGCTCGAGGTGGCCTTCCTGGGCGTCGCGTCGTCGGGGCTGGGCTTCCTGCTCTACTACCGCCTCGTGCGCAACGTCGGCGCGATCCGCGCGACCTCGGTCACCTTCCTGAACCCGCCGGTGGCCATGGTCGCGGGCGCGCTCTACCTCGGCGAGTCGGTGGGCCTGCAGATGCTCGCCGGCGCCGCGGTGATCCTGGTCGGCACGGCCCTGGTGCTCGGGCCGATCGGCGGGGTCGCGCCCCGGGCCGCGACCCCGCCGGCGGACGACGAGTCGCCCGCGACACCCGCCTCCCGCACGACGCCCCGATGAGTCGCCCCGCCCCACCCTGCCCCTGCGGCCGCCCCGCCGCCTACGCGGCCTGCTGCGGCCGCTGGCACGACGGCCCGGCGCGACTCGGCGCCCCTGACGCCGAGTCGCTGATGCGCTCCCGCTACGCGGCCTACGTGCTCGGCCTCGTGCCCTACCTGCTCGACACCTGGCATGCGTCGACCCGCCCCGCGGTGCTCGAACTCGACGCGGCGACGAAGTGGCTCGGTCTCGAGGTGCGTGGGCACGTGCGCCAGGACGACGCGCACGCCACGGTCGAGTTCGTCGCCCGCTGCCGCACGCACGGCCGCGCCACGCGGCTGCACGAGACCAGCCGCTTCGTCCGCGAGGCGGGGCGCTGGTTCTACGTCGACGGCGCGCTGCGCTGAGGCCGACGCGCGACGCGAGGCGACGGCCCGCGCGACGGCGGGCACCGCGCCGCCCGGCGACCCGCCGTATCATCGGCGTCCCGCGTCGCGGCCGATCCGGACCGTGCGCCAACGAGGAGACCGTCCCATGCCCCGTCCCGATGCCGCGCGGGCGCCCGCGCCGGCCCGCCGCCGCACGCTCGCGGCGATCGCGGCGCTCGCCGCCGCGCCCGGCGCCGCCCGCGCCCAGGCCTTTCCGTCACGTCCGCTGAAGATCGTCGTGCCGCACGCGGCCGGCGGCAACTCCGACGCCTTCGGCCGGATCCTCGCGCAGAAGCTGTCCGAGCGGATCGGCCAGTCCGTCGTCGTCGAGAACCGGACCGGCGCCGGCGGCACCATCGCCTGCGCGAGCATCGCGCGCGCGCCGGCCGACGGTTACCAGATCGTCGTCGCCGATACCGGCACCCACGCCATCGCGCCCCAGCTCTACGGCTCGCGCCTGCAGTACGACGTGTTCAAGGACTTCACGCCGGTCTCGCTGTCGGCGATGTTCCCGACCGTGCTGCTGCTGCACCCGTCGGTGCCGGCCAAGACCGTGCAGGAGTTCGTCGCGCTGGCGAAGTCGCAGCCGGGCAAGCTGACCTTCTCGTCGGCCGGCACCGGCAACGGCTCGCACCTCGCGCAGACCGTGTTCCTGCACGCGGCCGGCAACCTCGAGATGGTCCACGTGCCCTACAAGGGCGGCGCGCCGGCGATCCAGGCGCTGATCGCCGGCGAGGTCCAGATGACCGCGGTCAGCGTCAACACCTCGCTGCCGCACATCCGGTCGGGCCGGGCGCGCGCGCTCGCGCTGGCCTCGAGCAAGCGTTCACCGGCGCTGCCCGACCTGCCGACGCTCGCCGAGTCCGGCGTGGCCGGCGCCGAGGCCGACAACTGGCTGGCGATGCTCGCGCCGCCGAACCTGCCGCCGGAGATCACGGCCACGCTGACCCGCGAGGTCAACGCCACGCTGCTGCTGCCCGACGTGAAGGAGAAGCTCGCCGGCCTCGGCCTCGAGGTGGTGGCGGGCTCGCCGCAGCAATTCGCCGAGCTGCTGCGGCGCGATGTCGCGAAGTGGACCGAGGCGGTCAAGCGAAGCGGCGCCGTGGCGGAGTGAGGCGAGCGGCGCGATCGGCCGGATCGGGATCCAGCCGTTCTTCATTCTGCAACGCAACAGGCCGTCTGTCCTGGTCAATCGACCATCCAACTCAAGCAACCATGCGGCTCTTCGGGCGGTTGGGACATTTCCGACACCATCGCCCGAAGGGATATGTTGCGTCGCACCAGAATCCTGTGTAGGATCTGGTCTGTCTCCTCCACCTCCTCAAATGGTGGTTTCAGCCCGAACCCTCGTGGTTCGGGCTTTTTCTTTGGGGCGTCGGCGCGGCGCTCGACCCCAGGTCGACCGACGGCGGCGGGCCGATCGCGGCCGCGATCGCGCAGCCGCTCAGCGCCGCATCACTTCGCGCGACCGGCCGCCAGCCGCGCGCCCTCGACCAGCGCGCGCAGCTTGGCCGCGGCGATGCCGCGGTCCATCGGCGCCATCCCGCAGTTCGTGCACGGGAAGATCCGGTCGGCCGGCACGTAGCGCATCGCGCGGCCGATCGTCTCGGCGACCTGCTCGGGCGTCTCCACCGCGTCGTTCGCGACGTCGATCACGCCCACCAGCACGTCCTTGCCCTTCAGCATCCCGAGCACGTCATCGGGGATGCGGCTGTTCGCGACCTCGAGCGAGACCTGGTCGATGCGGCTTCCGGCCAGCGCCGGGAAGATGGCCTCGTACTGCGTCCACCTGTCGCCCAGCGAGGTCTTCCAGTCCTTGTTCGCCTGGATGCCGTAGCCGTAGCAGATGTGGACACCGGTCGTGCAGGTCAGGCCCTCGATCGCGCGGTGCAGCGACGCGATGCCCCAGGTCGGCACGTGCTCCATGAACACGTTGTAGGCCGGCTCGTCGAACTGGATCACGTCGACGCCGTCGGCCTGCAGCGCGCGCGCCTCCTCGTTCAGCAGCTCGGCGAAGGCCATCGCGAGCTTCTCGCGCGAGCCGTAGTGCGCGTCGGCCACGGTGTCGACGATCGTCATCGGGCCGGGCAGCGTGAACTTGATCTTCCTCGTGGTGTGGGCGCGCATCAGCCGCGCCTCGGCCTGGTGGACGCGGCCCTTCAGCCGCAGCGGGCCGACCACCTGCGGGACCATGGCATCGTAACGGTTGTTACGGATCCCCATCTTCACCTTGTGCTCGAAGTCGATCCCCTCGACCGCCTCGAGGAAGCCGTGCACGAAGTGCTGCCGGCTCTGCTCGCCGTCGGTGACGATGTCGACGCCCGCGTCCTCCTGCTCCTTCAGCCACAGCAGCGTCGCGTCGCGCTTGGCCTGCGCGAGCTCGGCCCCCTCGGCCTTCCAGGTGGGCCAGAGCTTGTTCGTCTCGGCGAGCCAACCGGGCTTGGGCAGGCTGCCGGCGATGGTGGTGGGGAACATGCGGTCTCCTCGGGGGCGGGAACGGAAAGGCCGCGATGGTAGTCCCGCGACCGCGGCCGAGGCCGGCGAAGGGGTATCGTCGACGCGGCCGGCACGGCACCGCGACGCGCGGGCGGCCGGCGGGCCCGGCGCCGCGTCAGCGCACGTTCAGCGCCGCGCCCAGCCGGCGCCGCCACTCCGAGACCAGCTGCGGCTGCGCCGCCGCCAGCTCGAAGACCTGCACCATCCGCTTGCGGCCGACGTCCTCCTGGAACGCGCGGTCGCGCTGGACGATCTCCAGCAGCTGCTCGAGCGCCTGCGGCCAGTCCTTGTACTCGATCCAGTACTCGGCGAGCTCGAGCCGCGCGTGCAGGTCGGCCGGGTCCGCGGACACGCGGTGGGCGAGGTCGTGCGGCACCGGCGGCTTCGCGGCCTCGGCGGCACCTGCCACCTGCTCCATCAGCTGCACCACCTGCGGATCGGCCTTCGCAGCGTCCGACAGCGCATCGAGCTGCCCCTGCGCGGCGGCCGGTTCGCCGTCGGCGAGCAGCAGCTGCGCGTAGAGCAGCCGCGCCGAGTCGTTCGAGGGGTCGAGCGCGATCGCCTTCTTCGCGTGTTCGGCGGCCGCGGCCTGGTCGCCGCGATCGAGCGCGGCGCCAGCCTGCTCGAGCTCGATGTCGGACGGGTTCGGCATCAGCCGGTCGATGAACTCGCGCAGCTGTCCCTCGGGCAGCGCGCCCTGGAACTGGTCGACCGGCTGGCCGTTGACGAACGCATAGACCGTCGGGATCGAGCGGATGCGGAAGTGCTGGGCGAGCTGCTGCTCGGCATCGGTGTCGACCTTGACCAGCTTGAACCGCCCGCCGTAGGCCTGCTCGAGCTTCTCGAGCATCGGCCCGAGCGACTTGCACGGCCCGCACCACGGCGCCCAGAAGTCGACCAGCACCGGCACCTGCATCGAGGCGTCGATGACATCGGCCTGGAAGGTCTTGAGGGTGGTGTCGGTGCTCATGGCGGGCTCGGGCGCTGCGGCTGCGGAACACCGGATTCTATGCTCTCCGCCGGCGCGACCGGGCGATCGGCCCCTCCGGCGGCCCCGGGCCCGCACGCCCCCGAGCCCGGCGGTTCAGGCCGGCATCGGCCCGCGGCCGTAGACCGCATAGCGCCCATGGACCTCGCGCATCTCGTCGGCGCCCAGCAGCACCGGCTCGCCGGCCTGGAGCGCGAGCAGGTACTGCCGGCACAGCGTCTCCAGCCGGCGGGTCGCCGAGACCGCGGCCGCGACGGTGGCGCCGCGGGCGAGCATCCCGTGGTTCGCGAGCAGGCACGCGGTGCGCCCGTCGAGCGCGTCGGCCGCGAGATCGGCGAGCCGCTGCGATCCGAAGGGCGCGTACGGCGAGCACCGGACGTCGTCGCCGCCGAAGCCGGCCACCATGTAGTGGAAGGCGGGGAGCCCGCGCCGCAGGCAGGCGAGCGCCACGCAGGCATCGGCATGCGTGTGCACGATCGCGCCGGCGTCGGCGTGCCGTCGGTAGACGCCGGCGTGCATCCGCCATTCGCTCGAGGGCAGCCCCGCGCCGCGCACCGCGCCGTCCAGCGACATCGCGACCACGCCGTCGGCGTCGAGCCGCGCGGCGTCGATGCCGCTCGGCGTGATCAGCATCGTGTCGCCCATCCGCGCGCTGACGTTGCCGGCGCTGCCGTGCATCAGCCCGGCCGCGTCGAGCGCCCGGTAGCCGTCGACGATCGCCGCACGCGCGGCGGCCTCCGCGTTCACGTCCACGTCAGCCTCCCTCGGCCATCCGTTCGAGCACCGGCCCGAACGCATCGTCCCCGCCGAGCTTGCCGGACTTCAGGCAGAACGCGAGCGGTTCGCCGGCCGCGTCCTCGCCCACCGCCACAGGCATGAAGGCCGAGACGAACGGCCCGACCCGCAACCGATCGACGCCGAGGTGCTGCAGCACCGCGCCCGAGGTCTCGCCGCCGGCGACGAGGAAGCGCCGCGCGCCGACCGCGTGCAGGCGCCGCGCGAGGCCGCCGAGCAGCCGCTCGCCGAGTTCGGCGGCGCCCGCCACCCCGAGCCGCTCCTGCACGCGCCGCACGGCCTGCGGCGCGGCGCCGGTCGCGACCGCCACCGGGCCCTCGTGCATCGCCCGCGCGACCGGTCCGGCGAGCGCGTCGGCGGCCGCGTCGGCGTCGTCGATGCCCTCGAGGTCGACCCACCAGACCCGGTGCCGCTCGCCGAAGCGCCGCAGCTGCTCGAGCGTGCGGTCTGCGCAGCTGCCGGCCAGCACCACCGCGGGACCGGCCACCGCGGGCAGCCGTACCGGCGCAGCCTCGCCGCGCAACAGGCCGCGCTCGCGCCAGCGCGCCGGATAGTGCGCTGCGATCGAGGTGTTGCCGGTCATCAGGCGGTCGTCGGCCGTCGCGGCCGAGATCGCCCGCAGGTCGCCGTGATGGATCGCGTCGACGATCGCGTGCGGGACGCCGGCGCCGGCGAGCGCATCGAGCCGGCGCCGGATCGCGTCCGCGCCCTCGCGCACCACCTCGTGCGGGACGAGCCCCACGTGCCGGGACGTCTGCCGCTGCAGCACGCGGACCAGGTCGGGGTCGGTCATCGGCGTGAGCGGATCGTGCCGCTTCGGCGATTCCGAGATCAGCCGGTCGCCGGCGAAGAGGTGACCCTGGAAGACCGCGCGGCCGTACTCGGGGAAGCTCGGGCAGTAGGCGGTCCCGGCCGCGCCGCTGCGCTCGAGCAGCAGGTCCGAGCAGGGGCCGATGTTGCCGCGGTCGGTCGAGTCGAAGGTTGCGCAGTACTTGAAGAAGAGCCGCGGCGCGCCGGCCGCGAGCAGCGCGTCGGCGGCGCCGGCGAACGCCCGCAGCGCGTCTTCCGGCGGGGCCACGCGCGTCTTCTGCGCGACCACCACGGCCTGCGCGTCCGCGCAGCCCGCCACCGCCGCGGGCCCGGTGACGAAGCGGGTGTCGAGGCCCTCGGCGGCCATCGCCGCCGCGAGCTCGAGACCGCCGGTCAGGTCGTCCGCCAGGGCTGCCCACAGCATCGTCGCCTCCTCGTCGCGCGCCGGGAGCCGGAGCGGCACGCGAGATTGTAGGTACAGGATATATCGTATACGCTGGTTCGCAGTCAAAGGGAGACGATCCGCGATGAGCGCAGTGCAGACCGATGCAGCCTCGTCCTCCGCAGCGGCCCTGCGACCGCGCGACGCCGCGCTGCGCGAGCGTGCGCGCCGCGTGATCCCCGGGGGCATGTTCGGCCACATGAACGCGGCCTCGCTGCCGGCGTCCTACCCCCAGTTCTTCGAGTCCGCCCGC
>JBJOKE010000033.1:0-62631 GCA_046046245.1 Pseudomonadota bacterium | reverse complement strand
TGCCGCATTGTGCTGTACGAAAAAGGCATGGACTTCCAGATCATCGACGTCGACGTGGAAAACATGCCGGAAGACATCGCGGTCATGAACCCCTACAACCGCGTGCCGGTGCTGGTCGAGCGCGACCTGATCCTGCACGAGGCCAACATCATCAACGAATACATCGACGAGCGTTTCCCGCATCCGCAGCTGATGCCCGCCGACCCGATCATGCGCGCCCGCGCCCGCCAGCTCCTAGTCGGCATGGAGCGCGAGATCTTCGCCTTCATGGAGGTGATCGAGAAGCACGGCAAGACTGCCGACAAGGCGCGGCAGGAAATCAAGGCCCGCCTGACCGAGATCATCCCGATCTTCAACAAGCAGAAGTTCATGCTTGGCGACGAATTCTCGATGCTCGACGTGGCGATCGCGCCGCTGCTCTGGCGCCTCGACCACTACGCGATCGAGATGCCGAAGACCGCGGCGCCGCTGATGAAGTACGCCGAGCGGATCTTCTCGCGGCCGGCCTACATCGAGGCGCTGACGCCGTCCGAGAAGGTGATGCGTCGCTGACGCGGCGCCGGAGCGCGCGATGGCCGAGACCTCGACGAAGCCCTACCTGATCCGCGCGATCTACGAGTGGTGCAACGACAACGGCTTCACGCCCTACCTGGCGGTGGCCGTCGACGAGCGCACCCAGGTGCCGCGCGAACACGTGAAGGGCGGGGAGATCGTCCTCAACGTGTCGCCGATGGCGACCAACCGGCTGTCGCTGGGCAACGACCTGATCGCATTCCAGGCCCGCTTCGGCGGCGTCGCGCGCGAGCTGTCGATCCCCGTGGAGAACGTCTCGGCGATCTATGCGCGCGAGAACGGCCACGGGATGGCCTTCGACGTCCCGAAGGCCCTGGCGGTCGCCGAACCGTCGGCCGAGGCGCCGACCCCGCTTGCCGCGGCCCCGGGTCCGGCGCCGCGGCCGCTGTCGCTCGCGCCCGCGGTCGCGCCGGTGCCCGACGCGGGTGCGCCGCAGCCGCCGGAGGCGGACGACGCGGCCGGGACCGAGGGAGGCGGGCCGGACGGCACCCCTCCGGACGGCGGGCCTCGCGGCGGGCGGCCGCGCCTGACGCGCATCAAGTGACGCGGCGCGCGGTCGCGCGCACGCCGGCCTAGAATGCCGGACGTTCCGATTCGCCCTTGTAGCTCAGTCGGTAGAGCAGCGGTTTTGTAAACCGAAGGTCGCGGGTTCGAATCCTGCCGGGGGCACCATCACGGGCGCGGTCCGCCACCTGGCGGGCCGCGCTGCCGTCCCCGAAGGTCCGCACGATGAGCTTCGATCCGGCAGCCGTTCCGCTGCGGCGTGCGCGTGTCGCGCCCCGCCTCGCCGCCGCGCTCTGCGCCGCCGCGCTCGCCGCCTGTGCCGGCCCGCCGACGCTGCGCAGCGAGGTCGTCCGCTTCCATGCATGGCAGGCCGCCGAGCCGCTCAGCTACGCGATCCGCACGCCCGAGCCCGCGGTCGGCACGCTCGAGCATCGCAGCTACGCGACGCTCTTGCGCGAGCGGCTGCGGGGACTCGGCTTCGTCGAGGCACCGGCGGGCAGTGCGCGCTACGCACTCGAGTTCACGACGACGCTCGTGCCCGAGACGCGGCGCTACAGCGACTGGGCGTGGCCGTCGCCCTGGCCCGGCCCGTACGGCCTGACGCCCGGGCCCTGGCCGGTCCGGCCGGGTGCGCCGTACTGGCGCTACGATCCGTCGTGGGGGCTGCCGCCGATGCCGATGGCCCGCGACGAGACCATCGCGCGGCACGAGCTGCGCGTCGATCTCTGGGACACGACGGCCGAGCCGGGGCCCGGCCGCAAGGTCTGGGAGGCGCGCGCCTCGGCCTACGCGCCGACGGAGGCCTGGCCGCGGCTGATGCCGGGTCTGGTGGTGGCGGCCTTCGCCGACTTCCCGGGCGACAGCGGGTCGCCGCGCCGGATCGAGGTGCCGCTGCCGTCGGCGACGGGTCGCTGAGCGGAGGCACCCTGACCGCACGGTGCGCGCCCGGCGGTCGAGCACGTCCCGCGGCTCCCCGGGCGGTCCGGGGAGCGGGGGCCGGTCAGCGAGGCTTGCGGGCGCGCTCGTGCAGCGCGGCGTGCTCGCGCAGGCGCTCGGACAGTTCGCCGAGCCGGTCGGTCATCTGCTTGGCCGAGGCCGCCATCGCGAGCATCGACAGCCGCGCCCGCTCGTCGGGCGACTTGCCCTGGAGCTGCGATTCGAGCCGCTCGAGCATCGCCTTCGCAGCCGCCGCGTGCTCGCCGCCACGGGCCACCTCGATCGCGAGCAGCGCACGGCGCCGTGCCTCGAAGGCCTCGGGATCGCGCTGCGCGAGCGTGGCCCACTCGTCGAAGTCGAATTCCGGTGCTGCGTTGAACTTGATCATCGGGCTCTCCGTTCATCGGCTGGGACGCGCCGTTCGAAGCGCATTGTCAGCCGTCGATCGGTCGGCGCTCGTGACGTCTTCCACGTATCATCGCGACCGAGCGATCACGTCATGTCGATTCCCGCACGAAAGCCGAGCTTCGCCTGGAAACGCGCCCCGGTCGCCGACCGGCGGGCGGTGATTCGCCTGTCCGCCGGCACGCAGCGCTGGGACGTCCGGATGGTGGGCCTGATGACGCGCAGCCGTTTCCTCGTCAGCCATCCCACCACCGACGAGGGCAAGCTCGTCTTCGTCAAGGAAGGCGAGGGCTTCGGGGTCTCGACCTTCGATGGCGCGGTGATCAGCGCGTTCGACAGCACGGTGCAGCGGGTCGTCCTCGGCGAGGCGCCGGGGCTCGAGATGTCGCTGCCGCCGGCCGAGATGCGTCGCCGCGAGACGGTGCGTCACGCCCGTCGCGCGACCGTGAGCCTGCCGTGCTCCATCCGCTACGGCAGTGCCGAGTCCGAGCTGCGCGCCGGCTTCACCGGAGACCTGAGCGAGACCGGCGCGCAGGTGGCGATCGAGCGGCCCCTGCCGATGAACGTGAAGCGGGTCGACGTGTCGCTGCGGATCGCGGTGCTCGGCGATCCGATCACGCTGCAGGTCCGCGCGGCCATCCGCTCCCAGACGCCCGACCCGCGGCCCGACGTCGTCGCGACCCTGCTCGGGCTGGAGTTCGAGAACACCGATCAGACGGTGCGGCTGTCGCTCGGCCATTACGTCCGCGAGCGGCTGCTCGCCGAGGCGGACGACCTGTTCGGCGCGGTCCGCTGACCGGTCGCGCAGGCCGCTGACGCGGCCGGACTGCCGGGAGCCGTCGCACCTGCGGCGATCGGTGCTCGCCGATTCCCCGGCTCAGGCGTCGTCGCGCAGCAGCAGCGACGACACCGCCGAGCTCGCGACGCTGTAGACCAGGGCGGCGAGTACCGCCCACCAGAACCCGGTGACCTCGAAGCCGTCGAGCAGCCGCGACACCATCCAGAACATCAGCCCGTTGATCACGAAGAGGAACAGGCCGAGGGTGAGCACGGTGATCGGCAGTGTCAGCAGCACGAGCACCGGACGCACGAACACGTTGAGCAGGCCCAGCACCAGCGCGACCACCAGCGCGGTGCCGAAGCTCTTCACCTGCACCGCCGGGATCAGGTAGGGCAGCAGCAGCAGCACGCCGGCGTTGATCGCCCAGCCCAGCAGCAGTCGCATCGGAGCCTCCCGGGCCGGCGTGCGCCGGCCACGCTCACTTCACCAGGGTGACCGGCACGTCGGAGAGCGACGCGACGCGCTGCGCGACCGAGCCGATCAGCAGGTCCTTCAGCGCGGTGCGGCCTTTCGAGCCGAGGACGATCAGGTCGCAGCCCTCTTCGTCGGCCGCCTTCACGATCGTCTGGGCGACCTGGCCGCGCAGGGTCTTCGCGGAGAACGAGACCTTCGCCTTGGTGGCGGCCTCGATCGCGCCCTTCATTTCCGAGGCCGACAGGTCGTCGAGGTAGCTCCGGACCGCGTCCTTGCCGACGAACTGGCTGGCGCCGCGCAGCGCGATGTCGTCGTGCGCGTTGACCAGCAGCAGCTCGCCGGGCTCCGACAGGCGGCCCGCGAGCTTGACGGCGTACTTCAGCGCGCGCAGCGAATTCTTCGAGCCATCGATCGCGACGAGGATCTTCATGGGGAACGGGTCCGTGCGTGGGGAAGGAGTCTCACGATTATTGCACGGGGTCGCCGGGCGTCGACTCGCCCGGGGGAGGCGGCGCCGACGACGGCGCGCCCTCGGGCCCGGCCGGGGGCGACGGGCCGCGCCGCGGCCGGGATGCGTGCAACGCGTCGTCGATCGCGCGCAGGGTGCGGCGCGCGTCGCGGTGCGGGTCGCCGTCGCCGTCGGTCGGCGCGAACGCGCGCCAGCCGTCGATCAGGCCCAGCGCGCGGACCGCGGCTTCGGGTGCGACGCCCGGCCGCGCGAGCGCGTCGGCCGCGACGTCGCGTGCGCTCGCGAGGTCCTGGCCGGCACCGAGCCGGTCCTGCCAGCGCGCGAGCAGCGACTGCGCACGCGCGACGTCGGTGCCGGGCGGCAGCGCCGCGGCCGCCGACTCGAGCGCGTAGCGCAGCGTCTTGACCGCGAGCCGCGTGCGGTGCCAGCCCTCGGCATCGGTCGCGCGCGCGGCGCGCCGGCGCACGCGGCGCAGCTGCTCGTGCAGCCGCACGGCCGCGAGCGTCGCATGGTCCGGCGCGGTGCCGGCGAACGAGGGCGTGGGCGACTCGGCGAGCGCCGAACCGAGCGCGAGCGCGGACAGCACGAGGCGGGTGGTCGCGGGCCCCGCGACCTCGCGCCGCAGCGCGTGGCGCGCGGCCTCGCGCGCATCGACGACCGCGCGGTTCAGCGACTCGAGCGCCGCGTCGCCGCGGAAGCGCTCGCGCAGCACGCGCAGGGCGCCCGCCTCGAAGACGTCGAGGTCGCGCACCCGGCCGGCCGCGTCGGCGAGCGCCTTCGCGCCGGCGTCGACGTCCCGCCACCGCGGGTCCGCCTCGCGCAGCCCGAGGTGACGCAGCGCGGCGCGCAGCCGGCGCAGCGCGACCCGCAGCTGGTGCGGGCCCTCGGGGTCGTCGGAGGCGAGGATGGGCTCGAGGTTCGCGCAGGCATGCGACACGCAGGCCGCGACGATCCGCGCCGCGGCCTCGCCCGGGGCCGCGTCGGCCGGCGGCGCCTCCGCCGACGCCTTGACCGGCGCGGGCGCGAGCGGCAGCCGCGCGGCGAGCCGCAGCCCGCGTTCGTTCTTCGTCGGCATCATCAGGCAGGCCTGCTCGCGCACGGCCCAGTCCAGCGCCCACGCGAAGAAGGTCGCGCGCGAGCCGTGGAGGCACTCGAGCTCGACCTCGCGGATCGGCTCGCGCCGCTCGCCGCAGCGGACCTCGCCGATGTCCTGCGCGAATTCGATCGCGAGCCCGGGCGCCGGCTCGACGATGCGCGCGCGCCGCTCGAAGTCGGTCTCGAACAGCGGCCGCCACTGCGCGAAGGTCCGGTGCACCAGTGCGCCGACCGGCGTGTCGTCGTGCGGCAGCGCGTCGCGCTCCGGCTCGGGCCCGGCGATCGGCCGCTCCCACTCGAAGCGGTCGAACCGGTCGCCGTCGTCGGCCTTGACCGTCTGCAGCCAGCGATCGCCCTTGCGGCGCACGCGTACCGCGGCGCGGCCGCGGGCGAGCGCGCCGTCGGGGGTGTCGTAGTAGCGCGACCAGACGCGCTCGATGCGCTCGTCGCCCGCCTCGCGCGCGAGGCTGTCCTGCAGCGACAGCGGCAGCGCGAACTTCAGCTCGAGCTCACGCATCGGAGGACCCCCGGTCGTCGGCGTCGCGGCCCGCCTTCAGTCCGCGCCATTCGGGCGCGAGCGACTGCGACACGCCGAGCAGGTCGAGCACGCGGCCCACGGTGTGGTCGACCAGCGCCTCGACGGTAGCCGGCCGGTTGTAGAAGGCCGGCACCGGCGGGAACACCACGCCGCCCATCTCGGTCACCGCGACCATGTTGCGCAGGTGGGCGAGGTTCAGCGGCGTCTCGCGGACCATCAGCACCAGCCGGCGCCGTTCCTTCAGCACCACGTCGGCCGCCCGTGCGACGAGGTTGTCGGACAGGCCGTGCGCGACCGCGGCGAGCGTGCGCATCGAGCAGGGGGCGATCACCATGCCGTCGGTGGCGAACGAGCCGGAGGCGACGCTCGCGCCCACGTCGCGCACCGCGTGCACGACGTGCGCGAGCGCCTCGACGCCGGCGCGGCCGATCGACAGCTCCTGCTCGACGTTCATCCAGCCCGCCGGCGTGACCATCAGGTGGACCTCGACGTCGGGCACCGTGCGCAGCGTCTGCAGCAGGCGCACGCCGTAGACGGCGCCGGACGCGCCGGTGAGGGCGACGATCAGTCTTCGGGTCATCGGGACGCTCCGGGGCCGCGGCGCGCGCGCCCGCGGGCTGCGGGCGGCTCGGCGAACCGCTCGGCGATGCGCTCGCGCAGCCAGCGGACCGCGGCGTCGTGGTGCGCGCGCGGATGCCAGTACTGGTGGATCGCGAAGCCGGGCAGCTCGACGGGCGCCGGCGACGATTGTACCGGCAGCGATCCGGCCGCCGCCTGCGCGAGCTTGGCGGGCACGGTGCACAGCAGCCCGGTCCGCGCGACCAGCATCACCGCGGCGAGGAAGTCGGGCACCTGCAGCGCGATCCGGCGCCGCAGCCCCTGCGCGCGCAGCGCGCGCTCGACGATCAGGTGGCCGGTCCCGGGCGACTCGATGGCGAGGTGCTCGGCGCGCAGCCAGGCCGCGCGGGTCGGCGCCGGCGTGCCCGCGCGGCGCAGCACGACGTAGCGCTGCTCGAACAGCCGCTGCTGGTACCAGCCCTCGCGCAGCTCGGGCAGGAAGCCGATCGCGAGGTCGACCTCGCCGCGCGCGAGCGCCGACGGCGTGTCGCCCGACGACAGGGCCACCGTCCGCAGCGAGGCGCCCGGCGCGTGGGCGCGCAGCGTGTCGAGCAGCTCCGGCAGGAACACCAGCTCGCCGATGTCGGTCATCCGCAGCGTGAAGCGGCGCGCGGTGGTCGCGGGGTCGAACGCGGCGGGCGGCGCGACCGCTTCGGAGACCGCGGCCAGCGCCGCCGCGGCGGCGCGGGCGAGCCGCTCGCCGCGCGGCGTTGCGGCCATGCCCTGCGGCGTGCGCAGGAACAGCGGGTCGTCGCCGCAGGCGCGGCGCAGCCGAGCGAGCGCGTTGCTCGCCGCGGCCTGGGTCACGCCCAGCCGGCCCGCGGCACCGGTGACGCTGCCGGCCTCGTGCAGCGCAGCCGCGAGCTTGAGCAGGTTCAGGTCGAGGGCGTCGACGACGGCATCCAAGGCAGGCAGTCTCCATTCACCTGGTGAATGATGGAAATCATCGCACGGGCATGGCCGCGCGGCGAGTCGGCCGGTACCCTCCGGCATCGCTCCCGCCCCAGGAGGAGGCCGGATGAACGCCCCGATCGAACCCGCCGCCGTCGCGCCCGAGCAGGCCGACTGCAGCCGCGTCCCCTACGACCGCTACACCGACCCCGCGCTGCACGCGCGCGAGCTCGAGCGGATCTTCCACGGGAAGCACTGGTGCTACGTCGCGCTCGAGTGCGAGATCCCGGAGCCGGGCGACTTCAGGACCACCTTCGTCGGCGAGCGCTCGGTGATCGTCGTGCGCGACCGGGACGGCTCGATCAACGTGGTGGAGAACCACTGCGCGCACCGCGGCGTGCGCTTCGAGCAGCGGCCCTTCGGGCGCGTGCGCGACTTCGTCTGCCCGTACCACCAGTGGAACTACGACCTGAAGGGCGACCTGGTGGGCCTGCCGTTCCTGCGCGGCGTGAAGCGCGTCGAGGACGGCCGCACGCGGATCGACGGCGGCATGCCGGCCGACTTCCGCAAGCAGGACCACGGGCTGACGAAGCTCGCGGTCGCGCGGCGCAACGGGCTGGTGTTCGCCTGCTTCGACCCCGGGGTCGAGCCGCTCGAGGACTATCTCGGCCCGGCGGTCCTGCCCTGGGTCGACCGCATCTTCGACGGCCGCACGCTGACCCTGCTCGGCTACTCGCGCCAGCGGATCCCGGGCAACTGGAAGCTGATGCAGGAGAACATCAAGGACCCCTACCACCCGGGCCTGCTGCACACCTGGTTCGTGACCTTCGGGCTGTGGCGCGCCGACCAGCGCTCGCAGATGGTGATGGACGCGCACGGCCGCCATGCGGTGATGATCTCGCGCCGCAACGAGGGCGGCGCGGGCGAGGTCACGCAGGGCGTGACCAGCTTCCGGCAGGACATGCGGCTGCACGACGACCGTCTGCTCGACGTCGTGCCCGAGCCCTGGTGGAAGGGTCCGACGGTCACGATGATCACGCTGTTCCCGTCGCTGATCGTCCAGCAGCAGGTGAACTCGCTGTCGACCCGGCACATCGTGCCGCGGGGCCCGCACGAGTTCGACTTCGTCTGGACGCACTTCGGCTTCGCCGACGACTCCCCCGAGATGACGCGCCGCCGGCTGCGCCAGGCGAACCTCTTCGGTCCCGCGGGCTTCGTGTCGGCCGACGACGGCGAGGTCATCGAGATGTCGCAGCAGGGCTTCGCGCAGCATCCCGGCGCGCGCACGATCAGCCGCCTCGGCGGCGTCGACGTCGCGCCCACCGACCACATGGTCACCGAGACGCTGATCCGCGGCATGCACGCGTACTGGCAGAGGATCATGGCCGAATGAGCACTCCACCGAGCTCCGACGACGGCCGCGGCGTCGCGGCTGCCGACCGTACCGAGCCGCGCGGCCTGCGCATCGATCCCGCGCTGCGCGCCGAGCTCGATGCGCTCTACGCCGACTACGCCGCCGCCCTCGACGAGGCGCGCTACGAGGACTGGATCGGCCTGTTCGCCGAGGACTGCCGCTACCTGCTGCAGCCCAGGGAGAACTTCGACCGCGGCCTGCCGCTCGCCACGCTGGCCTTCGAGAGCAAGGGCATGCTGCGCGACCGGATCTACGGGATCACGAAGACCCTGTTCCACGCGCCGTACTACCAGCGGCACGTGATCGGCCCGCTGCGGGTGCTGGCCTCGGGGACCGAGGACGGCGCCGAGTGGTACGACGTGCAGGCCGCCTACGCGGTGTTCCGCACCCGCGTCCACCAGCCGAGCGAAGTGTTCAGCACCGGCCGCTACCTGGACCGCGTCGTCCGCGATCCGGCCGACGGGCTGCTGCGCTATGCGGCCAAGCGCGCGGTCTTCGACTCCGAGAACATCCTGAATTCGGTCATCTACCCGGTCTGACCGGTGCCGGAGCGGCCTGCCGCGATGGTCTTCGCGGCGCAACGATGGTGAAATAGCGTCCGGGTGCGTGCCACGATCGCGCACGCCCCGATCCGGCCCGCCCCGCGCGACGCGGCGCCCCGCCGGATCGACACGAACGCGGGCCGCGGGCCGGGGAAACGATGGATGGCGAGGTGTGGGTCACGGTGGCGAACGCGCTGCTGGTGACCGTGCTGATGATGATCCCGCTGTGGCGGGTGTTCCGGCGGACCGGGCGAGATCCGTGGTTGTGCCTGCTGTTCTTCGCGATCCCGCCGGTGGGCATCCTCGTCATGATCGGCATCCTCGCGTTCGGCCACTGGCCGGCCGAACGCGGCACCGTGGCCTCACGCGGCGCCGCGCCCGACGCCGACCCGCTGGTGGAGGGCCGCTGACGTGTCGCTGCTCGATCAGTGGATCGCGGCCCTGCGCGGGCTCGTCGAGACGCCGTCGATCTGGACGGCGCTGGTGCTGGTGCTGCTCGCGGTGCCGATGTGGATGATCGGCCGGGTGCTGCGGCGGGCGGGTTTCTCGCCGTGGTGGGTGCTGCTGGTGCTGTTCCCGCCGGTCAGCATCGTGGCGCTGTGGGTCTTCGCCTACGTGCGCTGGCCGGCGATCGACGGCGCGACGTCGACGCGCGCCTGAGCCCGCCGCGGGACGCCGCGGCGCAGGGCGCCCCAGCGCTGTCCTGGCCGTGGCGGGCCCGCGGACGGCGCGGCGCGGCCCGATGGCCGCGCGCCACGGCGCGCCGTCGGCGCCGTCAGGCCTGCGTTTCGCTCGGGATCAGCTTCTGCAGCTCGCCCGACTGGTACATCTCGGTGACGATGTCCGCGCCGCCGATGAACTCGCCCTTGATGTAGAGCTGCGGGATCGTCGGCCAGTTCGAGAAGTCCTTGATCGCCTGGCGGACCTCGTCGTCCTCCAGCACGTTCACCGTGACCATCGTCTTCACGCCGCAGGCCTTCAGCACCTGGACCGTCCGGCCCGAGAAGCCGCACTGCGGGAACTGGGCGGTGCCCTTCATGAAGAGCACGACCGGGTGCTCGGTGACGGTTTTCTGGATGAAGTCCTTGGCGTCCATGATGTCGCTCGTCCGGGAGAGCGGGGCGCGTGCGCCCGCGATCGGGAAAGTCTAGCAGGCGCGGGAATCCCCCCGGGCGCCGCGGGTCAGGCCGGCCGTCGGCCGAGGCTCACGCGGTCCAGCCCCTGCAGGTCGGGCCGCGTCTCGACCGCCTCGAGGCCCGCGCGCACGAGTCGCGCCCGGACCGCCGCGCCCTGGTCGCGGCCGTGCTCGAGCAGCAGCCAGCCGCCGGGCACGAGTCGGGCGGGCGCGCCGGCTGCGATGAGCTCGATCGCGTCCAGCCCCTCCGGACCCGATGCGAGCGCGGCCTCGGGCTCGTGGCGCAGCGCGGGCGAGCCGAGGTGCGGGTCCGTGCCGGCGATGTAGGGCGGGTTCGAGACGATCGCCTCGAAGGGCGGCGCGTCGGCCGGCAGCGCGGCCCACCAGTCGCCGCGTGCGAAGGCCACGCGATCGGCCGCGCCGAGCGCGGCGGCATTCGCGCGTGCGACCGCGAGCGCGTCGGCCGACGCGTCGGTGGCGAGCACGCGGGCGTCGGGCCGCGCGAGCGCCACGCTGACGGCGATCGCGCCGCTGCCGGTGCCCAGGTCGAGCACGCGCGGCGCGGCGGTGCCGGCGAGCCGCTCGAGCGTCGCCTCGACCAGGCCCTCGGTCTCGGGGCGCGGCACCAGCACCGCGGGCCCCACCGCGAAGCGCCGGCCGAGGAATTCGCGCCAGCCGAGCAGGTAGGCGAGCGGCTCGCCGGCACGTCGCCGGGCGGCGAGCGCGGCGAACGCCGCCGCGGCCGCGGGGTCCGCGGGCTCGTCGCCGTGGGCGATCAGCCAGGTGCGCGTCCGGCCGCTCGCCTGCTCGGCGAGCGCGCGCGCGTCGGCGCGCGGCAGGCCGCAGCCGGCGACGAGCGCATCCCAGCCGGCGGGCGCGGTCATCGGGCGGCGGCGTCGCGGCGCACCCCGCGCGGCGCCGTGCGTCGCCTCACGCCTGCTCCTGCGCCATCCGCGCCAGCTGCTCGGCCTGGTGCTCGGCCACCAGCGGTCCGATCAGGTCGTCGAGGTCACCGTCGATCACCGCCTGCAGCTTGTGGAGCGTCAGGTTGATCCGGTGGTCGGTCACGCGGCCCTGCGGGAAGTTGTAGGTGCGGATCCGCTCGGACCGGTCGCCCGAGCCGATCAGCGACTTGCGGGTCGCCGCCTCCTTGGCGTGGGCCTCGCGCTGGCGCAGGTCGCGCAGCCGCGTGGCCAGCACCTTCATCGCGCGGTCCTTGTTGCGGTGCTGCGAGCGGTCGTCCTGGCACTCGGCGACCAGGCCGGTGGGCAGGTGCGTGATCCGCACCGCCGACTCGGTCTTGTTCACGTGCTGGCCGCCCGCGCCCGATGCGCGGAACACGTCGACGCGGATCTCGTCGGGCGCGATCCCGACTTCGCCGGGATCGTCGGCCTCGGGCATCACCGCGACCGTGCAGGCCGAGGTGTGGATCCGGCCCTGCGCCTCGGTCTCCGGCACGCGCTGCACGCGGTGGCCGCCCGACTCGAACTTCATCCGGCCGTAGACGTCGCTGCCGCCGATCCGCGCGATCACTTCCTTGTAGCCCCCCAGTTCCGAAGCACTCTCCGACAGCAGCTCGACCTGCCAGCCGCGGCGCTCGGCGTAGCGCAGGTACATCCTGAGCAGGTCGCCGGCGAAGAGCGCGCTCTCGTCGCCGCCGGTGCCCGCGCGGATCTCGAGGATGGCGTCGCGGCCGTCGTCCGGGTCGCGCGGCAGCAGCAGGCGCTCGAGCTCGACCGACTCCGCCGCGAGCCGCGCGTCGGCCGCAGCGATCTCGTCGGCCGCCAGCTCGCGCATCTCGGGGTCGTCGCGCAGCGACTCGGCGGTCTCGCGGTCGTCGCGGGCCCGCTTCCAGGCGACGAAGTGCTCGACCAGCTCGGCGAGTTCGGCGTGTTCGCGGTTGAGCCGCCGGTACTCCGCCAGGTCGCGGGCCGCGTCCTCGGACGACAGCAGCGCCGACACCTCCTCGAGACGCTCCTCGAGTCGCGTGAGCTTGGCCAGCATCGATGGCTTCATCGTCGGGCTCGGACGGGCGAGCGCGCGCGCATGCGCGGGCCCAGCAGGGGCCGCGCGCAGGGCGCGTCGCTACGAGCGGTCTTCCGGCAGCAGCCGGTCGATCAGGCCGATGACCTGCTGCTGCTCGGGGCCGGGACGTTGCAGCAGCGTCGTCGGGCCGTGCAGGAACTTCGCGGCCAGCCCGTTGGCCAGCGCCTCGAGGACCATGGTCGGGTCCTCGCCGCGGGCGAGCAGCTTCTTCGCGCGCTCGAGCTCGGCGCGCTTGATCGCGTCGCCGCGCTGGTGGAGCGCGCGGATAGCGGGCACCGCCTGCCGCGACGACAGCCAGTGCATGAAGGCGCCGACGCGGTTCTCGATGATCGTCTCGGCCTGCGCGACCGCCGCCTGGCGGTTCTCCATGCCGGTCTGCACCAGCTTGCCGAGGTCGTCGACCGTGTAGAGGAACACGTCGTCCAGCCGCGCCACCTCGGGCTCGATGTCCCGAGGAACCGCGAGGTCGATCATGAAGATCGGCCGGCGACGGCGGACCTTCAGCGCGCGCTCGACGAGGCCCAGGCCGATGATCGGCAGCGAGCTCGCGGTGCAGGAGACGACGATGTCGTGCTCGGACAGCGTGTCGGGCAGGTCCGCCAGCCGCAGCGCGCGGCCGCCGAGCCGGGCCGCGAGCTTCTCCGCGCGCTCGGCGGTGCGGTTCGCGACGGTGATCCGCTTCGGCTTCTGGGCGGCGAAGTGTGCCGCGGCCAGCTCGATCATCTCGCCGGCGCCGACGAACAGCACCGAGGTCTCGCGCAGGTCCTCGAACAGCCGCTGCGCGAGCCGCACGCCGGCGGCCGCCATCGACACCGAGTGCGCGCCGATCTCGGTCTGCGAGCGGACGTCCTTCGCGACGGCGAAGGTCTTCTGGAACAGCTGGTGCAGGTGCGTGCCGAGCGCGTCGGCCTCCTGCGCGACGCGGGCCGCGTCCTTCATCTGCCCGAGGATCTGCGGCTCGCCGAGCACCATCGAGTCGAGGCCCGAGGCGACGCGGAACGCGTGGCGGACCGCCTGGTCGTCGGGGCGGGCGTACAGGTGCTCGAGGAGCTGCGAGGTGGCGCCGATCCGGTTGCGGTCGGCCATCCAGCGAGCGATCTCGGCCTGCGCGTCGTGCGGGTCCGGCGTCGCGCAATAGATCTCTGTCCGGTTGCAGGTGGACAGGATCGCGCTTTCCGGAACGAGCGTCCTCAGCTGGGTGCGCAGGTCCGACAGCGCATCGCGCAGCGCGTCACCCGGGAACGCCACCTTCTCGCGCAGCGACAGCGGCGCGGTGTGGTGATTCAGTCCGAGTGTGAGCAGGTGCATGTGACAGGCCGGGTTTACACCCCGGAGTCTACCTCGGGTCGGCCGGAAGCGGCAGCGTCGGGCAGCCAGATCCCGATCCGGGCGCCGCCGCCGTCGCGCGGACGCGCCTCCGCGCGGCCGCCGTGGCGCTGCGCGACGGTCGCGACGAAGGCCAGGCCGAGGCCGGCGCCGGATGAGGGGTCGGCCTTCGGACCGCGCCACCACGGTTCGAAGATCCGCGCCCGGTCGGCCTCCGGGACGCCCGGGCCGCGATCGAGCACCGCGATCCACCAGCCGGCTCCCTCGCGGGCCAGTTCGATCCCGACGGTGTCGCCCGACGGCGCGACCCGCAGCGCGTTGTCGAGCAGGTTGACCAGCGCGCGGCGGACCAGCGTCGCGTCGCAGCGGCAGGCGGCGATCGGCGCGTCGCCGTCGGGCGGATCGGGCGTGGCGATCGACAGGCCGCGCGCCGAGGCGCGCGCCCAGCATCCGTCGGCCGCCTCGATCGCCAGGTCGGCGAGGTCGCGTGGCTCGGCGCGCAGCGGCTGCGACTCGGCGCGGGCCAGCTGCATGAAGCCGTCGGTCAGTTCGAGCGCTCGGCGCGACTGGCGGGCGATCGCGCGGGCGTCGTCGGCGGGCACCGGGCCGCCGTCGGCGCGCTCGAGCACGTCGAGGATCGACAGGTGCGGCGCACGCAGGTCGTGCGACAGGAAACGCAGCGTCTGCTCGCGCTCGCGCTGGGCGGCCTGCAGCGTCGCCAGCGTGTCGGCGAGGCGGCGGTTCAGGTCGGTGATGCGGTCGGCGGCATGCTCGAGCCGCCGCAGCTGCCGCGAGATCGGCTCGACGGGCGCGCTCGGGTCGGGGTCGCCGGGCGCCGCGTCGGCCTCGAGCCGCGCGGCCTGCGCGATCAGCCCGATCGATGCCGCGTGCAGCCGGCGCCAGCTCCACAGCGGGAAGGCGAGCGCGAGCCCGACGAGCAGTGCGCCCGGCGCGAACCAGACGCCGGCGCCGATCGCCGCGAGCACCGCGCCGACGGTGGCGGCCATCGCCGCGGCCACGCAGGCGAGGCCGGTCCGCGGCTGGGTCAGGTAGAGGACGGCGAGCGCGGTCGCGAGCGCCAGCGCCGAGACCGCGAGGCGCAGCGCGTGCGGCGCCTCGGCCAACGTCCGGCCCTCGAGGAGGGCCGAGGTCGCGGCCGCGTGCAGCGCGACGCCGGGCACGGTGGGATTGCCCGGGAAGAGGGTGGTGGCATGGACGTCGCCGAGCCCGCGTGCCGTCGCGCCGACCAGCACGATCCGGTCGCGCAGCCGCTCGGCGGGCACCTCGCCGCGCAGCACCGCCGCTGCCGACAGCCGTTCGGGCTGGGCCGACGAGGCGCCCAGCCGCAGCCAGCCCTCGCGCGGCCAGTCGCCGTTGCGCAGCAGCCGGGCGAGTGCGCCGCCCGGGTCGGGCGCGGTCGGGTCGGGGAACGCGAGCCGCGCGGCCATCGCCGGGAAGCCGCCCTCGCGCAGGTAGAGGCCGCGGATCAGCCCGTCGCCATCGATCGGGAACTCGACGTGCGCGAGCGCGCGCCCGCGGCCGATCCCGGCCACCGGCACGAGCGGCGGCTCGCCGTCGGCGGCGGGCGCGGGACGGGCGATCGGCAGCACCACCGGTGCCGGCCCGTCGGCGGCCGCGGCGAGCCGCGCGTCGCCCGCCGCCGGCTCGGCGAACAGCAGGTCGATGCCGATCGAACGCGGCCCCGCCGCCTGCAGCCGCTCGAGCAGCAGCGCGGTGACCTCGCGGCGCCACGGCCAGCGGCCCACCTGGATCAGGCTGTCGTCGTCGATCGCGACGATCACGACGTCGTCGCGCGGCGGTCGCGCCCAGAGCGAGAGGCCGGCGTCGTAGACGAGCGCGTCCAGCCGGGACACCGCGCGGCCCGAGGGCTCGCGGGTCGCCTGCGCGAGCGCGAGCACCAGGACGAGCAGCGCGGCGGCGAGCAGCCACCACTCGACCGCCGCCCGCGAGGGGCGCGCCGATCGCGCCGGGCCGGCCCGGGTGGCCACCGCTCAGCGCCGGTCCTGGATCTCGACCGACGCACCGCCGGCCGAGCCCACCGGGGCGCCCGAGCCGCTGCGCAGCAGCGATCGGATCTCGAATCGCTGCGCCGGGCCCCATGGCGCCTCGACACCCTGCGGGTCGATGCTGCGCGTCCGGGTGAACCAGGCGCCGGGCTGCAGGCCGTCGAGCACGACCCGCGGCGCATCGAGCCGCCGCTCCAGCACCGGTTGCGCGAACGTGGCGTCGCGGGCGAGCTGAACCACCCACGCGAGACCGGCCGCCGACGGCCAGGTCAGCTCGAGCCGATCGGCATCGACCGTGCCCGACGGCGCGGGGCCGGGCGGCCGCTGCTCGAACG
Organism: Pseudomonadota bacterium; assembly: GCA_046046245.1. Taxonomy (GTDB): domain Bacteria; phylum Pseudomonadota; class Gammaproteobacteria; order Burkholderiales; family Burkholderiaceae_E; genus UBA4615. The sequence goes on along the minus strand of JBJOKE010000033.1, from coordinate 46,522 downwards.
CGCGTGGCGCCGAGAACGGTCCCTGCCGCGTGCCCGCCTCGGATGCGATCCGCCACCACCAGGTGGTCGACCCGGTGCGCAGCTCGGGCAGCTCCACGGTCGCGGACGGCGACGCGACCCACGTGTCGACCCACGGCGCGGTGAACGACGGATCGGCGGCGACCTGTACCCGGAAGCGGCCGATGCCGGCCGGCTCGGTCCAGGCCAGTGCGAGCGGCCGCTCGAAGACCACCGCCCGCTCGGCGGGCCGCAGGGGCAGCGGCGGCTCCGGCCGGGCGGCGACCTCGAGGCTCGCGCGCAGCTCGCGCCCCTCCAGTCCCAGCGACGAGACCGCGCGTGCGCGCAGGTACAGCCGACCGTCCTCGGTGGAGGTCACCGCGATCTCGGGCAGCGTGCCGCGCGATTCGGCCACGAGTCGGGTGAAGTCCTCGTCGATCGCCACCTGCAAGCGGTAACCGGTCGCGCCCTCGACGGGCGCCACGCGCAGCGTCGCCGATGGCGTCTCGAGTCGCGCGGGCAGCGGGCCGGCCGCCGGCGCCGGCAGCAGGACCTCGATCCGGGGCGGGCCGTCCCGGGTCGCCAGGGCACCGCGGCCTGCGTCGACCTCGGCCTGACCGCCAGGACCGCTCGCGCCGACGCGACCGGTCAGCACCTCGACCGCCGTCCGGTCCGTCTCGCCGCGGACGCGGAACGCCGTGCCCCGGACCGCGGCGGTGGCGACCGGCGTGCGCACGCGAAGCGGCCGCTGCCGGCCGGGCGCGGAGCGGGTCTCGAGGCCGCCGCGCTCGAGGCCGATGGCCGCATCGATCGACTCGGTGCCGAGGTAGCCGCGCAGCCGCTCGAAGCGGACCGCCGAGGCGGGCGGTACCGTCAGCGTGGTGCCGTCGCGAAGCGTCAGCACGACCACGCCGTCGGGGCCGGTCTCGAGCCGGCTGCCCTCGCGGCCGACGGACCCGGGCACTGCCGGCGTGCCGTCGAGGGTCGCGCCGCCGCCGACGCGGTCGACGGTGACGACCGAGCCCTCGCCGCGCAGCCAGGAGGGGTCGATGCGCAGTTCGGACCCCGGCACGAGCCGGCGCGGATCGGCGATCCGGTTCGATCGGCGGACATCGGTCCAGCGCGACGGCGGGTCGAGCAACCGCTCGCCGAGGCCGATCAGCGTGTCGCCGGGTGCGACCCGGTAGAGCACCGTGCCGTCGGGCAGCACCCTCGCCTGCGCGTTCAGCGGCGAGGGGGCGCCGACCGCGAGCAGGATGGCGAGCGCGAGGAGGGTGGCCCGCAGGTCCGACGGACGGCGTACCGCCGCGTCGCGGCCGGTCCCGCCCGCGGCCCGCCGGGCGGGGCGTCTCGCCGCAGGCGCAGCGCTCATCGGGTCCGGCGGCTCAGGAGGCGGTGTCGTCGGCCGAGGCGGGCGCGGGTGCGCTGCTCGGCGCGAGGTGCTCGAGCCGGTAGCCATAGCTGTAGACCGGCGCGAGCAGGTACTGTCGCTCGGGCCTCAGCCCGAGCTTCGTGCGCACGCGCGAGACGTGCGTGTCCATCGTCCGCGACGGGATCTCGCTGTCGCGGCCCCAGACCACCTCGCGGATGTGCCCGCGCGACAGCGGCTTGCCGAGGTTGCGCAGCAGCAGTACCGCGAGCAGGAATTCCTTCTGCGTGAGATCGACCGGCGAGCCCTCGACCCAGGCGCTCTGGGTCTTCAGCTCGAAGCGGAACCGGTCGTACTCGTAGGTATCGGGCGTGTCGGGGACCCGGGTGTTGCGGCGCCAGAGCGCACGCAGACGCGCCTGCAGCTCGCCGAGCCGAGCCGGCTTCACGACGAAGTCGTCGGCGCCGGCCTCGAGGGCCTCGATCACGTCCTGCTCGCCGTCGCGGGCGGTGAGGAACAGCACGGGCACCGTGACCGGCACGCGCGAGCGGATCGCGCGCAGCACGTCGAGGCCCGACATGTCGGGCAGCCCCCAGTCGACGATGTAGGCGTCGTAGCTCTCGCGGTGCATCGTCGCGATGAAGGATCGGCCATCCGGGTGACAGCGGCACGCCCAGCCGCTGCGCGCCAGCGCGGTCGATACGCTCGAGGCGAGCGCCGAATCGTCGTCGATGATCGCGATCCGCATCTCGTGTCGGAGAGAACGCCGTGAACCTGACTGGGCCGTGAAGTCTACCGTCCCGAAACGGTCGGGGTCGCTGCCTGCTGGGGCAAGCGGCGCGGGATCGTGTGAAATGTCGTGAACCCGGCGCGCATCGGATCACGGATGGCCCGACGCGTCGCGCGCGGGCGTCGCCGCCGGGACACGGCGGTGCGCGCGACGTCCGGGCCCGCACGGCCCGGATGCGCGCGGTTCAGGCCGTCTCGCCGCCGGCCGCGAGGAACAGCCGGTAGGCCGGGTGGCGCGTCTCCTCGGTGTGCGGATAGCCGATCGTGGCGAGGAAGGCCGCGAACGCCCGGTCGTCCGCGGGCGGCACCTGCAGCCCGACCAGGATCCGGCCGTAGTCGGCGCCGTGGTTGCGGTAGTGGAACAGCGAGATGTTCCAGTTCGGGCTCATGCTGGTCAGGAAGCGCATCAGCGCGCCCGGCCGCTCGGGGAACTCGAAACGGTAGAGACGCTCGTCGCCGGCCAGCGGCGAGTGCCCGCCCACCAGGTGCCGCAGGTGCAGCTTCGCGAGCTCGTCGTCGGTGAGGTCGAGCGTCGCGAAGCCGCTGGCCTGGAAGTTCGCGGCGATCGCGCGGGCCTCGTCGCGACCGGCGACCTGCACGCCGACGAAGACGTGCGCGACCCTCGCGTCCGCGATCCGGTAGACGAACTCGGTCACGTTGCGCGGGCCGACCGTCTCGCAGAAGCGTCGGAAGCTGCCGCGCTCCTCGGGGATCGTCACCGCGAACACCGCCTCGCGCTGCTCGCCGATCTCGGCGCGTTCCGAGACGAAGCGCAGCCGGTCGAAGTTCATGTTCGCGCCGCAGGCGATCGCCACCAGCGTGCGGCCGGTGACCGGCTCGCCGAGCGCGGCCGACTCGCGCTCGACCCAGGCCTTCGCGCCGGCGATCGCGAGCGCGCCCGCGGGCTCGAGGATCGAGCGGGTGTCCTGGAACACGTCCTTGATCGCCGCGCAGGCCGCGTCGGTGTCGACGAGGATGACCTCGTCGAGGTGTTCGCGGCACAGCCGGAAGGTCTCCTCGCCGACCAGCTTGACCGCGGTGCCGTCCGAGAACAGGCCCACGTCCTGCAGCGTCACGCGTTCGCCGGCGGCGAGCGAGCGCGCCATCGCATCGGAGTCGGTGGTCTGCACGCCGATCACCTTCACCTCGGGGCGCAGCTGCTTCACGTAGGTGGCCACGCCCGCGGCAAGGCCGCCGCCCCCGATCGCGATGAAGATCGCATCGATCGGGCCCGGATGCTGGCGCAGGATCTCCATGCCGATCGTCCCCTGGCCGGCGATCACGTCGGGATCGTCGAACGGGTGGACGAAGGTGAGGCCATCGCGCCGCTGCAGCGCGGTCGCGTGCGCGGCCGCGTCGCTGTAGGACTCTCCGTGCAGCACCACCTCGGCGCCGCGGCCGCGGACCGCGTCGATCTTCACCTGCGGCGTGGTGATCGGCATCACGATCACCGCGCGGCAGCCGAGCCGCTGCGCGGCGAGCGCCACGCCCTGAGCGTGGTTGCCGGCCGAGGCCGCGATCACGCCGCGCGACAGCTGCCCGGCGGTGAGTCGCGACATCTTGTTGTAGGCGCCGCGCAGCTTGAACGAGAAGACCGGCTGCAGGTCCTCGCGCTTGAGCAGCACGGTGTTCGCGAGCCGCTCCGACAGGGCCGGCGCGCGCTCGAGCGGGGTCTCCTGCGCGACGTCGTAGACGCGGGCGGTCAGGATCCGCTTCAGGTACTCGGTGGGCATGATGGCCCGCATTCTACCGACCGGTGCCGGCCGCCCCCGCCCGGTGCCCGCGACCCGCCGGCCTCGGTCCGGGCGTGCGCCCCCGCGCCGCCCCCGGACTCGGCAGGCCCGCGGCGGGCTCGCGTCTACACTGACGTCCCCGCGCCGTGCCGGCGTCGCAGATCCCGCATGGAAGCCCTCCTCGAACGCCTGATCGACTGGTTCGCGCTGCCGAGGAACGGGCTGGCGAGCGTCTTCGTCGTCTCCTTCGTGTCGGCCACGCTGCTGCCGATGGGCTCGGAGCCGGCTGTCTTCGGCTTCGTGAAGCTGAACCCGGACGCGTTCTGGCTGACGGTCGCGGTCGCCACCGCCGGCAACACGCTGGGCGGCATGGTCGACTGGTGGCTGGGCTGGGGCGCCAAGATGGCGCTGTCGAAGCACGAGGGCACGCGCTACTTCGGCTGGCTGAGCCGCTTCGGGCCGAAGGTGCTGCTGCTGTCCTGGCTGCCGGCGATCGGCGACCCCCTGTGTGCGCTCGCCGGCTGGCTGAAGCTGCCGTTCTGGCCCTGCGTGCTCTACATGGCGATCGGCAAGTTCCTGCGCTACACGACGATGACCGCGGTGCTGATGTGGGTGCCCGACGACTGGTGGCACCGGCTGCTCGGCTGGTTCTCGGGCTGAGCGGGCCGCGCGGACGGCCGGCCGATCCCCCCGCCCGCGGCGCGGGGACCCCCCGCGAAGCTACAATCCGGGTTTTGGACCGGTCGCCGGGCCGCGGCCCCGCGGGCCGTCCCGCCACCGGACGGAAGCCCCGATGAACGCCCCGATCCTCCCGGCGCTCGCCACGCGCGCGGCCGACGCGCCCGCCCGGCTGCGCGAGATCCCGTACAACTACACCTCGTTCTCCGACCGCGAGATCGTGCTGCGCGTGCTCGGCGCCGAGGCCTGGGGCATCGTCGACGAGCTGCGCGTGGAGCGCCGCACCGGCCGCTCGGCGCGGATGCTCTACGAGGTGCTGGGCGACATCTGGGTCGTGCAGCGCAATCCGTTCCTCCAGGACGACCTGCTCGACAACCCGAAGCGCCGCGCCGCGCTGATCGAGGCACTGCAGCACCGTCTGCGCGAGATCGAGCGTCGCCGTGACGCCGACTCGGCCGCGCCCGCCGTCGACGACCCGCGCGGGTCCGCGCAGCGCGCCGACAAGGTCGCGCGCCTGCTGCAGCTCGCGCACGACGCCGTCTCGCGCTTCGAGGCCGACTTCACGAAGACGGCCGATCTGCGTGCCCGCACGCTGAAGCGGCTCGCGCGCGCCACGCGCCGCGACAACATCCGATTCGACGGCATGTCGCGCGTCTCGCACGTGACCGACGCGACCGACTGGCGCGTCGAGTATCCGTTCGTCGTGCTCGCGCCCGACACGGAGGCCGAGGTCGCGGCACTGGTCGCCGGCTGCATCGAGCTCGGTCTCACGATCATCCCGCGCGGCGGCGGCACCGGCTACACCGGTGGCGCGATCCCGCTCACGCCGCTGTCGGCGGTCATCAACACCGAGAAGCTGATCGGGCTGGGCCCCGTCGAGCGGCTGCGCCTGCCCGGCGTCGACGCCGAGGTGGCGACGATCTTCTCCGAGGCCGGCGTGGTCACCAAGCGCGTGACCGACGCGGCCGACGCGGCCGGTCTGGTGTTCGCGGTCGACCCCACCTCCCTCGAGGCCTCGTGCATCGGCGGCAACATCGCGATGAACGCCGGCGGCAAGAAGGCCGTGCTCTGGGGCACCGCGCTCGACAACCTCGCCTGGTGGCGGATGGTCGACCCGCAGGGCCGCTGGCTCGAGGTCACGCGGCTCGAGCACAACCGCGGCAAGATCCACGACGTGCCGGTCGCGCGCTTCGCGCTCGCCTGGTTCGAGCCCGCGCAGCTCGGTGCCGATGGCGTCATGCACGGCGACCCGGTCCGGCGCGAGGTGCTGGAGATCGAGGGCGCGCGCTTCCGCAAGCAGGGGCTCGGCAAGGACGTCACCGACAAGTTCCTCGCCGGCCTGCCGGGCGTGCAGAAGGAGGGCTGCGACGGCCTGATCACCTCGGCCCGCTGGGTGCTCCACCGGATGCCGAAGCACGTGCGCACCGTCTGCCTCGAGTTCTTCGGGCAGGCGAAGGACGCGGTGCCCTCGATCGTCGAGATCAAGGCGTACCTCGATCGCCAGCCCTTCGGCGCGATCCTCGCCGGCCTCGAGCACCTCGACGAGCGCTACCTGCGTGCGGTGGGCTATGCCACCAAGTCCCGGCGCGGCGGCTTCCCGAAGATGGTGCTGATCGGCGACATCGTCGGCGAGGACGACGAGTCGGTCGCCAAGGCCACCTCCGAGGTCGTGCGGCTGGCCAACGGCCGCAGCGGCGAGGGCTTCGTCGCGGTCTCGCCCGAGGCGCGCAAGACCTTCTGGCTCGACCGCGCGCGCACCGCCGCGATCGCCCGCCACACCAACGCGTTCAAGATCAACGAGGACGTGGTCATCCCGCTGCCGCGGATGGCCGAGTACACCGACGGCATCGAGCGGATCAACATCGAGCTGTCGACCCGCAACAAGCTCAAGGTGCTCGACGCGCTCGACGCGCTGATCGCCTCCGACCCCGCCGCGCTGCCGCTCGGCAAGGCCGACGACGGCGCCGGCCCCGGCGCGCGGCTGCCCGCCGAGATGCTCGCCGAGCGGCTGTCGGCCGCACGCGAGCTCGCCGCCGCGGTCCGCGCACGCTGGGAATTCCTGCTCGAGCGGATCGACGAGCCGCTCGCGCAGACGCTGTCGCGGCTGGCCGCGCTCGGCCTCGGCGCCGCGGCCGACGAGGCGCGCCGACGCGTCGCCTCGGACGCGTCCCTGCGCCTGTTCCACCTGCTGCAGGACCGCACGATCCGTATCTCGTGGAAGACCGAGCTGCTCGCGCCGCTGTCCGAGATCTTCTCCGGCCAGGCGTTCCGGCCGATCCTCGAGCGCGCGATCGCCGAGCACAGGCGGATCCTGCGCAGCCGCGTGTTCGTCGCGCTGCACATGCACGCCGGCGACGGCAACGTCCACACCAACCTGCCGGTCAACTCCGACGACTACGGGATGCTGCAGGAGGCCAATCGCGCGGTCGACCGGATCATGGCGCTCGCGCGCAGCCTCGACGGCGTGATCTCCGGCGAGCACGGCATCGGCATCACCAAGCTCGAGTACCTGACCGAGGCCGAGATCCGCGACTTCCGCGACTACAAGGAGCGGGTCGACCCCGAGGGCCGCTTCAACAAGGGCAAGCTGCTGCCCGGCGGCGACCTGCGCGACGCCTACACGCCGAGCTTCGGCCTGATGGGCGCCGAGTCGCTGATCCTGCAGCAGTCGGACATCGGCTCGATCGCCGACTCGATCAAGGACTGCCTGCGCTGCGGCAAGTGCAAGCCGGTCTGCGCCACGCACGTGCCGCGCGCGAACCTGCTCTACAGCCCGCGCAACAAGATCCTCGCGACCTCGCTGCTGATCGAGGCCTTCCTCTACGAGGAGCAGACGCGCCGCGGCATCTCGATCCGCCACTGGGACGAGTTCGGCGACGTCGCCGACCACTGCACCGTCTGCCACAAGTGCGAGGCGCCGTGCCCGGTGGACATCGACTTCGGGAACGTGTCGATGGCGATGCGCAACCTGCTGCGCAAGATGGGGCAGAAGCGCTTCAACCCCGGCACCGCGGCGTCGATGTTCTTCCTGAACGCGACCAATCCCTCGACGATCAACCTGACCCGCAAGGTGATGATCGACTGGGGCTACAAGGCGCAGCGGATCGCGCACGACCTGCTGAAGGCGCCGGCGAAGGCGCAGACCGCGGCGCCGCCGTCGACCGTCGGCCGTGCGCCGATCGCCGAGCAGGTGGTGCACTTCGTCAACAAGAAGATGCCCGGCAAGCTGCCGAAGAAGGCCGCGCGCGCGCTGCTCGACATCGAGGACGCACGCTACGTGCCGATCATCCGCGATCCGAAGGCGATGGCCGTCGATGCGGAGGCCGTCTTCTACTTCCCAGGCTGCGGCTCGGAACGCCTGTTCTCGCAGGTGGGGCTGGCCACGCAGGCGATGCTCTGGCACGTGGGCGTGCAGACGGTGCTGCCGCCCGGCTACCTCTGCTGCGGCTATCCGCAGCGCGGCTCGGGCCAGTTCGACAAGGCCGAGAAGATCATCACCGACAACCGGGTGCTCTTCCACCGCGTGGCCAACACGCTGAACTACCTCGACATCAAGACGGTGGTGGTCTCCTGCGGCACCTGCCACGACCAGCTGCAGAAGTACGAGTTCGAGAAGATCTTCCCCGGCTGCCGGATCGTCGACATCCACGAGTTCCTGATGGAGAAGGGCGTGCGGCTCGAGGGCGTGACCGGCACGCGGTACATGTACCACGACCCCTGTCACAGCCCGATGAAGCAGTACGCGCCGATGAAGGTGGTCAACACGCTGGTCAACGCCGAGCTCAACGGCACGGTCGAGAAGAACGACCGCTGCTGCGGCGAGGCCGGCACGCTCGCGGTCGCGCGGCCCGACATCTCCACGCAGATCCGCTTCCGCAAGGAGGAGGAGATGAAGCGTGCGGCCGACGCGATCCGCGCGGGCACGCAGGCGGTGCCGACGGCGGGCGCGAAGGGCGAGGCCTTCGCCGGACCGGTGAAGGTGCTGACCTCGTGCCCGTCGTGCCTGCAGGGGCTGTCGCGCTACCAGGGCGACGCCTCGGTCGAGGCCGACTACATCGTCGTCGAGATCGCGAAGCACGTGCTGGGCGAGGACTGGATGCCCGACTACGTGAGGCGGGCGAACGACGGCGGGATAGAGCGGGTGCTGGTGTGAGCGACGAGCGCCCGGTCGCCGTCGTCACCGGTGGGGCGCGCGGCATCGGCCTGGCCGTCGGCCGCTGGTTCCTCGATCACGACCACCGCGTCGTGCTGCTCGACCGCGACGCCGCGACGCTGGAGGCGGCGGTCGCCGGCCTGGCGCGGCCCGCCGACGTCGTCGGCCTGCGGTGCGACGTCTCCGACGAGGTGCAGGTCGAAGCCGCCGCGCGCACGGTCGACGCGAGGTTCGGTCGCGTCGACGCGCTGGTCAACAACGCGGGCGTGGCGGTCTTCGAGCACATCCAGAGGACGACCTTCGCGCAGTGGCGCGACGTGATGGCGACCAACCTCGACGGCGTGTTCCTCTGCACGCAGGTGTTCGGTTCGCGGATGCAGGCGCGACGGCGGGGGGCGATCGTCAACGTCGCGTCGATCTCCGGGCTGCGCGCGAGCACGATGCGCGTCGCCTACGGCACCAGCAAGGCGGCGGTGATCCACCTGACCAAGCAGCAGGCGGTCGAGCTGTCCCACTTCGGCGTGCGCGTGAACGCGATCGCGCCCGGCCCGGTCGACACCGAGATGGCGAAGCTCGTGCACACCGCGGCGATCCGCGCCGACTACCACGACGCGATCCCGCTCGCGCGCTACGGCGGCATGGACGAGATGGCGAACGTGGTCGGCTTCCTCTGCAGCGACGCCGCGGCCTACGTGAACGGGCAGGTGATCGCGGTCGACGGCGGCTTCGATGCCGCGGGCGTCGGACTGCCGACGCTGCGGCGCGACCTCGGTCCCGCCGGCTGAGGCCGCCGGCCCGGAACGTCCGGTCCGGCTGGCGTGGCGAGGCTCCCGTCACGGCGGGTCGCGCCGCACCGTCGAGGGTATCAGTTCGTACAGGTCCAACCCCGCGCGCGCGCCGCCGAGGCAGTTCGCGAAGTGGTCCTCGATCTCGCGCGCCAGCGCGAGTCGGTCGGGCCAGGCCCCGATCGTGTGGCCCGCGTCCGGAAACGACAGGAAGCGCACCGGCCGGCCGCTCGCGCGCAGCGCGCGGACGACGTCGACCGAGTCCTGCTGCCGCACGCGGATGTCGCGCTCGCCGTGCGCGACCAGCAGCGGCACGTCGATCCGGTCGATCGCCGTGATCGGCGACTGGCGCAGCATCTCGGCGCGCTCGGCGGGGTCGCTCGTCCGCCCGTAGAACCGCGCGGCCCAGCTGCGCCTCGCCCAGTGGGTCGGCCATGCGTCGATCGTCCGCGGCCAGTCGGCGACGCCGACGATCGAGACGCCGCACCGGTACGGGTGCGGCCGGCCGATCAGCTGCATCATCGCCGAGTAGCCGCCGAAGCTCGTGCCCATCACCGCGAGGCGGTCGCGGTCGGCGATGCCCGCGTCGATCGCCCACCGCACGCCGTCGGCGATGTCGCGCTGCAGCCGGTCGCCATAGGTGCGGGCGCCGGCCCACAGGTGCGCCCTGCCGTAGCCCGAGGAGCCGCGGTAGTTCACCTGCAGCACCGCGTAGCCGCGGTTGGCGAGCATCTGCGCCTCGTTCGGCGTCGCCGGCTCCCAGCGGTCGCGTGCCCAGGGGCCGCCGTGGATGTCGACCACCAGCGGCACCGGCCCGCTCGCCCCCTTCGGCCGCAGCAGGAGACCGTGCAGCCGGCGTCCGTCCGATGCGTCGAAGGCGACCGGCTCCCAGGGTGACAGCGACGCCCGGAACGCGGCCTCGGCATCGCGCCGGTCGAGCCTGCGCAGCGTGCCCGAGACGCGATTCCAGAGCAGTTCCGCGCGGTCGAGCCGGCCGGCGACGACCACGATCCAGTTCGGGCCCTCGGCGGCGCGGCTCTGCGGCAGCACGATCACCGGCGTGTCGTCGACCAGGCCGTCGCGATGCGCGCGCGCCCCGAGCGCCGCGAGCGCTGCGGCCGCGTCCGCGTCGAGCGCGTGGAACCGGAGCAGCCCGTCCATCGCGATCCAGCCGATCGGCGGGCCGTTCGTGTCGGCGAACACCGGGCCGTCGACGTCGACGACCGGGTCGGCGCCGAGCACCGTCTCGCGGCCGGTGTCGAGGTCGATCTCGACCAGCTCGATGCGGTCGCGGTCGAGGTTGGTCGTGGCCCAGGCGCGCCGCAGGCCGAGGTCGAGGCGGTGCACGACGAACTCGTCGAACGGGCCGACCGTCCGCAGCGTGCGGTGCGTGCCGTCCGCCGACTCGATCTCGAAGACGAGGTCGGCGCCGTCGTCGCCGGCGTCGCCGATCCGGCTCACGCGGCCGGCGATCGCACCTCGGGTGTCGATCAGCCAGCCGCGGGTCCGAGCGTCGGCCCGACGCAGTTCGCGGACCGAGCGGCTCGCGACATCGGCCTCGAACAGGTCGAAGCGACGCCGGTCGCGGGGGTTGCTGATGAACCGGAACGTGGTCGCGGTCTCGCCGCGCCCGATCGGCACGGAGCGGACGCCGGGCCACGCGGCCACGACCCATGGCTCGGCCTGCGGCGACGCGAGGTCGCGCACCGAGACGGTCAGGTTCTCGTCGCCGAGCGGGTCCCGGACGTGGACGAGGTGACGGCTGTCCCCGAGCCACATCGGTGCGCCGATCGCCAGCCGGGCCCGCTCGCCGCCGTCGGTCGCGTCGCGGATGACGACGCCCGGTCCCACGCCGACCCGCTCGACGTTGGCGGTCAGGCGCCCGTCGGGCGACAGGCTGTATCCGCCCGCGAGGTCGGCGTTCGCGACATAGCGGCGGACCGGCCAGACGGGGGGACGCACGCCGGGCGCAGGGACTGTCGCGACCGCCGTGGCGGGCGTCGCCGAAGGCGCTGCGTCGGGGGACGGTCCCCGCGGGCCGGCGCAGGCGGACAGGAGGACGAGCCCTGCCGCGAACGCGGCGGCACGCGCCGGCGCGGCGCGGCGGCAGTGGCCGGTCGCGGCGGGCCGGGGCGGGGACACGGTCATGGGGCGCAACGGATCCGAGGGGGGGCGGGCAAGCTTAGCCGAGCACCGGTCCGACCACCCGTCCGAACGCGGGCGGGCCCGACCCATCGACGGGGAGACGCGTGCCGGCCGCCGTTTCCGGACCGTCGCGGCTTGACGCGCCGTCATCCGGCTCCCTATCATCAGGTCATCATATGACCGGACGAGCTGGGAGCGCCGGTGCCCACGACCCGAACCGACGGATCGCGCCGCGCGTCGCCGCGGACAGCGGCGGCGCCCGCGCCCCGGCCCGCGAGGCCGGCAGCGGCCGACCCCGCCCCCCGTCGCACCCTCGTCGGCCACGTCGTCGACCGCCTCGCCGCCCAGATCCGCGCCGGGGCACTCGCCCCCGGCGATCGCCTGCCCACCGAACCCGAGCTCTGCGCACGCTTCGAGGTCAGCCGTACCGTGGTCCGCGAGGCGGTCGCGCAGCTGAAGGCCGAGCAGCTCGTCGACAGCGTGCAGGGCGCCGGCGTCTACGTGACCCGGCGCGCGCCGGGCGAGGGCGTGCTGCGGCTGCGCGGCTCGGCGGGTGCCGGCCTGGCCGACACCGCGCGCGAGATGCTCGAGTTCCGCGCCGGGCTCGAGACGCAGGCCGCGCGGCTCGCGGCCCGCCGCCGCGACGATGCGGACCTCGCCGCGATGCGCGCGGCGCTCGACCGGCTCGACGGCGCCGAGCGCGCGGGCGCCACCGGCAGCGACGACGACCTGGCCTTCCACATGGCGATCGCCCGCGCGTCGGGCAACGCCTTCATCGTGCAGACGCTGGAGTTCCTGTCGGCCTCGCTGCGCCACGCCATCGAGCAGGGCCGGGGCGCGAGCGCGCGCCGCGGCACCTCGATCGAGGCCGCGCAGCGCGAGCACCGGCAGGTCCTCGACGCGATCGTCGCCGGCGACGCGCCGCGCGCCGCGCGCGCGATGGCCGGCCACCTCGCCGCCGGCGAGCGGCGCCTGCTCGACGGCGCACCGCGCTCCGGCGACGCCGCCTCCGACTCCGCCGGACCGGCGCCCGCACCGCGCGGCGACGCGCGGGCCCGCCGGACCGCCCTGTCCCGACCCCGATCCGCCCGACCCCAGGAGCCCACCCGATGAAGATCACCGCGCTCGAGACCGTACGACTCGACGCCTTCCCCAACATCCTCTGGACGCAGGTCCACACCGACGAGGGCCTGACCGGCCTCGGCGAGACCTTCTACGGCTCGCATTCGGCCGAGGCGCACATCCACCAGATGATCGCGCCGCACCTGATCGGCCAGGACCCGCGCAACGTCGCGAAGCTGCAGCAGCACCTGACCGGCTACGTCGGCTTCATCGGCTCGAGCGCCGAGACCCGCGGCCGCTCGGCGATCGACATCGCGCTGTGGGACCTGCGCGCGAAGTCGGTCGGCCTGCCGCTGGCGGACATGCTCGGCGGCCGCGTCCGCGACGACATCCGCGTCTACAACACCTGCGCCGGCTACAGCTACGTGCAGACGCGCCCCACGCAGGGCACGGACAACTTCGGCCTGACTGCGAAGACCGGCCAGTACGAGGACCTGAAGGGCTTCCTGGAGCGCGCCGACGAGGTCGCGCTGTCGCTGCTCGACATGGGCATCGACGCGATGAAGATCTGGCCCTTCGACTACGCGGCCGAGGCCACGCAGGGCCAGTTCCTGTCGCGCGCCGACATGAAGCGCGCGCTCGAGCCGTTCGAGAAGATCCGCAGGGCCTGCGGCGACCGCATGGACGTGATGTGCGAGCTCCACTCGATGTGGAACCGGCCGGAGGCGGTGAAGATCGCCCGCGCCATGGAGCAGTACGACCCGATGTGGGTCGAGGACCCGGTCATCATGGACCACCTCGATGCGATCGGCGAGGTCGCGCGCTCGACGCGCGCGCCGATCGCGGTCGGCGAGACCCGCGGCATGGCGGCCGACTTCCGCGGCCTGCTCGACCTGAACGCGCTGAGCCTGGTCATCATGGACATGGCCTGGTGCGGCGGCGTGTCCGAGGCGCACAAGATCGCGCGGCTCGCCGAGACCTACAAGGTGCCGGTCGCCTTCCACGACTGCACCGGCCCGGTGGTGCTGACCACGTCGACGCACATGGCGCTGCACGTGCCGAACTGCCACATCCAGGAGATCGTGCGGGCCTTCTACTACGGCTGGTACGGCGACGTGGTCGTCGGCCTGCCGCCGATCTCGAAGGGCCGGATCACGATCAACGAGACGCCGGGCCACGGCGTGTCCCTGCATCCGGACCTCGACAGGCGGGGCGGCGTGCAGCGCCGCACCACCACCGCGAAGGACCTGTAGCCCCCCGAAACCGTCGTACCCGCGGGACCGGCCGGGCACAGGCCGGCCCGCAGCACCCTGGAGGAGACCCCGATGAGCCCTGCATCCCCCGCGCGTCGTGCCGTCACGTCGGCGCTGCTGCTGTCCCCGCTCGCCGTCCGCGCCCAGGCGCCGAAGGCGACGATGAAGATCGGCCACGTGCTGGCCGAGTCCGACAACATCCACCAGGCGCTGCTGCGCTTCAAGGAGGGCGTGGAGAAGCGGACGAACGGCGCGGTGGTGGTGACGCTGCATCCCGGCTCCAGCCTCGGCAGCAACCGCCAGATGTTCGAGTCGATCGGTCTGGGCACGCAGGAAGCCGCGATCTTCGATGCCGGCACGCCGGCCAACGCGGTGCCCGCGATCGGCGTGCTCGAGCTGCCCTACGTCTTCCAGGACCTGCAGCACGTCCATCGCGTGACCGACGGGCCGATCGGGCAGGGCGTCTTCGAGGACGTCCGCAAGCGCACCGGCATCCGCGTGCTCGCGAACTACGACACGACCTTCCGCAAGACCTTCTCGAAGCGGGCGATCAACGCGATCGGCGACCTGAAGGGCATGAAGATCCGCGTCCCGGAGGTGCCGGCCTACGTCGAGACCTTCAAGCTGCTCGGCGCGAACCCCACGCCGGTGCCCTGGGGCGAGCTCTACACCAGCCTCTCGAGCGGCGTCGTCGACGGCTTCGAGAACAAGGCCGAGGCCGCGTTCGGCGCCCGCCTGCACGAGCAGGCCAAGTTCGCCGCCTACACCGGCCACATCTACGTGCCGAACTTCCTGATGGTCGCCGACCGCTGGTTCTCGGCGCTGCCGGCCGACGCGCAGAAGGCGCTGGCCGAGGTCGCGAAGGAGACCGAGACCTGGCAGCGGGCGCGCGCGCTGCAGAGCGAGGCGGAGTTCGAGGACCGGATGAAGGCGGCGGGCGTCACCTTCACGAAACCCGACACCGAGCCGTTCCGCAAGGCGGTCGAGCCGATCTACGCGTCGTACGGCAAGCGGCACAACGTCGCGGCGCTGATCGACTCGGTGCGCAACGCCCGCTGAGCGCCGGAGCCCCGTTGTGTCGAACCGTCGCGTCACCGACGCGCTGGCGGGCATCGAGAGCGCGCTCGCGCTCGTGCTGCTCGCCTTCGTCATCGTGGTGAACACCGTTCAGGTGGTCTGGCGGACCGGGCTGGACGACCCGCTGTCGTGGACCGAGGAGGCGGCGCGCGTCGCCTTCGTCTGGCTGGTCTACGTCGGCGTCGTCCGCGCGGTCCGCCGACGCACCCACCTGTCGGTGGACTTCTTCGTCAAGCGCCTGCCGGCCGGGGCGCAGCGCGCGGTCGCGGTCGCGAACCACGCGATCTACGTGGTGTTCTTCGCGGTCGTGCTCGCGCAGGCGGTGAAGCTCACGCTGCACACCTGGGGCATGTCGCTCGCGGTCCTGCCGCTGCCGGCGGCCACGATCTACGTCGCCGGCGTGCTCTGCGGCGCGCTGTCGCTGGTGCACCTCGCGCTGCAGTGGCGCGTCGCGGCCACGCCCACCGGAGGCGCCTGATGCTCGCGCTCGTCCTCGTCGCCTTCCTCGTGATGACGATGGCGAACACCTACCTCGGCGTCGCCTTCGGCATGGCGGTGCTGGGCTGGCTGCTGCTGAAGGGCGTGCCGGTGGTCATCCTCGTGCAGAAGATGATCGCGTCGCTCGACGGCTTCGTGCTGATCGCGATCCCGCTGTTCATCTTCTCGGCCAAGCTGATGAACACCGGCGGCATCAGCGACCGGATCTCCGAGCTCGCGATGGCCTTCGTCGGACGGCTGCGCGGCGGGCTCGCGCAGGTCAACATCCTCGGCAGCCTCATCTTCGCCGGCATGTCCGGCTCGGCGGTGGCCGACGCGGCCGGGCTCGGTGCGATCGAGATCAAGCACGCGAAGGCGGCCGGCTACAAGCCCGAGTTCGCGGCGGCGCTCACCGCCGCCTCGGCCACCATCGGGCCGATCATGCCGCCCTCCGTCCCGATGGTGCTCTACGGCGTGCTCGCCGAGGCCTCGGTCGGCGCGCTGTTCCTGGGCGGCGTCGTGCCCGCGCTGCTGATGACCGTCATGCTGATGATCTGGGTGGCCTGGGTCGCGTGGCGGGAGGACCTGCCGCGGGCCGAGGCGATGGGCTTCGGGCAGACGGTGCATGCGATGGTGCGCGGCGTCGGCCCGCTGATGGCGCCGGTGCTGCTGATCGGCGGCATCACCACCGGCTTCTTCACGCCGACCGAGGCGGCGGTGGTCGCGGTGCTCTACTGCCTCGTGCTGAGCGCGGGGCTCTATCGCGAGCTGCCGTGGCGCGCGGTGCCACGGCTGATGCTCGAGACCGTCGAGGAGACCGGGATCATCGCCTTCGTGCTCGGCACCGCGGCCGCGATGGGCTGGCTGCTGACCACCGAGGGCGTGCCGCGGCTGCTGTCGGACTGGCTGCTGCCGCTGGGCAGCCCGTTGCTCGTGCTGCTGATGCTCAACGTGCTGCTGCTGGTGCTCGGCTGCGTGATGGAGGCGGGCGCGATCCTGCTGCTGCTGGTGCCGGTGTTCATCCCGGTCGCGCGCCAGCTCGGCATCGACCCGGTCCACCTCGGCGTGGTGATGGTCTTCAACCTGATGATCGGGCTGTGCACGCCGCCGGTGGGGCTGAACCTGTTCATCGTCAGCAAGCTCGCCGATACGCCGATCGAGAAGGTGGTGGGCGCCATCCTGCCGATGATCGGCATGCTGATCCTCACGCTGCTGCTGATCACGGTGTTCCCGGACCTGGTGACGGCGCTGCCGCGCTGGGTGCTGGCCAACTGAGGGCCGCGGCGCGCGACGGTCCGAGCGCGGGTGCCGGCGCTCAGCGTCGCGTGCAGGCGGCGGGCAGGCGGCCGTCGGGTGCCTCGAGCCCCCAGCGCGCGGCCGCCGAGGCCTGCGGGTCGGCCACGAGCCGGCCCGCCCGCACCAGTGCCCGCAGCTCGACGAGGTCCATCGGCCGGCCCGGGCCGCCGTCGAGCCGGCCGACGTCGCACCAGTCGAGGAACTCGGCGCGGACCGCGGCCGCATCCGCGTCGCCGCCGCCGTGACCGGTCAGCAGGTCGACGAAGCGGCGGTAGCGCCCGGCCGCCTCGGGCCAGTCCGCGCGCTCCGGCAGCCGGTCGACATGCTCGAACGCCCGCGCGAGCAGCGCGTCGCGGACCGGTGTCGAGTGCTCGTCGGACTCGGCGGCGGTCAGGCACGCGCGTCCCGTGCGCCGCAGCTCGGCCCGAAGCCATTGCGCCTCGTCGACCGCGTTGGCGCGGTCGTACGCCAGCTCGCACAGCGTGAACAGCGTGCGACGGGCGCGCTGCGCCGGCGGCTCGGGCTCGAGCGCGAGCCGCGACTGGACCCAGTCGTGGAACGCCAGCGTCTCGCGCCCCAGCGCCCGTGCCCGTTCGAACTGCTCGTCGCCCCAGCCGGGCAGCAGGCGGTCCGGCCGGTCGTGATGCTCGGGCCACCGGAAGCGCCGGAAGCCGTCGCCGCCGTCCGGGGCACGGGGGTCGGCGGGCACCTGCTGCGGGAAGCCGAGGTGCGCGCGCATCGGCCGGATCGCCCTCGGCGCGGTCGATTCGAGGTAACGGATCACGCCGGTGGGCCGCAGCGAGACCACCTGCATCGCATGGGTCCCCCAGGTCAGGAAGACGACGCCCGGCCGGATCTGCTCGCGGTCGATGCGCACCGGATACGTGTCCCGCGCGAGGCTCGCGGTACCGGTGTGCAGCATCACCCACTCCATGAACGCGCGCACGCGCGGCAGGCCGCCGGGGACGTGGTCGAAGCGCGAGGTCGCCTGCGACAGCAGCCGGCCGGGCGAGGCCGGATCGCGGATCACGAAGGGCAGGCGGTGCTCGTAGGCGAACGCCATCCGCATGCCGTAGGCGGCGTCGGCGCAGTCGGTGGCGATGTCGCCGAAGGGCGAGCCGTCGTAGAAGAAGCGCTCGTCGAACCGGCGCTCGACCCAGTCGGCGTACCGGCGCTCGGCCGCCTCGTCCCAGCGACCCGTGACCGTCCAGACTGCGGCGGCCGCCGGCGCCGCCCAGGCCAGGCAGGCGACCAGGCCCGTCGCCCTGGCGCATGCGCGCAGCACGGACCGGAGGCGGGAGGCGCGCGTCGTCGTCATGGCGTCGGGCCGCAGGATACCCGTCGCCCCGGCGGGCGGGGCAGCGGTTGCACCATCGGTGCGGTGCTGCCACGATCGCCGGATGGCTCCGCGCTGGCAGGACCCCGATCGCTGGCTGTGGCCGCTGTCCGCGGCGCTGCCGTGGCTCGTCGCGGTCGAGCTGCTGCGGTTCGCGCGCACCGGCGCCGAGACCTGGCTCTGGATCCTGCCGCTCTGGATCCACGTCGTCATCCCGGCGCTCGACGCGTGGATCGGACGGGACCCGCGCAATCCGCCCGAGTCCGAGGTCGCCGCGCTCGAAGCCCGGCTCCGCTACCGCGTGCTGGTGGCCGCCTACGTGCCCGGCCAGTGGCTGGTGACCGCCCTCGGCGCGTGGCTCGCCGCGCGCGGCGAACTGTCGGCGTCGGCCTGGATCGGACTGGTGCTGTCGGTGGGCGGGATCAACGGCATCGGCATCAATGCCGCCCACGAGCTCGGCCACAAGCGCGTCGGCTGGGAGACGGCGCTCGCCGCGCTCGCGCTCGCGCCGGTGGCCTACGGGCACTTCCTCGTCGAGCACAACCGAGGTCACCACGCCCGCGTGGCCACGCCCGGGGACCCCGCGAGCGCGCGCCTCGGCGAGAGCTTCTGGGCCTTCCTGCCGCGCTCGGTGCTGGGCGGGCTGCGGTCGGCCTGGGCGCTGGAGCGGACGCGGCTCGCGCGGCAGCGGCGCGGTCCGTGGAGCCCGCGCAACCGCTGCCTGCACGCGGCGGCGCTGACCGGGCTGACCTTCGCGGCCGCGGCGCTCGCCTTCGGGCCGCGTGCACTGCCCTTCCTCGTCGTGCAGGCGCTCTACGGCCTCTCGCTGCTCGAGGTCGTCAACTACATCGAGCACTACGGGCTGCTGCGCCGCACCGGGCCCGACGGCCGCCCCGAGCGCTGCGCGCCCCGACACTCGTGGAACTCGAGCCACCGCGTCTCGAACCTGTTCCTCTACAACCTGCAGCGGCACAGCGACCATCACGCGCATCCCACCCGCCGCTACCAGGCGCTGCGCCACGAGCCCGACGCGCCGCAGCTGCCGTCCGGCTACGCGGCGATGCTGGTGCTCGCCTATCTGCCGCCGCTGTGGCGCCGCGTGATGGACCCGCGCGTGCTCGCGCACTACGGCGGCGACGTCCGGCGGGCGAACCTGCATCCGCCGCGGCGCGATGCGCTGCTGCGGCAGTACGGGGCGCCGCTGGCCTGAGGGAGGCGGCCCGGAGGTGGGGCAGGGCGCCCGCCGGGACGCTGCGGGCGACGGACGACAGGGCGGCGCCCGCGGGGATGCACCGACCGTTCCGTCCCGGCGGGCCGGTCGCGGGCACGGGCGCGGCGGGTCCGATACAGTCCGGGCATGGAGGCGACATCCCTGCTCGGCCCGGTCTGCCGCGCCGTGCCCGGAGCCACCGGCGTGGCCGGCCTGGAGCGGCTGTCCGGCGGCGCGAACAACGAGACCTGGTCTCTCGACGCACTCGGCCCCGACGGTCCGGTGCCGCTGATCCTGCGCCGCAAGGCGGGCGGCGGCCGCGGGCACCGCGCGCCCGACGACCCCGACGACGCGTCGATCGGTGCCGAGGCCGAGGCCGCGGTGCTCGCGGCGGCGGTCGCCGCCGGCGTCGCCGCGCCCGCGGTCCGCGCGGTGCTCGAGCCCGCCGACGGCCTCGGCCACGGCTTCCTGATGGACCGGTTGCCCGGCGAGACGCGGCCGAAGAGGCTGCTCGGCGACGCTGCCTTCGCACGGGCCCGCGAGCGCGTGCTCGCCGACTGCGGCCGCGCGCTCGCGCGGCTGCACGCCACGCCGCTCGTCGCGATGCCGCCGTTGCGCATCTCGTCGGCGCAGGCCGAACTCGCGCTCTGGGAGCGACGCTGGCGCCGCCACGGCGGCGCGCGGCCGGTCTTCGAGCTGGCGCTGCGCTGGCTGCACGCGCACGCGCCGGCGCCGCTCGCGCGGCCGGTGCCGGTGCACGGCGACTTCCGCACCGGCAACCTGCTGGTCGACGCGGACGGGCTGGTCGCGGTCCTCGACTGGGAGCTCGCGCACGCCGGCGACCCGATGGCCGACCTCGGCTGGTTCTGCGTCGCCTCGTGGCGCTTCGGCGCGCTCGACGCCACCGCGGGCGGTTTCGGCCCGCTTGAGGCGCTGCTCGAGGGCTATCGCGCCGCCGGCGGCGAGGCCGACGCGGACCGGGTGCGATACTGGGAGGTGCTGGGCACCTTCCGCTGGGGCGTGATGTGCCTGGACATGGCCGAGGCCTGGCGCAGCGGCCGCGACCGGTCGGTCGAGCGGACCGCGGTCGGGCGACGCACGTCCGAGACCGAGCTCGACCTGCTGCGCCTGCTGGCCCCGCGCGGCTGACCCGGTCCCGACGGAGGAGACGATGGAGACCACGCCGAGCGCGGCCGAGCTGATCGAGGCCGCCGTCGAGACGATCCGCGCCGAGCTGCTGCCCGTGCTGTCGGGTCGCGCGGCCTTCCAGGCGCGGGTCGCCGTCAATGTGCTGGAGACGGCGCGGCGCGAGCTGGCGGGCGCGCCCGCGGCCGACGCCGCCGAGCTCGCGAGGCTGCGAGGACTGCTCGGGTCGATCGCGCCGACGGCCGTCGCGCCGGTCGGCTCGATGCCATCGACCGCGACGTCCGCGACCAGCGCACCGACGTCGCCCGGTCCCGGCCCCGTCGCCGGCCCCGAGCTCCCTGCGCTGCGCCGCGCCCTCTGCGGCGCGATCCGCGACGGCCGCGCCGACCTCGCCACCCCCGGCCTCGCCGACCACCTCTGGGCCGACGTGCTCGCCCGCGTCGCGATCGACCAGCCCGCCTACCCGAGCTTCGTCCGCGAAGCCGCTCACCCGAACCGGACCCGCGCCTGATGGACTTCGACCTGCCCGCCGACCTCGTCGCCTACCTGAAGGTCCTCGACGACTTCATCGATGCGGAGATCCGGCCGCTCGAGCAGCAGGACGACAACGTCCGCTTCTTCGACCACCGCCGCGAGTGGGCGCGCACCGACTTCGACGCCGGCGGCCTGCCGCGGCCGGAGTGGGAGGCGCTGATGGCCGAGGCGCGCCGCCGCGCCGACGCGGCCGGCCACTACCGCTACGCGCTGCCGCGCGCCTGGGGCGGGCAGGACGGCTCGCACCTCGCGATGACGGTGATCCGCGAGCACCTCGCCGCGAAGGGCCTGGGCCTGCACAACGACCTGCAGACCGAGCACTCGATCGTCGGCAACCAGCCGCTCGCGCTCGCCATCCGCGACTTCGGCACGCCCGCGCAGCAGGAGGCCTTCATCCCCGGCCTGCTGTCCGGGAAGCTCCGGATGAGCTTCGGCCTCACCGAGCCCGAACACGGGTCGGATGCCACGCACATGGAGACGCGCGCGGTCCGCGAGGCGCGCGGCGGCGTGCCCGGCTGGCGCATCGACGGCGAGAAGATGTGGATCACCGGCATGCACCACGCGTCGCACTGCCTGGTCTTCGCGCGGACCGGCGGCGAGGCCGGCGACGCGCGCGGCATCACGGCGTTCGCGGTGCCCACCGGCACGCCCGGCCTGAAGGTCGAGGAGTACCTGTGGACCTTCAACATGCCGACCGACCATCCGCGCATCTCGATCACCGACGTCTGGGTACCCGACGACGCGATCCTCGCCGGCCTCGACACCGGCCTGCGCGTGGCCCAGCACTTCGTCCACGAGAACCGCATCCGGCAGGCGGCCTCGTCGCTCGGCGCGGCCGACTTCTGCATCCGCGAGTCGGTCGCCTACGCGAAGCGGCGCAAGCCCTTCGGCAAGGCGCTCGCGACGAACCAGGCGATCCAGTTCCCGCTGGTGGAGCTCGCCACGCAGGTCGAGATGCTGCGGCTGCTGATCCGCAAGACCGCGTGGGAGATGGACCGCATGCCCAAGCCCGAGGTCGAGAAGCGGCTGTCGGACCGGGTGTCGATGTGCAACTACTGGGCGAACCGGCTGTGCTGCGAGGCGGCCGACCGCGCGATGCAGGTCCACGGCGGCCTCGGCTATTCGCGGCACACGCCGTTCGAGCACATCTACCGCCATCACCGGCGCTACCGGATCACCGAGGGCTCGGAGGAGATCCAGATGCGCAAGGTGGCCGGCCACCTGTTCGGCTTCATGGGGGGCACGCGATGAGCGCGACGCTGCCGTCCTTCAGGAAGATCCCCTGGCCCGCGCGCGACATCGCGGTCGACCGCCGCGACGACGGCTCGATCCTGATGCGATCGCGGGTGCCGCTGATCCCGTACCCGGACCACGTGCCCGGGCTGCTGCGTCGCTGGGGCACCGAGGAGCCCGAGCGCTGCTGGCTCGCGCAGCGCCGCGGCCCCGAGCGCGCGTGGCGCCGGCTGTCGTACGGCGAGGCGCTCGCGACGGTCGACGCGGTCTCGCAGGCGCTGATCGACGCGGGCGCGGGGCCCTCGAAGCCGGTGATGATCCTGTCGGCCAACTCGCTCGAGCATGCGCTGCTCGCGATGGCCGCGATGCAGGTCGGCGCGCCGGCCGCGCCGGTCTCGCCCGCCTACTCGCTGGTCAGCCAGGACCACGCGAAGCTGAAGCACGTGTTCGCGCTCGTTGAGCCGGGCGTGGTCTTCGTGCAGGACGGTCCGCCCTTCGACCGTGCGCTCGCATCGCTCGACCTGCGCGGCGTGACGGTGGTGCACGTCGAGCGGCCGCCGTCGGACGTGCCGAGCGTCGCGTGGGCGGACTGGATCGCGACGCGGCCCACCGACGCGGTCGCCGACCGGCTCGCCACGATCGGCCCCGACACCGTCGGCAAGCTGCTCTTCACCTCCGGCTCGACCGGCATGCCCAAGGCGGTGCCGAACACGCAGCGCATGATGTGCGCGAACCTCGCGATGTACCTGCAGTGCCGGCCGCGCGATCCGTCCGATCCGCCGCCGCAGCTGCTCGACTGGCTGCCGTGGAACCACACCATGGGCGGCAACGCCGTCTTCCACCCGGTGCTCGCCGACGGCGGCACGCTCTTCATCGACGACGGCCGGCCGCTGCCCGGCGCCTTCGACGAGACGATCCGCAACCTGCGCGAGGTCTCGCCGACCTACATGAGCAACGTGCCGGCCGCGTGGGCGATGCTGGCCAACGCGCTCGAGCAGGACGAGGCGCTGGGTGCGCGGTTCTTCTCGCGGCTGCGGCTGATGGGCTACGGCGGCGCGACGCTGCCCGACGACCTGTACCGACGGCTGCAGGCGCTCGCCATCCGCCACACCGGCCAGCGGATCGTGATGGTCACCGGCTGGGGCTGCACCGAGACCGCGCCCACCGCCACCTCGACCTACTGGGACACCGAGCGTGTCGGCCTGATCGGGCTGCCGTATCCGGGCGTCGAGCTGAAGCTCGTGCCCGCGGGCGGCAAGTACGAGGTCCGGATCCGCGGGCCGATCGTGATGGCGGGCTACCACCGGCAGCCGGAGCTGACCGCGAAGGCGTTCGACGAGGACGGCTTCTACCGGATCGGCGACGCGGCGACCTTCGTCGATCCCTCGGACCCGGTGGAGGGCCTGGTGTTCGCGGGCCGCGTGGTCGAGGACTTCAAGCTGAGCTCCGGCACCTTCGTGCACGTGGGCACGCTGCGCGTCGCGTCGATCGCCGCGGCCTCGCCGGTCGTGCAGGACGCGCTGGTCGCCGGGCAGGACCGGCCCTGCGTGGGGCTGCTCGCGTGGCCGAACCTCGCGGCCTGCCGCGTGGTGGCCGGATTGCCTGATGCCGACGCCGCCACGCTGGTGAACCACCCCGCGGTGATCGCGCGGCTGCGCGACGGGCTGCGCGCGATGAACGCGTCGGCCGGCGGCTCGTCGGGCCGCGTGGGGCGGGCGCTCTTCCTCGTCGAGCCGCCGTCGGTCGACGGCAACGAGATCACCGACAAGGGCTACGTGAACCAGCGCGCGGGGCTGGAGCGGCGAGCGGCGGATGTCGCGCGGCTGTACGCGGAGCCGCCGGGCGAGGGCGTCGTGGTGATCGACTGACGGCGAGCGGGTCTGCGGTCCGGCGCGATCGTCCGGACGACCGGACGACCGGACGACCGGACGACCGACGACCGACGACCGACGGTCGCAGGCCGCAGGGCCGATCCCGTGGCCCATGACGTGGAACGCACCCCCGCACGCCCCCGCTCGCAACCGCTAGCATCCGCCGACCGATCCGACCCCGAGGACCCCCCGATGTCCGTCCGTTCCCTGGCCCGCGTCGCGCTCGTCGCGGCCGCCTTCGCGCTCACGGCCTGCGCGCAGCTGTCGCCCGTTCCCGAGGTTCCGCAGCGCGCCGGCACCGCCAACCCGCCGCGCTCGATCCTCTACGTCGGCAACAGCTTCATGTACTACAACAACAGCCTGCACGGCCACGTCGGGCTGCTCGCGCGCGGCGCGACCGACAAGGAACGCGCCGCGCACCGGTCGACCTCGCTCACCATCAGCGGCTCGGGCATCGACTGGCACGACGTCGCCGCCTACATGAAGCCCGACCAGATCGGCCGCTACTCGTTCGTCGGCGACAACGAGATCCGCTTCAACCCGCCCGGCCGTCAGTTCGACGCCGCGATGCTGATGGATTGCAGCCAGTGCCCGGTGCACCCCCAGCTGCGGCCGGTCTTCTTCGAGTACGCCAGGAAGCACTCGGACACGCTCCGGCGCAACGGCGTCGAGCCGATGTTCCTGATGACCTGGGCGTACAAGGACAAGCCGGAGATGACGCAGGGGCTGGCCGACGCCTACACCGAGGCCGGCCGGCAGAACCGCGCGCACGTGGTACCCGCGGGCCTGGCGTTCGCGCGCTCGATCGCGAAGCGGCCCGAGCTCGACCTGTACGTGGCGGACAAGCGCCATCCGAGCGTCGCCGGTACCTACCTCACGGCCTGCGTGGTCCTCGCGTCCGTCTTCGGCGTGAATCCGGTCGGCAACCCCTACACCGCGGGGCTCGACGCGGGCGCCGCGCGCCACCTGCAGGAGACGGCATGGGAGACGGTGCAGGCCTACCGGCGCTGACGGCCGCGGCCGCGGCCGCGGCGGCGCGCTAGCATCGAGGCGGCGGACCGCGTGCGCACGACGCACGGCCGCCTCCGGGGTCCACCGATCCCGGACGAACCGAGAGGAGATGACGATGGACCGTTCCCATGACGATGCACGGGCCGCCGATCGGGCAGCCGCGACCGCCGCCGTCGGCATCGATCGCGCCGAGGGGGCGCACTCGGCCGGGCGCCGGCGCCTGATCGCCGCGCTGCCCGCCGCCGCGTTCGCCGGCCTCGGCGCCCGCACCGCGCAGGCGCAGGCCTGGCCCGCGAAGCCGATCCGGATGATCGTCGGCTACACGCCCGGCGGCTTCACCGACAACATGGCCCGCGCGGTCGGCGAGCCGCTGTCGCGCGCGCTCGGCCAGCCGGTGCTGTTCGACTACAAGCCCGGCGCCAACAGCATGATCGGCACGGAGATGGTGGTGAAGTCGGCGCCCGACGGCTACACGCTCACCACCGTCATCGCCGCGCACTCGGCGAACCCGTCGCTCTACCCGAAGATGGCGTTCGATGCGCAGGCCGACGTCGTGCCGATCGCGCTGACCGGCATCGCGCCGCTGATCCTGTGCGCGACGCCCGCGTTCCCGCCGAAGACCGCGGCCGAGTTCGTCGAGTACGTGCGCGCGCGCCCCGGCCAGTTCAACTTCGGCTCGAGCGGGCAGGGCGCGGCCGCGCACCTCGCGATGGAGCAGTTCATGGCGCAGCACGGGCTGAAGATGCAGCACGTGCCGTACAAGGGCACGCAGCCCGCGCTCACCGACCTGATCGGCGGGCAGATCCAGCTGATGTTCGACACGCCGCTGTCGCTGGTGCCGCAGGCGCGCGCGGGCAAGATCCGCTCGCTCGGCATCGCGAACGACACGCGCCTGGCCGGCTATCCGGACATGGCGACGATGGCCGAGGGCGGCGTGCCGTTCACCGCGAACACCTGGTCGATGGTGCTCGCGCCGGCGAAGACGCCTAAGGACATCGTCCAGCGCCTGAATCTCGAGATCCGCAGGATCCTCGAGTCCGCCGACGTCAGGCAGCGGCTCGAGTCCACCGGCATCGTGCCCGGCTCGGGCAGCGCCGAGGACGCGGCGGCGTTCCTCGCGAAGGAGGTCGAGCGCAACGCGCGGGTCGTGAAGAGCGCGGGCATCAGGCTCGAAGGCTGATCCCGGCCGTGGATCTGCGCGGGCTCCGCTACTTCGTCGCCGTCGTCGACGCGGGCAGCCTGTCGCGCGCGGCCGGCGGGCTCTATGTCGCGCAGCCGGCGCTGACCGCCCAGGTCAAGCGGCTGGAGGACGAGTTCGGAGTGCAGCTGCTCGAGCGTTCGCACGCCGGCGTGAAGCCCACGGCCGCCGGGCTGCGGCTCTACGGGGACGCGCAGCGCCTGCTCGCCGAGGCCGACGCGCTGCGGACCCCGAGCTCGCGCTGCCGGGCCGCTCGCTCGCCGACGTGGCCGCCGGCGCCGAGCCCGACCGCGTGGCGCTGTCCGAGCTGCACACCGCCGCGCCGCACGGCTTCTGGATGCTGCGCGACGCGCGTTTCAAGTACGTCCACTACCTCGACTTCCCGTGCGAGCTCTACGACCTCCTGGAGGACCCCGAGGAGCTGCACGACCTGTCGGCCTCGCCCGTGCACGCCGACGTGCTCGCCGCGATGCGCGTGCGGCTGCGTTCGATGCTCGACCCCGAGGCCGTCGACGCGCGGGCGCTCGCAGACCAGCAGGCCATGATCGATCGCCTCGGCGGACGGGACGCGATCCGCGCGCGTTCGCCGATGCCCTTCACGCCGGCGCCGAAGTGAGCGGCGCGCGGCTCAGGTCGTGCTGCCCGCCTTGATCGCGCCGAAGGGTCGCACGAGCTGACGCTCGACGAACATCAGCCTGTCCTGTCCGTAGAACAGCTCGCCGTCGACGACGTAGGTCGGCGACCCCGGCACGCCGAGCCGTATCGCGTCGTCGGTGCAGGCCGCGAATTCGGCCATCACGTCGGCCTCGCGGGCCCGCGCGAGGAGCGGGGCGGCGTCGATGCCGACGCCGGCGGCGATCGACGCGAGTTCGGTCGGGTCGGCGATGTCGCGGTCGTCGCGCCACAGCGCGGCGAGGATCGCCTCCGACAGCGCGTCGACGTCCAGCCCGTCGCGCTGTGCGACGAGCACCATCCCGGAGGGCAGCTCGCGGTCGCCGTAGTGGTGCGTCGGCTCCACGATCACCGGCATCTCGAGCCACTCGCTCCAGCGCGCCACCTCGCGCTCGAACTGGTAGGCGCGCAGCTTCGGGCTGCGTTGCGCGAACGGCGTGCTGCCCGCGGCCGGCACCACCCTCGACAGGTCGATCGGCCGGTGCCGAAGCCGACGTCCGAAGCGCCGCGCGAGGTCGGCCGCACGCCGGGCGCCGAAGTAGGCGTAGATCGACCGGACCGAGTAGTAGCAGTCGACGACATGCGTCGTCCGGTCCGGGGCAGCGGGGTTCGCCATCGTCCGTTCCCTCACTTGCGTCGGTTCGCGTCGGCCGTCAGCCTGACTTCAGCCCCGCCTTGCGGATGACCGGCCCCCACTTCTCGTGGTCGGCGCGGATCGCCCTGGAAAACGCCTGCGGCGTGCTGCCGACCGGTTCGAAGCCTCGCTCGACGAGCGACCCGCGGACGTCGGGGTCGCGCATCGCCGCCGCGTACGCGCGTGCCAGCCGGTCGCGCTCCGCGGTGGGCGTACCCGCACGGACGACGACGCCCTGCCACGACGCGGTCGCGAAGCCGGGGATGGTCTGCGAGATCGGTGCGAGCGACGGCGCGAAGTCCTGGCGCCGCTCGCTCGCCACGCCGAGCAGCCGCAGCTTGCCGGCCTGCGCCTGCGCGGCCAGCGTCTGGTAGCTGTCGAGCATCAGCGCGATGCGCCCGGCGAGCAGGTCGGGCAGCGCGTCGGCGCCGCCCTTGTACGGCACGACGGTGACGTCGAACCCGCCGATCGACGCGAGCAGCAGGCCGCCGAGGTGCGAGCCGCCGCCCAGCCCCGATGCCGCGATCGTGAGTCGCCCCGGGTTCGCCTTCGCCCATGCGACGAGTTCGGGCACGGTCTCGACCGGCACGGCCGGCCCCGCCGCGAGCACCAGCGGGATCTCGACCAGCAGCGACACCGGTTCGAGATCGGCGAAGGTGTCGTAGGGCAGCCGCTCGAAGGTCCAGGGGTTGAAGGCGAGCGACGTGTAGACGCCCATCAGCGTCCGGCCATCGGCCGGCGCCGCGAGGCCGGCCTGGATCGCCGCGATCCCGGCCGAGCCGGGCTTGTAGTCGAGCACGATCGACTGCCCGAGCTCCGACTCGACGCGCTTGTGGGCGGTGCGGAGCATCGTGTCGGTCGGACCGCCCGGGCCGGTCGGCACGACGTAGCGCAATGCGGGCGCCGATTGCGCGCGCGCGGACTCCGGGAGCGCGGCTGCGGCCGCGAGCGTGGCGACTCCCGAAGCGAAGGCTCTCCTAAGACGGCGCATCGGCCTTTCCTCGCGGTTGGCGCGGGCGCGGGGGTCCCCGACGCCTCGCGCCGCGACGCTAGCACGGCGGCGCCGCGGGTGCAGCGGCGGTTCCGGGGCGCGGGTCACCGGTATCATCGGCGCCGAACCGGCCACGACCGGACCCGGCACCCGAGGAGACCCCGACCCATGTACACCCCTTTCGACCTCACCGGCCGCACCGCGGTCGTCACCGGCGGCAACGGCGGCATCGGCTACGGCATGGCGCGCGCGCTGCTCGCGGCCGGCGCGTCCGTCGCGATCTGGGGCTCGCGGCCCGAAAAGACCGAGCAGGCCCGGGCGAAGCTCGCCGCGGAGTGCGGCGACGCCTCGCGCGTGCACGCCTTCGTCGCCGACGTCGGCGACGAGGCGCAGGTCGACGCGACCTTCGCCGCGTCGGTGACCGCGCTCGGCCACGTCGACGCCTGCTTCGCGAACGCCGGCGTGTCGTCGAAGGGCGTGATGCTCACCGACATGTCGCTCGAGGAGTTCCGCCGCATCCAGCGGATCAACGTCGACGGCGTGTTCCTGACCTTCCGCGCCGCCGCGCGCCACATGGCCGAGCGCGGGCAGGGCGGCGTGCTGGTCGCCACCGCGTCCACCGCAGCCGTCGAGGGCGCGGCGCGCAACAGCCACTACGGCGCCTCGAAGGGTGCGGTCACCTCGTTCGTGCGCGCCCTCTCGGTCGAGCTCGCACGGCACCGCATCCGGGTGAACTCGATCCTGCCCGGCTGGATCGTCACCGACATGACCGAGCGCTCGGTCAACAACGAGAAGTTCGCGAACGCCGTGCTGCCGCGGATCCCCGCGCGCCGCTGGGGCGGCATCGACGACTTCGGCGGCATCGCGGTCTACCTGGCGAGCGACGCGTCGACCTACCACACCGGCGAGCAGTTCGTGATCGACGGCGGCTACACGAAGTTCTGACGCCGGCGGGATCGATCGTGCGGCTGCTGGTGCTGTCGGACCTGCACGTCGAGTGGGCGCCGTTCGCGCCCTCGGTGCCGCGCCGGGCCTACGACCTCGTCGTGCTGGGCGGCGACATCGGCCAGGCGACGCTCGCGCTGCACTGGGCGCGCCGCGCGTTCCCGGATGCGCCGATCGTGCAGATCGCGGGCAACCACGAGTTCTTCGAGGCCGAGCGGGCCCGCGCTCTCGACGCGATGCGCCGCCTGGCGAGCCGGCTCGACATCCACCTGCTCGAGCACGATGCGGTGACGATCGACGGCGTCGAGTTCGTCGGCTGTACCGTGTGGACCGACTACCGGCTGCACGAGCGGACGGGCCGGCCCGTCACGATGTCCGCGGCCGACGCGATGGCTGGCGCACGCCGCGCGATGCTCGACTACCACTTCATCGAGGTCGCCGACGCGCGGGCGCCCGGCGGCGTGCGCCGCTTCACGCCCGAGGATTCGGTCGTGCTGCACGACGAGGCCCGCGGCTGGCTGGCCGAGACCCTCGCGCGTCCGGCCGCCGGGCCGCGGGTCGTCGTCACCCACCACCTGCCGAGCTGGCGCTCGGTCTCGCCGGCCTACCTCGCCGCGCCGTCCAACCCCGCGTTCGCGAGCGACCTCGACGCGCTGCTGCCCGCCGCCGACCTCTGGATCCACGGCCACACGCACAGCTCGCACGACTACTTCGCCGCCGGTTGCCGCGTGATCGCCAACCCGCGCGGCTATCCGATGCGCACCGGCGGCTTCGAGAATCCGCGCTTCGATCCCGCGAGGGTGGTCGAGGTGCCGCAAGGCCGTCCGTCGGCCGACGGACGGTCACCGCGTCCGTGATCCACGTCCGCGCGCGGGGCCGGTGTCGGCCCCAGCATGTCGGCCCATGGGCGTCGTCGAGACACTGCTCCGGCACGGGCCGGTCCGGCCGGTCGAGGTCGCGCGCGTGGCCGCTGCGCTGCGGGCGGATCCGGCCGCCGGGCTGGCCGCGGTCGCGCGGCTCGCGCTGACGCTGGACGAGCGGGTCCCGGCGCCCTCGGCGCGGCTCGAGGCCCTGGAGGCGCTGCGGCCCGCCTGGGTCGCGACCGTCGAGCCGACGGTCGGGGCGCTGCGCAACCGTCCGATCCCGCTCGCGCCCGACGAGCTCGCCGCGTTCCATCGGCTCGCGCTGGCGCTGCGCGCGCTGCGAGACGCGTGGCGCCGGCTGCACGTCGCGCTGCGCGACGCCCGCCCCGACGGCCCGTCGGCGCCGGGTGCGCCCGACGCGCGACTCGCGCTCGCGCGGGCGCTCGACGCGCAGTCGCGGCTGCTGGTCGCGGCCTGCCGGCTGCGGATCGCGGTCCCGCGCGACGACTGGGATGCGCTCTGCCGGCTGGCCGTCCCCGTGTGGGCCGCCAATGCGCTCGACGAGCGGCCCGCGGTCGGCGGCCGCGTCCATGGCGGCGATGCGCCGGCACCGCGCGCCGCGCTGGTGGTGCCGCTGCTGATGCGGCTGCTCGAGCCGCTCGGCCTGGGCGGGGCCGCGCTCGAGCTCGCATACGCCGTCGCGCGGCACACCGGTCGCCGGGCGGGCGTGCGGATCGACGCGGACGGCCTGCCGCACGTCGGCGCCTACGGCCCCGCGCTGAGGCTGTCGATCCACCACACGGTGCGGCTCGATACCCGCGACGCGCTCCTGCGCCTGGCCCGCTGCCGTGCCCGACTGGCCTCGGGCGCGTCGCCCGCGTCGGTCGGGCTGCGGACCTGGCTCTCGCCGGTGGCCGTCGACGCGCTGCTCGGCCGCCTGGAGGCGATCTGGGCGCCCGGTCACATGCCCACGCCGCTGACGCGCCCGCTGGTGCCGCGCGCGCTGCTGCGCATCGGCCTGCCGCCTGCCGCGGACGCCGCCGGCGGGCCCGCGCTCGCCGACGACGCCTCGCCTGCGCCTCCCGACGCCGCGGCGCTGGCCGCCGGACGCCGGCTCTACCGCTACGGCCGGCGCACCGCCGCCGGCCATGGCGCAGGCGGCTTCGAGTTCGCGCGGGTCGCGTCGGCGACACCGACCGTACCGCGGCCCGACGGGTCCGCGCGGAACCGGGACGATGCGGCCCGGTCGCTGATGGAGGCCGCGGGCGAGCCGGTCGAATGGCGCGGTCGTGACGCGCGCCGGGTGGTCTTCGCGCGGACGGCCGCCGCGCCCCGGTTGCGGCTCGGCGACCTCGTCGCGGTGCTGCCGGTGCGGGGCCCGGGCCCCGCGACGCGACGGCGGCCGGGCTCGGGCCCGGCCCGGCCGATGGTGGGGCGGGTCGTCTCGCTCGCGCAGACCGGCGCGGCCGACGGCCGCAAGCCGTCCGGCCACGACGTGGGCGTCGAGTTCTGGCCGGGCACCGCGGTGCCGGTCCGCGTTTGCATCGGCGAGGCCCTCGAGCGCGAGGGCGCCTGGTGGCTGCCCGGCACCGGCGACGGCGACCCGCCGTCGCTGCTGCTGCCCCCCGACCGGTTCGTGGGGCCGGTCGACGTCCTCGTCGACGAGCCCGCCGGCGAGCGGCGGATGCGCCTGCTGCGGCGGATCGACTGCGGCCCCGGCCACGACCGCATCGCGCTCGGCGCCCGGGAGTGATCCGCCGGCCCGGCCGGCGATTCGCGATACCATCGCCGCTCTTCCGATCTCCCCCCCGAACCCACGATGGCCGGCCTCGAACAGGGCACCCCGACGCCGACGCGGATCGTCGTCCACACGCAGTCCCGCATCCTGGAGATCGCGTTCTCCGACGGTGCGGCCTTCCGCCTGCCCTTCGAACTGCTGCGCGTCTACTCGCCGTCCGCCGAAGTCCGCGGCCACGGGCCGGGACAGGAGGTTCTCCAGGTGGGCAAGCGCGAGGTCGGCATCGAGGCGGTCGAGCCGGTGGGGCACTACGCGGTCCAGCCGCGCTTCAGCGACGGGCATGCCACCGGCATCTACTCGTGGGACTACCTGCACTGGCTCGGGTCCCATCAGGAGCGTCTCTGGCAGGAGTATCTCGACCGGCTGCAGGCGGCCGGCGCGAGTCGCGACCCGGCGCTCGGCAACGGTCCGGTCGTGGCCCGCAGCGGCCCCGCATCCTCGGCGGGTGCTGCCGCAGGGTCGGCGCCCGCGGCCACCGCGCCGCTGAACGCGACCGCGCTGTCGCGGCCGCGCTCGTGAGCGCCCCGCGCGACGACGCCGCCCGCGGGTCGGCGCCCGAGGGCGGCGCCACCCCGTCGCCGGGCGCGCCCGCCGACGGACCGACCACCCACTTCGGCTTCACCGACGTGCCCGTCGGCCAGAAGGCGGGCAAGGTCGCGCAGGTCTTCGACTCGGTCGCGTCGAACTACGACGTCATGAACGACCTGATGTCGGCCGGTCTGCATCGGGCGTGGAAGGCCTTCACCGTCCGGCACGCATCGCTGCGGCCCGGCATGAAGGTGCTCGACATCGCCGGCGGCACGGGCGACCTCGCCCGCGCCTTCGCGAAGCGGGTCGGCCCGGAGGGCGAGGTCTGGCTCACCGACATCAACGGGTCGATGCTCGGCGTGGGCCGCGACCGCCTGCTCGACGAGGGCCGGGTGCTGCCGGTCGCGCAGTGCGACGCCGAGGCGCTGCCGTTCCCGTCGAACCGCTTCGACCTGGTCACCGTCGCCTTCGGCCTGCGCAACATGACGCGCAAGGAGAACGCGCTGCGCGAGATGCTGCGCGTGCTCAGGCCGGGCGGCCGGCTCTTCGTGCTCGAGTTCTCGCGCGTCTGGAAGCCGCTCGCACCGGCCTACGACGCCTATTCGTTCGGCGTGCTGCCGCGGCTCGGGCAACTGGTCGCGGGCGATGCCGACAGCTACCGCTATCTCGCCGAGTCGATCCGGATGCACCCGGACCAGCCGACCCTCGCGGCGATGATGGAAGGGGTCGGATTCGGCAGGGTCCGATGGCACAACCTGACGCTGGGGGTTGTGGCCCTGCACGAAGGTGTGAAATTCTAGTGAGCCGGTCGGCTTCGGGCCACACTGCGTTCTCGCTGGGCCCGTGCGGGCCGTGCCCTTGCAGCGCCTCACCGCGCCCTCACCTGTACTGACGTGCTCGAGAAGGAGATGACGATGACCCCCCTCAGGAAACTGGGCCTCGCCCTGGCCGCGGTGTTCATGACCGCGACCCTGGTCGCCACCGACGCCGAGGCCAAGCGCGTGGGCGGCGGCAAGAACGTCGGCAAGCAGGCGCCGAGCAGCACGATGCAGCGCGACGCGGCCCCGTCCGGCCCGTCGGGCGCGCCCTCGGGCGCGTCGGGCGCGGCACCTGCCGGTCCGTCGGCCGCGCCCGCGACGCCGGCCGCGCCCGCCGCCGCCGCCGCGCCGCGTCCCGCCACGCCGGCCGCGGCGCCGGCCGCCGCCGCGGGCGGCAAGCGCTGGCTCGCGCCGCTCGCCGGCCTCGCCGCGGGCCTGGGCCTGGCCGCGCTCGCCAGCCACCTCGGCTTCGGCGAGGAACTCGCGTCGTTCATGCTGATGGCGCTGCTCGCGCTCGTCGCGATCGTCGTCGTGCGGATGATCCTGTCGCGCCGCTCGGCCGCGCAGGCGCAGCCGGCCTTCGCGGGTGCGTACCGCACCACCACCGGCCTCGGCCACGAGGCGTCGGTGCCGGCATGGCAGCCCGCGCCCGCGGCGCCGGCCCCGGCTTCGGCCCCTGCTTCGGCTTCGGCCGCCCAGCCGATCGACGCGGTCCGCGCCGTCGCCGAGCCGGTGACCGGCTCGGTGCCGGCGGGTTTCGACGCCGAGGGCTTCGTGCGCAATGCGAAGGTCTACTTCGTCCGTCTGCAGGCCGCGTTCGACGCCGGCGACACGCAGGACCTGCGCGAGTTCACCAGCCCCGAGATGTTCGCCGAGCTCAAGCTCGAGATCGACGAGCGCCAGGGCCGGCCGAACCGCACCGACGTGGTCACGCTCGACGGCCGGCTGCTCGGCGTCGATGCCGGCCCGACCGAGCATCTGGCCAGCGTCCGCTTCTCGGGCATGCTGCGCGAGGAGGCCGGTGCCGCCGCCGAGCCGTTCGACGAGGTCTGGAACTTCTCGCGTCCGGCCGACGGTTCGGGCGGCTGGGTGCTCGCCGGCATCCAGCAGCTGTCTCAGGCCTGAGCTTCGTGGCAGGGGTCCCGCTGCCGCTCGCGCAGACCGCCCTGTCCGCGCTGAACCACGTGCTGCGCCAGCAGCAGTGGGCACGCGACCGGCTGCGGGCCCATGTCGGACGCACCGTCCGGATCGTCGTCGCGACGCCGCTCGGTCCGGTGTCGTCCGACGCCCGGATCGCCGAGGCCGGCACGCTCGAGGTCGCCGAGGTCGAGTCGCCGACGGTCACCCTGTCGCTCACGCCGTCGATCGATGCGCTCTTCGGCGTGCTGCGAGACGGCGCGCGCGGCCTGTCGGGTCACCTGAAGGTCGACGGCGACGTGATGGTCGCCGCCGCGATCGGCGAGATCGCGCAGCACCTGCGCTGGGACGTCGAGGAGGACCTGAGCCGGGTCGTCGGCGACCGCGTCGCGCACCGGATGGGCGAGACCGCCCGCGAGGGCGCTCGCCAGGCCGAGGACCTGCGCGGCCGCGTCGAGACCGGCATGCGCCAGTTCCTCGTCGAGGAAGACCGGCAGCTGGTGGGTCGAGAGGACCTGCGGTCGCTGTCGGAGGCGCTGCGCAGTCTCGAGGAGACGCTCGCGCGGGTCGAGGCGCGCGTGTCGGCCGCCGGCGCGCGCTGACCGGGCGCTACGCGCAGAACCCGTCGAACAGCCGCGCCGTCGCGCCGCGGTCCAGCCCGGCCGCGAGCGCGAGCGACGCGACCAGCCGCGCCTTGTGCGGAGTGAGCCAGCCCGCCGCCACGAAGCCGTGGCGGTCGTCGTCGACACCGCCGCCGTGCGTCACCGGCCCGGTGGCGATCCGGCTCGCGCGGACCACGAGGACGCCGTCGGCCGCGGCCGATGCGAGCGCGTCGCGCATCGGGTCCGACATCGTGCCGTGGCCGGTGCCCGCCAGCACCAGGCCCTTCGCGCCGCGCGAGACCAGGAAGGGCACGATCGCCGGGTCGGCATCGACCTGCTGGGCGATCACGTCGACGCGCGGCAGCGCTGCCGGCAGCGTGGCCAGCGCGTCGGCGAGCGAGGGGCGCCGCGACGCCGGCTCGGCGGCCGGCCCGTGCCAGCGCGGCCGCCCGTCGGCGATCGTCGCGAGCGCGCCGCCGTCGCGCGCGACGAAGGCGTCCGTGCGCGAGGTGTGCGACTTGGCCGCGCGGTCCGGGCCGAAGACCTGGTCGTTCATCAGCACGACCGCGCCCGCGCCGCGCGAGGCCGGGTCCACTGCGGTCGCCGCCGCGGCGTAGAGGTTCATCGGACCGTCGGCGCCGATCGCGGTGGCCGGTCGCATCGCACCGGTCAGCACCACCGGGATCCGTCGCGCGCAGCACAGGTCGAGCAGCAGCGCGGTCTCCTCCATGGTGTCGGTGCCGTGGGTGATCACGACGCCGGCGAGGCCCGGGTCCGCCTGGGCCGCGCGCACGCGCTCGACGAGCCGCAGGTGGTGCGCCGAGGTCATGTGCTGGCTGCCGATCGAGAACGGCTGCTCGGCCTCGACGCGGGCGAGCCCGCGCAGCGCGGGCACGGCCTCGACCAGGGCGGAGACCGGGAGCGCGCCCGGCACGTAGCCCTGGGTCCGGTCGGCGGACGGGGCGGCGCCGGCGATCGTGCCGCCGGTGGCGATCAGCAGGAGGCGGGGCAGGTCCATGCCCGGATCGTACCCGGCGCGGCCGCAGGCCGGATGTACGCCCCGGGCACGGCGACGGTATGATGGCCCAGCGGGTTTCCCACGGAGCGGATGGTTCGATGCACGACATCCTCGTTCTCGACGTCGCCGGCACGCCGGTGAGGTGGGTAGACCACGAGTCCGCCGCCGGCTACTACGCGAGCGGCAAGGTCCGCTGGGAGCTGGGCAACGACCGCATCGTGCTGCGCGGCGGCATCAGCCGCGAGCATGGACGCCGCTCGGAACTCGAGATCGCCGCGATCATCGCGATCGACGGGCCTCGCTGGAGGGTCCGCGGCACCGAGGACCGGCCCGCGCTGTCGCGCACCATGGTCTTCGCCCGCGATCGGCACGTCTGCGCCTACTGCGGCGGACGCTTCGGCGGGTCGACGCTCGAGATGGAGCACGTGATCCCGAGCTCGCGAGGCGGGCGAACCGTCTGGCAGAACGTGGTCTCGGCCTGCCGATTTTTCGGACCATTTGAACCACGAGTTCGAAGTAGGCGGCCGAGAAGGCTCGAGTTTCTAGGCCTTTCTCGGTCGAGACGAAGACGTGGCGCTCACGCGTTGAGACCACGAGTTGATTGGAGGACGCAATGAACACGCTCCTCCTTGCTGTCGACAGCACCGGGTACCCATCTCGCTGGCTGACCTGGCAGGACGCGATTGCCCAGGATGTGCTCGGCAAGGTGGCTTACGGGTTCGGAGACTACGAATTCACCTTCAGAGGTGGAACGAACCGAATCACCGGCCGCGAATCCAGCATCACCCTCAAGAGCATCCTCGTCCTCAAGGGGCGCAGCCCCGAGAACAACCGGCGCTCAACGGTTGGCCTGACGAACGTTGCGCTATTCAGGCGCGACCAATACATGTGCGCTTACTGCGGCAAGGTCTCGTACAAGGGGCTGACCCGCGACCACATCGTCCCTTTATCCCGAGGTGGTCGCGATTCCTGGCTCAACTGCTGCGCCTGCTGCCTTGGGTGCAACCTGCGCAAGGGAGCTCACACCCTTGAAGAGCTTGGCTGGGAACTGCTCTACGTTCCCTATGTACCCAGCCATCAGGAAGGCCTGATTCTGGAGAATCGCCAGATTCTTGCGGACCAGATGGAACTGCTCAAAGCGATGCTGCCCAAACATTCGCGAGTTATGGGGCTGCGCAAGAACTGAGCCCCCGGGTTCTAGCTCGACGCACCGCGGCGCGGCCGCGCTCGAGTCTGAGAACGCTTGAGCCGGGCTTCGGCGGCTTCAACAAGCTTCGAACCCCTGCAGTCTAGGCCCTTGGCGAGCGCAAACACCGTATCGAGCGCCGGGGCGGTCTTCCCGCGCTCAATCAAGCTGATGTAGTTGTGGTGCAGTCCAGCCAGCTCTGCGAGCTGTTGCTGCGTCAATTCGCGCCGCAATCGCTCTGACCGGACCGCCTCGCCAAACGCGACAAGCAAGTCCATGACTCTTCCAAGGCAGGTCGAGTCTGGCTCGCAGCGTTGCTATAATCCACACAATATATTGTGAATGTACGCGCCCATGGACCAGAGTTTGTTGCTTCGAACTCGTGAACGCGACTATCGAAAGCTCGGGCCTTCGGAACGAGGCGTCCGTCAATGGACGAACGTCGAGGTGTCGAGCGACGTCTGGTTCATCGTTGAGGGACTCGTGGACCCCATCGATGCGGAGCCTCACGTACGGCGATACATCACCGCGTCGTTCGAAGAAGCGTTGAGGCTGTACCGAGAGTCCGGCTTCGCGAAAGCGACGCTACAGGGTTATGTCTACACGCCGCAGTTCGCGCCGACTGGAGCCCACTTCGGACGCATCACGCGAGTGCTCGCGCTTAGCGAACCACGGGCGTTGGTGCTTCAGTTTGCGTCCGGCTTCATGCTCGTCGTCTCGGATGGAACGGTTACGCCGCTCGACATCATCGGCGACGGCAGACAGATGTTTCCCTGAGCCGCGGATTGGCGCTGAACCAATTGCGCGTTCGATGCCTCATGACAGGCAGTACGCCCATGTCGACACTACATGCGTATATCGCCTCGCTGCCCGACAGCGTCCGCTATAAGCAAGTCGACCCAGAAAGTCCCGCTTCGCGGCGCTTAATTGAGACCCATTCAGCCGCGGCGCGAACCGTTCTTGGGCTTACGCGGGCTCGACAGCTTGCATCGACTACAGCCAATGACTCTCTTTACAGAGCATTGCAGTACTGGGCCTACGCCATACTGCGCAAGAGCGGGTTTGCGGTCGAAGGAATGGAGCAGCGTCCCGACATGGCGCCAATACGGGTCGCTATCGTCGCAGCAGGGCTTCAGGAAGATGCAGCTCTGGCTGCAAACGAAGTTGCAGACGCTGTCGCAGATTCTTTGGGCTCCAAAGAGCCCGAGTCAAAAGTAACGTTGCAACGCCGTCTCGAGTTCATCGCCGGACTTGTTGCGCGCTTGCCCTCTGCGACTATCGATGAGCTCTTCCCGCTCATCCCGATTCGATGGAACCCGAACGCTGTTCGAGACGGGCCACTGTGGGCTCGGCCCGCTGACGTCGAAAGGCTCGTAGCGGTGGCTCGGGCTGCAGGCCTCTTCTTGCCACACGCCGACGCTGAACTCGTGTGGCGGATGCGGTCGGCGAAGTCAAACGTCCAGTGGCTCGAGATGGGCGCGCTCACTGAGACGCATCTGCTCGAGGTGATTCAGGCACACAGCACTTATGCCTGAAGTGCCCTTGAGGAACGCAGGGGTCTTCACGAACCGAGCTCATGTGACCGTCAGGTCGGGCATCTAAGTTGTCAATCTAGAGCGGCGCCGCCTGAAAGGTCAGGCAGCAACAGCTGGAATAGATGCGTCTTCTGACTTCGCCGGCCAATGCTCCACTGAAGCGCCTAGTCGACCATGGGTTGGCATCCGAAGTCCCCATGGATAGCCCTGCGGACTGGTCCGCTCGTACTGATGGACGACGAGTTCAGGCATCAGCCGACGGTCGTACGCCATCCCGAGTCGGACTACGAGGCTCGAGGGTCCGGCCACAACCAGGTGGATGCGTTGAATTCCTTGGGCCATCAGCTCTTGGACCGCGTCAGTGAACGCGACGACGCAGGCCTGTTGCTTCTCGAGCGACCAGTAGCGGTCGGCTAGCATCTCTTCGGCTCGGAGATGCACCACCGGGACCTCTGGTCCGAATCGACGTTGCAGCGCCCGTTCGTCGACTGCGTAGGACAAGGAGACCGCCAGCACCACCTCCCCGGTACTCGCCGGGACGGTCGACGGGTCCATTGGAGTCATCCGCTTGCCATCGTCCAGGCCGTCGGTTAGTCGCCACTTCTTGCTGTTGCGGTCCCAGTCGAAGACCACGACGGCCGTCTCGTTGTCGAACAGCATGCCCACGAGGAACATGCAAGGCACGGCTGCGAGCCCGCCCACAGCCAGCGTGATGTCCTCGGGCGCCCGGTCGCCGCAAGCGCTCTCGACAGCGCGCTTCATGCCTGCAAACTTGTCGAGGGCGAGCGCGGGGTTCACGAGCTCCCCTTCGCTGCCGGGCCTGAAGTCGACCACCTGCCGGTCGACGGCGCCTCGCGGCAGGCCTATGTCCGATGCATTGACCGGCGTGTCTGGGCTGGAGTGCAGGCCGCGTACCTCGACGATGATGGACTTGAGACGCGAGCTCAGCCGATAGGTCTGGATGAAGTCCACGACCCCCACTCCGAGTCCACCCAGAAGAAGCAGCGTGCCCAGGCCCAGCATGGCCAAGTTCGCCTCAGGGGGAAGAACGTCGGCGGACCGAAGGCTCAGCTCGAATGTGCGCTGAGAGTCCTGATAAGCGACTTCGCCGTCGGGAAGGCCGCCGGCGCCCAGCCCGAGCACATAGAGGCCGGCGGCGAGAAGCGCCGCTGCGACGGTCCGTCGACGTGTCCAGAACTCGAGGAGGGTGCGGAATGCACGGA
Source organism: Pseudomonadota bacterium (assembly GCA_046046245.1). Lineage (GTDB taxonomy): Bacteria > Pseudomonadota > Gammaproteobacteria > Burkholderiales > Burkholderiaceae_E > UBA4615. The sequence continues at coordinate 6,219 of JBJOKE010000033.1, read as the reverse complement.
GAATTTGGTCAACCATCTGCACCCTCACTTCACGTTGACGATGAACGGACCGCTGCGCGCGACTAGGAAGCCGTTCTTCACGATGAAGCACTCGATGGAGTGCGAACCAGCGTAGAGGGTCGACTCCTTGTGAGCGATGGTTCCGCGTTCGACCACCCCGACGTCGAAGCCGCCCCGCAGGCATCGTGCGGCCTCTGCCTCCGAGCCGGTGTTCACCACCTGCCAGTAAACGTCGTACGGCGCCTGCACAGTCGTGCGGGCTTTGAACGTCAGGTCAGCGCGCTTGCGCAGCGGCGCGCTGTCGCTCTTGAATTGCGTTGGGCGCGAGAAGCCGTTTGCTGTCCACGTCGCTTCCGCGATGGAAACCTGGCCCTGTTGGACGAGGGGCCAGGGCGCCGGCTTCCGGTGCGCTGCCGACTGCGTGAGGAACATGCGCGGCATCAGGGACGCGAGCGAAAGCGGCCGAGCAGCGCTCGAACCCGCTGCGTTGCGTGCGTGCCTGATGCCGGCTAGCTTGATGCCCGATTCGACTAGGCGTTCGGTGTTCGTCTGCAGCGCAAGCTCCGCGAAGTCGCGTCGTGCCTGCTGCAGCCACTTAAAAAATGCGACCTTGCGCTCGGGGTGCTTGACCCACTTGTCGGCGAAGTTCTCGAGCGGGTCCGTCGGGTTGAGGATGACGGCGTTGCCCGACGCGTCGTACTGGATGTGCGATTCCATGTCGCGCAGGATGGTTTCCAGCGCGAGGGCGACAGTCGACTCGCCCCGATAGCAGTGGCCGGCCAGGGTAGTCAGAATCACGGAAATCGGCTTCTCGTCGGCGCTACCCCAGACCATCAAGTCGCGGTGCCGCTTCAGGAGCTGAACCGCCTGCTGGAGTGGCGTTTTCACCTTGTACGAGGGGATGTCCTCGACGCTCGACTTGGCTGCCAGAGCCATGGCGCCGCGGCGGGCCCTGAACACGTCGCGCATCCGGCTGCGGAACCACTCGGTGAAGCCCCGAGGGTTGCTGTGCGGCCAGTCGATGTGCGGATGGCTGTAGCTGGCGTGTTCGGTGTCCGTGATAGCGATTGCGGTGTCGGCCCAGTCAGACTTCATCGCCCGCGTCTGCAGCCTGCGTCGCTGCCCCTCGCCGTCCGGGAGGGCGGGCAGTGCGTCCAGGTGGAACTGCGCTCCGTCAGCGTAGTCGAGTCGCCAGCAGCGGCGGGATTCCTGAACCTCCTTCATGCCGTGGGCCTTGGCGTACAGACGCATCTCTTCGCCCAGCATCTCCTTCAGCTGCTTCTGGGTGACTTGGTGCTTGCCCAGGGTCAGTTCGCAGACGAGGTCGATGTCGTAGTGTTCGGCTTCGGAGACCGGACGAACGGGGGTGCCCAGCCGGAACGAACCCTGCACGTACACCTTGGGCGAGTACTCGCGCAGCGTCGATTCGTCGCGGTTGAGCCACGCGCCAACCGACTCGTACCGGTTCTTGGCTTCCTCATAGCGAGACGGCGGAACTTCAAGTTCCGCGGCCAGCCGCTCAAGGTACCCGGCCGCTGCCGGGGTGAATCGCATAAACGGCGTAGCTATGATATTTTGTTCAAAAGAATCAAAGGGTTGTGGCATCTTGGCTCCTTGTCCGGTGAGTGCACCGGACGGGCTCTCCGCGGTGCATACCACTTAAGACTGGGCAGCCGAGCTTCCTGGACGCCGGTCAAAAAAAAATCTAAGGCGACGTCCAGAGGGGCGCCGCAGACAGTCAACGTAGATGGAGACCCGCACTGAATGTCAGCTACGCCGTCACCCAGCAAGGCGCTTTCGACCGGTGAGGTCGATGCGGTGTTCCGCGCGTTTGATGCTGCGTCCTGGAAGCGGGCGCAGATTGTCGCCGCCGTCCACAGCAGAGGCTTGACCGACTTGACTGCAGAGGACCTCTTGCAAGAGGCGGTCACTGCCCTGCTTGGAGGCGTCAGGACGTTCCCCGCCGATGTGCCGCCGCTGGTTGTACTCGGCAACGCGATGCGCAGCATTGCCAGCAATGCGCGGTCGAGGGATGCAGCAAGCCCTGTCGACGGAAAGGTGGAGGTCGACCCGTTCGAAACCTCCGATGACGACCACACCGGGTCATCGACGGTCAGCACAATGACTATCACTCCCGAAGACCAGGTCAGGGGCAAACAGGAGATTGCGGCGATTTACGCGGCCCTCGCGGGCGACGAAGACCTGCAGATGCTGGTAATGGCGTGGGCAGATGGCCTGCGCGGCGAAGAAGCGCGGAAGGAGCTTGGTTGGGACGCGAAGAAGTACGACGCGGACCGCAAGCGGCTGATTCGCCGATTGGAACAGCTTGACCCTGAAAGGAGCCGGAAATGACGAAGCCGAAAGCACAGCCGAACGAGTTCATTGCCTTCACCGACGCGTTGGTGGAGGAGCTTATGGCTATGCCGGACGAACAAGTACTGGAGGGGTCGGACCCAGCCAAAGTGCAGGAATTTGGCAACCGGCTTCTTGAAGCTGCGAAAGCGGAGGCTGGGCGTCGTCGGCTTGCACGCGCTCAGGCAGCTCGAGCGAACAGGCTGGCAAAGTCAGGGGCTGATGTTCCGGACGTATCTCCAGCAGACGCGCGTGCTTACTTAGCAAAGGCGGCAAATGACCCTAGATTTACTTTGGCTGCTAGAAAATTGGATGAGATGTCAGATGACGACGTCTTGGTTCTTTATCGACAGGCAAAACAACTAGAGTCAGAGAACAAAGGCTAAGTGAGCGTGTTCCGTATGACTCCCGGGCAACAAGCCGAGGCACTCGTCGCCGAGTACGCTATCTCGGACCCCCGTGACTTGGATGTCGAGGCAATTGCGTTCGACGTTAATGTCGATGTGGTGTACGGCCCTCTGAAGGGATGCGAAGCGTCTCTGGTGGGGTTCGATAACCGCGCGATTGCGACCATCCGTCGGTCAGGCAGCCGAGGCAGGGAAAGGTTCTCTATTGCCCACGAGCTCGGACATTGGATGATGCATCGGGGTCGCACGTTCCGTTGTCGAGCAGACGACCCGGACCAAAACCTTCAGTCAGACCTGCCATTGGAGCGACAAGCCGACGAGTTCGCGTCGCACTTGCTCCTTCCAGGCCCCCTGTTCAATCCATTGGTCAAAGAAGCCGCCCGAGTTGGGTTCCGTGAGCTTCATGCGATTGCTGAGAAGTTTGAAACGAGCATGCTGGCAACCGCGTTTCGCCTGGTAAGGGTGGATACGCTGCCCGTCATCCTCGCGTGCTACGGGCCAGCGGGGAGGCGTTGGCACCTTGCTTCTCCTCATGTCCCAACGAGGTGGTGGTTGAAAAGCGCGCTCGACGAGGATTCGTTTGCCTTCGACCTTCTCAAGACGGGGACCCCCTGCTTGAGTTATCGAAAGCAGTCGGCCGAAACGTGGTTCGACAATGATGACGCCGATGACTTCGAAGTCCTAGAACAATGCATCCACACTACCAATCGAGATGCATTGGTCCTGCTTTACCTTTCCGATGTAGAGATGTTTGACCGTGGATTCGACCCTGGCGTTGGGAATCGCCGGTACAACGAGTTCGGGTCGTATCTTCCCTCGCGTCGCCAGCGATAACTCCGCTGGAGAGCTACATTGTGCTGAGTGTTTAAACGGAACTGATTTCAAGGCAAGACAAAAGCCAACTCTCGCCAACGCCACTGCCCTGCGGACCAGTTAATACTGGAGTACTTTCCACGCGTTCATGTCGGATGAGTCGATAGTCAGGGTGAGAGGCCGGGGCCACCATGCTTCAACGCCCGTTGACCCTTAATGAGTCTGAGCTCTCGGGGAGTATCTTGATTCCCAAACTGCTCCATTCAGCTCGCTCGCCGCTTTGAGCGCATCGACCTGGTCACGGTCTAAGACTATCTTCTGATTGACGGTCAGCCGGCCTTTTGCCAATTCGTAGCGTCGCTCCAGAACCAGGTGGTCAATCAGCTTGAGAAGAGCGCCAGCCAATCGTGAGTCTCCGGGAGGCGGGTCTGTCCGGACCAACGTCGCAGTTCCCTTAACACCCATGGGCTGCGATAGAGCTGCATCGACATCGACGCCTGGCCGAAGTGTTTTCAGGAAGTTTCGCAACAAGGCGTTCTCCCGCGTCAGCCACCGAACGCGCGCCTCTGCATCACGCGCTTGCGCCTGCAATACCGGGTCGTGCAGTGAGTCCGAAAGGCTGACAGGCCTGCGTTCAGCACGAGCCAACCCAGCAAGTTGCTCCGCTATCCGGAGCCTGACGTACTCGCCGAGCGCCGACCCTTGGTTACTAACCGTCGAGTATGCCGGTCCATTGGGTGCGGCCCGCCGGACAACTTCAGCAAGCGTCAGCACAACCCCATCCTTCTCCATCTGGTCGCAAACCGCTTTCAAGACGCGGATGTTCTCCCGCCTGGCGCCGTTTCGCGATTCGATGACTTCGTCAAAGAGAACTTCCGATGCCCGTCGAGTTTCGGGCTGCGCACTGATGCCCTTCACGTCGCGCGCTCCACGCCAATCGGGTCAGCTTTGCGCTGGACCGTACGTCGCCGAGAGTGTCCGAGGAGCTGCTCGATTCCTCGTTGCACTTCGGGCAGGCTGGACAACGGTGCGCGCCCTTCGAGGACCTGCGATGCCTGTCCTGGCGTCGCAGCAGTCCTCAGCATCAGTTCGACCGTGAGATTCGCGACGGCTACCCGTTGGGTGTCGTCCAACTGGAAGAACAGCGTTGCGAGTTCAGCGTCGCCGTTCATCGCCAGAAACTTCGAGACCGCCAGCTCGATGTCCTGACGTGCGCCAAGCGACTCCGAGGTGAAGTCAGGAACGAGCTCTTCGCAGGTCGACAGGAAGTGGCGCAACTCGAGGTCCGTCGCCTGGCGAAATCCATAGCTCAATGCTTCGCTATGGGAGTTCGCGACCAGCATCACGGGATTGGCGTCGGTTCCGGAGGTCTGCCGGTACGCCCGATAGTCCTCGAGCTTGCGCAGTGACGCCTCATAGGCCCGCATGCGATGCCACCATTCGGTGAGCATGTCGTTCAGCTGGCGTTCCTCGACATCCGCTTGAGCGGCCAGCACATCGCCACGGCTGTTTGCTCCTTCGTCCCGGGCTTCGACGATTCGCTCTCGAAGTCGCGCAAGCGCTACGACCTTCCGGCGAATCTTGAGTATCAGCTGATTGCCTTCGATGACCTGACCGAGCAGGAAAGCGGGGCCGGTCAACCAGAAGCGGCATTGAGGGCAAGACGGCCCACGGTCGCCGAACGGTACGGGTACGGCCCGCCCGCTTTCATCCAAGCCTCCCTCTTCGCAGCGTGTACCGGGACAAATGCCTGCTTGGCGGACCAGCATGAGCCCGCCGTTCTCATCCAGCGCATCGAATCCAGTGAACCGACCCGGGTGACGGGCGTCATCCAATGAAACGAGGTGCGCCCGGAGGCTGTCCACGTCTTCCAACGAGAAGGACGGGAGCGAACTCGCTCGCTGCCCAGCGGACTCGTGGGCCTGCTTGAGAGCCTCGCGCAACGCTCCCGGGGCAGGAGAGTCGTACCAAAGCGTCATCATGTACGTCGCATGGCCTGCGACGTACTGCGAGACGATGTTTAGCGGCACTCCGCGGTCCAGTAAGTCCGTGATGCCCGAGACTCGCAAAGTGTGGAGGTCGTATAGCGCCATCGGTTGGTTGGCCGTACTGCCTCCCTTGACCAGAATGACCTTCGTCCGGTCTGGGCCCAATCGACTGTTGAGACGGGTCTGCACCTCCAGGCACAGCGCTCCCCACAGCTTTAGCAGCTTCTGACGTGAAACGGGAAGCGACGGGTCGACTCCCTTCTCGGCAGACAGGTCCCGAAACAGGCAATAGAACTTCGGGTCGCGCTCTTCCCACGTAAGCGGTGTATTGCGGTGACCCTGCGCCTGCTTGGCTCCATGCATGGTCGGATACGGCGAGAACCGTTGCACCCATTCCCGTTGATAGCGAAGGTGAGTCAGAAGCTCGTCGCTCACCCAGGGAATGGCATACCCGTCCTCGCTGACCTTATCGGTGTTGACCCAAAGCCCGACGAAATCCACCACCCCTGGTAGGCCCGATGGCATGACCTGTAGCAGGTGTCACCGCCGGAGAAATACTCCCCAAATCGGCCGGATGAAATTTCCTCAGTCTGACCGTTGAAGCCCCGGCGGGCCATGGCCCGCCGGGGCTTCGCCCGTCTGCCCGACCATGAGCGCCT
>JBJOKE010000067.1:0-17292 GCA_046046245.1 Pseudomonadota bacterium | reverse complement strand
GCGGGCGGACTCGAAGAACTGGGGGTAGGACGCCGGCAGCGAGGCCGCGTTCATGTGGCCGAACATGCCCCCGGGGATCACGCGGCGCGCACGCTCGCGCAGCGCGGCGTCGCGCGGTCGCGCGGTCCGTGGGGCTTCGCTCGCAGGCAGGGCGCTCATCGAGCTCCTCCGACATCCGACGAGCCCAGCGTATAGGATATATCCGGGCCCAGCAATTCAGCGGATCGCCGCGGCGGGGCGTCGCGCGGGCGAGCGCGGCGGTGTTCGCGGCGATCGGGACTGCGGGGCGTGCGGGCCGACTCCGCGCGGCGTGGCCCGCCCGTCTTGCCGTTGTCTAGACGCGCTCCAGCGCGGCCCGTGCATCGGCGGGCAGTTCGGCCTCGACCTTCGTGCGTGCATCGGCCGGAAGCGACCGCCACGCGTCGCGCAGCGCCTGCAGGCAGCGGACCTGATAGCGGAAGGTCGCCTGCTCGTAGCGCATGCCCCAGGCCTCGAACGAGAAGGTGTCGCGGCCCTCGGCCGCAGCGGCGGCGTTCGCCTCGAGGAAGGGGAAGTAGACCTCGGCGGCGACCGCGAGCAGCCCGCGCAGCGCGGGCGAGAGCGGCGCTTCCGGATCGGCCCACGCGCCGTCGACGCCCGACGCGTCGTCGAGGTGCATCAGCCAGCGGTAGAGGAACGGGAAGCGCTCGCGCATCCGGTCCGACGGCGTCGGGTCGTTCGCCAGCTGCGAGAGCTGCCCCATCCAGCCGAAGTCGGCGAGCGAGGGGCGCGTGCCGAAGAGGAAGCGGTGTCCGGTCACGTGCGCCTCGAGCAGCGCCATCACGCGGTCGGCGCTCGCCTCGACGAGCGGTGCGTTCGCCGCCGTGCAGCCCACCAGCGCCATCCGGCCCACCTGCCGATCGCGGAAGCGCGCCGCGTGGCCGAGGATCGCCTCGCGGCCGTGGCCGGCCAGCCGGTCGAACGCGAGCCACTCGCTCGTCTGCGCCTGGTCGCGCTCGCGCAGCCAGCGGTAGAGGAACATCGCCTTCGTGCCCCACTCGTCGGCCATGTCCTCGAGCAGCGCGGCGAGGAAGGCCTGGGCCGGGTCGTCGGGCACGACCGAGCGCATGCCGGGGTGCAGCCGTTCGAGTTCGTGGATCAGCGGCGTGGAATCGTTCGCGTGGCGGCCGTCGGGGAATCGCAGCACCGGGATCACCGGCACCTTCACCAGCGAGAGCACGTCGGGCGCGCCCTCGGTGCCCAGCTGCACCCAGTCGTGCGGCAGTCGACGGTAGCGGAGCACCGCACGCACCTTCATCGAGTACGGCGAGCCGAGTCCGCCGTAGAGCACGTAGCGGTCGGCGGTGTCGGGCGGGGGCATCGGGATCGTCTCCGGTTCGTCGCGGGTCCGGCCGATGATAGACGGGCGCGTCGCGTGCCGCCTTGACGCCCGCGCGCCACGCCCCCATCTTGGAACGGGGCCGCGTGGGCGGCCGTCCGACGGAGGCCGTGCGCCGATGGTCACGCTGCTGTGGATCCTGGTGGTGGTGCTGATCGTCGCCGGCCTCGCGGGCACGGTGCTGCCGGCGCTGCCGGGCACGGCGCTCGCGTTCGCGGGCATCCTGCTCGGCGCGTGGATCGACGGCTTCGCGCGCGTCTCGGGCCTGACGGTGATGGTCTGCGGGCTGCTGATGCTGGTCGCCTGGGGCGCCGACTACGCGTCGGCGATGCTGGGCGCGAAGAAGGCCGGCGCGAGCCGCCTCGCGGTGATCGGCGCGGCGATCGGCACCGTGCTCGGGATCTTCACCGGCTTCGTCGGCCTGCTGTTCATGCCGCTCGCGGGCGCCGCCATCGGCGAGTACCTGGCCGATCGCGACGCCGCCCGCGCCGCGCACGTCGGGATCGCCACCTGGGTCGGCCTGCTGGTCGGCACGGTGCTGAAGGTGGTCATCACCTTCGTGATGATCGGGCTGTTCGTCGCGGCGCTGCTGATCGGCTGAGGCACGGCGCCGTCGCCCGGCCCGGAGGCGGCGCGGCCGATCCGCCGAGCGGTCGCGGCCCGACCGCGGCCCGGCGGCGCGCGCCGTCCGCCGGTCGCGGCACCGGCGCCGCGCGTCCACGGCGACCGACCGCCGGGGACCCGGCGCTCGACCGTCGCCGGCGCGAGCCGGAATGCTCCCGGGATGAGCGCCGTCTTCGCCTCGCCCTCCTCGCAGCGCCCGCCCGCGCCGCCGAGGGTGCGCGCGCTCGTCGTCGACGAGAACGCGGCCGCCCGCTCGGCGGTGAAGGGCCTGCTGCTGACGCTCGGCATCGAGGCGGTCCAGCAGGCCGCCGACCCGATCCGGGCGATCCGGCTGATGGAGGTCGAGGCCTTCGACCTCGTGCTCTGCGATGCGCACTTCCGCTCGCAGATGGACGGCAGCCAGGTGCTGGAGTACGTCCGCACGCGCCGCCTGCTGGCCCCGTCGGCAGCCTTCGTGCTGATGGGCGCCGAGGCGATGCGCTCGCTGGTCGCGCAGGCGCGCGAATGGCAGCCCGACGGCTTCGTGCTCAAGCCGCTGACCGCGGCGGCGCTCGGGCCGCGGATCGAGCAGGCGCTGCGCCGGCGCCGCACCTACGCGCCGCTCTACGAGGCCGACGATCGCGGCGACGCCGCGCGCGTGCTCGAATACGCGCGCGGGCTCGCCATGGAGGCGGGCGGCGCATCGGTCGAGCTGCTTCGCTGGCAGGCGCAGGCGCTGGTCGACCTCGGCCGCTTCGGCCAGGCGCGCGAGATCTGCGAGCAGGCGATCGCGATGCGCGCGGACCTGCCGTGGGCCGCGGTGGCGCTGGCCCACTGCGAGCGCCACGAGGGGCGGCTGGTCGACGCGGTCGCGCGGCTGCGCGCGACGATCCGGCTGCACCCGTCCTGCGGCGAGGCCTACGACCTGCTGATCGACGTGCTGCAGGAGCAGGGCCACGTCGCGCGCGCGCTCGCGGTCGCGAAGTCGGCGCTCGAGCAGCTGTCGACCACGCAGCGGCTGCGCGCGCTCGGCGAGATCGCGCTCGCGCAGGGCGAGTTCGAGCAGGCCGAGGAGTGCTACGCGGAGCTGGTCCGGCGCACGTCGAGCTCGCTCACCCGCAGCCCGATCGACACCGCGATGCTCGGCCAGGTGTTCGTCTCCCGCGGTGCGGCCGACAAGGCGCTGCGCGTGGCGAAGTCGGTGGAGAACGAGCCCGACGCGTCGTCGCGCGCGCTCGCCGCCGCGGTGCAGGCGCAGGCGCACTCGGTGCAGGGCGATCCGACCGCCTCCGAGGAGGCCGCGCGGCGCGCCCTGACCCTCGCGACCGCGTCGGAGCCGCCCGAGAGCGTGCTGCTGCTGGTCGCGCACGGCGCCTTCGCGGCCGGCCTGCACGACGAGGGCCGGCGCGTCGCCGAGCGTGCGGTGCGCCTGCGCCGGCGCGCGAAGGGGCCGGGCGCGCTCGCCCGCAAGGTGCTGGCCGACGCGGGCATCGAGCCCGAGGCCTTCGCGAAGGCGGCGGCCGCCACGGCGCCGCGGGGCGATGGCGCGCCGGTCGCGGCGGACGACGGACACGCCGTCGACGGGTCGCACGACGCGGACCGGACGCGGCAGGCGGCGTCTACGGTCGGCGCAGGCGAGCAGGATGGCACGGGCATGGCGGCTGGGACGCCGGCCGGCGAAGGCAGCGCCGCCGACGACGTGGCCGCGGCGCTGGCCGCGCTGCACGGCGCGCGCTTCGACGACGCGTTGCGCGCGGTGACCCGGGCGCGGGAGAAGCTGCCGCACAACCCCATGGTGCTGATGGCCGCGGTGCAGGTGCAGCTGCTGCGGATGCGCGCGCGCGGCCACGATGCGGCCGGCGCCGCCGACGTCCGGGCCTGCCTCGCCGAGCTCGACGCGCAGATCCCGGGCGACGAGCGCGTGCTGCCCTCGCTCGCGGGCGGCGCGACGCGCGGCTGACGCGGGTCAGTCCGCGACGCGCGCCTCGAGCTCGCGTCGCCCCTGCGCGCTCGCGATCACGACCAGCGCCTGGCCGGGTGCCACCTCGGCGCCTTCGGGCGGGTTGAAGGTCCACGACGCGCCGTCGCGGATCGCGACCAGCAGCCACTCGACGCTGCGCCCGAGCGACGCGATCCGCAGCGGGTGCGGACGCGGCGGCACGACGATCTCCTCGACCGCGAGCCGCTCGCCGGCGCGCAGCAGCTCGTCGACCAGCGACACCATCTGCGGGCGGATCATCAGCGACGCGATCCGGTGGCCGCCGGTGAAATCGGGCGAGACGATCTCGTCGGCGCCGGCGCGCAGTGTCTTGGCCGCGTTGCGGGGGTCGTGCACGCGGGCCACGACGCGGACCGCGGGGTTCAGCTGCTTCGCCGACAGGCTCACCACGAGGTTCTTGGCGTCGTCGCCGGTGACCGCGAACACGCCGCTCGCGCGCGCGATGCCGGCTCGCTCCAGCACCGCGTCATCGCCCGCGTCGCCGGCGATCGCGTGCAGCCGCGGGTCGGTCTCGAGGCGCGCGTCGAGCTGCGCGGCGTCGAGCTCGACGACGACGAAGGGGCGGCGGTCGGCGCGCAGCTCGTCGATCACGTAGCCGCCGATCCGGCCCGCGCCGCAGACGATGTAGTGGCCCGACAGGGTGTCGATCTCGGCCTGCATGCGGCGTCTCCGGTACGCGTGGTTCAGGTTGGTCTCGAGCAGGAACGCGGTCACCGTCGAGAACAGGAAGGTCATCGTCGCGATGCCCGCGAGCGCGAGTCCCATCGTGAACAGGCGGCCGACGGTCTCGTTGTGCAGGTCGACGACCTCCCCGTAGCCGATGGTGGCCACGGTGATGAAGGTCATGTAGAGGCCGTCCATCCAGGTCGTGCCGGGCAGGCCGATCCACCGGTAGCCCACGGTGCCGACGGCGTGGATCACCGCGAAGACGCCGAGCGCGGCCAGCAGGCGGCGGAAGTGGGGGCTGTCGACGAGGATCGCGAGCAGGATGCGCACGGTGCGATGCTATCGGGGCGCCGCGCCGCGGGACTTGATCGCGCGCAAGTGCTCGCTCAGCCGCCGGCCAGCGTCTCGTCGTAGAGCGCCGCGTAGCGCGCCGCCGGGCCCCGCCACGAGCTGTCCTGCGCCATCGCCCGGCGCATCACCCGCTGCCAGGCGGCGGGGTGCCGCCAGCCGTCCAGCGCGTGGCGCAGCGCCCGCGCGAGCGCGTCGGGATGGGCGCCGGCGAACGCGAAGCCGGTCGCGCGGTCCTCGCGCAGCGCGGCCTCGTCGGCGTCGACCACGGTGTCGGCGAGGCCGCCGGTGCGGTGGACCAGCGGCAGCGTGCCGTAGCGCAGCCCGTAGAGCTGCACCAGGCCGCAGGGCTCGAAGCGCGAGGGCACGGCGAGCAGGTCGGCGCCGGCGACGATCCGGTGGGCGAGCCCCTCGTCGTAGCCGAGCCGCACGCCCACCTGGCCCGGGGCCGCGTGCGCGGCGGCCTGCCACGCATGCTCGAGCGCGGGCTCGCCCGCGCCGAGGAGCGCGACCTGACCGCCGGCGCCCAGCCACTGCGCCAGCACCGACAGCAGCAGGTCGAGCCCCTTCTGCGGGGTGAGCCGCGAGACCACGCCGAGCACCGGCGCGTCGGCGCGCGGCTCGAGACCCAGCTCGACCTGCAGCGCGCGCTTGCAGTCGGCCTTGCCCGACAGGTCCGACGCGTCGTAGCGGGCGGCGATCGCGGGATCGGTGGCCGGATTCCAGACGGCGTCGTCGATGCCGTTGACGATGCCCGACAGCCGGTCGGCGCGGTGGCGCAGCACGTCGTCGAGCTCGTGGCCCTCGGCAGGTCCGAGGATCTCGCGCGCGTAGGTCGGGCTCACCGTGGTGATCCGGTCGGCGAACATCAGGCCGCCCTTGAGCAGCCGCAGCGTGCCGTGGAACTCGATGCCCGCGGGCCCGGCCATCCATGCGGGCAGGCCGAGCTCGCCGAAGCGCTCGAGCGGGAAGCGGCCCTGGTAGGCGAGGTTGTGGATCGTGAGCACGCTGCGCGCGCGCGCGATCGACGGATGGCGCGCGCCGCGCGCGGCCAGGTACGCGGGCGCGAGCGCCGCGTGCCAGTCGTGCGCGTGGACGATCCGCGGCGACCACGCGGGATCGAGGCCGCCCTCGGCGAGCTGCGCCCCGACCCACGCGAGCAGCGCGAAGCGCTGGGCGTTGTCGGCCCACTCGTGGCCGTCGGGGCCGAGGTAGGGATTGCCGGGACGGTCGTAGAGCCACGGCGCGTCGACGAGGTAGACCGGCACCGCGAGGCCGGGCAGGCGGCCCGAGACCAGGTCGACCCGCGCGGCGCCGAAGGCCGTGCCGAGGCGCGCGACCTCGGTCCGCTCGGCGAGCGCGTCGCGCAGCGCCGGCAGGCCGGGCAGCAGCAGGCGGGCGTCGAGGCCGGCGGCGCGCTGCGCCGCGGGCAGCGCCGCGACGACGTCCGCGAGGCCGCCGGTCTTGACCCAGGGATAGCACTCGGCGGCCGCGTGCAGCACGGCCGTGCCCGACGGCGTCGCGCCCGCGCGCGACCGGCCGCCGCGCGAGGCGGCGGCCTTCGGTCGACCCGCGTTCATGAAGGCAGCTTCGCCAGCATGTCGCGGGTGATCAGCGTGATGCCGCGCGCGGTGCGGTTGAAGCGCGCGGCGTCGGCCGCCGCGTCCTCGCCGACGACCAGGCCGTCGGGGATCTCGCAGCCTCGGTCGACGATGCAGCGCGTGAGCCGCGCACCGCGGCCGACCTTCACCTCGGGCAGCAGCACCGACCAGTCGACCTTCGAGTAGGAGTGCACGCGACAGCTCGAGAACAGCAGCGATCGGTTGAGCGAGCCCGAGATGATGCAGCCGCCCGAGACCATGGACTCGATCGCCTCGCCGCGGCGCTCGCCGGCGTTGTGGACGAACTTCGCCGGCGGCAGCTGCTCCTGGTAGGTCCAGATCGGCCAGTCGCGGTCGTAGAGGTTCAGCGTGGGGTCGGTCGCGGTGAGGTCGATGTTCGCCTCCCAGTACGCATCGAGCGTGCCGACGTCGCGCCAGTAGGGATCGCGGCCGGCCTCGCCCACGCAGCTGCGCGAGAACGGGTGGGCGATCGCGCGGCCGCCTGCGACCATCGCCGGGATCACGTCGCGGCCGAAGTCGTGATGGGTCGTCTCGCCCGTCATGAACTTCGGCAGCTCGTCGTAGAGGAACTCGGCGTCGAACAGGTAGATGCCCATGCTCGCGAGCGCGAGTTCGGGGCGGCCGGGGATCGGCTCGGGGTTCGCGGGCTTCTCGGCGAACTCGAGGATCCGGTCGTTCGCGTCGACCTTCATCACGCCGAACGCGCGCGCGTCCTCGATGGGCACCTCGAAGCAGCCCACGGTGCAGGGCACGCCGCGCTCGACGTGCTCGGCCAGCATGCTCGAGTAGTCCATCTTGTAGATGTGGTCCGCCGCCAGCACCAGCAGGTAGTCGGGGCGGTGGCCGCGGATGATGTCGAGGTTCTGGAACACCGCGTCGGCGGTGCCGCGGTACCACGAGGCCTCGTCGATCCGCTGCTGCGCGGGCAGCAGGTCGACGAACTCGTTGAGCTCGCCGCGCATGAAGCCCCAGCCGCGCTGGATGTGCCGCAGCAGGCTGTGCGACTTGTACTGCGTCATCACCGCCATCCGCCGGATGTTGGAGTTCAGGCAGTTCGACATCGCGAAGTCGACGATCCGGAACTTGCCGCCGAAGTAGACGGCGGGCTTCGAGCGGACGTCGGTGAGCTGCTGCAGGCGGCTGCCGCGGCCGCCGGCCAGCACGAGCGCCATCGCCCGCCGGGGCAGCTGGAGGCGTGCGAGCGCGTGTTCGTTCATCGGGGAGGCTTCCGGTCGGATCGGGCAGGGACCGTCCAGTGTACGGAAATCGGTGCGCGGGCGCCCCGGGCAGCGGGGCGCCGGGCCGTGGCCGGACAAGCGGTCGGCCGGGCGTGCCGGCGTGGTCGCGTCACAACGTCCGAGGCGGCAGTCCGCGCGCGCACGTCGGCCGTCCCGCCGCTCGTCGCCACCCCATTGTGGCCATGCGACGCGCTGGCGACGATCGCGCCAGACGGTCCTGGCTTCCCCGGGGTGCGGGCGCGCGCCCGTGCCGGGGCGCGTGGGGCCGCGTGCCCCGTTCCCCTCGCCGACCGATGACCGCCGACCCGATCACGCTCAATCCGGCTCCGACCCGGCCGCCCGTCCGCGGACGGGCGTGGACGGGCGTGGCCGCGCTGGTCGATGCGTTCGAGGCGGGCTGCCAGGCCGAGTCCGAACTGGGCACGGCCCTGCTGGCGCTGCCCGACGGATCCGACGGCGGCGTCCGGCCGGTGGCCTCGTGGCCCCGCGGTCCCGCGCCGTCGCCCAACCTGCTGCAGGCGGCCGAGCGGCTGGGCCGCGATCCGCGCTCGATCGACGAGCGGCTGGACGGCGAGCCCGGCGCGCCGCGCCTGGTCGGGCTGCACGTGGGCGGAGAGGGCGAGCTGCGGGCGGTCGTGGTGCTGCGCTTCGACGGTCGGACCGACGCAATCGGCGATGCACTGTCGCGCTGGCACGCGCGGCTGCACGGGCGGCTGGACCTCTGGCGCGAATCGACCGAGTCGGCCGGCGACCTCGACCGGATGATGGACGCGCTCGCGCACGGCGGGGCCGCGGCCGAGCCGCGGCCGGGTACGGCGTCGTCGCCGGGCATCGGGCCGGCGGTCGGTGCCCCGGCCCGCGGCGCGGCCACGGGCGGCCCGTCGTCGGGCCCTGCGTCCGCCGGCGGCCCGGGCACCGCGCCGGGGCTGCCTGCCTCGCTGCTCTACCGCGACGGCCCGGGCGGCCGCGATCCGGGCGCCGCGCCGGTCTTCCCGCCGGCGGCCGTGCCTGCGCCCGAGCCCGAGCCCGCGGTGCCGCGCCCGTCGAACGGCCGGCCCGCCGCCTCGCCGGTGGAGCTCGCGCGGCTGCTCGAGTGCCAGGCCGTCGTCGCCGACGCGGCCTCGCTCGACGACGCGCTGCTCGGCCTGGTGTCGACGATCGCCCGCCAGTACCGCTGCGCCCGCGTCGCCTTCGGATGGGCCCGACGCGCGGGCGTGCGGGTCGCCGTGATGTCCGACGGCGTCGGCGACCGGCCGTCGGCGGAGACGGTCGCGCCGGTCGCCACCGCGATGGACGAGGCGCTCGACCAGGCGACCTGTGTCGCGTGGCCGACGCTGCCCAGCCGCGAGATGCCGGTCAACGTCGCGCAGGCGCAGCTCGCGCGGCTCGGCCAGTCGGCCGCCGTCTGCGCGGTGCCGCTGGCCGAGCGCGGGCGTGCGCTCGGCGCGCTGACGCTCGAGCGTGCCGGTCCGGCCTTCGAGCCCGCGGTCCTCGTCGAGCTGCAGCGGCTCGCGTCGCTGCTCGCGCCCACGCTCGCGCTCCGGCGGCGGGCCGACCGGCCGATCCGCACGATGGTGGCCGATCTGGCCGACGCGTTCGCGGGGCGGCGCGGGCGCACCGCGTGGATCGTCGGCGCGGCGCTGCTCTCGAGCGCGGTCGCGGCGACGGTTCACGTGCCGTACCGCGTCTCGGGCGCGGCCCGCGTCGAGGGCGCGTCGCAGCGGACGATGACCGCGCCGGCCGACGGCTTCGTGGCGCGCGTCCACGTCCGGCCCGGCGACACGGTCGCGGCCGGCCAGCCGATGGTCGACCTCGACGACCGCGACCTGCTGCTCGAGCGGATGCGCTGGTCGACCGAGGCCGAGCAGGCCGGGCGTCAGGCGATCGAGGCGGTGGCGCGAGAGGACCGCGCGCAGTATGCGCAGCACGCGGCCCGTGCCGCGCAGGCCCGCGCGCAGCTCGCGCTCGCCGACGCGCAGCTCGGCCGGCTGCGCGTGGTCGCGCCCTTCGACGGGCTGGTGCTGAGCGGCGACCTGACCCAGTCGCTCGGCGCGCCGGTCAAGGCCGGCGACGTGCTGCTGTCGATGGCGCCGGTCGGGCGCCACCGGGTGATCGTCGACGTCGACGAGCGCGACGTCGCGCTCGTCGCGGTCGACGGCGCGGGCACGCTCGCGCTCGCGGCGAACGCGGGTCTCGAGCTGCCGCTGAAGGTCGTCCGCGTGTCGCCGGCCGCGGTCGCGCGTGACGGCCGCACGGTCTTCGAGGTCGAGGCCGCCACGCCCGACGAGTCCGAGCTGCGGCCCGGCTACCAGGGCGTCGCGAAGATCGCCGCCGGCGAGCGCGCGCTCGGCCGCGTGCTGCTCGAGCGGCCCTGGCGCGCGGTCGCCGACAGGCTGTGGGCCTGGGGATGGTGAGGGACGACGCGCTCTATTCGCCCGACTGGTTCCGGGTCTCGGGGCTCGTGCTGCGGATCAAGCCGACGGTGCGGATCGGTCGGCAGCGGATCGGCGACCAGGTCTGGCACATCTACCGCGACGAGGCCTTCGGCCGGCAGATGCGGCTCAACGGGCCGGCGCACCGCTTCGCGGGACGGCTCGACGGGCGGATGTCGGTCGACGTGCTCTGGGGGCTGCTGCTCGACGAGGCCGGCGACGAGGTGCCGTCGCAGCACGAGGTCGTCGCGCTGATCCAGCAGCTCGCCGACACCGGGCTGATCGCGGTCGACCACGGCGCGGACCTCGCGCGGCTGTCGCGTCGCGAGGCCGAGCGTCGGCTGAACCGGATGCTGGTCGCGGTGAATCCGCTGTCGTTCCGCGTGCCGCTCGGCGAGCCCGGCCGCCTGCTCGAGGCGACCTGGCGGGCGGTCGCGCCGCTCTACACGCCGTGGGCGCTGGCGGCGTTCGTCGCGCTGCTCGCGTTCGCCGGCGCGGTCGCGCTCGGCCAGATCGACGCGCTGCTCGCCTACGGCGCCGCGCACGTGCCCACGCCGGGCTTCGCGTTCGCGCTGTGGCTGGTCTATCCGCCGATGAAGGCGCTGCACGAGCTCGCGCACGCCTGGGCGGTCCGTACCGCCGGCGGCCGCGTGCCGGAGATCGGCCTCACGCTGATGCTCGGGATGCCCGTGCCCTACGTCGACGCCTCGGCCGCGGCGATGTTCCCGTCGCGCGCGCGGCGCGTGGCGACCAGCCTCGCCGGCATCGTCGCCGAGCTGCTGTGCGCGGCGGCAGCGCTGTGGGTCTGGCTGTCGGTCGAGGATGGCTGGCTGCGGACCGCGGCGTTCGCGGCGATGACGATCGGCGCGGTCTCGACGGTCCTGGTCAACGGCAACCCGCTGATGCGCTTCGACGGCTACTACGCGTTCGCGGACGCGCTCGACCTGCCGAACCTCGCCGAACGCTCGCGCCGCGCCTGGGGCGCGCTCGCGCGGCGGATCGTCGCCGGCGAGCGCGACGTCGCGCCCGCGGGCACCGCGCGCGAGCTGCCCTGGCTGCTCGGCTGGGGCCTCGCATCGTGGGTCTACCGGGTCGCGCTGTTCGCATGGCTCGCGGCGTGGATCGCGCCGTACTCGCGGCCGCTCGCGCTGCTGGCGCTCGCCTGGGGGCTGTGGCTCGCCGTCGGTCGCGGGCTGCGCGATGCGCTGCGTTTCGCGTGGACCGCGCGCTGGCGTTCCGAGCGGCCGGTCCGCGCGGTCGGCGGGATGGCCGTCGCCGCGACGCTCGTGGTCGCGGCGGTCGCGCTGGTGCCGGTGCCCGAGACCGCGACGCTGCCCGGCGTGGTGATGCCCGCCGAATCGGCGCGCGTGCGCAGCCCGGAGGCCGGGCGGGTCGTCGAGCTGCTGGTCGCGCCGGGCGACCCGGTGCGAGCGGGCGCGCCGCTCGCGCGCCTCGAGAGCCTGCCGCTCGAGACGCAGCTCGCGCAGGCGCGCGCGCAGCTCGCGGCGAAGCAGGCCGAGCGGATCGGCCAGCTCGACACCGACCGCGCCGCCGCCGGCGTCGCGCAGGACGAGATCGACCGGCTCCGCGCGCGGATCGCCGACCTGCAGCGGCGGCTCGCCGCGCTCGTGCTGCGGGCGACCGCCGACGGCGTCGTCGCCTGGACGGACCGCGACGGGCCGCTCGAGCGACAGGTCCGCCAGGGCGACACGCTGCTCTATGTGCTGCAGCCGGACTCGATCCGGATCCAGGCGCTGGCGCGCGACGACGAGACCCGCCGGCTGCGCGACGCGCTCGAGCCCGGCGCGGCGCGTGTCCGCGTCGCCGACCAGCCGGGCCTCACGCTGGCGGCGCGCGCCGCCGCGCAGACGCCGCAGGCGGTCCGGCAGCTGCCGGGCGCCGCGCTCGGCGAGGCCGCGGGCGGCCCGATCGCGACCGACCCGACCGACCGCGACGGCCTGCGCACGCTCGAGCCCTGGTTCCAGCTCGATTTCGTGCCCGACGGCCCGATGCCGCGGATCGGTTCGTCGGCCTCGGTCCGGGTCGACCTGCCGCCGCGGCCGGTCGCCGCGCAGGCGGGCGACGTGCTGCGCCGGCTGTTCCTGCGCCGGCTGGAGGGCTGAGTGACGGTCGCCTCGACCGCGCTCCTCGCCCCGCCGCCGGCGCGGCCCGCGCCCGGGCCCTTCTGGGGCGACTACCCGCAGCGCGACGCGGATCGCCTGCGCGGCCCCGCGCTCGCCTGGCTCGGCCGGCTGCGTGCGCTCGACGGCCGGCGCGGCCCGGGACGGGCCCGTGCGGTGATCGCGCGGATGCAGGCGCTGGCCGCCACCGGCATGCCGGTGGCCGAGCTCGCCGCGCGCCTGCGCACGCGCCTGGCCTCGGGCCGCGCGCGCTCGGCCGACCGCGACGACGCGCTCGCGCTCGCCGGCGTCGCGGCCCGGTCGGTGCTCGGGCTCGACCCGTACCCGACCCAGGTCCAGGCGGCCGCGGCGATGCTCGACGACGCGCTCGCCGAGCTCGCGACCGGCGAGGGGAAGACCCTCGCGCTGGCGATGGCGGCCGGCGCGCGCGCCCTCGCCGGCGTGCCGGTCCACGTGGTGTCGGTCAACGACTACCTGGTCGAGCGCGACGCGGCGCGGCTCGAGCCGTTCTTCCGTGCGCTCGGCCTCGCCTGCGACCGCGTGCTCGCGACCGATGCGCCCGAGCGGCGGCGGCTCGCGTGGTCGCGCGACGTCGTCTACTGCACCGCGCACGAGCTGATGTTCGACTGGATGCGCGACCGGCTGGCCGGCGCCGACGACGGCGGACCCGCAGCCATGCTGCGCGGCGCGGCCGGCGCGGCCGGCGCGACGGGCGCGCCGCCGCTGCTGCGCGGCCTGTGCAGCGCGTTCCTCGACGAGGCCGACGGGCTGCTGGTCGACGACGCGACGCTGCCCTGCGTGCTCGCCCAGTCGGGCGGCGAGACCGCCGACGGCTGCGCCGACGCATTGCGGATCGCCGGCGGGCTCTGGCAGGGGCGCGACTGGACGGCCGACGCGTCGAGCCGCGTCGCGACGCTGACCGAGGCCGGCCGCGAACGCGTGGCGCGCGAGGCCGAGGGGCTCGGCGGCCCGTTCGCGCTCGCCCGGCGGCGCGACACGCTCGTCGCGCAGGCGCTCGCCGCGCTGCACCTGTACCGGGTCGAGCGCGACTACCTCGTGCGCGAGGGCCGCGTCGAGATCGTCGACGCGGCCACCGGGCGGATCGCGGTCGGACGCGCCTGGTCGGCCGGCCTGCACCAGATGATCGAGCACAAGGAGCGTGCCGAGGGCACGCTGCCGCACCGGCCGGTGATCCAGACCACGCCCTCGCAGTTCTTCCCGCGCTACTGGCGGCTGGGCGGACTGTCGGCGACGCTGTCCGAGGAGGCTGGCGAGCTCGCGGCGGGCTACGGCGCCGCCGTGGTCCGGATCGCGCCGCGCGTGCCGTCGCGCCGTGTCGACCTGCCGCCGCGCGTGTTCGTCGACGCGTCCGCGCGCGACGCCGCGCTCGTCGCGCGGGTGGATGCGCTCGCGCGCGCCGCGCGGCCGGTCCTGGTCGCGGTCCGTGACGTGGCCGAGGCCGGCCGGATCGATCGCGCACTGAGGGCGCTCGGCATCGACGCGCCGCGGATCGACGCGGCGCATGCCGACGGCGAGGTCCCGGCGGTCGACGGCGCCGGGCTGCCGGGCCGGGTCACGATCGTCACCGACATGGCCGGCCGCGGCACCGACGTCGTGCTCGACGCCCGCTCGATCGCCGCCGGCGGGCTCGCGCTGGTGGCCACCCACGTGCACGGGTCGCGCCGCCTCGAGCGGCAGCTGCTCGGGCGGGTCGCCCGCCGCGGCGAGCCGGGCTCGGCCGAGGCCTGGCTGGTCGCCGGCGATCCGGTTTCCGGAGTCGGGTCGGCGACGGCACCGACGCCTTTGATCGGTCGGCTGCTCCCGCGCGTCCCGGGGACCGTGGGCACGACGCTGCTGCGCGTCGTACAAGGGTCCGAGACGCGTCGAGCTCGTCGCCTGCGCCGTCGCCTGCGCGACGCGGCGCAGTCGCGGTCGCGCCGCGACCTCGTCGGACGCGTCGAAGACTGACCCCCCATGCACCTGCCCCGTCGTCCACCGCCCACCGTCCTGCGCCTCGCGCTGGGCGCGGTGCTGTGCGCGTCGGCCTGGGGGGCCGGGGCACAGGGGCTCGACTGCCTGATCCAGCCGAACCAGGTCGTGCAGGTCGGCGCGCCGGTGCCCGGCGTGCTCGAGGCGATCGACGCCGAGCGCGGCGACCTCGTGCGGCGCGGACAGGTGGTCGCGCGGCTGGAGTCGGCGGTCGAGCGCGCGAATGCGCAGCTCGCGAAGGTGCGTGCCGACCAGAACGCCGAGTTCCAGGCGGCCGAGCGCAACCGGGCGTTCGCGCGGCGCGAGCGCGACCGGGCGCGCGAGCTCGTCGACGAGCAGTTCGTCTCGAAGGCCGCGGCCGACAAGGCCGAGACCGAGGCCCGGGTCAGCGAGGACCGGCTGCAGCAGGCGATCGAGCGTCGTCGGCAGGCCGAGCAGGAGCTGAAGCTGGCCGAGGCGCAGCTCGCGCGGCGGGAGGTCCGCGCGCCGATCGGCGGCGTCGTCGTCGACCGCTTCCTCAGCGCCGGCGAGCTTGCCGAGGACCGGCCGATCCTGCGGATCGCCGAGGTCCATCCGCTGCGCGTCGAGGTCGTCGTGCCCGCCGCCGGCTTCGGCCAGGTCCAGGTCGGCCGCAAGGCCATCGTGCGCCCGGACGCCGGTCCGGTGAACGAGGCGACCGCGACGGTGACGATCGTCGACCGCGTGCTCGATCCGGCGAGCAACACCTTCCGCGTGCGGCTCGCGCTGCCGAATCCGGACCTGCGGATTCCCGCGGGCGCGCGCTGCCGCGTCGATCTCGGGCTCGACGCGCAGGCGGCGGGCGGTGGCGCGGCCTCGGCCCGCGCGCGGCCGGCCGGGGGCCCGTCCGCACCCCTCGGTGTCGGGTCCGGACCGCTGGTGCCCGGGCCGCTCGTGCCGGGCCCGGTCTCGCCTGCGTCGTCCGCGCCCGCATCGTCCGCACCACCGGCCGCGGCGCCGGGATCCGCCCCGGCGGGTCCGCGACCCGCGGCCGCGCGCCAGGCGGCGCTGGTCGCGGCGTCCGGCCGACCCGCGTCGCGCTGACGCGGCGGCGCCGGAGCCTGCAGTGGCCCGTACCTGGTTCGACCGATTCCGCACCGCGCGACAGCCGCGGCGCCGTCCGCTCGCCGAGACGCTCGAGCCGCGCCTGCTGCATTCCGCCGACCTGCTCGTCGGGCTCGCGCCGCCCACGCCCCCGCCGGAGGCCGGCATCGTCCGCACGGTCGACGCGGCCGCGCCGGCGCCGGCTGCGGCGGGCGCGCAGGTCGCCGCCTCGCGCCGCGTCGAGCTGGTGGCGGTCGACCCGCGCGCCGCCGACGCGCAGCGCACCGTCGACGCGCTCGCGGCGCAGCGACCGGACGCGTCGCTGCGCGTCGCGCTCCTCGACGCGTCGCGCGACGGCTGGGCGCAGGTCTCCGAGCTGATCGCCGGATCCGCCGGTGCGGCCGCGGTCCACCTCGTCGCCGGGTCGGGCGAGGCCGGTCCCATGCTCGGGTCGACCGCGCTCGACGCGGTCGGCCTCGCCGCGCACGCGACGCGCTTCGCCGGCTGGGCCGACACGCTCGCCCCCGGCGCCGCGTTGCGGCTGACCGGCGCCGCCGCCGCGGGCGAGGCCGGCCTCGCGCTCGCCGATGCGCTCGCGCGTGCGACGGGCGTCGACGCGATCGCCGTGCCGGCGGTCGCCGACCCGGACGCGGCGCGCCCCGGCTGGGTCTTCGTCGATGCCGGCGTCGACGGCTGGCATGCGATCGTCGAGGACCTGCGCGCGAACCGCCCGGACCTGAACGTCGTGGTCCTCGACCCGCGGGCCTCCGGCCTCGACGCGATGCTCGATGCGCTCGACGGCACGCGCGACCTGGCCGAGGTCCACCTGTTCGCGCATGGCGCCGACGGGCTGCTCGCGCTCGGCGCGGACCGCGTGACCGCCGACACGCTCGACGCGAGCCGCGAGCGCTGGCAGCGCCTGGGCACGCACCTCGCCGCCGGTGCGGACCTGATGCTCTACGGCTGCGACCTCGCGGCCGACGCGCGCGGCGACGCGCTCGTCGCCGAACTCGCCGCGCTGACCGGCGCGGACGTGGCCGCGAGCACCGACCCCACCGGCGCGGCGGCGCGCGGCGGCGACTGGGTGCTCGAGCGCAGCACCGGCGCGGTCGACGGCACGGTCGCGGTCAGTGCCGCGCTGCAGGCCGCCTGGCCCGGGCTGCTCGCGACCTTCACCGTGGACTCGACCGACGACACCGGCACCGGCTCGCTGCGGCAGGCGATCCTCGATGCGAACGCGAGCGGCGACGCCGACGACGAGATCGTCTTCGCGTTCGCCGGCGACGAAGGCCGGACGATCGTCCTCGCGTCGCCGCTTCCCGAGATCACCGGCCCCGTTCGGATCGTGGCCCTTCCGGCGGGCGACGGCACGCCGCGGATCGTCGTCGACGGATCGGCGATCGATGCCGACGCCGACGGCGTGCCCGATCCGGGGGTGGACGGGTTGCGGCTCGGTGCCGGCTCCGACGGCAGCGAGGTGCGCGGGCTCGGCTTCGCCGGGTTCAGCGGCGCGGCGATCGCGGCCCATGATTCGGGCGGGCACCTCATCGCGGGCAACCGGATCGGCGGCATCGACCTCGGGGCGGGGCCGGTCGGCAACGGCGTCGGGATCGTGCTGTCGAACGTCACGAACGTGACGATCGGCGGGCTCGACCCGGTCGACGCCAACGCGATCGCCGGCAACGCCGGTGCGGGCATCGTCGTCGTGGGCGCCGCGAGCGCCGGCAACGTCTTCCTGGGCAACTCGATCGCGGGCAACGGCCAGCCGGGCATCGACCTCGGCGACGACGGCCCGACGGCGAACGACGCGCTCG